>CAYIXI010000007.1:0-17611 GCA_964367235.1 uncultured Chitinophagaceae bacterium | reverse complement strand
ATAGAACGCAGAAAACGCAGATGATTATGATAAAAGCAGATATTTAAAATCTTTTTAATCTTTTTTAAACTCCGCAACTAATTCCTGCATTACATTTTTAGCATCGCCAAAAAGCATTCTTGTTTGTGGCAAATAAAAAAGAGGATTTTCAATTCCAGCAAAACCTGAAGCCATCGAGCGTTTCATCACAATTACAGTGCGAGATTTATCAACATCAATAATTGGCATACCATAAATTGGGCTTGATTTTTCACTGCGTGCCGCAGGATTTACAACATCATTCGCTCCGACGACAACGCAAACATCAACAGTATCCATTGTCGGATTTATGATTTCCATTTCTAAAAGTTGGTCGTACGGTACATTTGCTTCGGCAAGTAAAACATTCATGTGGCCGGGCATTCTTCCAGCGACAGGATGAATTGCGTAACTAACTTTAATATTTCTTTTTTCGAGTTCCTCGCCGAGTTCGCGAATTGCATGTTGAGCTTGTGCGACAGCCATTCCGTAACCCGGAACAAAAACTACCGAACTTGCATTTTCTAAAATAAATTTTGCATCATCAATCGTGTAACGAATAATTGGTTTTTCTTCTGCAGATTTTTTTACATCAGTTGAGGTTGAACCAACTGCGCCAAATAAAACATTTGCAAAAGAACGATTCATTGCTTTACTCATCAAGATTGAAAGAAAAAATCCCGATGCGCCGTCAAGTGCGCCAGCAATTATTAAAACTTTATTGTTGATTGCAAAACCTGTTGCCGCGGCGGCAAGTCCCGCGTAAGAATTTAAAAGTGAAAGTACAACCGGCATATCTGCTCCACCAATCGGCAAGACAATTAAAATTCCAATTACTAATCCAAGTGCAATTATTAAATAAAAAGCAAAAATATTTGTCGGATTAAAAATTAGAAAAATATAAAGTGCAATAATCAAAAAGAACAAAGTAACATTCGAAACATTTTGAAATTTATAAGTTATCGGAACGCCAGTAATTATTTCTTGTAATTTTCCGAAAGCAATTAAACTTCCAGTAACTGTCAATGCGCCAAAGAGAACTTCGAAACCAAGTGCAACCATCAAACCAGATGAGATTTCATTTCCGTGTTTATTAAATTCAACAATGCCAACAAGCACAGCGGCAACCGCACCGAATGAGTGAGAAATTGCAGTTCGTTGTGGGACTGCAGTCATCGGCATAAAAATTGCCATCAACGCACCAGCAACCGAACCAATTATTATTCCAGCAATTATCCATTCGTAAGTTACAATTTCGGCTTTCATCAAAGTGCCGACGATTGCAAAAAGCATTCCGGCTTCGGCTAAAAACATTCCGCGTCGCGCAGACTGAGGCGAGCTTAATCCTTTTAAACCGAGAATAAAAAATACACCAGCGAGAATATAAATCGCTTCAAGAAGGATTTCTTGTGTCATGATTTTTTCTCCTTCTTTTTAAACATTTTGAGCATTCGGTCGGTAATCATAAATCCGCCGACAACATTTGTAGTTGCTGCAATTACCGCAATAAAGCCAAGTATTGTGCTTGTAAAATCGTGGTTACTGCCAGCCGCAACAAGCGAGCCGACAAGCGAAATGCCAGAAATTGCGTTTGTTGCCGACATCAGTGGAGTGTGAAGTGTTGGCGCGACTCTGCGGATAACTTCGAAACCGACGAAGCCTGCCAAAACTAAAATGTAAATTGAATCAATTAAATTCATTTTAAGTTTCCTTTTTTTTAATGTGATGTGATACTTACTTTTTTTACTCGACCAAGCGAAGTGCCTAAAAATTTTTCACCGATTGCAGTGAATTTTTCTGGAGAGTCGCTTACAAAAAATTGTAACCGAGCTTTGAGTCTACTTTTGTTTAATAAATTTTCTTTTTTTAAAACTTCAAAAACTTCTTTTGCGGCGGCTTCGCCCGAATCGATTAAATTTATTTCGTTGTTCGTTACTTCTCTTAAAATATTTTTTAAGAGTGGATAATGTGTGCAACCTAAAATTAAAGTATCAATTTTTTTTGCGATGAGTGGAAAAAGATATTCTTTCGCAAGTAGTTCAGTTGCTTTGTGATTAATTAATCCCTCTTCAACAAGCGGAACAAAAAGTGGACAAGCTTTTCCAAACGATAAAATATCTTTTTCATTCTGTCTGATTGCATTCTCGTAAGCTTTGCTTAAAATTGTTCCAGTAGTTCCGATGATGCCGATTTTTTTATTTTTTGTTGAAGCGACTGCTAATTTTGCACCGGGAATAATTACACCAACTACAGGAATACGAGAAATATTTTGCACAACATCAAGCGCAACTGCCGAAACTGTGTTGCAGGCAATCACAATCATTTTAACATTTTGCTTAATTAAAAATTCTGCATCATCTCGCGCGTACTCTCGAACAACTTGCGGAGATTTTGTTCCGTAAGGCACGCGGGCAGTATCGCCAAAATAAATTATATTTTCGTGCGGAAGAATTTGTTGCAAAGCGTGTACGACTGTTAAACCACCAATCCCAGAATCAAACACGCCGATAGGAAATTCTGCTTTTATGTTCACAATTTGTACGACAAAATTAGCAAAAATTATGCGCTACTGCAATTTTCTATCGTTGATTTTGGAACGAAATTATTTTAAATTGGTAAAAATCAACAAAGGAAAATGATGTCAACTTTAATAGAAAATATAATTGCAAGAGAAATTCTTGATTCACGCGGCAACCCAACAGTTGAAGCAGATGTTTTTTTAAATGATGGTTCGTTTGGACGAGCCGCTGTGCCAAGTGGCGCATCAACTGGTGAGCACGAAGCGAATGAACTTCGCGACGGAGATGAAAATAGATATTTCGGAAAAGGTGTTTTGAAGGCTGTCGAAAATATCAACACAAAAATTGCCGATGAATTAATTGGCTTTGATTCGCGAGAACAAGTTTCAATCGATAGAATGATGATAGATTTAGATGGGACTGACAACAAATCAAATCTTGGTGCAAATGCAATATTGGCTGTTTCGCTCGCAACTGCAAAAGCGGCTGCAAACTCGATGAAACTTCCGCTTTATCGATATCTTGGCGGAACAAATGCAAAAATTCTTCCAACTCCGATGATGAATATTATTAATGGCGGACGACATGCGGATAACAATGTTGACTTCCAAGAATTTATGATTGTGCCAGTTGGCGCAGAAACTTTTGCTGAAGCGTTACGAATGGGAACAGAAGTTTTTCACACACTGAAAAATGTTTTACGAAAAAAAGGATACAACACTTCGGTTGGAGATGAAGGTGGATTTGCGCCAAGTTTAAAATCAAACGAAGAAGCGCTTGAAGTAATTATGGAAGCAATCGCAAAAGCAAATTACAAAGCCGGAAGCGATATTTATATTGCGCTTGATCCCGCAACAAGCGAGATGTATCAAAAAGAAGATGGAACATATTTATTTTACAAATCATCGCAAAAGAAAATTACAAAAGAAGAGATGGTTGACTACTGGGCGAATTGGGTAAAAAATTATCCAATCATTTCGATTGAAGATGGAATGGCAGAAGATGATTGGGATGGATGGAAATTAATGACAGAAAAACTTGGAAACGAAATCCAACTTGTTGGAGATGATTTGTTTGTAACAAATACAAAAAGATTAAGTCGAGGAATTGAAGAAGGAATTGCAAATTCGATTTTGATAAAAGTAAATCAGATTGGAACATTGACTGAAACATTAAATGCAATTGAAATGGCGAAGCGTGCAAGTTACACATCAATAATTTCTCATCGCTCGGGCGAAACGGAAGATGCAACAATTGCTGACATTGCTGTTGCAACAAACTCTGGTCAAATAAAAACTGGAAGCGCAAGCCGAACTGATAGAATTGCAAAATACAATCAACTTTTAAGAATTGAAGAAGAGTTGGGCGATGATGCAAACTACGCTGGCTTTGGCGCATTTAATATTTCTATTTAAAAAACTATGGCACATATAAAATTCGGAACAGATGGATGGCGCGGTGTAATCGCAGATGATTTTACTTTTGAAGAATTAAGAAAAGTTTCCTTAGCAACGGCGCAATATTTTTCAAAACATAAAAAAGCAAAAAATGGAATTGTAATTGGTTACGATGCGCGATTTCTTTCGAAAGAATTTGCCGAGGTTGCCGCTCAAACAATCGCAAGCGCAGGCGTAAAAGTTTTACTCGCCGACCACATCGCAACTACGCCAATGGTTTCGCTCGGAGTAGTTCGGCTAAGTGCCGCAGGCGGAGTTGTAATTACAGCAAGTCATAACCCTGCAAAATATAATGGTTTTAAGATAAAAGGAGATTTTGGCGGACCTGCACATCCTGAAATGATTGATGAGGTTGAAAAATTTTTAGCGCCAATCCAAACGATGAAAGAGTTGCCGATAAAACTTTTACCATTTAATGAATTGTTGAAAAAGAAAAAAATTGAATTGGTAAATTACACAGCAATTTATTTAAACGATTTGCAATCAAAAATTGAATTTGATTTAATTAAGAATGAACATTTAAAAATTGTATTCGATGCGATGTACGGAGCTGGGCAAGGTGTTGCGCAATTATTTTATCCGCAATTAATTACTTTGCGAAATTCTTTCAATCCGAGTTTTGGTGGAGCGCACCCAGAACCACTTGCGCAAAATTTGCAAGAGTTGATGCTCGATGTAAGATTGAACAACGCACATATTGGTTTTGCAACCGATGGAGATGCAGATAGAGTTGGCGCAGTAGATGAAAATGGAAATTTTGTTGATTCGCACAGAATTTTTGCAATCCTTTTAAAATATTTAGTTGAACATAGATTGTACAAAGGCGAAGTTGTAAAATCACTTTCTGTTAGTGAGTTGATAAATAAAATGTGCGCGAAGTACAAAATTAAATTACACGAAACTGCAGTTGGCTTCAAACATCTTTGCAGATTGATGACAGAAAAAAAAATAATTATTGCTGGAGAAGAGAGTGGTGGAATTGGCGTGATGGGACATTTACCCGAACGAGATGGAATTTTTATCGGTTTTTTATTAGCCGAAGTTATGTCTGTTCGTAGAATGAAATTAAGCGAACTTGTAAAAGAATTGTTTGATGAATTCGGCGAGCATCATTATAATAGAGTTGACAAACTTTTAACAACAAAAGATAAAGATAGAATAATAAAAATTTGCAAATCAAATCCAAAAAAAATAGGCGAATTTAAAATTACAAAAATTGACTCAACTGATGGATTTAAATTTTATACAAAAGATGGATGGCTTTTAGTTCGCGCTTCGGGTACAGAGCCACTTCTTCGTTTTTATGCTGAATCGGATTCTCCGAAAAAAGTATCTGCAATGTTAAAAGCCGTGATGGCTCTTTAAAAAACTGGAGAAAATCTTGAATCAAATTCCAATTTTACATTTAAACTTAATTCAAACCTTAGGGCTTGCGGCAATAATTTATTCGATTGGAATTTTCATCAGAAAAAAAATTCCATTTTTAGATAGATTAAATATTCCTTCGGTTGTAATTGGTGGTTTATTGTTTGCAAACATAAATCTTTTTTTACGCGACAGAATTATAAATATCACTTTTGATACCGCAATACAACAACTTTTAATGATTGCATTTTTTACCACAATCGGAATGAGTGCAAGCGTGCCGCTTTTAAAAAAAGGGGGTAAGCAGGTAATTTTATTTTTATTTGTTTCGACAATTTTTTGTTTTATTCAAAATTTTATTGGAATTGGAGTTGCAAATTTTTTTGGTGTCAATCCGTTACTTGGTGTAATTGCTGGCTCGGTAACTTTGGTTGGAGGACCAGCGACAGGTTTGGCGTTTGCTCCACTTTTTGAAACTGCAGGAGTTGTTGGTGCAAGTACAATTGCAATTACAGCGGCAACATTTGGAATAATTTGCGGTGGAATTATTGGTGGACCAATCGGCACACGACTGATTTCAAAATATAAACTTGCAACTAAAAAGGATCATTTATCAAAAGAAGCAAAAGAAGAATTAGATGAACACGAATCATATTTTAAAGTTGAGAGCGAACAGGAAGATTCATCTTTACTTAAAACAATTTTAATTATTTTTGTAACAATGGGTGTTGGAAGTTTAGTTAGTAATTATTTTCAATCTCTCAGTTGGACATTGCCAGCATATATCGGTGCAATGTTGATTGCATCGGTTGTTAGAAATTTTGATGACTCAACTAAAATTTTAAAAATCAACCACAAAGGAATGGATATTGTGGGGACAATAAGTTTAAATATTTTTCTTGTTGTTGCGTTAATGGATTTAAAATTATGGGAGTTGGTACATTTGGCATTACCACTTGCAGTGATTTTATTTTTCCAAGCAATTGTAGTTGCACTATTTGTATTTTTTATTTTGTATAAAATAATGGGGCACGATTATGATGCGGCGGTAATTTCAAGTGGATTTATTGGTTTTGTTTTAGGGACAACTGCCAACGCAGTTGCAAACATGAAAACAATTGTTGCAAAATATGGCGCAAGCCCAAAAGCATTTTTAATTGTTCCGATGGTTGGTGCATTTTTTATCGATTTCACAAATGCAATAATTATAACTTTCTTTTTAAACTTATTTAAATAATTTTTTGGAGGACAAAATGAAACAAAAATATTTTATACTTTTTATCGTTCTAATTTCATTTTTATTTTCGGGTTGCATGATGTTAGCGATGCGTGGAGATAGAAAAATGGGAATGATAGAAAAAAACTCTCACGCTTCTCACGAAAATAATGGGCTTGAAAAACATCGCGCTCATTACGATAAGGAAATACGCGAGGTTTTAACCGAACAAGTAAGAAATTGGAACGAAGGAAGCATTGAAGGATATATGAATACTTACGAAAAAAGCGATTCAATTTTATTTGCAAGTGGAGGGAATATAACTTTCGGCTGGCAAACTCTTTTTGAAAGATTTCAAAAAAAATATCCGAACAAAGAAGCGATGGGAGTTTTAACTTTTTCTGATTTAAGAGTTGAAGTTGTGTCGGAAAATTTTGCTGTAGCTTTTGGTAGATGGAATATTGCAAGAAACGAAAATCCACCAAACGGACTTTTTACTTTGTATGTTAAAAAAATCAATGGCAATTGGAAAGTAGTGCACGATCATTCTTCGGTTGCAGAATAAATAAAAACCAAAAAAGGAAAAAAATGAAAAAACTTATTTTATTCACGGCTATACTATTTGTTTTTACAAATACTTACTCACAAAAAAAAGGATCAACAAAATTGAAAACAGAAAAAGATAAAATGGCTTACGCGGTAGGTTACGATATTGGGAAAAGAGTTTTTGGCGATTTAAAAAAAATTGAAATCTCAAAAGAATTATTTTTAAATGGACTAGCTGACGGAGTCAACAGTAAAACTTCTGCTCTAAGCGATACAGATGCAATGGAAGTTTTAAATAAACTTCAACAAATGTTTAACGAAATAAATCAAAAAGAAATTGCAAAAGAGGGCGAATCAAATTTAATGCAGGAAAAAATATTTTTCGAAGCGAATTCGAAAAAAGAAGGAGTCGTAACTTTACCAAGTGGACTTCAATATAAAGTCATCACGCAAGGCGCTGGTAAAATTCCAAAAGCAACCGATACAGTTGTAACGCATTATCGCGGAACAGTAATTGATGGAACTGAATTTGATAATTCTTATACGCGCGGTGAGCCAGCAAGTTTCCCAGTGAACAAAGTTATTAAAGGTTGGACAGAAGCATTGCAATTAATGAATGTCGGATCGAAGTGGGAACTTTATATTCCGTCAGCACTCGCTTACGGAAATCAACAACGAAGTGAAGTGATAAAACCAAACTCAGTTTTAATTTTCACAATCGAACTACTTGATGTAAAATAATGTTTTCTCGCGGGGAAAGATTTGCAGTTGAAATTATTTCAACTGGGTTTGAGGGAAAAAGCATTGCAAAACATAACGATATTGTAATTTTTGTTGATGGTGGAGTTGAAGGAGATTTTGCAGAGATTGAAATTACAAAAACGAAAAAAAAATATGCCGAAGCAAAAATTATTGATTTAAAAAATCCTTCCGTAAATCGCATCGAGCCGAAGTGTAAACATTTTGGCTCTTGTGGTGGCTGTAAATACCAGCATGTAAATTATTCCGAGCAATTAAAATTTAAACGCCAACATGTTTTGGACTCACTTGAGAGGATTGGAAATTTAAAAAATGTACAGGTGTTTGAAACTTTGCCTTCGCCTGAAATTTATTTTTATCGAAACAAAATGGAATTTTCTTTTGGGCTCGATAGATGGTTGACTGCGGAAGAAATTCTCACCGATATAAAACGCGCAGGATTTTATTTAGGATTTCACGCGCCACAACGATACAACAGGATTATTGATGTGGTTGAGTGCCATCTCGAATCCGATTTAAGTAATAAAATATTAAATTTTGTAAAAAATTATTCGCAGGATAATAATTTAGAAATTTATAATTCAGAAACTCAAACTGGATATTTGAGAAATCTTGTAATTCGCGAGGGAAAAAACACAGGCGATGTAATGGTGAACTTGGTAACATTTCTCGACTTGCCTGATGTGATGAAAAAATTTTGCGACGCGCTCGTAAAAAATTTTCGAGAAGTTACAACGGTAATTAATAATATAAATTCCAGACGAGCGCAAATTGCTGTTGGCGATAGAGAAAAAATATATTTTGGAAGTGGAACAATATCTGAAAAACTAAATGGAATTAATTTTCAAATCTCGGCAAATTCTTTTTTCCAAACCAACACTCATCAATCTGAAATTTTATTTAATGTTGTTAAAGATTTTGCCGAACTAAAAAAAGAAGATGTTGTGTACGATTTATATTGCGGAACCGGTTCAATCGCTTTAACAATTGCCAAAAATGTTAAAGAGGTAATTGGAATTGAACTGATTGAAAGCTCAATTGAAAATGCAAAAAAAAATCAACAAGCAAACGGAATTACAAATTGCACTTTCATTGCAAGCGATTTAAAAGATTTGTTGACAAAAAATTTTTCCGAAATTGAACATTTTGGTTTACCAAGTTGCATAATTCTCGATCCACCACGAAACGGTCTTCATCAAAAAATAATTGAAGAAATTTGTAAATTTAAAACACCGAAAATTATTTATGTAAGTTGCAATCCCGCAACGCTTGCAAGAGATTTAAAATTGTTTGCCGAGTTTGGATACGAAATTACAAAAGTTCAACCAGTGGATATGTTTCCGCATACTTATCATATTGAGTCGGTAGCGCAATTACAATTAACTTTTAGCAATTGACATTTATCATTTTACAATTATCAATAAATAATCTTTGTAACAACTTAGAGTCTTAGTGGTTATTTTTTTTGTCACAAAGATGCACTAAGTTTTTTTTCTCAAAACAAAAGTCTCTCTCCTTTTTTAAGGAGAGAGGTGAGGTTGAAGACTTTCCAAGTTTTTACTTGTCCGCTTCAGGCGGAAAACTTGGAAAGTCTTTCCGTCACTCTTCGACAGGTCACGCAAAGCCTGCAAGGCAGGCAAAGCGTGATGGCGCCAAAGGCGCTCACTCAGAGTGACAGTTTTATTTTTATATATATCTTCTATTAGTAATTAGTAACCCCAGACTTTAGTCTGGGGAAAAGTCTCATCAAATTCTCTCGGACTTTAGTCCAAAACAATGTGAAGCGATTTTTATTTATATTCTCTAAAATAATTTTATAAATGCCCTTTAAATTAATTTCAGATTTCAAACCCGATGGCGATCAACCCGAAGCAATAAAACAGCTTTCGGAGGGAATTATTCGTGGTGAAAAATATCAAACATTGCTCGGCGTAACTGGTAGCGGAAAAACTTTTACAATCGCAAATGTAATTGAAAAAGTTCAAATGCCAACTTTGGTAATGTCGCACAATAAAACTTTAGCGGCGCAACTTTTTGCGGAGCTCAAAAATTTTTTTCCAAATAATAAAGTTGAGTTTTTCATCAGCTATTACGATTACTATCAACCCGAAGCGTATCTGCCCGTTACCGATACTTACATTGCAAAAGATTCTTCGGTGAACGAAGAGATTGATAGATTGCGATTGAGAGCAACGAGCGCACTTTTAAGTGGCGACCCAAATGTAATTGTAGTTGCATCAGTTAGCGCGATTTATGGAATTGGTTCGCCCGAGGAATGGAATCGGCAAATTGTTACTATTCAAAAAGGAGAACAAATCGAGCGAAATGTTTTGCTGAAAAAATTTCTCAACATTCATTACAGCAGAAATGATTATGAATTTACTCGCGGAACTTTTCGTGTTCGTGGCGATGTTGTTGAATTAATTCCCGCAAGCGAAAATGAAGAGGCGCTTCGTATTCAATTTTTCGGAGATGAAATCGAGCGAATTTCTATCATAAATAGAATTGATGGAAATATAATTGCCGATTCGCCAACTGAAACAATTTATCCATCGAAACATTTTTTAACATCTCCCGAAAATTTAGAGCATGCAATTAAATCCATCGACATCGAACTTGAAGAGCGAGTAGAATATTTTAAAGAGGTTGGAAAATATCTCGAAGCGCAAAGAATAAATCAACGAACAAAATTTGATATTGAAATGCTTCGCGAAGTTGGATATTGTCAAGGCGTTGAAAATTATTCGCGACATCTTGCTCGGCGTGAAGCTGGTTCGCGTCCATTTTGTTTGTTCGATTATTTTCCGAAAAATTTTCTTTGTGTGATTGATGAGTCGCATGCAACAGTTCCGCAAATAAAAGGAATGCAACATGGCGATCGAGCGCGAAAAGATACTTTAGTTGAACATGGATTTCGTTTGCCATCCGCGCTTGATAATCGTCCGTTAAAATTTGAAGAGTGGGAAGAAATTTTAAATCAAGTAATTTTTGTAAGCGCAACTCCAACTGATTATGAATTTAAAAAATCTGGCGGCACTTTTGTCGAACAAGTAATTCGTCCAACAGGTTTGCTCGATCCCGAAGTAATTGTTCGACCTTTAAAAAATCAAATCGATGATTTGATTGAAGAAATTCGCAAACGGATTTTGCAAAAAGATCGAGTGCTCGTTACGACTTTAACAAAACAAATGGCTGAGGATCTTTCGGAATATTTATCAAATTTAAATATTCGTGTAAATTATATTCACTCAAGTATTGAAACTTTAGAGCGAGTTGAAATTTTGCGAAATCTTCGGCTTGGCAATTTTGATGTTTTGGTTGGAGTAAATCTTTTGCGCGAAGGGCTTGATTTACCAGAGGTTTCGCTTGTTGCAATTTTGGATGCCGATAAAGAAGGATTTCTGCGTTCGGAGCGATCGTTGATTCAAACCGCTGGCAGAACCGCACGCAATGTCAATGGACTTGTAATTCTTTACGCAGATAAAATTACAAACTCGATGAAAAAAATGCTTGATGAAACTACACGAAGAAGAGAGAAACAAATTAAGTACAATAAAAAAAATAAAATAGTTCCCAAAACAATTTTAAAAAGTAAAGAAGAAATATTTTCTTCAACCTCTATTGCTGATATGAAAGCAACTGGCGATATAAAAAAACAAATTGTGTTTGAGCAAATGCAAGATGCAATTGTAAAAAAATTAACCAGCGAACAAAAAGAAGATTTGATTCAAGAGTTGATGGATGAAATGGCTCGTGCTTCGAGTGATTTGGAATTTGAATCTGCCGCGCATTTAAGAGATGAGATTGAAAGAATAAAAAAAATGAAATGAAATTATTTTCGTCTATAATAAAAAATATTATTATCCCTATTCGGGAATTTATTTTTCCGCCACTTTGTTTTTCTTGCGGAGAATTTTTGCTTGACAACGAAAGAAGAATTTGCGAGAAATGTTGGTCATCATTAAAAGAGGTAAATCAAAATGATTACACAGTAAAAATATTAAAATCGAGATTTGAAAAGACAAAATTAATTGATGAATTTTTTACTCATTGTTATTTTGAGAGTGGTGGCGTTTTGCAAACACTCGCTCATCATCTTAAATACGAGGAGATGACAATTTTCGGATTTGAACTTGGGAAAAAATTGGCTGGGCAAATCCCAATAAATATTTTAGAAAAAGTTGATGGACTTATTCCAATTCCGCTTCATAAAATCAAGGAAAGAGAAAGGGGATATAATCAATCTTTTTTTATTGCAAAGGGAATTGTTTCGGAATTTAAAATCCCAATTTACAAAGATTTAATTATCCGAAAAAAATATACTACCTCTCAAACAAAATTGAATTTAATGGAGAGAAAACAAAATGTTTCTGATGCGTTTTCAATAAATCCAAAATTTACAAATTTTGTTAAAGGAAAAAATTTTATTATTGTAGATGATATAATTACAACTGGTGCAACAATTGAAGCAGTTGCATCTGTGTTGAAAAATTTTGGAGTGGAAAAAATTTATGTGGCATCAAGTGCGATTGCAAAATTGGATAAAAATGAAAATCCCCCAGATATTTCTGAGGGAT
The DNA here is from genome assembly GCA_964367235.1 of uncultured Chitinophagaceae bacterium. Classification (GTDB taxonomy): domain Bacteria; phylum Bacteroidota; class Ignavibacteria; order UBA10030; family UBA8401; genus JBBTLW01. The sequence continues at coordinate 5,154 of CAYIXI010000007.1, read as the reverse complement.
TAGTAGTAGCGGGGGCAGGACTTGAACCTACAACCTTCGGGTTATGAGCCCGACGAGCTACCAATTGCTCCACCCCGCGATGTGTTTAACAAATATAGGAAATAAAAAACTTTAATCAAAAAATAAATTTATGAACAAACCAACAATACTAATTTCGAATGATGATGGAATTGATTCAAGAGGAATCATTTCGCTTGTAACAGAATTAAAAAAAGTTTCAAATGTTTTTGTTGTCGCACCAAGCCGACAACAAAGCGCAGTCGGTCATGCAATAACAATGTCAAGTCCGATACGAATGCAAAAATATGAACGCGATGGAATTTTTTTTGGTTACGCAGTTGATGGCACACCAGCAGATTGCGTTAAACTTGCAGTTCGATCTTTGTTAAAAATAAAACCAGATTTAATTGTTTCAGGAATTAATCACGGATCGAATACTGCGATTAGCGTAATTTATTCTGGAACAGTTTCTGCCGCAACCGAAGGAACAATTTTAGGAATTCCATCAATTGCATTTTCACTCACAACTTATGATGAAGCAGATTTTTCTTACGCAGCAGAGTTTGCAAAAAATTTATCTTTGCTTGTAATTAAAAATGGATTACCAAAAGGAACTTTGTTGAATGTAAATATTCCACCAATTCCAAAAAATGAAATCAAAGGAGTTTTAATTACTCGACAAGGAAAATCAATTTGGAATGATGAATTTGAAACTCGTCGCGATCCAAGTAATCGAGAATATTTTTGGTTGAAAGGTGAATTATTAGAATTAGACATTGAAGATGATATTGATCAAAAAGCAATTATAGAAAATAAAATTTCAATCACTCCGCTTCAATTTGATTTAACAGATTACAAAGCCATCGAACAATTAAAAAATTGGGAGATTGATTCTCTGCTTTAATTTTTTTAAAAAATAAAAATATATACTATTTTTTTAACACAAAGTATTGACTTGGTAGTATTGTTTTACTATATTTGTAACCCCACCAAAAGTGGGTTTAGTTCTTTGAAATTTTGTGTGTAAAGCTAACGTTCAATTTTTTTTAAGTAATCAACTTTGGCAATTATAAAGCCAAATTAAACTCAAAGTTTTTACAACGGAGAGTTTGATCCTGGCTCAGGACGAACGCTGGCGGCGTGCCTAACACATGCAAGTCAGGGATAACAAGGTAGCAATATCTTGTTGTACCGGCGCACGGGTGAGTAATATATAGGCAATCTCCCTCTTGATTGGGAACAACCTCGCGAAAGCAAGGCTAATACCGAATAATACAACGATTCCGCATGGAAATGTTGTTAAAGCCTTCGGGCGTCAAGAGATGAGCCTTTATCCCATTAGATAGTTGGCGAGGTAATGGCTCACCAAGTCTACGATGGGTAGCTGATCTGAGAGGATGATCAGCCACACTGGAACTGAGACACGGTCCAGACTCCTACGGGAGGCAGCAGTGAGGAATATTGCGCAATGCCCGAAAGGGTGACGCAGCGACGCCGCGTGAAGGATGAAGGCCCTATGGGTTGTAAACTTCTGTAGAGAGGAAAGAATATTTCGCTATACGCGGAATTGACGGTACCTCTAAAGTAAGGATCGGCCAACTACGTGCCAGCAGCCGCGGTAATACGTAGGATCCAAGCGTTGTCCGGATTTACTGGGTGTAAAGGGAGCGCAGGCGGACTTTCAAGTCGGTGGTGAAATCTCGAGGCTCAACCTCGAAACTGCCTCCGATACTGTTAGTCTTGAATCTAGAAGAGGGCGATGGAATTCATGGTGTAGCAGTGAAATGCGTAGATATCATGAAGAACACCAGCGGCGAAGGCGGTCGCCTAGTCTAGTATTAACGCTCAGGCTCGAAAGTGTGGGTAGCAAACAGGATTAGATACCCTGGTAGTCCACACCCTAAACGATGAATACTCGATGTTGGAATTTTTCAGCATCTGAGCTAACGCATTAAGTATTCCACCTGGGGAGTACGATCGCAAGGTTGAAACTCAAAGGAATTGACGGGGGCCCGCACAAGCAGTGGAGCATGTGGTTTAATTCGATGCAACGCGAAGAACCTTACCAGGGTTTGAAAGGCAAGTGACAACCGATGAAAGTCGGTCTCCCCGCAAGGGGCACTTGCACAGGTGCTGCATGGCTGTCGTCAGCTCGTGCCGTGAGGTGTTAGGTTAAGTCCTGCAACGAGCGCAACCCCTACACTTAGTTGCCATCAGGTAATGCTGGGAACTCTAAGTGAACTGCCTACGCAAGTAGTGAGGAAGGTGGGGATGACGTCAAGTCCTCATGGCCCTTACGCCCTGGGCCACACACGTGCTACAATGGCCACTACAACGGGATGCAAAATCGCAAGATGAAGCCAATCCTTTAAAAGTGGTCTCAGTTCAGATTGTGGGCTGCAACTCGCCCACATGAAGCTGGAATTGCTAGTAATCGCGGATCAGCACGCCGCGGTGAATACGTTCCCGGGCCTTGTACACACCGCCCGTCAAGCCATGGAAGCTGGGGGTACCCGAAGTCGCTGTCCGAACCCGCAAGGGACGGAGGTGCCTAAGGTAAAACCAGTGACTGGGGCTAAGTCGTAACAAGGTAGCCGTATCGGAAGGTGCGGCTGGATCACCTCCTTTCTAAGGAGATTCCTCTTATCTTGTATAAGAGTAATCTACTGTATTTGAATTGCTTGACTAAGATTGACGAGCTTTACACACATTTATTTTTTATAGCTGACCATGGGCCTATAGCTCAGTTGGTTAGAGCGCACGCCTGATAAGCGTGAGGTCAGTAGTTCAAATCTACTTAGGCCCACACTTTTTTATGTATGTCAAAACCAGCGAAAGCTATGGGGCTATAGCTCAATTGGGAGAGCGCCTGGTTTGCAACCAGGAGGTTAGCGGTTCGATCCCGCTTAGCTCCACAGAAAAATAATTTGTTCTTTTAAAATTTGTCAGAAAGAAGTTGTGATGGATAGTAGCATTAGCAAACTCAATCACTCAACTTTCATATAGTAATAAGAAATGCATAAACTTTCCATTTAAGATTATTGATGCACCTGTCTGCTCTAATCAAGCAGAATCTAAATGTGTATGTAATAATGATTTTTGGTGAAGTTACTAAGAGCATGTGGTGGATGCCTTGGCACGAGAAGGCGATGAAGGACGCGGTTACCTGCGATAAGCTCCGGTAAGGTGGAAGCAACCTTTGACCCGGAGATTTCCGAATGGGGCAACCCCTTTTGAGTAATGTCAGAAGACGCTATAATGAATACATAGTTATAGACGAGCAAACTGGGAGAACTGAAACATCTCAGTAACCCAAGGAAGAGAAAGAAATTCGATTTCCTGAGTAGCGGCGAGCGAAACGGAAACAGTCTAAACCGTATGATACATCTAAGGATGCGACCGTTGTATCGTTGGTGTTGTGGGACTTTGTGATTGTATCGCATAGCAATCAAGGAGTAAAAAATTATTTTGTTAGCTGAATTTTTTGGAAAATTAAACCATAGAAGGTGATAGTCCTGTAAGCGAAAACAAAGTAACTCCTCGAAGTATCCCAAGTACTACGGAGTAAGTGAAATTCTGTAGGAATCCAGGAGAACCATCTCCTAAGACTAAATACTCTCTCGTGACCGATAGTGAACCAGTACCGTGAGGGAAAGGTGAAAAGAACTCCTAACAGGAGAGTGAAATAGTACCTGAAACCACATGCTTACAAGCAGTTGGAGTGGCGCTTTGGCGCCATGACAGCGTGCCTTTTGCTTAATGAGCCTACGAGTTGCTCGTATGTTGCAAGGATAAGTTTCTTAGAAACGAATCCGTAGCGAAAGCGAGTCCTAATCGGGCGATTCAGTAACATGCGGCAGACGCGAAACCGGGTGATCTACCCTTGGTCAGGATGAAGTGGGAGTAACATCTCATGGAGGTCCGAACTGATGTGGGTTGAAAACCGCTCGGATGAACTGAGGGTAGGAGCGAAAGACCAATCAAACTCGGAGATAGCTCGTACTCCCCGAAATAGCTCTAGGGCTAGCCTCATGATAAAGTATTGCGCAGGTAGAGCACTAATTGGACTAGGGTCGTCACAACGATACCAAACCCAGATAAACTCCGAATGGCGTAAATATGTTTCATGGGAGTCAGGCGGTGGGGGATAAGCTCCATCGCCAAAAGGGAAACAACCCAGACCCACAGCTAAGGTCCCTAAATAACAGTTAACAGATAAAGGATGTTGAGTTGCATAGACAACTAGGATGTTTGCTTAGAAGCAGCAATCATTTAAAGAGTGCGTAACAGCTCACTAGTCAAGCGACTCGGCGCTTACAATTCTCGGGACTTAAACTGTTTACCGAAGCTTGGGACTCCATTCATTGAATGGACGTGGTAGGGGAGCATTCCATATGCATCGAAGGTGTGAAGCGATTCATGCTGGAGCGTATGGAAACGCAGATGTAGGCATAAGTAACGATAAAGAGAGCGAAAAACTCTCTCACCGAAAGTCTAAGGTTTCCTGAGCAACGTTAATCGACTCAGGGTTAGTCGAATCCTAAGGTGAGGCCGAAAGGCGTAGCCGATGGTAAACAGGTAAATATTCCTGTACCTGTTAGTAATCGTTCGATTGTAAGGAGTGACGCAGAAGTGAAGTCAAGCCATCTGTTGGAATAGATGGTTTAACCGTGTAGGTAGAGTGTGTAGGTAAATCCGCATGCTCGTTATAAACTGAGGCGGGAATAGGGTGTCCGCAAGGACCACAACTTGACGTAACCAAGCTGCCAAGAAAAACTTCGTACAAGAGATTGCTGACAGATCGTACCGCAAACCGACACAGGTAGACGGGATGAATATTCTCAGGTGCTCGAGTGAGCCGTGGTTAAGGAACTCGGCAAATTAACCCCGTAACTTCGGGAAAAGGGGTGTCCATAGTAAGTAATGGTGTACAATCAAAGCTGAATTGGATCGCAGTGAAATGGGCCAAGCGACTGTTTAACAAAAACACATGTCTCTGCTAAGACTTTATGTCGATGTATAGGGACTGACACCTGCCCGGTGCTGGAAGGTTAAGGAAGGAGGTTCGCCGCAAGGCAAAGCTTTCGACCGAAGCCCCAGTAAACGGCGGCCGTAACTATAACGGTCCTAAGGTAGCGAAATTCCTTGTCGGGT
>CAYIXI010000006.1:0-67387 GCA_964367235.1 uncultured Chitinophagaceae bacterium | reverse complement strand
GCTCCACCTAAATCGTTCTGTTCGATTTTCGATTTTGCATTCCAATAAAGTGCGTCAGGTGCAAGAGAACTTTTAGAAAATTTCTGCGCGAACTCTTCAAAAACTTTTTCGGCTTGAGCATAATTTTTCATTTTGTAAAATATCTCACCCTTTTTAAAATATAAATCATCGGCAAGCGGAGAAGATTTAAATTGCAAAACAAATTTATCAATCACGCTAATTGCTTCATCTTGTTTTTCCATCAGCACATAACAATATTGCATTCCGTTTGCGGCATCGCCAATTAAATTTGAATTTGGAAAATTTACAATAATCTGATTGTACGAATCGATTGCCTTTTCGTATTTTTCTAAATTAAACCAAGCATCACCAATACTATAATATGCGCGTGGCAATAAATCGCTTTGAGAATATCTTAAAGTTAAAATTTGAAATTGGTCAATTGCTTGCAAATATTTTTTCTCGTTAAATAAAATCCAACCCTTGGCGTAAATTGCATCATCAGCATAAATTGAAGCAGAATAATTTGTTGCAATATTATCAAATTCTTTTATCGCACCACTTGCATTATTAATTTTGTACAACGCATGCGCCAATTGAAAAGTTGCGTAATCATTTTCATCACCAATCGAATTTATTTTCAAAGCATTTCTGTATGCGGGAATTGCCTCGTTGAAATTTTTCATCGCAAAATAAGTATCGCCCAATCTAATATTTGCATCGTAAATAAAGGGACTATTTTTGAAATCCTTAATTAGTTTTACAAATCCATCGGCGGCTTCGTTAAATTTTTGTTGCTTAAAATAAGCCCAAGCAATTGTGAAAAGCGCGTCATCGTTTCTGTTTGAGTTTGGAAATTTTGCAAGTAAATTTTTTTGATGATTGATTGCTTCGGAATATTTTTGCGATTGAAAATTTGATTCGCCAATCCAAAAAATTGCGTCAGCAGTTTTTTCGCTACTTGGATATTTATTTGCAAATTGTTGAAAGACTTCGGCGGCTTCGTTGTAATTTTTATTTTTGTAAAGTGACCAAGCTTTTTGAAACAAAGCATTAATACTTAGTGTGTCATTTAAATCTTTTAATTGCGTGATACTGTTAAATGATTTTTCGGCAGTTGAAAATTGTTTTTGCAAAAGAGAAATCTCGCCAACAATCTGAAATGATTCCGCGAGCACATCGCTTGATGGATAATCTTTGGTAACTTTTTTCGATAGTTCCAGTGAACGAGCAAAATCTTTTTGGTCAAATAAAATTATACTTGCTTCGTACAAAGCGTTGTCGCTTAATTCGTGTTGCGGATTTTCTTTCGCATGCAAAATAAAATGTTCGACAGATTCATTCCATTTTCCGCTTTCGTGAAGTATTTGCGCTTTGCGATAAATGACTTCGTCGGATTTTTTTCCATTTTTATTTTTAACTTCATCAAAAGCGTGAAGTGCGCCATCGTAATTATTTTTTTTCCAAAGTGTCCACGCAAGCGCTGTGTAAGATTCTTTTGCAACATCTTCGTTTGAAAAATTTAAAATTATATCGCTATAAATTTTTTCGGCACTATTGTAATCTTTCAAATAAAAATTTGCTTCTGCAACTACATAAAAACTTTTTGCAATTTCAGATGAATCTTTTAATTTTACAGAAAGTGGTTCGGCTATGAGTTTTGCATTCTCGTAATCTTTTGCAAGCAAATAAGTCTCGCTCAATCTCAACGATGCAGTTACAATAAGTTCGCTTTTCGGAAAATCATTTATTAATTTTTTGTACGAATTAATTGAAGCGGGATAATCTTTTAATTGTGTTTGTGTCCAAGCCAAAGCAAAAATTGCGTAATCTCCTACTTCGCTTTGCGGATATTTTTCCGAACTCAATGCAAAATATTTATTTGCAGTTCGCTTATCATTAATTTTTAAATATGCTTCGCCACACCAATAACTCGCCTCGCCTGCAACTTGATGAGTCGGATATTTTTCTAAAACATTTTCAAAATTCGAAATCGCATTATTGAATTTTCCTAAACTAAATTCCGACTCGCCTAATTTTAAAATCACTTGTGGTCGCAATTTGTGAAGAGGAAATCGTTCGCTCATCTCGTTGTACGATTTTATTGCTCTATCATATTCCGCTATATAATAGTAGCTTTCGCCAGTTAGAAATAAGACATCGGGAATTTTATTGCTGTTTGGGTTTTCTTTTTGAAAATTTTCAAATTGCTCGATTGCAAGTTGATATAGTTTATCCTGAAAAAGCCCATATCCAAAGGCATAATCTTGCTCTTCCTTTATTTGCAATCCACTTACTTGACTCGATAATGTCGAGGCAAAAAAAATCAAATACAAAAATATAATAGTTTTACGCATCACTTAAAGTAATAGTTTTAATGAATCCAAGAACCTACCGAAATTTAGCCAAAGGTTTCGATTGAATCAAGTCTACAAATAATATTCTTGCATACTTTTAATTGTCAATTTTCCTTTTTGCTGGCTCTCTATTCCTTTTACGACTGCATCAGCGGCAGATAAAGTTGTAATGAAAGGAATTTTATGTTGAACCGCCGCCCAGCCGATAGAGTTTTCATCATAACGCGCCCCTTCGCCAAGTGGCGTGTTTATTACAATTTGCACTTCTCCATTTTTTATTGAATCAACAATATTTGGTCTTCCCTCTTGTACTTTAAAAATTGATTTTGAAACTATTCCATTTTGATTTAAAAATTCTGCGGTTCCTTTTGTACCAATTAATTCGAAACCAAGATTTACAAATTTTCTGGCAATTTCCAATGTTTGATTATTTTTATCATTATTGTTTATGCTTAAAAAAAGAACTCCACTATTTGGAAGTCCACTGCCACTTCCTAATTGCGCTTTTGCAATTGATTCACCAAACGAATTTGAAATTCCCATCACTTCACCAGTCGATCGCATTTCTGGTCCGAGAAACATTTTTACTTTCGGGAATTTTGAAAAAGGAAAAACTGCTTCCTTTATTGAAATATGTTTTAATTTTCTGAAATCAAAATTTTCAAGTTTTAATTCTTTTATTTTTTTCCCAACCATTATTTTTGCGGCAACTTTTGCAACAGGAATATTTATCGCTTTACTCACAAATGGAACTGTACGCGATGCTCTCGGATTTACTTCCAACACAAAAATTTGATCTCCCTGCATTGCAAACTGAACATTCAAAAGTCCGATGACATTTAATGCGTGCGCAAGTTGTTTTGTGTAATCAATCATCTTTTTTAAATTTTCATCACTGATTGCGAATGGTGGCAACACGCAACTGCTATCTCCCGAATGAATTCCCGCCTCTTCAATATGTTCCATTACTCCGCAAACTAAAACATCATCACCATCGCAAATTGCATCGACATCAAACTCCGATGCACTTTCTAAAAATCTATCAATTAAAACTGGATGCTCTGGTGAAACATCAACAGCGCGTTTCATATATTCAATCACGGCATCGCGCGTGTAACAAATTACCATTGCTCGTCCACCTAAAACATAACTTGGTCTAACCAAAATCGGATATGAAATTCTTTCGGCAATTTCTACTGCTTCATCAATCGAAGTTGCTGTGCCAAAATCTGGCGCAGGAATTTTATGTTTGCGTAATAATTCTCCAAATCGTTTTCTATCTTCAGCCAAATCAATTCCTTCGGTTGAAGTTCCTAAAATTTTCCAACCATTTGCCTCTAAATCTTTCGCAAGTTTCAGCGGAGTTTGTCCACCAAAACTTACAATTATTCCATCTGGTTTTTCTAAATCGCAAATATTTAAAACATCTTCCAAAGTAAGCGGCTCAAAATATAATTTGTCAGTCGTATCGTAATCGGTCGAAACAGTTTCGGGATTGCAATTTACCATTATTGTTTCAAAACCCATTTCGCGCAAAGCCATAACGCCATGAACACAGCAATAATCAAACTCAATTCCTTGTCCGATTCTATTTGGTCCGCCACCGAGAATTATAATTTTTTTTCTGTCGCTTCTGATTGATTCATTTTCAGTTTCGTAAGTTGAATAATGATACGGCGTGCTTGCTTCAAACTCTGCGGCGCAAGTATCAACTGTTTTGTAAACAGGAATTATATTTTCTTTTTTTCGCAGATTTCTAATTTCATTCTCTTCTTTATTAAATATTTTTGCTAATTGTCTGTCCGAAAATCCGAGTTGTTTTGCTTTTAATAAATCAGCCGATGAAATATTTTTTTGATCTTTAAGATGATTTTCAAAATCTAAAATTTCTTTTATGTTCGATAAAAACCATCTGTCAATATTTGTGATCGAAAATAATTCGTCAATCGTAACTCCGAGTTGCAAAGCGTATCGCAAATAAAAAATATTTCCAGATTTTGGACTTCTTAATCTTTCAATTACAATTTTTTTGAATTTATTTTTTTCTGCTACTGTTAATTTTTCTATTTCAAATAAATCTTTTCCATCGCAACCTAAACCGAATCTTTTATTTTCCATTGAGCGCAAAGCTTTTTGCAATGCCTCTTTAAAAGTTCTTCCAAAACTCATCACCTCGCCAACCGATTTCATTTGAATTCCGAGTCTGTCATCAACACCATCAAATTTTTCAAAATCCCAACGAGGAATTTTTACAACTGTGTAATCAATTGTTGGTTCAAAACTTGCTGGGGTAACTTTTGTAATATCATTTGGGATTTCATCGAGCGTGTAGCCAACTGCAAGTTTCGCCGCAATTTTTGCAATTGGGAAGCCAGTTGCTTTCGATGCCAACGCGGAACTTCGCGAAACTCTCGGATTCATTTCAATCACATACATTTTTTCATTCGTCGGATTAATTGCAAACTGAACATTCGATCCTCCGGTATCAACACCAATTGCTCGCATAACTTTTATTGCGGCATCACGCATTTTTTGATATTCTTTATCGGTTAAAGTTTGCGCCGGTGCAACTGTAATCGAGTCGCCTGTGTGCACTCCCATCGGATCAATATTTTCAATCGAACAAATTATTACGCAATTATCTTTTGAGTCGCGCATTACTTCAAGCTCAAATTCTTTCCATCCAATAATTGATTCTTCAATTAAAATTTCATGAGTTGGCGAAGCATTTATTCCATTTTCAGATAAAATTTTTAACTCTTCAATATTATATGCAATTCCGCCACCCGAACCACCAAGTGTAAAACTTGGACGAATGATAATTGGAAAACCAATTTCATCAGCAATTTTTAATGCATCAATTGTGTTGTAGACAAAACCGCCACGAGGCATTTCAAGTCCCGCTTCGCGCATTGTTTTTTGAAAAAGTTGTCGGTCCTCTGCTTTTTTAATTGATTCGAGATTTGCTCCGATTAATTTTACATTATATTTTTCTAATACACCTCGCTCTGCTAATGCGACTGCAATGTTAAGTGCAGTTTGTCCACCCATCGTTGGCAAGATTGCATCTGGTTTTTCTTTTGCAATAATTAATTCGACAAACTCCGGAGTGATTGGTTCGATGTAAGTTGCATCGGCAAGTTCGGGGTCAGTCATAATTGTTGCAGGATTAGAATTTATGAGAATAATTCTATAACCTTCCTCGCGTAAAACTTTGCAGGATTGCGTTCCGGAATAATCAAACTCGCAAGCTTGACCAATTACAATCGGTCCGCTTCCAATAATTAAAATAGATTTTATATCTTCGCGTTTTGGCATTTAACTTTCATTTATAAAAAAACCTGATTCAAAAAAATCAGGTTTTTTAATTGTGGAGAAAAATTATTCATTTCAAATCTCTCAATGCAAGTTGACCTTGACGAGAGTAATTAATTGACTCACCAAGAATTCTTGCCGCCTCTTGTGGCGCGTGGAAACCAGATGAATTTTCTGCTTCAACAAAATCTAAATAAAATTGTGCTTGTCGTTGAAAACTGTAAACTTTTACAAGACGAGTTGTATCGACATTTTTTGTGCGCCAAATTTTGACATCGCTTATTAAATCAACCAATGCATCCATTGCTGAATTACGAAGAGAATAATTTTTTTCCTGAATATTTTCAACTCGAGATTTTAATTCTTCTTCGCTCCATCTGTGACAAGTTTGACACGCCTTGTTAATATTTAAAAGAGGACTTCGAACATGATGGTCGCTGATTTTCATCGCACCAACTCTTTTATAAGGCATGTGGCAATCGGCGCAACTTACTCCACTGCGAGAGTGAATTCCTTGCGACCACAATTCAAACTCGGGATGTTGAGCTTTTAAAACATTTGCGCCAGTAACTTTATGTGTCCAATCTTTATGTTTTTCTTCTTCATAATATTTATAAATCTCTTCTACTTTCAAACCATTTTTCCAAGGATACACCAATCGTTTTTCTTTTCCTTTAAAATAATATTCAACATGACATTGACCGCAAACATACGAACGCATCTCTTGTCGAGTTGCCATTTTATTGACATCGTAATTTTCAATTCCTTCTGAAGATTTAAAAGATTTTATTCCTTCGATAAAACCAGAACGAGTAATTCTTAATTGCATAGTTTCGGAGTCGTGGCAATCAATACAAGTTACTGGATGTTTAACAAGTTTTCGCGCTTCGCTGTATGGCATTTGATTCATCGCCTCAAAACCTTTAATTAAATCTCCACCACCAAGTTTTTTATATGGAGCATAAACCGAACCGTGACAATGCATACAAGCTCCAGGTTGCTTTACTACAATTTGTCTTTCAGTGTAAGTTTGATCCTCAAGCATAAATGCGTGACCTCGCTCTTCACGAAAATCTTTTGCGAAAGCATATCCATTCCAAATTGTAACAAGTCGCGGATCTTCTTCAAGTTTTGATTGCGCAACAATCGAACGAGGATCGGCATTTGTTGGCGTGCGAGGAACTGCTTCGCTTCCACCAAATTTTGTTCGGACTTGATCGACTGTTTTTAAATAATCATCATATTGAAGTGGAAAATTTTTTCCCCACAATGAAGCGTCGTCAGTTGAATCGGTTAATTCTACAACTTTGTAAAATAAATTTTTTCCTTCTTGTTTTCTTTCAATAATATTTATTAAAAGAGAAATTACACCAATTGCAACAACTGCAGTTACAACTGCTGTTGTAATAATCAATTTAATTGATGAAGATTTTTTTTGATTTTGAGGAGTTTCGGTAATATTTTTTTTCATTATAAATGACCTACGGTGTTATGACAAGATATGCAATCAGACATATTGGATTCGTTCGAATGAGTATCGATTGCTTGAATAATTTCTGCGTGACATTTTCGGCAAGCGCTTTTAAGCACCTCTTTATTTCGCAATTTGATTTGAATCGGATCTTTAAAATCGCCAGTGGTAAAAGCGTAAGAATGCCAAAAACCATTTGAAAGTTTTGTAGCATATTTCGGAATAATTCCTTGCGGTGTATGGCAATCGTTGCAAGTGGCAACATTTCGATGGCTTGATTTTATCCATCCGTCAAATTGCTCTTTCATTACATGGCAATTCGCACAAGATTGCGGATCGTTTGTTAAATAAGATGAACCTTTGGCGTAAAGAAATGTATAACTACCAATTCCAATTGCAGTTCCAACCGAGAGCCCGATGAGTATAATTAAGAAGTTTCGTATTTTCATCGAGTGCTAATATACAATTTTATTTTTTGAAAAAAAATTTGAGAATTATTTTTTTTTAATTAAAATTGCAAAAATTTTAAACTATTTTAAAACAAAAATCCCCACACTTTTGGTGCAGGGATTTGAAAACAAACTTAAAATAAATTATTTTTTTAAAACTGCATCTTTTGCAGCTTTTGCAACACGGAATTTTAAAACGCGTCGTGCCGAAATTGTAATTGATTCGCCAGTTTTTGGATTTCGTCCTTGTCTTTCTTTACGATCTTTCATTACAAGTTTTCCAATTCCTGGAATTGTAAATTGATTTGCGGCTTCTTTGTAAGCAAGCGTTGCAAAATCTTCGAAGAATCGCGCGACTTCAACTTTTTTCCAACCATATTTGTCCGCAAAGTGTGCTACAATTTGTGCTTTTGACATTGAGCTACCCATAAAACTACCTCCTTGAAATTATTGAGTAAATTCGGACAAACAATTTTTGTTTAGTCCGCGTTGTTTGGTGCTAAAATATATAAACCTACTTTGAAAAAAGCAAGTGTTTTCAATGTTTTTTTTATGCTTAAAATAGGTTGAAAATAAAGGAGATTATAAGATTTGTTTATTTATTGTAGAAAATTATTAACTTTTTATTAATCAATGACTTAAAAGATAAATCTAAAATTAAAATTAAATGATTCGAATAAATCTATAAAATAGATTTTTCGTAAAATTATAAAAAATATTTTTTTATCGCTTGATTGAGTTGAAAATAAAAGTTATTTTTAATTAATAAATTTCATTCAATAAAATCAATGTTCGAAAAAGAAATAAAATTAATATTTAATCGTGTTAAAAATAATACGATTTATCAAAGCAATTCAATCGATTATAAAACAATAAAAGAGTCTGATATTCCAATAGGAATTAAAAATTATTTTTACGCTCAAATTTACAAGCAATTATGCGATGAAAAAAAATCATTGCAAATCAATAATAATTTTGACCAAGAAAATTCCATTGTAATTGCGCTCGAAAAACAGGCTGAAAAAATATTGATTTTAGAATACATTTTCACGCAAAAAGAATTTGAAAACAGCCTTGAAAATAGCATCATTTTTTACTTTAATTTTCTCTGCCGTCCACATTGGACAATTTTAAATCTGTTTTTTCAATCATCAAATTTGATTGATATTTCAGCGGTAAAATTACTATCGAAAAAATTTTCAAATTATGAATATCTTTTAAAAATCATCATAAAATTGCTTGAAATAAATAAGAAAAAAGATTTATCGCGAAGTGAATGTGAATTTTTTTTACGCAGAATTGACGAGGAAATTTTAAAGGATTATAAAACAAGCGATTTTTTACAACTTGCTCAGCCGATTTTTGATTTTATCGCATTTTCGTCATTTAAAAATGATGCAATTAAAATCCCAATTCGCGCTTTGGAATATTTTTTCAACGAAAAAGGGATAAAAAGCATTGTCAATCATTTGGAAAATGAAAGAAAAAATGGAAACGAAATCATTATTTTTGAAAAATTTAGCGATTTGCTTTCCAATTGCAATTTTAGCGAAAAATTAGAATACACTTCGCTTGAGGATTTAAATTCTAATCAAATTTTGAACAAAATTTCTACGCCACTTCCCCCTTTATTTGATTTGGCAATGGAAACGAAAATCAAACAAAAATTTTTTTCGGATAATGAAAACGAAATGAAAGATTTTATTGCGGATATTTTTAAATCGGAAAACGAAAAACTTGCCGATGAGATGATTCGTGAGTATTTTGCAGTTAACGGTATCAATATCAACAACTCTGATGCCATTTTTTTTTATCAAACAATTTTAAATAGATATAAAATTTTAAGAAAAGACTAAATGTTTATTGACTCAGCAAAAATATTTGTACGATCCGGCAAAGGCGGAAATGGAGTTATCCATTGGCGAAGGGAAAAATTTATTCCAAAAGGTGGACCTGATGGCGGTGATGGCGGACGAGGTGGTGACATTATAATAGAAGCGAACAGACAACTGACCACGCTTTTAGATTTTCGATACAAAAGAAGATATGTCGCAAAAGATGGAAACCCCGGCGAAGGATCGAACTGCGAAGGAAGATCGGCAAAACATACTTTAATTAAAGTTCCGTGCGGAACAATTTTGCGCGATGCACTTACAAAAGAATTAATTGTAGATTTAACCGAAGACAAACAGCAATTTATAATTTTAAAAGGTGGACGCGGCGGAAAAGGAAATACAAATTTTGCAACTTCGAGCAATCAAGCTCCAAGATATTGCACTCCCGGAGAAGAAGGTTTAGAAAAAAATCTCGAACTCGAATTAAAACTTTTAGCAGATGTTGCGCTTGTTGGTTTCCCGAATGTTGGCAAGTCAACTTTGATTGCATCAATCTCTGCGGCAAAACCAAAAATTGCAAATTATCCTTTTACAACTCTTGCGCCAAATTTGGGAATGGTTTATTTTAAAGAACACAAAAGTTTTGTCGTTGCCGATATCCCAGGTTTAATTGAAGGTGCGCACGAAGGCAAAGGTCTCGGAATTCAATTCCTTCGCCACATTGAGCGAACAAAAGTATTGGCATTTATGATTGAATCTACAAGCGAAAATCCGATTAATGATTTTGAGATTTTGCAAAATGAACTTTTTACTTACAATAAAGATTTGCTTACAAGAAAAAAAATAATTGTTTTTACAAAGTGCGATTTGCTTACTGAAAAAGAATTAAATAAGTTGAAAAAAATAAAAATCGGAAAACTAATTAAGAAAAATTTTATTTCCTCTGCAACCAGATTTGGATTAGATGAACTTGTAATTAAATTTTGGGAATCAATTTCAAAATAATGGCAAAAGAAAAAAAAGTTCGTCAATCAGAAATTTCAATCCCAGTTCAAAATCAAGAAGAAAAAGAATTTGACAACGCACTTCGTCCGAATGATTTTTCTGAATTCGTTGGACAGAAATCAATAATTGATAATCTAAAAATTTTTATTGCCGCCGCAAAAAAAAGAAAAGAACCTCTCGACCATGTTTTGCTAACAGGTCCACCGGGGCTTGGAAAAACTACTATCGCATATATTATTGCACGCGAACTCGGCTCGAGAATGAAAATTACTTCCGGTCCAGTTTTAGATAAACCGGGAGACTTGGCTGGAATTCTCACAAATTTAAGTGATGGCGATGTTTTATTTATAGATGAAATTCATCGACTCAATTCAGTTGTTGAGGAATATCTTTATCCCGCAATGGAAGAATTTCATTTGGATATTATGGTTGACTCTGGTCCAAACGCGCGCTCAATTCAAATTGAACTTCCAAAATTTACATTAGTCGGCGCAACAACTCGCGCTGGTTTATTAACTTCTCCACTTCGTGCGCGCTTCGGCGTTTCAAATCGTTTAGATTATTATTCTCCCGACCAACTTTTAAAAATTGTAAATCGTTCCGCAAAACTTTTAGGAATTGAAATCACAACTGATGGCGCAAATGAAATTTCTCGTCGCTCGCGTGGCACTCCAAGAATTGCAAATAGATTATTGAAACGATGCAGAGATTTTGCGCAAGTCGATAAAAAACTTTCTCACTTTGATGGAATTATTACAAAAGAAGTTGCCGATTATTCTCTCGAAGCATTGCAGGTTGATAGCAATGGTTTTGATGAAATGGATAAAAAAATTCTTTTAACAATAATTGAAAAATATAATGGCGGACCTGTCGGAGTTGGAACAATTTCTGCCGCAGTTAGCGAAGAATCTGGAACGATTGAAGAAGTCTACGAACCATTTTTAATCCAAGAGGGATTTTTAAAACGAACTCCGCGCGGAAGAGAAGCAACCGAACTTGCTTACAAACATTTCAAAATAAATAAAAGAAAATTAAATCAAGATAATTTGTTTTGATTTGCAATTTTAATTTTCGATTTATTTAAAACCAATAACTAAGCTTTTTTAATCGGCTCAAAACGGTGGGCAACTTTTGAAATACCGTTTTCTACTTTCACCACAACAGCGTAACTTGCATCAAGCGCAATTACTTTTTCTTTTGCAATGCTGATTGCAATATCTTCGCTATCATAAGTTTCAACAAAAATATTTTTTGGAACATCTAAAAATTTTGTAACAATTACATGAAATGCCATTTTTTTCTCCGTGATTAATTATTCGATAACTTCTAATAAAATTTCTGCAATATCTTTAACTTGAACTTTTTCGCTTGCTTCTTTTGCTTTCACTCCGTCATTCATCATTGTTAAACAAAATGGGCAAGCCGTTCCTATTGTATCGGCATTTGTTGCGAGCGCTTCTTCGGTGCGTTCGATGTTAATTCTCTTTCCTTCTTTTTCTTCCATCCACATTCTTCCACCACCTGCGCCACAGCAAAATCCTTTTTGTTTCGAGCGAGGCATCTCAACAATTTTTAATTCTGGAATTGATTTCAAAACCTCACGAGGCGATTCAACAACATCGTTGTATCTGGCAAGATAACAAGAATCGTGATAAGTTATAGTTGCCTGTTTTGATTTTGATATTTTAAGTGCGCCAGTTTTTACAAGTCCCATTAAAAAATCGGTGTGATGAATTACTTCGAAGTTTCCGCCAAACTGCGGATATTCTTTTGCAAGTGAATGAAAACAGTGCGGACAAGTTGTAACAATTTTTTTAATTTTGTAGCGATTCATCGTATCAATATTTTCCATCATCAAAGTTTGCGCCAAGTATTCGTTTCCCATTCTTCGCGGAGCATCGCCAGTACATTTTTCTTCAACACCAAGAATTGCAAATTTTATATTTGCTTTTTGCATGAGAGATGAAAAAGCTTTTGTAACTTTTTGATATCGCGCATCGTAAGCGCCAGCGCAACCAACCCAAAATAAAATATCAAAATCATTTGTTTCGCTTGCTTTTGCGATGTTTAAACCGTTTGACCAATCGGCGCGAGTTGAATGACTGAAAGCCCACGGCGTAAAATTGCGTTCTAAATTTTCAAAAGTTACGCGCAACTCATTTGGGAAACGGGATTCATTCAAAACAAGTCCTCTTCGTAAATCAACAATTTCATCAACATGTTCAATCATCACAGGGCATTCGTAAACGCAAGCCATACAAGTTGTGCAAGCCCAAAGTTCATCTTCAGTAATAAAATTATCTAAAAGTGTTTTCGATTTTAATTCATCATTTGGTTCGAGCCCAAGTTGCATCGAACGATGTCGAGTATCAACAATAATTTTTCGTGGTGAAAGTTTTTTTCCAGTTGTATTCGCCGGACAAACTGAATCACATCTTCCGCATTCTGTGCAAGTGTAACCATCGAGTAATTGTTTCCAGTTTAAATCAACAACATCGGTTGCGCCAAATTTTGTCAAAGTCTCGTCACTTAAATTTATTGGCTTGAGTGAACCTTTCGGTTTTAAATTTGAAAAGAAAACATTTGGCAACGAAGTCAGCACATGTAAATGTTTTGATTTTGGAAGATAAACCATAAATGCCAAAATTAATGAAATGTGAATCCACCAAAATATTTTTTCATAAATTATTGTTTGATTTGAATTTGAAAACATTACTGAAATAATTTTCGAAATCGGATGCGCTAAATTGCTTTCGTAAACTCCGAGAGATATTCTTGCTGAGTTTTGAAAAAGCAAAGATGAGACAATAAAAAATATCCAAACTAAAATTAATGCGGCGTCAATTTTTCCGTACTTATCAACTTGCAATCTTGGAATTTTAGAAATAAATCTTCGCCATAAAGATAGAACGACTGCGACAACTACAATTGCGCAAAATAATTCTTGCGAGAAAGTAATTACACTATAAAATGTTCCAAGAAATGAAAATGAAAATTGCGCAACAAATCCCTCTATTATAGACTCAAGCGCGGCAAATGATAAAGCCAAAAATCCCCAAAAAATTATTATGTGAAGAATTCCCGGAATCGGATCTTGTAAAAGTTTTTTTTGCGCAAGCCCAATTAAAAAAAAGCGACCGAATCTTTTTCCAATTTGGTCAAATCTGTTTTCGCTTTTTCCAAGTTTTAAAAGTTTAATTAATTTCAAACTGCTTTTGGAAAATGAAACTAAAGAAGCCAATAATATCAAAGCAAAAATGAGGGTTTCCATTAATTACTCCCTTTGTTTAAGATTGGTAAAGCAACAATTGTGTTTCTATTTTTTATGTAAAAAAGAGTTTTGTAATTTACAAAAAAAGTATCCGGTGTTGGATATTCGGTTTCATCGGTTAGAATTTCTTCGTGAAGGATTTCTCCTTTTCGGTTTATTACAATAATAATATTTTGCAGATTGGTTTTATTTTTTTTATGAAAACTAAAAATTGCATTTTCGTTCAGGATTACAAATTCAATCTCGCCAACTAAATTTTCTTTTGGGATAATTCCTTCTACTATTTTTAAATACTCTGCGTCATCTAAAAAAGAAATTGGTTCGGGATAAATTAAATTGCTATTAGATTTATTGAAACTACTTTGTAGTATCTCATCGTTTAGATCATCTATCTCCTCAACAATTTCTCCGTTTGATGAATTTAATTTGTAATAAATTCTTCTTTCAAATAAATCGCGGTAAGCATAAATAAAATTTTTATTGGCAGAGTAAAATGGGTAATCATCATTTTGCCAAATTATTTTTCCAGTTCCCAAATCAGCAACAATAATTTTTTTGTGTTCGGGCATATCGGGTTTTTTAAATCCGTGAAAAATAATTTTGTCGTCAATAATTTTTTCAATCCCAACCCACCAATCATCGAGGACTGAAAGATTTTTCCACAGCAAATTTCCATTTTCTAAATTCAGACAGAAAAAAGTTACCTTTTTTTTCTCAATGTCTCTATCTTCGCCAACTAAAAAATTTAAGTCGGTGTAAATAATTCGCCAAATAATTCCATTTACGGAAAACTTCCAATTTGGTTTTAAATAAGATTTTTGAAAAAGTGATGCTAACATTTAAATCAAAATTATGAATATTTACATCGAGTTTCAATTATTTGATTCTTGCTTAATTAGGTTTTCAGTTGTAAATTTTAAAAAGTTATTTGGACAAATAATAAATCGAAACGAAAAAAATATTAAGAAAGGATAAAATTTCTTCAATATTAATAATCAGTTTTGTATACTAAAATCCAAAACAACTCGTTGCTTGAGTGGAAAAAGAATCGTAAACATTTAAATCAAGAAATTGAAAGAAAAATGGAAATAAATCTTGATATGTCTCCAAAATTTCATTAAAATGGAAATAAAAATATTTATATCTCCAAATTATGCATAATTTCATCGCAGGAACTTATAAACAGCAATTTCAATACAAGAGCTTCAGCCCCTCTTATATTAATCGCGATTTTGATTGGCAAGATAAAAAAATAAATGTTTTGCTTGAACAGGCAATGCGTCTTTTAGGCGAACTAAATGCATATTCAAATCTCGTTCCCGATGTTGATTTTTTCATTCAAATGAATGTTGCAAAAGAAGCAACAAGGTCGAGCATGATTGAGGGAACAAAAACGAGCATTGATGAAATCTTACTTCCAAAAGAAGAAGTAAACCCAGAAAAAAGAGATGATTGGGATGAAGTTCAAAACTATATCAAATCAATAAATTTTGCTACGAGCGAATTAAATAAAATTCCTTTTAGCATTCGATTGATAAAAGATCTTCATAAAGTTTTGCTTGCCGGTGTACGGGGTAAAAATAAATCGCCGGGAGAAATAAGAAAAACTCAAAATTGGATTGGTGGTTCATCACTATCGGATGCGTTTTTTATTCCCCCAAGCCCAGAAGAAATTATTGATTTGCTTTCAGACTTTGAAAATTTTTGGCATAATAAAAATTTAGAATTTCCTACTCTTATAAAAATTGCTATCTGTCATTATCAGTTTGAAACTATTCATCCTTTTTTAGATGGCAATGGTAGAGTTGGAAGACTCATAATAATTTTACAATTGATTGAATCTAACATTTTAACAAAATCTAGTTTATATCTTTCTGCTTTTTTTGAAAAATATAGAATTTCCTATTACGATTCTTTAACAATGGTTAGACAAAATAATAATCTTGAACAATGGATTAAATTTTTTCTTAATGGGATTATTGAAACTGCAAGTGATGGAATAAAAACTTTTAAGGATATTGTAAGTTTAAGACAAAAATATGAAAATAAAATATTGACCTTGGGAGTAAGAGCAAAAAATATTCAGAAATTACTTCTTTATATGTTTACAAAACCAATCATAAATAACAAAGGAGTTGTAAAAGAACTTGGCATCAGTTTCAATAGTGCAAACAGAATAATTAAATCATTAACGGATTTGGAAATATTAAATGAAATAACAGGTTACTCGAGAAACCGACTCTTTGTTCTTAAAGAATATCTCGACTTATTTAAAAAATAATTGGATAACAAAATGAAACTAATACTCGATGGAAATTCACTCACAATCAGCGATGTCGTAAATGCTTCCGCTAAAAATTCAAAACTTGCAATAACTTCAAAGTCTCGTATAGCAATAAAAAATTCTCGTTCGCTTATTGAAAAATGGCTTAAAAATAACGATGTAATATATGGCGTTACTACAGGTTTTGGAGTTTTTAGCACAATTAGAATTCCGATTGAAAAAATTGATGAACTGCAAAAAAATTTAATTATCAGTCACTCTGCCGGTGTTGGCGAGCCACTGCCAAAAGAAATTGTTCGTGCGATGATTATTTTAAGAGTCAATTCACTTGCAAAAGGATTTTCTGGTGTACGAAATATTTTAATCGATTCAATCTTAAAATTTTTTAATGCAAACTTAACTCCACTTATTCCATCGCAAGGCTCAGTTGGTTCAAGTGGAGATTTAGTTCAACTTTCGCACATCGTACTTGCGATGCTTGGACGCGGAGAAATTATTTTACCAAACGGAAAAATAGTTCCATCAAAAATTGCGCTAAAAAAATTTAATCTTAAACCAATTACACTTTCGGCAAAGGAAGGGTTGGCTTTAATTAACGGAACGCAAATGATGACCGCATACGCAACTCACATTGCGCATCGAGCGTTAAAACTTTTAAAATTGTGCGACATTGCCGCGGCACTTTCTGTTGAAGCATTAAAGGGAACCGATACTGCCTTCGATGAAAGAATTCACAAACTTCGTCCGTACAAAGGACAAATTGATTGCGCAGAAAATTTAAGACGATTACTTAAAGGAAGTGAAATTAGAGAATCGCATCGGCACAATGACGAAAGAGTTCAAGATGCATATTCGCTACGATGTGTTCCGCAAGTTCACGGTGCATCGCGCGATGCAATAAATTATTTAGTTGAAGTTTGTAAAATTGAAATTAATTCTGCAAATGACAATCCGCTAATTTTTGCAAAAGATAAAATTCATCTCGAAGGTGGAAATTTTCATGGTCAACCACTTGCGTTGGCGCTGGATTTTGCCGCGATTGCTTTATCGGAACTTGCAAATATTTCTGAAAGAAGAATCGACAAATTAGTAAATGGAAGTTTAAATGAATTGCCGAAATTTCTCACAACACACGCTGGGCTTCACTCAGGTTTGATGATTGCGCAATACACTGCGGCTTCAATTGTTTCTGAAAATAAAGTTCTTGCGCATCCTGCAAGTGTGGATTCAATTCCAACAAGTGCCGGACAGGAAGATCATAATTCTATGGGCTCGATTTCGGCGCAGAAATGCTGGCGAATTTTGCATAACGCCGAAAATGTTTTGGCAATCGAATTACTTTCTGCCGCACAAGCGATTGATTTTCACAATCCTTTAAAATGCGGAAAAGGAACTGACGCGGCTTACAAAACACTTCGCGCTACTTTAAAACATATTGATAAAGATAGATTGCTTCAAACGGAAATAAAAAAATCTTACAGTTTGCTTCGTTCTGGTTTGATTGAAAAAAATGTTGAACGAGCGATTGGTAAATTAAAATAATTAATTTTTTGAATAAATAAGTTGTGTTAACAGCGGAGAAATTTTGTATCGTTCTTCGCGAGTTTCATCGAACAATGCTTTTAAAACTGCGCCGACTTGTTCGAATCCTATTTTTTCTCCCCATTCAATTGGTCCGTGCGGATAATTAGTTCCGAGTTTCATTGCTAAATCAATATCGCTCGGTGTAGCAATATTTTGCTGAATTGCAAAAAACGCTTCGTTAATAATTTGAGAAATTATTCGAGGCAAAACTAAACCAATTCTATCTTGAACTACAACACTATTTTTTCCGAGCTTTGCAAAAAATTCTCTGGTTTTTTCAACAACTAATTTTGAAGTGCGAAGCGATGGAGCAATTTCAATTAAATTATTTGATAGCAAAGTTGGAAATGCGCAAAAGCCAATTAACTTTTCTCTCGATTTTACAAATCGAGATTGCGATGCAACCGTTTCGCAAATTGATGAAGAAATTATCGAAACAGATTTTGGAATTATTCTATCAATTGCGGAAAGATTTTTTCTTTTTTCTTCAATATCCAAATTGGTAACTTCAATCGCGCAAAGTAAATCATACTTACGAATGGATCTCGCATCGATATTTTTTAATGAGAGAATTTTTAACTCTGCATTTTCGATTATTAATTTTAATTCATCACAAATAGATTTATCGCCAACTAGTAAAACAGCCTCGATTATCTTTTGAATTTTCGTTTTCTTCTTTGCTTTTATTTTTGTTTTTGATTTTTTCATAATTCTTTAAATAAATTCGTTTTCAGAAATATTATTTTACAAAATAATAAATTGCAAAGTAATGACAAATACTTCCGCACATTACAAACAGATGCCAAATAGCGTGATTATATGGGATTTTATTTTGCGAATAGATATATGTGCCAGTTGTAAAAATTATTCCACCAGATAAAATCAACATTAATCCATCAACAGGAATTGTATCAATCATCGGTTTAACTGCAAATACAATCAACCAACCCATCGCAATATAAATAATTGTGGAAAATAATTTTACTTTTTTATAAAAAAATATTTTTACAAAAATTCCCGCAATTGCTAATCCCCAAATGATTCCAAATAGACTCCAACCCCATGCACCTCGTAGCGGACCTAAAGTTATTGGAGTATAAGTTCCGGCAATTGCTAAAAAAATTGCAATGTGATCTATTTTTTGAAATATTTTTTTTATTTTTTGATTGTGGATGCTGTGATAAATTGTTGAGGAAGCATATAAAATAACCATCGTGCTACCAAAAATTGTGTAACTAAATATATTCCAAATATTTCCTTCTTTAAGCGCTAAAATTATTATCTCAATTAATCCAACAACACTTAATCCAAATGCAATTGCATGAGTAGCAACATTTAGCGTTTCTTCTTTAACAATTTTTTGACGAAATGAAAACATTAATTAATTTTTATTTTGATATAGAAAATATTGCGTTAGCACTCAAACGAATTTGCACATCAGCTAATCCTTTAAAATTAGATTGATAGCGAGCGCCGGTATCAATCACCAACCATTCTAAAACTGCAAATCGAACACCTGCAACAGTTACAAACATTTTTGAAGTTTCAATACTTGCTGAATTTATATTGTATCGAAAACTTGGGAAACTTTGAACTTCAATCATAAAAACGGTTCGTTCGTTTGCGATATGTTCTATGCCTCCAAAAAATCCAAACAAATCTTTTTGGAATTCACCACTTATAGGAGTTGGTAAAAAAGGATTATTATAAATATATCGATATAAATTTCTATATCGTGTATCCATATAACTTGCTCCAAAATGTAATGAATTTTTATCGCCTACATTTTTTGATAAAATTAAACTTAGAGAAGTAAATCGCATTTCATAATTATAATCGCGAAGCCCAGAGGCGTAATCACTCGGCGAGTTAGCTTGAACTTCATTTTCACTTAAAGAATTATAATCCCAATCATTTGAACTTCGTAAAGCTAAAGCAATTGAAGGCCATTTTTCGTTTTCATGAAAAATAATTCCCTTTAAACCAATCGTTGAAATATTTGAAAGCCCAAGTAAATTTCCAATCATTCCAATTGTGCCAACTTCAATCTGCGCAACATCGCCAAGTCCAAGCGCAAATGAACCGAGAAAAGAATTTTGCTCTTCAAGTCCCCATGCTCCACCGAGCATAAAATTTACATCGAGCGATTTCAGCATTTCTGCTTTTGGAATTGAAAACAGATGATCCAGTTTGTGAGTTGTAAGTGGATTTGTATCTTTTGATTGTTTGGTGGTAGAAAGAGATTTGCCACAATTTATACAAAAAGTGTAATTAGTTTTATTTTTTGTTTTACAAAATTTACAAATTATAGTTTCATCTGTTTGCGAAAAAACAAAAGATGTTGCAAAGATGATAATTAAAAAATATTTAAAAAATGTTTTCATAAAATTAATTGAAAATAATAATTAAAAATAATCCAATAGCTGCGAACGGCATTAAAAAATATAAAACAGGACTAATTGTTTTAGTGGCTACTGGCGTTTCGTTTTTTGAGTCGTTTGAATTTTCCTGATAATATTCTACTAAAATTGCAATTTCTTGTTTTGAAAGTGGAAACTCCCCTTTTTGATAAAGAGAATCTATTTTTGATTCAATTTTATCAATAATAATTGTTTTATCTAATTTCACTCCGCATGAGTTACAAAATTTATTTGCAACAGTCTGTTCCACTCCGCATTTTTGACAAAACAAATTCTCTTCGGTTGATTGAGATTGTGCAATATTAAAAAATAGAACGGAGAGTAAAAAAATCTTTTTCATAAAATTTCAATTATTTTTCTTTTTCCTTTTGCGCCATGTAAAATTGTAATCGAGCTTTTCCTCACTTTAAAATAATCAGCCAAAATTTCAATTAACGCAGCGTTTGCTTTTCCATCAATTGGTGTCGCATTTACAGATATAATCAATTCGCCTTTTTCATTTTTTAAAACATTTATCTTTTTTTGATTCGGTTTTACTAAAACTGTAACTTTCACTTTTTATTTTATTTCGTCGGGATAATTATAAAATCCTTTTTTAGTTTTTTTGCCCAACTCTCCAGAGTCAACTTTCATTTTTTGAATCGGATGTGGACGATATCTTGGATCGTGAAAAAATTGCTCATAAATAGATTGCGTAACTGCGTAATTAACATCGATTCCAATCAAATCCATCAACTCAAAAGGACCCATTTTAAAATTTCCTTCTTCGCGAAGAATTTTATCAATTTCTTCAACATTCGCAACACCTTCGCCAAGAATTTTTAACGCCTCTCCGTAAAACGGTCGCGCAATTCGGTTGACAATAAAACCGGGAGTATCTTTTACTCGAACAGTTTTTTTACCGAGCGCTTCAGCAATTTTTATAGTTTTTAAAATCGTTTCGTCAGAAGTTTTCGCGCCTTCAATTATTTCAACAAGTGGCATTAAATGCACAGGATTAAAAAAATGCATTCCCACAACTCTTTGCGGTTTTGATGTAACCCCGGCAATTGATGTAATTGAAAACGATGAAGTGTTCGTTGCGAGAATTGTTGTGTGATGAGCGATTGTATCTAATTTTTTGAATAAATCTTTTTTCACGCGCAAGTCTTCAGTTACCGCCTCTATTATAATATCGCACGAGTCGAGATTTGACATTGAGGTTTTTGCACGAATTTTTTTTAGCGCCGAGTCCATTGCTTCGAGTGAAAGTTTTGAGCGATCGACACTTTTTTTAAGTTCGTAAGTTATTTTTGCAACTCCGCGACGAATTAATTCCTCGCTCGTGTCGTAAAGATAAACATTTGATCCTTGAAGCGCGGCAACATGCGCAATTCCTGCTCCCATTGTACCAGCGCCAACAATTCCGATTGAATAAGCCATAATTTATTTTATTTTTCTGAAAGTTATCAAAATAATGGTCTAAAGTAAATATCAATTTTATTTTACTTTTTTAATTTCTTTTTCATAAGTTTTAATCCAATCTTCAACACTAATTTTTGAAACAAGTTCGCCAATTAAATCAAGTGGAATATCTTCAAGTTTTTTAAATCGAATGCAACATTTTCCCATATTTAATTTTTTATTTGATTTTATTTTCCATTGATTTGTGAACCAATCTAATAATTTTCCATTGTACAAACCTAAATGATAAATTGAAATATAATTTTTTTGCGATGCAATACCGAAAAATGGTAATGGCAGTTTCGGATCGCAATGATATCCGTTTGGATAAATTGAATGCGGAACGACATAGCCAACCATTCCATAACCCATTACTTCAGAAAATCCTTTTGGAATATTTTTTAAAATTACTTTTCTGATTGATGAAATGGCTAATTGTCTTTCATCATTTAAACTCTCGATATATTGATTTACCGTTTTTGCTTTGGATTGCATATTGGAACTTATTGAAATTAAATTTTAAAGACAAATAAATTAAATGTTGCAAATTGAAATTTATTTAATTAGTTTTTAAGCATGAGTGAAGAAATTCTCCAAAAAAATTTTGAGGAAAAAATTTCTCGTGGCGAAAAAATCGAACCAAAAGATTGGATGCCCGAGCGATATCGTCAACAACTAATTCGGATGATGTCGCAACACGCTCACTCTGAAATTGTTGGCGAGCTCCCCGAAGGAAATTGGATAACTCGCGCTCCATCACTTCGAAGAAAAATGGGGCTTTTGGCAAAAGTTCAGGACGAAGCCGGGCATGGTCTTTATTTATATTGTGCAACAGAAACATTGGGCGTTGATCGTCGTGAACTTATCGATGCTTTGCTTGAAGGAAAAGCAAAATATTCTTCAATTTTTAATTATCCGACTTTATCATGGGCTGATATTGGAGTGATTGGTTGGCTTGTTGATGGCGCCGCAATTGTAAATCAAACTATGTTGGCAAAATGTTCGTACGGTCCTTACTCGCGTGCGATGATTAGAATTTGTAAAGAAGAAAATTTTCACAAGCGTCAAGGTTATGAAATGGTTTCGGTTCTTGCAATGGGTTCCGATGAACAACACGAAATGGTTCAAGATGCAGTGAATCGTTGGTGGTGGCCAAGTTTGATGATGTTTGGTCCGCACGATAAAGATTCTCCAAATAGCGAAGAATTAATTCGTTGGGAAATTAAAAAAGAATCCAACGACACGCTTCGTCAAAGATTTATAAATTTAACTATCGATCAAGCCTTTGCGATTGATTTAAAAATTCCTGATGAAAATTTAAAATTTAATATTGAAACACAAAATTGGGATGTCGGTCCAATCGATTGGAATGAATTTTGGAAAGTGGTAAAAGGAAATGGTCCGTGCAACAAAGAAAGAATGACTGCCCGCCAGAAAGCTGATGCAGATGGGAAATGGGTTCGCGCCGCAGTCGACCAATACTCAAAAAAATATTTATCAAAATATTAATTGGAGATTTTATGAATGACACAGAACTTGAACTTTGGGAAGTTTTCGCTCAAAAAGAAATTGGCGCACCGCACGAACATTGCGGAAGTCTTCACGCGAGCGACGCGGAGATGGCTCTCCAAAATGCACGAGATGTTTATTGCAGAAGAAATGAAGCAATTAATATTTGGGTTGTGCAATCAAAATTTATTACTTCATCAACTCCCGATGATTCACCAATGATGTTTGATCCCGCAAAAGATAAAATTTATCGACATCCGCAATTTTATACATCACCAAAAAAAATTAAAAATTTATTTTAATGAAAAATAATTACGACGAATTAGTCAGTAAAAATATTTATGATTATCTTTTGCAATTAGGTGACGACAGATTAATTCTTGGTCATCGTGTTTCTGAGTGGTGCGGACATGCGCCGATTTTGGAAGAAGATATTGCGCTTGCAAATATTTCGCTCGACTTGATTGGTCAATCTAGTTTTATCTATAAAATCGCCTGTGAAATTGAGGCTAAAAACAGGACTGAAGATGATTTAGCTTTTTACCGCGCACCAAATAATTTTAAATGTATCGAGATTGTTGAATTGCCAAAAGGTGATTTTGCTTTTACAATTGTGCGACAATTATTTTTTTCTCTCTTTAATGATTTGACTTTAAATTTGCTTTCAAATTCTCATTTTATTCCACTTGCAGAAATTTCCCTCAAAGCTGTAAAAGAATCTGCTTATCACACTCGTCACTCAAAAGAATGGATTAAAAGACTTGGCAACGGAACCGAAGAAAGTCATCGCAAAATTCAAATCGCTGTTGATGAATTATGGAAATATACTTTTCAAATGTTTGAGGAAAGCCAATCCGAAAAATTATTAATTGAAAAAGGAATTATTTCAGATACAAAATCTATAAAATCTGATTGGTTAAAAGTGATTGAAATTATTCTTACTGAAGCAAATATAAAAATTCCCGAAGTTACAGAAAATCATTTATTCACTCGCACAAGAAATTTTCACACCGAACATCTCAGTCACTTGCTTGCAGAAATGCAAAGTGTCCCAAGATCTTATCCGAATTTAAAATGGTAAACGAAAAGGAAATCTATTTGATTTTAGAAAATATTCCCGATCCTGAAATACCAAATTTAAATATTGTTGAAATGGGAATGATTTCTAAAATTGAGGTAACAGAAAATGAAATTGTAATTTTTCTCCGTCCAACTTATTTAGGTTGCCCTGCTTTAAAAATAATTGAAGAAGATATTTTATCATCTTTTAAAAATAGAAAAGTAAAAGTTGAAGTTTCAAACTCCCCGATTTGGTCAACAGATTATTTTACTGCTCAAACAAAAGAAAAACTTTGCCAATGCCAAATCGCTCCGCCACAAAATGAAAACAGAAAAATAATTTGCCCACGCTGTAAATCGAGCGACACAATTATAAAATCTAACTTCGGTTCAACTCCGTGCAAAGCACTTTGGTGGTGCAATAATTGTATTGAACCTTTTGAATATTTTAAACGACATTAAAATTTTATCGGAGAGATTTTTTACTTTGCTCTCCTCGATACAATCGCCTTTGGCGATTACTCGGAGAGCGGAATGAGAACAAGATTTTTATTTTATAATACTATCGGTGGCTGAGTAATTCGCTGAAAGTCGTAGACTCGACTCGGTGAGCGAATGTATCGAAGCCACAATTTTATTTATTACTTCGAAATAAATTTAAGAGAAATAGAATTTACACAGTGGCGAGTATTTTTTTTTGTAAGTGCTTCGCCAATAAAAACATGCCCTAAATGTGCACCGCATTTTGAACAAAGAATTTCCGTCCGAAAACCATCAGCGTCATTTTCCCTTTTAATTGCGTCTTTAACTTCATCATCAAAACTTGGCCAGCCGCACCCAGAATTGAATTTGTCGTTTGATTTATAAAGTGGCGCATCGCATCGTTTGCAAATATAAATTCCCTCTTCAAAAAATTTATCGTACTTGCCTGTAAATGCTCTTTCGGTTGATTTTTGAATGATAACTTTTTCTTCTTCTTTTGAGAGAGGATTTAATTTCATTTTTGTTTGTCCAATTATTAAATCAAAAAATAAAAATATCAAAACTAATATTTTCACTTCTTCAAACTTTCCATTCCGCTTTCAACTAATTGAAAAGATTTTAGCGCTAATTCTTTCGCATCAAGTCCGGTTGTTGTCTCAATTGGCGAATGAGTTATTAATTTCATTGTAAAACTTTTAAATGTTAAAAATTTTAAAAAGTGCGGTGCAAAAGTCATATCATCGAAATAAGAAAATTTAATTTTATCTTCGTCTGTTACGAATGGTTTTCCATCAACAGTTCCAAAATCTAGTGTAACTGGTAAAATTTTACTTCCCGCTTCAATTGCAGATAAAAAAAGTGATGGTTTAAAAGGTAAAACTTTATTGCCGATTGAAGATTTTGATTCTGGAAAAATTAAAACCGAACTACCAAGTTGTAAAGTTTTAGCAAGTGTGGAAGCCACTTTTACACCTTGAGTGATTTTTGTTCTGTCGATAAAAACTGTTCCACCAATTTTTGATAGCCAACCAATAATCGGCCAACTTGCAATTTCTTTTTTTGCAATAAATTGCGCTTTAAAAAATGAACCGAAAATAACTGCATCAAGCCAACTTAAATGATTCCCAACAATCAAATATGTTTCATTTTTATTGTAATAAGTTAAATCTGCAAAAATTTTTACATTTAAAATTTTTAATGTAGATATTGACCAAATTTTTGTCAGCCAAGAAAGGAATCTCCTTTTATTTTTTTTTGAAACAAAAAGAAATGCTAATGGAAGAACTAATCCAATTAAAAGAAAAAATAAACTATGGAGTAAAAATAAAATGAATTTAATAATGAGGCGAATGTATGTCATTTTTTAATTTAATAATTTTCCGTGATTACAAAATATGATAATAGAAATTTCAAAAAATTAAATTACTTTTTTCAAAAAAAACTATTCTCCGTAAACTGTGGTTTTAGTTACAAAAATCAAACCGAAAAGAAAATAGGAATCTTTTTTTTCAACATGATGAATTTTTTTAATTTTGCCATCTTCAATTGCACTCTGCAGGCTGGCATCGCCAAGATTTGCAACAAAAAATATCGTAGATGCTGAGGAAACTCCGATTTTTTTAGGAGTAATATTATTATCAATTTGCGGCGACATTAAACCATAAGAGTTTAAACAACCGACAATTGTAAAAATGAAAACTAAATATGAAGATGTTTTTATAATTTTTTTCACAAGCGAAATATAGCAAACGATTTATTTTTATACAAACTTATTAAGTGCGCAAATATTTTTTATTAAGTTTAAGATATTCTTTTGCAAGTTTACCTGTTAATAATTTTTCACTCATTCTCCACTGCCAATTGCCAATTATTTTTCCCGGAAAATTCATTCTATGTTTTGAGTCGAGATTTAAAATATCTTGCATTGGAAAAATTGCGATACTCGCTCTACTTTTAAGCGCATCAATAATTAATGCTTTGCACAAATTTTTATCGTCGGTTTGTAAATATTTTTTTGCATGCTTATAGGTTGAAGATTTTTTTCTTTTTTCTTTTTCAAAAAATCCACAAGTCGTATCGTTATCGTGCGTGCCAGTGTATGCAATTGTGTTTTCAATAAAATTTTTTGATAGAAATTTTTTTTCACCTTTTACTCCGAAAGCAAATTGCATAATCCTCATTCCGGGAAAATTAAATCTATCTCGCAATTTTCTAACTTCGCTAGTAATAAATCCTAAATCTTCAGCGATGATTGGTAAATCTGTAAAACTATTTTTTAAAGTGTTAAAAAATTTAATTCCCGGAGTTTTTTTCCATTTACCAAACTTTGCAGTTTTTGCGTCGCCAGGAATTTCCCAACAAGCCTCAAATCCGCGAAAGTGATCAATTCTAATTATATCAACCATTTTTAAAAGGTGTGAAATTCTTTTCTTCCACCAAGCGAAATTATTTTTTTCTAAATTTTTCCAATCGTAAAGTGGGTTTCCCCAAAGTTGACCTGTTTTACTAAAATAATCTGGCGGAACTCCAGCTTTCTTTTTTAGCGCGCCGTTTTTTGTAAGTGTAAAATATTTTTGATTTGCCCAAACATCGGCGCTATCGTGTGCTACAAAAATTGGCAAGTCGCCAATAAATTTTATTTTTTTTTGTTTCGCATAATTTTGCAATTCTCTCCATTGACTAAAAAAAAGAAACTGCACAAATTTTTGAAATTCAATTTCCTTTTTTATGTTGCTATTTAATTTTTGTTTTTTTGCTTTATTGTAATCTTTAAAATCATTTTCCCATTCAAACCATGCCCTGCCATTATGAAATTTTTTAAGACTCATAAAAAGCGCGTAATCATTCAACCAAAATTCATTTTCACTAATAAAAAATTTGTATTCTTTACTTTTAATTTTCTTTTGAAAAGATTTTCTTAAAAGAGATTCTTTCTGATTATTAACTTTTGAAAATTCAACCTTCGAGTTTGAGAGTTTTGGTAAATCCTTTAAATCTTTTTTATCAAGAAAATCATTTTTTAAAAGTAATTCTGGGCTAATTAAATTTCTGTTTCCTGCAAAAGCACTAAAACTTTGATAGGGCGAATCGCCAAAACCTGTTGGAGTTAGAGGTAAAAATTGCCAAAATGTAAATCCACTTGATGAAAGAAAATCTACAAATTTATAAGCGCTACTTCCGAAATCTCCAATCCCAAAATTATTTGGTAACGAAGTTGGGTGAAGTAAAATTCCGCTGGAACGAGTAAATTGCATATTGCAAAATATAAAAAACTCATTGGCACTGCAACAAAAAATCTCTGTTGATTTTAAGACAACTTACAATTAATATTCGGTATGAAGCATACACGACGCGAATTTTTAGCCAAATCAACTCTTGGCGCAAGTACATTATTTTTAAATAATTTTGCATTTGCAAAAAATGTTTCGAGGAACTCAAAAATGCAACTTTCATTTCGCCCGTACACTTTAGAATTAAAACATACTTTTACAATTGCAACGATGTCGCGCAAAACTACTCCAGTGATGTTGACTGAAATTGCATTTGATGAATTTATTGGATACGGCGAAGCATCGATGCCACCATATTTAGGCGAGTCGCACGAAAGCGCAACAAAATTTTTATCGCAAGTTGATTTATCACAATTCGAAAATCCTTTTGAGTTAGAAAAAATTTTAAATTATGTCGATTTAATTTCTCCCGGAAATTGTGCGGCAAAAGCTTCAATCGATATTGCGCTTCACGATTTAGTCGGAAAAATTTTTAATCTTCCTTGGTATAAAATCTGGGGACTCGAAAAAAATAAAACACCAAATACAACTTTCACAATTGGAATTGATACTCCGGAAGTTGTTCGAGAAAAAATGAAAGATGCTGCCGATTTCAAAATCATAAAAGTGAAACTCGGAAAAGAAAATGACAAAAGTATGATTGAAGTTATTCGGCAAATTACCGACAAGCCAATCACCGCAGATGCAAATCAAGGTTGGAGCGAAAAAGAAAAAGCGCTTGAAATGATAAATTGGCTTGCCGAGAGAAATGTTGTTTTTGTCGAGCAACCATTACCCAAAACGATGATTGATGAAAATGCGTGGATAACTGAACGAAGCCCGATTCCGATAATTGGCGACGAAGGTGTGCAACGATTAAAAGATATTCCGAAAGCGAAAGGGGTTTATTCGGGAATAAATATTAAATTGATGAAGTGCACCGGGATGCGTGAGGCGCGAAAAATGATTGACCTTGCTCGTGCACTTGATATGAAAATTATGCTCGGTTGTATGACTGAAACAAGTTGTGCGATTTCTGCCGCGTCGCATCTTTCGCCACTTGTTGATTGGGCAGATTTAGATGGCGCGCTTTTAATTAAAAACGATTTGTTCGACGGAACAAAAATTGAAAATGGAAAAATAATTTTACAAAATAAACCAGGGATTGGAATAATTCCAAAAAGATAAATTCGTAAAAAAATAGATAGGAAAATTTATGAGAGTAATAATTCAACCAAATTATAATTTAGTCAGCAAGTGGGCGGCATCGTATATTGTAAAAAAAATTCGCGCATTCGGTCCGACACAATCAAAACCATTTATGCTCGGGCTTCCAACTGGCGCATCGCCAATCGGAACTTACAACGAATTAATTAACATGCACAAAGCGGGGCTAATTTCTTTCAGAAATGTAATTACTTTTAATATGGATGAATATATTGATTTGCCAGAGGATCATCCTGAAAGTTATCATTCGTTTATGTGGAAATATTTTTTTTCGCATGTGGATATTGCAAAAGAAAATATAAATATTTTAAATGGCAACGCGAGTGATCTCGAACTTGAATGCAAACAATACGAAGATAAAATAAAAAGTGTCGGCGGAATAAATCTTTTTCTTGGTGGAATCGGTCCTGATGGACACATTGCATTTAACGAGCCGGGCTCTTCGCTTTCATCTCGTACAAGAATTAAAACTTTAACTTACGATACACTAATTGCTAATTCACGATTTTTTGAAAACGATATAAATAAAGTTCCGAAGATGGCGCTTACAGTTGGTGTTGCAACAATTCTCGATGCAAAAGAAGTTTTAATAATAATTAGTGGTCACTCAAAAGCGCGCGCGGTTAGTCATTTAGTTGAGCAAGGAGTAAATCACATGTGGACTGTTAGCGCATTGCAGTTGCACAGAAAAGGTGTAATTGTTTGCGATGACGATTCTACTTTTGAATTAACCGTTGGTACTGTTAAGTATTTTAAAGGTATCGAAGGAAATAATTTAGACCCAGAATCACTTTTATCTTAACGGAGCAAAACTTGATTTTAACTGACTGTTTCAATACATTTGTAATAAATAAATTTAAGGTTTGAAATGAAAAATTTAATATTAAATATTTTTTCAATTATAGTTTTCTCTCTTTCAATTGTTGGTTGCGGACTTTTTGGTGGTGCAACAAAAGAAGAAACTACAAGTGGCGAAACAATCTTGTCTGATTCTACTATTACTCAAGATACAATTCAAACGATACCTCAAATTGTTGACATCCCAATTAAAATTAATGAAATAAACGAGGACACTTTGCAAAGTGAAGAACCTCTGACTGAACCAGTTGACACAACAACTATAATTGAGGAACCAGTTGACACAACAACTATAATTGAGGAACCAGTTGAGGAAATTGAAACAGAAGTTGTAGATGCGCAAATACAAGATTCGCTTGATATTGCTGAGGCGAAAAAACTTGATGAAGAAAGAAGAATAAAAGAAGCCGAACTGGAAGCTGAAAAACTTGAAGCCGAAAATAAAAAAGTAGAAGTCAAAAAGATTGTTCCTTTAGTTCCGGGAAAAACACCATTTGAAGTAATTAAAAAATATCAAGCAAGTGTTGACTTAGTTAAAAGTGGAAATAGACAAGCCGCAATAGAACAATTTGAAACTTTGCTTAGTGGCGAAGTGCAACAAGATTTTGCCGATAATTGTTATTATTGGATTGGTGAATCTAAATTTGGATTAAAAGATTACAAAGGTGCGCTTGAATCGTTTAAAAAAGTTTTTCAATTTAAAATTTCTGAAAAGAAAGATGATTCGCAATATATGATTGCGCAATGTTTCGAAAGACTAGGCAACCGGAAACAAGCAAAATTAGAATTTGAAAAATTAGTTGAATTATATCCGACAAGCGAATTGATTCTTAAAGCTGAAAAGCGATTAAAATAATTAAAAATATTTTCTTGTAGCGGGATGTTTTTGCAATTTTAGAAATTCATCGAGATTTTTTATTCCATTTTCTTTTTCCCAAATATCTAAAAATTTAATCAAAACAATTGCAGTTGTATGTGCATCTGAGTCTGCGCGATGACGATTTTCTGTTTTAATTCCGAAAGCATTTGAAACATAATCGAGATTTTTTTTCGGTAGATGTGGTAAAAAAATTCTTGCTAATTTTACCGTGCAAACGACTGAATTCGTAAGGTTTTTAATTCCGCTTTTATTTAAAGCAGAATTGACAAATCCAAAATCAAAATCTGCATTGTGCGCTACAAAAACAGAATCGCCAATAAACTCCAATATTTTAGGGGCAATTTGGCTTGCCGTTGGTTTATCAAAAACCATCGCATCGCTTATTCCAGTTTTTAAAGTTATAAAAAGCGGAATTGATTTTTCGGGATTTATTAGTGTACACCACTTATCAACGATTTTTTTATCGCAAATTTTATACATTGCAATTTCGGTAATCGCTTCCGATTGAGGATACAATCCGGTAGTTTCAACATCAACTACTACAAAATTTACTTTATTCAATTCCATCATTTGAGACATACATTTCGCATTCAGTTACATCATCATAACTGCCGATAAAAAGTGGAGTGCGTTGATGTAATTTTTCGGGAATAATTTCGAGAATTCTTTTTTTTCCATTTGATGATTTTCCGCCAGCATTTTCCACAATCATCGAAAGTGGATTTGCTTCGTACATTAATCTTAGTTTTCCATTTTTATTTTTTTTGTCGCCGGGATAAAGAAAAATTCCGCCGTACAAAAGTGTTCGATGAAAATCCGCAACGAGCGAACCAATATATCTTCCAGAGTAAGGACGATTGGTTTCTTTATTTTCTTCTTGAAGATATTTAATATATTTTTTTGCGCCATCGTACCAATAAGTGTAGTTGCCCTCGTTGACGCTATAAATTTTTCCTCTTCGTGGAATTTTAATATTTTCGTGCGAAAGTAAAAATTCGCCAATCGAAGGATCAAGTGTAAATCCATGAACACCTTCGCCTGTTGTGTAAACAAACATTGTGCTCGAACCGTAAACAACATAACCTGCGGCAATTTGTTTGTAACCGGGTTGGGTGCAATCGTTCAGCGTTCCATTTCCTTTTTCAGAAACTCTTCGGTAAAGAGAAAAAATTGTTCCAATTGAAACATTTGCATCAATGTTCGATGAGCCATCAAGCGGATCAAAAAGCAAAACATATTTTCCTTTCGGATATTTTTCCGGCAATAAAAGTATATCTTCATTTTCCTCCGAAGCCATTACGCAAAGATGTCCACCGTGATCCATCGCTTTGTAAATTGTTTCGTCGGCTAACTCATCTAATTTTTTTACAACTTCACCGTGAACATTTTCTTTATTTGTCGTTCCAAGAATATCAACAAGCCCAGCTTTGGAAACTTCTCTCCAAATTATTTTTATTGCTAAAGTTAAATCGCGCAAGACATTTGAAAAATGCCCAGTCGCGCCCGGATGTTTTCGCTCGCCTTCTATTATATGGCGTTCGATTGTAACTACTTTGCTATTTGACATAAAATAAATCCATTTCACTTTTGCTAAAATTAAAAAGATTTGTGCGAGCATTCAACAGAAATAATTGATTGATTTTAATATGTTTTGACCTCTATCGATTTTTTTTTATATTTGACTGCAATCAAAAAAATTGCCGAGGTGGTGGAATTGGCAGACACACTAGCCTTAGGAGCTAGCGTCGTAAGACATTGGGGGTTCGAGTCCCCCCCCCGGTACAAAATATTTATATTTATTGAATGACATTTCTTAATCCTATTGCGCTTTTTGGACTTCTCGCCGCGTCAATCCCATTTATTCTGCATCTTCTTAATTTAAAAAAATTAAAAATTATTGATTTCAGCTCGATAAGGTTTTTGAAAGAATTACAATCTAAACAAATTAGAAAAATTGAAATTCGTCAGTGGTTGCTTTTAATTTTACGAACCGCTATAATTTTACTAATTGCGTTAGCATTTTCTCGTCCAGCAATTGAGTCAACTTCTCAGCTTTGGAATTCAAATACTCACGCCTCTTCAATAATTATAATTGATAATTCTCAAAGTATGCTTCGTTACAATGAAAAAGGAAAATTTATTGAACAAGCAAAGGTTTTTACGAATAATATTTTGAACTCAATGAAAGATGGCGATGAAGTTTTAATTTTGCCTTTATCAGATTTAAACGATACTCTAAATCTTGGGTTTTCTAAAAATATTGAGAGTTTAAAAAAAGAGAATGGATATTTACAATCTGTATTTGAGCGAAAAACAATTTACGATGCGGTAAGATTTGCTTCGACAATTTTGGATAAAAGCCAAAATGCAAATAAAGAGATTTTTGTAATTACAGATAATCAAAAATCAAATTTGAGTGATGTTTTTAATTTTAAAACAGAGGAGAATTTATTTTCCAATCACACAAAGTTATTTTTTGCATCGTTAAATAATCAATCATTCAAAAATGTTGGGATAAAGAATGTTGAAATCAGCTCATCAATTCTCAAGCCAAATATTCCATTTACTGCTAAAGTAACAATTTCAAATTTAGGAGATTATAAATCTTCCACACTTGCAACTATTTTTATAAACGAAAAAAGAGTTGCGCAACAAATTTGTGAAATCGGACCGTTGTCATCTAAAACAATTGATTTTAAAATAATTGCAGAAAAAAGTGGCGCAAATATTGGAAGAGTTGAAATTGAAACTGACGAACTTGAGGCGGATAATAAATTTTATTTCAATTTAAATATTCAGAAAAACATATCTGTTTTGGTACTAAATTCATTGGAAAATGAAGATGTTTATCTTAATGCCGCATTGAAAATCCTCTCAGTAAAAGATAGTTTGCAAATAATATCTTATAACAATTTAACACCAAATAAACTTACCGCTTCTGTTTTATTGAAAAATGATGTTTTAATTTATTCCTCAGTAAAAGATTTATCGCAAAACCAAAATGATTTGATTTTAAATTTTATAAAAAATGGTGGTGGAGTTTTAATTTTACCGAACGATATAACTTCGTTACAAAATATTTCAAGCACATTTTTTAATAACTCAAATGATTTGTCAATTTTAAATTCAGATTTACCGCTTTCAATTAATAATTGGGATAAGTCTCATCCTGTTTTTCAGGGAATTTTTGAAAGCAATAAAAATCAATCGTTCGATTCCCCAGAAATTATTACTTACGCATTTTTACAAAACGAAGAATCAGTTCGACCTATTGCAAAAATGAGTAACAATAAATCTTTTTTATTTGAAAAGAGTATTGAAAAAGGTATTCTAATTTTTTGTGCGGTTGGCACAAATGAAGATTGGTCAAATATTTCTACAAAAGGTATTTTCGTTCCACTCATTTCTCAGATTTTATTTTATATCTCCCAAAAAGATAATCCCATACCTCAATCAATTGTTGGAGAAAAGGTAAATGTTACTGTACCAATAAATGATTTTACAGATGGTAATAAAATTATTTTTATTGCCCCAAATAAAAGTGAAACTATTTTAAGCAATTTCTCACAAACTAGTTCATCAATAAAATTACAATTGCCAAAAACCAAAACACCTGGAAATTATATTATTAAAAATAGTTTGACTGAAAATATTATTTCGTATAATCTCAATCAAAAGGAATCCGAAGGAGAGATTTCATCAAAGCAAGATATTTTAAATTCATTTACTTCGCTTGGGATTAAAAAAGAAAATATTATTTTCATTGACGATGAAACAAAAATCTCAAATAATATTTACGAAAGCAGAATTGGAATTGAACTATGGATTTATTTCCTGTTTTTCGCCTTATTTTTAGCACTAATTGAGATGATTATCTCTCGAACATCAAAAAAAGAAATTCTATGATTGAATTAATTACAACCCAATCCGAACGAGCAATTGTTGTTGGTGTTGCGACTCGAAATATTTCAAAACATCAAGCGTTTGAATATTTGAACGAATTAACTTTGCTTGCAGATACTGCCGGAGCAACTGTACAACATCGTATTTTACAGGAACGAGATGGAATTGATTCTGCGTTTTATATTGGAAAAGGAAAAGTTGAAGAAATAAAAAATATAGCAATTGGTGATGACATTCAAATAATTATTTTTGATGATGATTTATCTCCTGTTCAATTAAGAAATCTTGAACGAGTTATAGAAAGAAAAGTGATTGATCGAAGTGGACTTATTTTAGATATTTTTGCGCGACGAGCAAAATCAAATGAAGCTCGCACGCAGGTTGAACTTGCGCAAATGGAATATCTTTTACCTCGACTAACTCGACAATGGACTCATCTTTCAAAACAATTTGGTGGTATCGGCACAAAAGGTCCCGGCGAAACACAAATTGAAACTGATAGACGAATTGTGCGTGAAAGAATTTCTACTTTAAAAAAGAAATTGGAAAAAATTTCTCTTCAAAGACAAACTCAACGAAGCGGAAGAAAAGAACTTTTTAATGTTGCGATTGTTGGTTACACAAATGCTGGCAAGTCAACTTTGTTAAATGCACTTTCAGATGCAAATGTGTTTGTCGAAAATCGTCTCTTCGCTACGCTCGATACAACAACTCGGTCTCTTGCTGTTTCTCCAACACTAAATATTTTAATGAGCGATACTGTCGGATTTATTCGCAAACTTCCGCACGGTTTGGTCGCCTCTTTTAAAAGTACACTTGAAGAAGTTGTCGAGGCAGATTTGCTTTTGCATGTTATCGATACAACTCATCCGCATCTTGAGGATCATATTGAAGTTGTAAATTCTACATTGGAAGAAATCGGTGCAGGTGGAAAAAATATTTTATTTGTTTTTAATAAAATCGATCAGCTCCCAGATAGATCAATCTTGCGAGAATTGCAATCTAAATTTTCTCCTTCCGTTGCAATTTCTGCACAGCGAGGGATAAATCTGTTGGGATTACGGGAGAAAATCGCGGAAATTGTTCACGAAACATTTGAGGAAATCCGATTTACAATTCCAATTTCTGAATATAAATCGATTGTTCAACTTCGTAACTTGGCTGAATTTGTAAAAACCGAATATGAAAATGAAGTTGTAAATATTAAACTTCGAGTAAGTAAAAGAAATTTTTCTCATGTAAAAAATATAATTGATAAAATTCCACATTGAATCTTATTCAGTAACATTGTACTTTTAAATAATGCCACACACAAACATTACAGATCGCGAAAAGCTTTTAAAATTAATTGAAGCCTCAAAAATTTTAAACTCATCATTAAATTTAGATGAACTCCTAAATATTATTGTTGATACGGCTGTAAATTTAATTGATTGCGAACGAGGAACACTTTTTTTAATTGATGAACTTGCTGGTGAAATTTGGTCGAAAACAATTAGAGGTGGTGAGATGATTGAGATTAGACTTAAATTGGGAGTTGGAATTTCTGGCACGGTCGCAAAATCTGGTGAAACAATTTTAATTGATGATGCGTATTCCGATTCGAGGTTTAATCAAGAAATTGATAAACAAAGCGGATATAAAACAAAAACTATATTAACTCTTCCATTAAAAAATAAAAATGATAAAACAATCGGTGTGTTTCAACTTTTAAATAAACGAAATAATTTCTTTTTGCAAGATGATGTTGAAATGTTAAATGCGCTTTCTGTTCACGCCGCAATTGCAATTGAAAATACGCAAATCATTCAAAGTATGTTACAAAAAGAAAGGCTCTCTGCAATCGGTCAAATGGCTGGAACAATAATTCATGATATAAAAAATCCGATGGGGACATTAAGAGTTTACGCGCAATCAATCAAAAAGAAAGTTACTGATAGTGAAACAATTCAACTCGCAGATGAAATTATTCATCAAGTTGATAGATTTGTAAATATGACGCAGGAAATTTTGGATTACTCGCGCGGAGTGAGTGCAACAAATTTTGAAATCATTTCACTAAATGATGTTTTAGATGCTGCGCTAATTTTTATCAATAAAGATTTACAGAAAAGAAATATCAAATTAAAT
Source organism: uncultured Chitinophagaceae bacterium (assembly GCA_964367235.1). Lineage (GTDB taxonomy): Bacteria > Bacteroidota > Ignavibacteria > UBA10030 > UBA8401 > JBBTLW01. The sequence goes on along the minus strand of CAYIXI010000006.1, from coordinate 30,635 downwards.
CGTGAATTAAATTATTTCGGAAATGTTAAAATCGATACGGAAAAACTTGGTCGCGTTTTTTTCAATATCGCAGGAAACGCTGCAGATGCAATGCCAAATGGAGGAAGTTTAACTGTCTCATCAAATAAAATTAATAACCGAATTGAAATTTGTTTTGCCGATTCGGGAATTGGGATGCCCGAAGAAGTGCAAAAAAGAATTTTTGAGCCGTTTGTTACTTTTGGGAAAAAACATGGAACTGGACTTGGAATGGCGATTGTGAAAAATATTGTCGATTCGCATGGCGGTGGAATTGAAATCCAAAGTGAACAAAATGTTGGAACAAAAATTATAATTTATTTGCCGTTAACGGATTAAATATTTTTTTACCAACTCCGCGGCATTGTTGCCACTTAAAATTGCACCTTCAATTGTCGCAGGCAAATTCGTTTTAGTCCAATCCCCTGCTATAAATAATCCATTAATTGAAGTTTTGTTTTCTGGTCTATATTTTTCTGCTGTCGGAGTTTGCAAAAAAGTAGCGCGTTTTTGTTTTATAATTTTGTGATGAATAAGTTTTGCATTTTTTGAATCAGGAAATACTTTTTCGATTTCTATTTTGCACATTTCTAATATATTTTGATTATTCCAATTAATATATTCGTGAGCGGCGCTAATTACAATTGTTAAATAATGTAATTTTGAAGATTCTGATTTATTAAAAATCCAATGAAGAGGAGAATCAAGAATTGAAATAAATTCCTCTTTCATAAAATATTTATCAAACCAAAGATGGATATTAAGAATTGGTGAAAAAGATAATTGATCGAGATATTTAAAATCATTTTCGATTTTTGAATTTGTAACTATTTTTTTTAATTCAGAATGCGGAACTGATAAAACAACTGAATTGGTTTTTATTATATTTCCATTTTTTAATTCAACTCCAATTACGGAATTTTTATGAATTAATATTTTTTCAATCGCCTCGTTGTAAGATATTTTTACGCGATGAGTTTCTAAATGTTTCACTGCGCCTTCAACAAATATTTTTGAAAGCCCGAGTTTAGGAATTACAAATCGGGAATTTTTGTTTGAGTACAAAAATATTTCTTTCAATATATTTTTAAATATTTCTGCCGAAGTATTCTGAGGTAATCCGTTTAAAGCGCCAACCGAAATCACATTCCACAAATAATTTTTTGCATTTTGGCTTTGTTTATGGCTATTTAACCACTCTTCAACGGTTAAATTTGAAATATTTTTTTCATTATAAAACAACGCAAAACCAATACGAATAAGATTAATTCTCTCTTTTAATTGAAGTGATTTTAAATTTAATAAAGAAAATATAATATGAAATGGAGCAGGCAAATTCCAAGCTTTTAATTTGAATTTTCTTTTGCCAAATCTAAAATTAATTTCTAAATTATTATGGAATTTTAAAAGACTTAAGGATTTGATTTTTTTTAAATATTGAAAACTATTTTTGTAACACCCCAAAATTAAATGTTGTCCATCATCAATTTCGTCCCCAGTTTTATTTTCAATAAATGATCGAGCTCTTCCACCTAAATAAGAATTTTTTTCAATTAAATTTATTTTAAGATTTTCTTGAGATAATTGGATTGATGCGGCAAGTCCACTTAATCCTCCACCAACTATTACAACATCAAACTGCATTTGTATTTCGCAATTGCCACCAAGTTTTTGAGGCAATACTTATTTTTTTAAAGGAGGAGAGACGAACATTATTATTGAAGACATCAAAGTTGCATTTTTCAATTTTTAAAAGAATTTCAAAATATAAAGCTCGCATAATTTCTGCCGCTATAAATAATGGTTTGTCTTCGTTCGATAAAAGACTTTTAGTTTCTAAAAAATAATTTTTTGTTCTTTCAAATTGAAATTTCATAAGCGCAATAAATCTTTCATCGTACAGATTATTTATTAAATCGGTTTCTGAATAATTGAATTTTCTTAAATCGCTTAGTGGTAAATATATTCTATTTCTTTTTGCATCGTTTTTTATGTCGCGTAAAATATTTGTTAACTGCAAAGAATAGCCGAGCATTTTGGAATACTCAATAGTTTGCTTTTGTGAGTAACCAAATATTTCCGTGCACATCAATCCAACCGACGAAGCAACTCGATAAGAATAATTTAAAAGTTCATCGAAAGTTTCGTAACGAGTTTTTGTTAAATCCATTTCCATTCCGCTGATGAGTTCGTGGAAATGTTCGACAGGAATATTAAACTCTGAAATTATTTTACCAACTCGATTCAAAATCGGGTAATCGGATTTATGATTTATTGCTTTATCAAATTCTTTTGCCCATAAAAGTAGCCGTGCTCGCTTATTTGAAACTGACAAATCTGAGTCGACAATATCATCCGTAGCTCGGCACCACGCATAAACAAGCGAAATTGCTTCTCTTTTTTGCTTTGGAAGAAAAAGAAATGAGTAGTAAAATGTACTCATTTTATTTTTCGAGATATTTTCTATTGTTAATGATAAATTCATAAATAACTGGAAACCGTTTTTGCTCCTATCTTAATTTTATCTATTAAATTGATTTTTGGTCTGTTAAAATTACTATTTAATAATTGTTTTTCCAATTTATTTGCAATCTCATTTCCGCTGTAAAAAATAAGTTTTAATTCGAGACGGAAACTTTTATTTACTTTTTTTAATAGTGCGCTTCCATCTTTTAGTAATTTATTTGAGTCTGTTAGTAATTCTTTTAAAACTAATTTTGCACTTTCATTTTTTACTTCCAATAAATCAGTTTCATTGCATTTGTGGCGATTCATTAAATCCATTGGCATATAACATCTATTTTTTCGAGAATCGTTTTTCACATCTTGAATAAAATTAATTATTTGAAGCGCTGTACAAATTTTATCGGAGAGAATATTATTTTCTTCATTGTTCGACTCGTTAATTTCTAAAAGTAATCTTCCAATTGGGTTGGCACTGTGTCTACAATAATAATTTAATTCGTCATAATTTATAAATCTAATTTCATTTGCATCCATTTTAAAAGCTTCGATTAAATCATAAAAATATTGTTTTGTCAATTTAAATTGTTCAATGCAAACTGAAAGTTGATTCATAAATTCAATTGACGAAATTCCATTTAAAGCAATAGTAAATTCTTTTTCCCAATTATTGAGTTTTAAAATTCGCTCCTCAATCGTAAAATCACCTTCATCAGCAAAATCATCAGCAACACGAGCAAAAGTATAAATTAATTGAATCGGTTCTTTGATATTTTTTTTCAGAAAAAAAGAGCCGACGGGAAAATTTTCGTAATGAACTTTTGCAAGATTTATTAATTCTGAACTCATAATTTTATTTTGTAAAATAAGAAAAGATGTTTTAAAAGACACATTATCGCACCTTGTTTTGCCTTGTAAAAATTCTTATTTTTCAGAATAAGTTTGATTTTCCCTTTTAAAAATAATGAACAATAATTTATCAAAACGAGAAGAAACGATTCTGCATAATATAATCGAGCGATTTATTCGCACGGCTACGCCTGTTGGCTCGCGATTTATTTCTCAAAAAACTGAAATTGGTTTGAGCCCAGCTACGATTAGAAATGTTATGGCCGATTTGGAGGAGTTTGGATATTTGGCGCATCCGCACACTTCGGCTGGACGCGTGCCGACCGATTTGGGATACCGAACTTACATCGATAAATTAATGGAGCCCGAAACGGTTTCTTTTTCGCATCAAGAAAAAATTCTTCAGCAACTGAATTCTACTAATGAACCAGAAGAAATTTTGCGACTCACATCAAAAATTATTAGTTCGATAACAAAACAACTTTCAATTGTAACAATTCCAAGATTTGAAAAAACCATTTTGGAAAAATTGGAGTTGGTTCATATTTCTTCAAATAAGATTGTTGTTTTACTTTCGCTTGATAATGGAATTGTTAAAACTGCAATGATTGAAATTCACGAGGAAATTTCTCGATTTAAAATTGATGAAATCACAACTGTGCTGAATGAAAAACTTGCTGGTTTAACTATTTCTGAAATTAGAGAAACTTTCAAAGATAGAATTAAAAATTCATCTATTGATGAAACAAGTCTGATTAGATTGTTTGTTGACTCTGTCGATAAAATTTTTGAGCCAACTAAAAATGAATCATTGCATATTAATATTCCAACTGAAGTTCTCAATCAACCTGAGTTTGTAAATGTAAATCAATTTAGAACAATTGTAGAATTACTTGAAAATAAAGAAATGGTAATTCATATTTTCAAAAAAAATGAAATGTCAAATTCAGTAAAAGTTGCAATCGGTTGCGAAACTGGTGAAAGACGATTAGAACAATTCAGCGTTGTTTCATCAAATTATACTTTCGGAACTGAAACAGGAACTATCGGAATTATTGGTCCTCGAAGAATGCAGTACAATAAAGTTATGCCACTTGTAGATTATGTTGCTCACTCTCTCTCTTTACTTTTTAATTAAAAAAATATTTTTATGCAAAACGAAACAGAAATTCCAAACGAGTTAAATAATTTAGAACCAGTTAAATCCGAAATAGAAATTTTAAACGAACAAATTATAGAATTACAAAATCAAACAACAAGTTTAAAAGATCAACTATTACGCAAAGCCGCCGAGTTTGAAAATTTCAAACGCCGTACAGAAACCGATCAAACAAATTTTTTTAAATTTGCAAGCGAATCAATCATTACAGAAATTTTACCGATAGTTGACGACTTTGCACGAATTTTAAAATCAGCCGACACGCACGGCGAAAACGAACAATTTTTGAAAGGGGTAGAACTCGTTTATTCAAAACTAATGAAACTGCTTGAATTTAAAGGCGTTTCAGCGTTTGAAACGGTCGGAAAAGAATTTAATGTTGACTTTCACGATGCACTAATGTTGGTTCCGCGCGCAGATTTGGCGCCAAACACAATCATCGAAGAAATTGAACGCGGCTACAAAATGCATGAAAAAGTAATTAGACATGCAAAAGTAATTGTTTCAACATTACCTGAAAGCGAAGAAAAAATTTAATTATGGGACATAAAAAAGATTATTACGAAATTCTTGGCGTTGGTCGTTCATCCGCAACTGATGAAATAAAAAAAGCTTATCGCAAATTAGCAGTTCAATTTCATCCCGATAAAAATCCGAACAACAAAGAGGCAGAAGATAAATTTAAAGAAGCATCTGAGGCTTACGAAGTTTTAAGCGATAGCGATAAGCGTACGCGTTACGATAAATTTGGTCATGAAGGAATGAGAGCTGGAAGCGATTTCCATCAGTATTCAAATGTCAATGATATTTTTTCAAACTTCGGCGATGTTTTCAGCGGATCAATTTTTGAAGATTTTTTTGGTGGCACTGGTTCTAGAGGAAGATCTCAAAGATACGAAGGTGGCGAACCTGGAAGTGATTTAAAAATAAAATTGAAATTAACTTTAGAAGAAATTGCAACTGGAATTGAAAAGAAATTAAAAATTAAAAAATATATTTCTTGTTCAACTTGTAGCGGAAGCGGTGCAAAAATTGGAAGCGCAAAAACTAAATGTCCGCATTGCAATGGCTCTGGCGAACTTCGTCAAGTTAGTCGTTCTGTGTTTGGTCAATTTGTAAATATTGCGCCATGTACTTTTTGCGGAGCAACTGGTTACATCATAAAAGAACATTGCCAAAGTTGTAAAGGTGAAGGAAGAATTCAAGGCGAGTCAACTATAAAAGTAAATATTCCTGCTGGTGTATCGGAAGGAAATTATATTCCTCTTCGTGGTCAAGGTAATGTTGGACGACGAGGCGGACCATCGGGCGATGTGATTGTAGAATTTCACGAGGAGAAGCATCAACATTTTATCAGAAATAATGATGATGTGATTTACGATTTGTTAATTAGTTATCCCGATGCAGTTTTAGGAACTGAGGTTGAAGTTCCAACTCTTCAAGGAAAAGCAAAAGTTAAAATTGATGCCGGAACAATGCCCGGAAAGTTTCTTCGAATGAAGGAAAAAGGTTTGGATAGATTAAATTCGAATGGTCACGGTGATCAGATTTTAAGAATTCAGATTTGGGTTCCTTCAAAAATAAATTCGAAAGAAAAAGAATTGTTAAAAGAATTAAATTCTAGTGAACACATCAATCCTACCGATAAAGAAAAGCAAAATAACAGCTCGTTTTTCGGGAAGATTAAAGACTCCCTTTTTTAAATGAAATTTTTTGAACGATTGCAAGATTTTCTTGCTTTGACAAAAAATGAAAAAAAAGTTTTGTTTTTTTTATCAATTACTTTGGTTGTTGGAATTGGAATTGATTTTTACAAAACAAATTTTACTCAAGATAAGTTTCCAACTTTTACTGATGAAAAATACGATAGCATCTTTACATCTCGTTCAAAAACATTTTCAAAATTATCTGAAAAGAATTTAACGGATGATTCAAACAGAACAATTATAAATATTAATACTGCAACAAAGGAGGAATTAATTCTTCTGCCTGGCGTTGGAGAAGAAACTGCTGATAGAATTTTAATTTTTAGAAAAGAAGAAGGATTATTTAAGGATGCAAAAGATTTGAAAAAAATTAAAGGCATCGGCGATAAAAAACTTGCAAAAATGATTCCAAGAATAAAATTTAAGTGAGCACTTTTCAACATATTGCAATTGCGCTAGAAAATAATTCTGTTACTGCAGTTGAAATTGAACGCGACAAAACTATTCGGATATTAACTTTTGGACAATATAATTCTAAAATAAATTTTGACGATCTCGATTCAATTTTTTCGCAAAAAGATTTAATGTTTGAGGAGTTGAAAAATTTTCTTATTTCCATTAATAGTGTTGCTCCAAATATTTCATTTGCTCTAAATTCACATTCGGTTTTTCTTTCAACAATTCCGATTGATTCGAATTTAAAAGAGACAGAAATCCAATCAGTTATTCAGTGGGAACTAAACCACAATTTATTAAATTCAACTTCAACCGATTATTTAATCAGCTCACATCAACTTCCCTCTCAAACAAATGTAGCAACGCATAATTATCTTTTAGTTGGAATAAAAAAATCGTTAATTAAATTTTTAGATGATATTGCCGTTAAGTTAAAAAAGAAAATGAATATAATCGAAATAGATCATTTCGGTGCTGAACATTTTCTTTCATCAACTAATAATAAATTAAATCAAAAGGTTTCACTTATCGGTGCAGATGAATTATCTTTTGATATCAGTATTCTTAATAATAAAATTTGCGAAGCATTTTCGATTTTCTCAATCAGCAATCCTTTGTGTTACGAACAAATCACAAAATTTATTATTGAAGCCGGCGTAAAACAAATTTTTGTTCATGGACGATTTGCAAATTCAGTTTTGACTTCGCCATTAAAAAATCTTTTAAATTCACCAATCATAATTCTAAATCCATTTTCTTCTTTCGAATTGAGTAAATCATCAAAAAATAAAAATGGCACGCAAAATAATCCAGCGCAATTTATTTCAACCGCCGGAATAGCCATAAGAATCGAGTAAAAATGCGCATTATCGCTGGAAAACATCGAGGACGAATTTTGCACACCGTGAACGATTTATCTGTTCGCCCTGCAACCGACAGAGTGAAAAGCGCAATTTTTAATTCGCTGCAAAGTAGAATTGATTGGAACGGCGCGACGGTTTTGGATTTGTTTGCTGGAAGCGGAAGCATTGGGCTTGAGGCTTTGAGCCGTGGTGCAAAAAATATTACTTTTGTCGAGTCATCTTCGCCTGTTCTTGAATTTTTGAAAAATAATATTTTGAATTTAAACGAAGAGGTAAATTGCAATATTATTCCAATTTCGGTTGAGCAATATTTGAGTTCTTCACATTCACCTTTTTCGATTGTGTTTGCCGATCCACCTTACGAAGATTCCGAACTTCCGCAATTGCCTCAGAAGATATTTTTTACTAATCTAGTGGAGCAAGATGGACTTTTAGTGATTGAGCACCCAGTAAAATTAAAATTTGATTTGACAGATGAAATCAGATGTGTGAGAAATTCTAATTATGGAAGAACCGCAGTTTCTTTTTTCCAATTTGAAAGGAGTACAAAATGAAGATTGCAATTTATCCCGGAACATTTGACCCAATTACAAATGGTCATGTTGATATTATCGAAAGAGCCAGCGCGTTGTTCGATTCAATTATAATTGTAATTGCAGTTAATTCAACGAAGTCTCCACTTTACTCTGAGAAAGAAAGAAAAAGAATTATTGAAGAAGTTATAAAAGAAAAGAAATTCAAAAATGTAACAGTTGAATTAAATAGTGGACTTTTAGTAAAATTTGCAGAATCAAAATCGTCGATTGCAATAATTCGTGGATTACGTGCTGTATCTGATTTTGAATATGAATTCCAAATGGCATTGATGAATAGAAAATTATCTCCAAATATCAGCACTGTATTTTTAATGCCACATGAAAAATATACTTACTTAAATTCAAGTATTGTTCGGGAAATTGCAAGTCTCGGTGGCGATATCAGCGGACTTGTTCCAAAATATGTAGAAAATTTACTACTCAAAAAGTTTAGAAAGAAATAAAATCTAATGCTTCCAAAACTCTCAAAAAAAATTGCTGCATGTAACGAATCTCAAACTTTAGCATTAACTGCGCTTGCTCAAAAACTTCAAAGCGAAGGGCATGATGTCGTTTCATTAACAGCTGGTGAACCGGATTTTCCAACCCCAACTCATATAAAATTTGCCGCCATCGATGCAATCAATAGTAATAAAACAAAATACACGCTTAATTCTGGAATAATTCCACTTAGAAAAGCAATTGCCGAAAAATTAAAAAAAGATAACGGGCTGGATTGGAGTGAAAAAAATATTTTGGTTTCAAGTGGCGCAAAACAATCTATTTTCAATGTTTTGCAGGCTATTTGCAATCCCAAAGATGAGGTAATAATTCCAGCGCCGTTTTGGGTTAGTTACCCGGAAATGGTAAAATTGGTTGATGCAAAACCTATAATACTGAACACAAATCAGAAAAATGATTTTGCAATAAATCCTGCGGAATTAAGAAAATCTATTACGAAAAAAACAAAAGCAATTATACTTTGTTCTCCGAGTAATCCCACAGGAGTAGTTTATAATAAAAAAGTAATTGAGCAAATTGTAAAGATAATTGAGAAAACAAATATTTTTGTAATTAGCGATGAGATTTACGAAAAGATAATTTACGACGGAGCAAAACATGTAAGCATCGGGCAATACGATTCTATTCGTAATCGCGTTATTACTATAAATGGAGTTTCAAAAGCATTTTCAATGACTGGATGGAGACTTGGGTATGCGGCAGGATGCCTTGAAGTGATTAAAGCCGCCGGAACTGTTCAAAGTCAAGTTACATCAAACGCTTCTTCAATTTCGCAATACGCGGCGCTTGAGGCAATTTCAAAAGAAAGTCCGGATGTTGAAATTATGAGAAAAGAATTTGAGAAGCGACGAAATTATATTTTTAAACAACTAACTTCGATTCCAAATATAACTTCAGCAAAACCACAAGGTGCGTTTTATCTTTTTCCGAATGTGGGTAAATATTTAAATAAAAAATATAAAGGTGTAACAATTAAAACTGTCGATAATTTGGTAAAATATTTTATTGAAGAAGAAAAAGTTGTAATGGTTCCGGGGTCTGCTTTTGGAAGCCCAAATCATATTCGGTTATCTTATGCTTGCAGTATGGATAATTTAGAAAAAGCTTGCGCGCGATTAAAAAGAGGATTTGAGAAATTAAGCAAAGGTTAATTTTCCGAACTTAAAATCGGAACATTGTAACTCATCCCGACAAAATAATAAATATTTATTTTATCAATTTTTCTAATCATCAATCCTAAATTGAAAATATAATTTTTATCATAATTATAATAAATCATAAAATTATTTCTTAATTCAGTTGTTGGCTTTAAAGGTAGAATCAAATCATAATCTGTTTTTGTTTTATCGTCATCACCTTTGTGCGCGTGACCAAGTGTAATACTTCCTTTTCGTAGCCATCCAAAATTATTTGAGACGGAAATATTTTCTCTTTCATAATTAAAATCAATCCAAACATCTTTCACATCGGGACCTCGATAATAGCCAAGTGGATAATCGGCAAAATATGTGTCGGAGTAAAGTAGTTTATTTCTAGAGCGATAATTAGAATAATACATTCTACGCGAAATTAATTTTAGAAGTGGTATATCGTGATTTCCAAAATATGGATTGACAGAAATTGCCTCAACGCGAATTGTAATTTTTGATAAATTATTTTTTCTTTCAAATATACTTCCAAAAATGAATGCATAAATATTTCGTGAGTCGGCAGAAGTTTCATTCATTCCACCTAAAATATCATCTATCGCAATTTCACCATAAACTTTAAAATCTGAATATTTGTAAGCCGATTGAACTGCAACGAATATGTTTGCGTAGTTATCATTATAATCGTTATGCCAAGCAACAAATGGATTTAAATCACTCAATGTCGGATATTTTCCACCAATCATTGAAAGTTCGCTAATTCTAAATTCGAAATTATTATTAGAATATTTTATATCGTGCGCAACAAGTGTTTTGTATGGAGCGGAAAATATTCTTCCTTTTTGTTGAGAAAGCAATAATAATTGCGATTGCCTATAATATTCCGAAGAACTATCCCTAATATTTATATTATGAAGCCAAGGATTTAAACTTGAAATATAAAATGTAAAGCCAATATTTTTTAAAATATATTTTGCTACAAACCCATCATCGTAAGGGGATCCAGATAAAGTTACGCTTCTGTTTGTATTATTATTTAGTGTAAATGGAAATCGACCAATATAAAATATAAAGTTTTCTTTTTTTATAGTTAATTTTGAAATGGTTGGAAAGTTAATATCTATTTCACGGGAAGTAGTAAATATGTTTGTAGAATTTTTATCACGATACCAAGCTTCGGCATCTTTTCTGAATGCAGTTTTTATTTCAAATTCTAACCAATCTTCATTTCGTATCTGCAATGATAAATTAATCATTGGTAGAATATTTTCCCAACTTGTAGCGGTTATCGGATTTAAAAATAAATTAACATTTTTAGAATCGAAATATTCTAAAGTAGAATCAAATGAGTTTTCTTTTATTTGCGGAGTTACCGAAAGATTTAATCCTAAATTTAAATTATAAAAATAATTTTTTTTCGTGGAATCGATTTCGAAGTTCGCACCACTTATTAAAGTTTGGTTTAAAATAATAAACACAAATGCAATTAAATTGAAGCGCGTTGAAATATTTCGTATTTTCATTTATCAAAATAATGTTAAGGTTTTTTAAATGCCAACTTACGATTACAAATGTACAAATTGTAAATTCGAATTAGAGATTTTTCAAACTATGTCCGACGAGCCTTTAAAAGCGTGCCCAAATTGCAATACTGAAAATTTGGAACGACTTTTTGGTAGTGGCGCTGGATTGATTTTTAAAGGAAGTGGTTTTTATTTAACCGATTATAAAAAATCCACATCACCAAAAGAATCTAAACCTGTGCCACCAAAAGAAACAAAACCCACATCAACAGAATCAAAAAAATAATTTATCTCTTTCCTTGTTCGATTTTTTAAATTTATTTTGTAACTCTTTAAAATTATTATTTTTCAAATCATTTTCAATTTGAGATAAATTATTTTTGAAGTTTGAAATAGACTTCAATATTTCAGTTTTATTTTCTTTTAAAATATCTTCCCAAACAGTAAACTTGCTTGATGCAATTCTGGTTAAATCTTTAAAACCGTTTGCGGCCATTTTGTAAGAAATATTTCTTTCATCATTCGGAATGGAATTCATCAACGCAACTGAAATCAACTGTGGCAAATGACTGATCGAAGCTACGATTTTATCATGCTTTTTTGCTGAAACAAAAAGAATGTTTGCTCCAATTGCTTTAATAATTTCTAATAATTTTGAAATGTCTGTGTTTGAATTTTTATCGCTACAAATTACAAAAGTTGTATTTTGAAATAATTTACTATTTGCATTTTCCACCCCTTGCTTTTCGCTACCAGCCATTGGATGCGCTGGAATAAATATTTGTTTTGCTTTTAAATATTTTTTGGAAAGACTTGAAATATTACTTTTAACACTTCCAACATCAACTATAATAGAGTTATTTTTTGCAAGCGCCGAAACAATTTTTAAATATCTCAAATTTAATTTTAAATGCAGTGCTAAAATTATCAAGTCAGCATTTTTGACAACTTCTTTTATATCTGTACTGCCAGAATCAATTGCGCCAATTTTATTTGCTTTTTCTAGAACTTTACTTTTATCAAATCCAATAATATTTGCTTTAAGTTTTGAATTTTTTATTGCAAGCCCAAGTGAGCCACCAATTAATCCAACTCCAATAATCGCAATATTATATTTTTCTTTCATCAAACTAATGTGCGACCAATTGCTTCGGCAATTATTTTTGATTGTTTCATCAATTCATCAAACTGTTTTGGAAAAAGCGATTGCGCTCCATCAGATTTTGCGTGGTCGGGATCATTATGCACTTCAATAATTAATCCATCTGCGCCTGCCGCAACCGAAGCGCGCGCCATCGGAATTACTTTATCTCTAATTCCAATTCCATGCGACGGGTCTGCAATCACCGGCAGATGACTTCGTTTTTGAATCACCGGAATCGCCCCAATATCCATAGTATTTCTCGTGCCAGTTTCAAAAGTTCTAATCCCTCTTTCGCAAAACATCATTTCGAAATTTCCGCCGGCCAAAATATATTCTGCCGCCATCAACCACTCATCGTATGTCGCCGAAATTCCTCGTTTTAATAAAATTGGTTTTCTTGTTTTTCCCAATTCTTTTAGAAAAGAAAAATTTTGCATGTTGCGTGCACCGATTTGAAATATATCCGAATACTCCGCAACAATTTCGATTTGCGATGCATCCATTACTTCTGTGATTGTTAAAAGACCGTATTCTTCTCCAGCTTTTTGCATCAATTTCAATCCTTCAACTCCCATTCCTTGAAATGCGTATGGCGATGTTCTTGGTTTGAATGCTCCTCCTCGCAAAATTTTAGCTCCAGATTTTTTTATACTCTCTGCTATTTGAAATATTTGTTTTTCACTTTCAATCGAACAAGGTCCTGCCATTACAATAATATTTTTTCCGCCAATCTCAACATCTTTAATTTTTATAATTGTGTTATCTGGTTTGAAAGATCGACTAACTAATTTGTAAGGCTCGGTGATTCTAAAAACAGATTCAACTCCCGGTAAAACTTCAATCATTCGTTTATCAAATTCAGGATGCGCACCAATTGCACCTAAAATTGTTTGGACTTCTCCATCCGAACGATGAATTGCAAAACCAAATTCAGTTAATACATCAGAAATATGTTTTATTTCTTCTTCTTTAATTTTTTCTTTTAAAACAATTACCATTTATTTTTTCCTTTAATTATAATTCATATCTATCAAGTCTAAAACTTTCACCCAAATAAAGTCTGCGAACCTCTGCATCATTTGCAAGTTCATCGGCAGTTCCACTTTTTAATATTTTTCCCAAATACAAAAGATACGATCTATCAGTGATTGAAAGTGTTTCGTGCACATTATGATCGGTAATCAAAATTCCTATGTTTCGTTTTTTTAAATCATTTATAATTCTCATAATTTCTTCAACTGCAATCGGATCGATTCCTGCAAATGGTTCATCAAGTAAAATAAATTTTGGCGATGTTGCAAGTGCTCGTGCAATTTCCGTTCTTCTTCTTTCGCCACCTGAAAGCATAAATCCTTTACTATCTGCAATTTTTGTTAATCCAAAATCTTCTAAAAGTTTATCGCATTTTTCTTTTTTTTCAATTTGATTTAAATTCGTTAATTCCAAAATCGCATTTATATTTTCCTTCACGCTTAAATTTCTAAAAATCGACGCCTCCTGCGGAAGATAACCAATTCCTTTTTTAGCCCTTTTATACATTGGCAAATGCGTGATGTTTTCATTTTCAAAAAAAACCTCGCCACTATCGGGACGAATCATTCCGACAATCATAAAAAAAGTTGTAGTTTTTCCAGCTCCATTTGGACCAAGCAAGCCAACAATTTCGCCCTGCTCCAATTCGATTGAAACGCCACTAACGACTGTGCGCTTTTTATATTTTTTTGATAATCCTTCTGCGCGAAGTTTACTTTTTCCGCTCAATTTTTTTCTCCAAAAATAATTTTTTTGATTGTCGGTTTTCCTTCTTTGATTATAAATCCTTCTAAATTTACTTCCAATGGATTTGCGCGAATCATTTTTTCTGGAAAATAAATTCCCTCAACTCCTTTTTTTATAGCGATAGTAGAAATCTTTCCATCAAGAAAATTTATTGATATTTTATCGCCACTTGTTTTATTCGCTCCCTTTGATCTTCCTTCATCAAAAAGATAATACAAACTTGTTGCATTTCCATCAATTGAAATATTGTTTAAATTTTTATTTTCAAAATTCAATTTGATTTTTTTTCCCGACATTTGATCGTAACGATTCTTATTTACTGAGTCGTTTAGTGTTGACATAAATGCTCTTTTGTTAATTTCCAGTTGTTCCAAATTACGATTTTTTAATTTTGCGATAATTGTGTCGCCAGATATTTGCGAGTTTTCATACCACAACCATGGCTCCGAAGTAAATATTATTTTTTCATTTGCTCGTTCATAATTTAAATTTTTACATTTCACTCCCAAGTTTCCTTTGGCGAGTAAAACATTTCCTACTGCAATCATTTGTTGAGTTGAGTCGTCGTAAATATCCATAATTTCACTTGAGACTGCTAAAGTATCAACCACTCCATCTTCGGTTGTATCGACTTGAACTAAAATTGGCTTAATAGAAAATTTGCTCAATCCATTTTTTTCATAATGCTCTAATTTTTGAGAATTAACAACCATCGATTTATCGTTGTTGCTTACTCGAACATTTTTTAATGCAATCGCCTTTTCATCTTTTTCAAAATATTTTAATTCCTCACAATTAATAATAGAAACAGAATCTTTCGCTTCAACTTTTCCTTTAAACTCTGCTCTATCTTCGTTTGAAAAATAAATTCCCTGCTCTGCAATTACATGAAACCTATTTCTAAAAAGCTCAACTCCATTCTTACAATTGGTGATTTTATTGTTTCCATCGTAATGCGCCTCTTTTGTATTTATTATCATTTTTCCACGAATGATTTTTACATTGCCACGCAAATCAATTTCATTTCGGGAAAGATATTGAACAGCCTTATCGCATCTGATTTTCATCTCACCATGCGTCAATCGCACATTTCCGTTTAGCTCTCTAATTTTTTCATCATTAATTGTGCTACCGGAAATTTCATCTGCATTTTCTAAAACAATGACTTGTTGTGAAAAACTTTTAACGAAAATAAAAACTGATAAAAATATAATTTTTAATACTTTTCTTTTTTCAAATCGAAATTTCATTCTGAATTTTTCACTCTACGCTTTGCGCTGTACCAGAAACTTTGAAAATTTTATAATTTTGAAGATTGTGATCAGATTCAAAACCATGTCCTTGCAATATTTCTGTTTTCGAAATTATTTTTACGAATTTATCGGAAAAAACTTTTTGCGTTGTGTTGCTCCAATTCATTTCAGTCGACTCAACCACAACGCCACTATCTGAAATAATTTTTACATCTCCTTTTGCATAAAGATCTTTTGATTCTTCATCTGCCCAACCACTTTGCGCAGTTAAGATTGATGAGTGCACACCATAATTATTAAAAAAATGAATTTTCATTCCTTCGTCTATTATTGTTCTTGACGAATTTTGAAATTGAGTTAAATGACCAGCAATTAAAATTGCGCGAACCATGCCTGAATCGCTAAAAGTTACCGTGTTGTTCCATCCTTCTTGTTCGGGATAAATATTTTTTGAACTTCCACTTAGCGCAGTTGGTTTAATATTATCGGTACAGGAAATAAATAATATCGAACAAAATAAAAATAAAATTATCTGCTTCATTTTATTCCGATTGTAATCCAGCTTTTACTAAATCGTGTAAATGTACCATCCCAACTGGTTTCTTTTTTCCATCAACAACAATTAATTGCGTAATGCTAAAGGACTCCATAATTTCCAAACCAACTACGGCTAATGTATTACTTAAAACTGTTTTCGGATTTTTAGACATAATATCTCGCGCACAAATATTTTTTAATCCTTTTCCACCTTGCAAAAGTCTTCGCAAATCTCCATCAGTTACAATTCCACTGATGATTTCCCTATTGTTTACAACACAAGTTGCGCCTAATCGTTTTGAGGTAATTTCTAAAATCG
The DNA here is from genome assembly GCA_964367235.1 of uncultured Chitinophagaceae bacterium. Taxonomy (GTDB): domain Bacteria; phylum Bacteroidota; class Ignavibacteria; order UBA10030; family UBA8401; genus JBBTLW01. The sequence continues at coordinate 14,321 of CAYIXI010000006.1, read as the reverse complement.
TATCGTGTAGCGAAATATTTTCTTTTACACATGGAAGATCCTTTCCGCTGACCATAAATTCTTTTAAAGTTGAATTTAATTTTTTGCCTAACATCCCGCCCGGATGAAATAGCGCAAAATCCTCAGCGGTGAAATTTCTTTTTTCTAAAAGAGCAATTGCAAGCGCATCGCCAAATGCAAGCGCAACAGTTGTTGAAGTTGTCGGCGCTAAATCATGCGGACAAGCTTCCTCTTTTACAGTTGCATCTAAAACAATGTCGCTTGATTTTGCTAAATACGAATTTAGTTTTCCAAGAATAGAAATTATTTTTATTTTTGTTACTTTAAAAATCGGAACAAGAGGACGAAGCTCTTGCGTGTCGCCACTTTTTGAAATTAAAATTGCTACATCCTCTCTTTTCACCATTCCCAAATCGCCATGCACCGCGTCAGTTGGATGAAGAAATAATGCGGGCGTACCAGTTGAGTTCAATGTCGCAACAATTTTTCTCGCAATAAGCCCGGACTTTCCCGTACCAGTAATTATCACTCGTCCTTTGCAATTAAAAATTGTTTCGACTGCTTTTGCAAAATTTTTGTCGATTTTTTTCTCCAAATCGAGTAACGCTTTTGCTTCAATTTGAACTACTCTTTTTCCGCGTTTAATATCAACTGAATATTTATTTGTTTTCATTTTTTTATCTTGAAAATAATGAACTAAATTTTTTTAAAAAAGAATTAGTTTGATTCTGTTCTGTTGTAAAATAATTATTTATATCAACTTTTTTTCTTAATCGATTGTAAGCGATAAAAGAATTTATCAATTCATTGTTGGTAAATGTTTCTAAACTATTGAAAAGATTTTTTGAGTTTAGTACCAATATTGGATCTCGAATATTTTTTAGCAACATCAGTTCGTTATAATAATTTGTAATTGGAATTAAATGATTCACACCTGTTTCTAAATTGTTAATCCAAATGCGTTCATCGGTTTTACAAAATACTAAAATATAATTGCTGAATTTTATTTCGCGTAATTCGCCAGTGCAAATCGGACAAACTTTTTTTTCACTCCAATCCGAAAAACTCCATCTTTTTGTTTCGTTAAAATCAATTACCAATTCCTTATCATCTAAACCATCAATTTCGATTTCCAATTGATCGTAAATTATTTCTCTAATTGATACCGATATTTGTTGGGTTTTCCCAACAACCATTCCAAATGCAAAAACTTGTGGCAAAGGAATATCTAAATCAGCAGAAATATTTTTATTACTTAAAATTAAATTTCCAATTCCGCGTCTGCCAAATCCAATAACATTTGAACTATTTAAATAATCGCGATATTTTTTGTAACCAGTTTTATTTTCAGGTAATAACCACAACAACAAATCTTTTTCTGTTACAGATAATTTTCTCGGAAATTTTGATTCGCCATTTCCATTTAAATTAAAATTTTCTTGTAACATCGTGAATCTCCATTAACTCAATCGCAAGTTTTTCAAATTTATCAAGTGGTAATTGCGATTCAGCATCGCTGAAAGCCTTTGCAGGATTCGGATGCGTTTCAATAAAAAAACCATTTACGCCAACTGCCGCGGCGGCTCTTGCAAGTGGAAAAATATATTCCGGTGCGCCACCACTTTTTCCATTTCTCGCGCTTGGTTTTTGAACCGAATGCGTAACATCCATAATTACTGGGAAACCAAATTTTTTCATTTCAACAAGTCCGCGCATATCCACAACTAAATCGTGATAACCAAATGAAGTGCCTCGTTCGGTTACAAGTATATTTTTATTTCCAGTTGACAAAACTTTTTCAATTGGGAACTTCATATCACCCGGCGCAAGAAATTGTCCTTTTTTAATATTTACCGCGCAAGATGTTTTTCCTGCGGCAAGCAGTAAATCAGTTTGGCGACAAAGAAATGCCGGGATTTGTAAAACATCAGCAACATCTTTTACAAAAGAAATTTCTTCAATTGTGTGTACATCGGTTAAAATTGGAAGCGATAATTCTTTTTTTACATCTAATAGAATTTTAAGCGATTCATCAATTCCTAAAGTTGTGAATCCTTTTAAACTTGTACGATTTGCTTTTTTGTACGAAGATTTAAAAATCAAATTGAAATCGAGTTTTTCGCTTAATCTTTTTAATTTTTCCGCAACTTTAAAAACTAATTTTTTATTTTCTACAACACACGGTCCTGCTATAAAAACAAGTTTTTCGCTTTGACCAATTTTGAAATTTTGTACTATTATATTCTTCATTTTTTATAAAATAATAATTTTTTAAAGGATAGTAAAGGAACGCTAAAATTTGGTGAAAAATATAAACGCAAGAAAAACAGTCGCAATTGCAGAAAGGAGATTTACAACATCATTATTTATCCAATTAAATCCACTGATTTTGTTGGCTTTATTGTCGCAATGGATTTTTCTTTCGGTAGATTTTCCGCAAAGATTACATTTGTACTGGGCTTGCAAAGTCATTCCAATCGCGCTATCAATTAAAGAACCAATTGCGCCAAAAATTGTAATGATAAAAATTATTTCCCAATTTAAGTCGATGAAATATTTTGAAATTATCGAAATAGTAAAAGCGCCAATTATTCCGCCAATAGTTCCAATAATTGAAATTGCACCGCTTGTGCCTCTTTCAGCTTTTCTAAAAGTAAATATCATTCTTGGATTTTTTTTGCTCAATCCACCAATTTCTGTTCCCCAAGTATCCGCGGTTACAACTGCGATTGAAACCAAAAATAATAAATACCACAAATAAGATGGAGTAAAATATGAAAGTAAAATAATTACTCCTGTAACTCCTCCATTTGCTAAAACTTGAATTGCATCTCTCTTGTGAGATTTTTCATAAATTGTTTCGAGTTTTAATTTTTGGCGTTTACCAATTTTAGATAAAATGCTGGATAAAATAAAAAAGGAAAATATTGGTAATGTCCACATCCAACCACCAATTGTATAAATAATTGTTGCAAGTAAATATATTGCAACCGCGCCACTCATATTTAAAAATTTTAATCTGAATGAAAAATATCCGATTATTATTCCAAGCAAGTTTGCATCAATAAAATAATTTGCCGAGCCATAAATATAATTATGTATTGTCCATGCCACCGATAATGGAATAAATAAATTATCCAATCCGAAAGATGAGATTGCTTCCCACGAAGTTGCAAAGAGCGAACAAAATATAATTAGCGATACAAAATAATAAGTTAAAGCCTGCATCTCGGGATACCAAATTTTCAATCCAAAATAAATTATCATTGCAGTTGAAATAAACATCGCAAGAGAACCTTCAACTGATTTTCTATCATTTGTCAGTGAATAATATTTTGGGTTTTTAATTCTTCCTCCAACTATTGCGGCAATCGCATCTGCCAAAGCAAGTACCAACATCGAAATTGAAATTATAAATCGGTCACTATCCCAAAGCCAAAAAACCAAAATAAAAAATGCTAACGGAAAATAAGTTGTCCCATAAGTTATTCGCTCCGTGCCGTGCATCCCTTTTAATAAATTTAATTTTGTTGTTAAATAATTTATCAAAACAAAAATTGTTGCCATTACTAAAACTGGAATTGCTGATTTAAAAAAATATGGCGTGGTTGAAATTATTAAACCGACAATGATGTGTACAAATTTCCTTGAGAATTCGGGCGATTTTTTAAGTTTTAGTCGGATGACTTCTGCACTTCCGACCAATAAAAAAAGAATTGATAAAAATATTGCGAAAACAATCCATTCGTTCGTTTCTGCAATTTTTAAAATTGAGTTCATTGATTTACAAAATTATTTGTGCCGCGAATTATTGATGTTGCAAGAAAAATCATAGTCCGCTTTTCATCAGCAATTGAAATTGATTTTGTTTTTTCATCTGCAAGCGCAAGTTCAACAAGTGCGTTTTCAATTTCCCGCTGAGTGTAATTTTTTAATTGCGATTGGTATTGATTTAAAAAATATGGATGAACTCTGATTGCTCGCGCTAAATCATCTTTTGATTTGCCATCTGAAATCAGCGACGAGAGTTTTAATAATTTCTGAAAATGAATTGCTGTTGTGGCAATTAATTCAACTGCGGAGGTTCCCTGATTAATTAAAAAATTAGTTATGCTGAATGCACGCGATAATTGTTTTTCTCCATAAGCGTTTGTTAGTTCGTGTGGCGAAAATTCTCTCGTAACACCAATTACCGATTCAACATGTTTCATTTCAATTTGTGGTAAATCTAAAACTATTAAAAGTAATTTTTCAATTGCATTATCCAATTCTCTAAGTTTGTTCCCAACATTTGCTTGAAGAAGTCGTGTTGCATCTTCAGAAATTGTTTTTCCTTTTTGTTTAACTCGAGAACGAATCCACGCTGGAATTTCGTTATCGTACAATAAATTGCATTCAACTATAACTGAATTATTTTTTAATGCTTGGATTATTTTTTTTCTTCCGTCAACTTTGTTCGAACTCAAAACCAAAAGTGTCGACTCAAGTGGATGATTAAAGTATCCCTCTAATATTTCATTTTTTGTTTCACTCTTAATTGTCTTTTCAAATTCTTTTACAATTACAACTCTCCTAGTCGCCATCATCGGATAACTTGTAATAAGCGAAAATAAATTCTCTGGCGTAATATCCGAGCCATACAAAAAATCAAAATTAAACGATCTGGTATTTTTATCAACTGCGTTGTTTATAATTTCATCAATAATTAAATCAAAATACCAATCCTCTTCGCCAGAAAGAAAATAAATCGGAACAAATCTCTTTTTAGAAATTTCTTCTAAAATCGAATCCGGTTTTACCGAGTGTTCGCTCCGTTTCGCCATTTTATTTTATTGTCATTTTTATAATTTCAATTTTCTCATTCGGATTATCTTGCCCATCTCTTTTTGCCGCCGCAATTTTATCAGCAACCTCCATCCCTTCCAAAACTTTTCCAAAAACCGTGTACTGCCCATCTAAAAATTTTGCATCAGCAACCGTGATGTAAAACTGGCTTCCGCTCGAACGCCTTTCAGGATTTACCTGATCGCCCTGCCGCGCCGCTGCAATTACGCCTCGATCGTGCGATGCGCTGATTTCCGCTTCGACTGTGTAACCCGGTCCGCCAATTCCGTGCGTAGATTTATCATCGGTTTTTGAATTTGGATCGCCACCTTGAATCATAAATCCGGGAATTACTCGATGAAAACTTGTGCCGTTGTAAAAATTTTCCTTGATGAGTTTGCGAAAATTTTCCGAATGCTTTGGTGCTTCAGTATCGTTCAGTTCAATTGTGATTGAACCGAGTGATGTTTCAATAATTACTGTTGATGAGTCTTTCACTGAAAATCCTTTCTGTTGAATTTTTCTTTTTTGTTGCGCATTGCAACCGATGTTAATAAGTATGATGAATATTAAAATTATTTTTTTCATTTTTTCCTTTATTGTTTTGGTTGATGTAAAACTTCTTTTAAATGGATTTTGTCTTTCAAAAAATAATAACCGCCGAAGATACTTGTAGTAAAATATCCAATTCCGTGAGTGAACACCGCGTAACTTAATGCTGTAACTTGATCAACTCCGTAAAGACCAGTTAACACAAATGGAATAAAAGTATGATAAGTACCAATTCCACTTGGCGTTGGTAAAAGATAAGCAACACTTGAGGCAACAAGTAATATTACTGCCGTTTGAATTACAATATTTTCTTTTGGGAAATTTTCAAATGCATAAAATATTATAAACATTTCAAAAATATAAAATGCCCAAATTAAAAAACTTATAATAATTATTTTCTTTGCATTGTCCGATTCCCATGTAACTTGCGCTCCATTGGCAAGTAAATCAATCTGCTTGTTGATTGCGTTTGATATTTTTTCGGATAAAAGATTTGAAATCTTTCTTAAAATCAAAATTAGTTTTTCCAATTTAATTATCAAATAAATAAAAATTAAAGTTAAAGCTATCATCAAATAAGTTACGAGCGTAGTGTAATTTTCTAAAACTGGGAAGAGTTCTTTAAATGCACTTGGCGATAAAGCAAATGCAATTAAAACTAAAATAAAAAATGTTATGCTATCGAGTAATCTTTCAATCACCACAGTTGAAAATGCGCTTGTAGAGGAAATTTTTTCTGTTTTGCTAATTGCGAAAGGTCTTACCAATTCTCCACCGCGAGGAATAATATTATTAAACGCAAAACCAATATTCACTGCGGCAAAAGAATTTCGCAAACTAATTTTTTCTTTCAGTGGCGCAAGTAAATAAATCCATCGCCATGCTCTAAGTAAATGAGCAAAAGATACACAAATAAAAAATACAATTACCCAATAAAATTTTACCGATGAAAGTGTTTGAAGCAATTCCAAAATATTTATGTTGCGAAATGCGAAGTAAACAAAAACTACGGAAATTGAAAAACTTAAAATTAGCTTTGAAATATTGCGAATTTTTGAGGTCATATTATAAACTGCGAAGAATTTGCTCTAGTTCGGCTTCGCTTTCCACTAAAACTTCGCGCGCTTTGCTTCCATCAAAAGTTCCGACAATGCCAACTGCTTCGAGTTCGTCAACAATTCTTGCAGCGCGTGAGTAACCAACTTTTAATCTTCTTTGAAGTAGCGATACACTTCCTTGTTGATGTCGCACAATTACTCTTGCGGCTTCTTCAAAAAGATCATCGCGTGTGTCATTTATTTCAGTCTGAATTTTTCTCTTCTTTTCTAAAACAGATGGAAGTTCATAAGGTCGAGAATAACCTTTTTGTTTTCCAATATGATTTACAATCGCTTCAACTTCTTCAGTTGAGATAAATGAATTTTGCACACGAGTTGCTTTTGAACTTCCACTCGGTAAATAAAGCATGTCGCCATTTCCAAGTAATTGATCTGCGCCATTCATATCTAAAATTGTACGAGAATCTGTTTTCGATGAAACTGCATACGCAATTCTTGCTGGAAAGTTTGCTTTGATAACTCCAGTTATCACATCAACACTTGGTCGTTGTGTTGCAACAATTAAATGAATTCCGACTGCGCGAGCAAGTTGTGCAAGCCGTGCAATTGGTTCTTCAATTTCACGCGCGGCAGTAATCATTAAATCTGCAAGTTCATCTATTATAACTACGATGTAAGGTAAAAATTTATGATGAATTATATCGGTATCTTTTAATTTTCCATCTTTAAATTTAGAATTGTAATCTGCAATATTTCTAACTCCCGCCGCCGCAAGTTTATCATATCGCATTTCCATTTCAAGCTCAACCGATTTTAAAGCCAAAACTGCATTTTGTGGTGTTGTAATTATTTTTTCATTAATATCTTTTATTCCAACTAAAAAATGATTTTGTAAATTTTTAAAAAGCGTCATCTCGATTTTTTTCGGATCAATCATCAAAAATTTTAATTCCGATGGATGAAGTTTATAAATCAAACTTACGATTAAAGTATTTATGCCAATACTTTTTCCCGAACCAGTTGAGCCAGCAATTAAAATATGTGGCATTCGCGCTAAATCATCAACCAAAACCTCTCCAGAAATTGTTTTGCCCATTGCAATCGGCAACGCAAAATCGGCTTCTCTATATTTTGTAGAATTTATTAAACTACGAATTGTAACTATTTGCGGATTGTGGTTTGGAATTTCAACACCAACCGTTCCTTTGCCGGGAATTGGCGCTTCAATTCTAATTCCTCGCGCCTGCATTGCGAGTGCTAAATCATTGGCTAAACTGGTGATTTTAGAAATTTTCACTCCGGTCGCGGGAACAAGTTCGTACAAAGTTACAACTGGTCCGGGAGTTACGCTGACTTTTTCAACTTCAACTCCAAAATCTGCAAGCTTTGAGCGCAAAAGTTCGGCGTTGGCTTTTAATTCTTCGCTTGAGATTTCCTCACTTTGACGACGAGTGTCGAGCAACTCAACCGATGGAAAAACATAATCTATTTCTTCGTCCTCAACTTCGCGTTCGTCCCAATCGGATTCTTCCTCTTCGGTTTGTGCTGATTGAATATCAACCTCAAGTTCTTCGCTATTTTTTTCTTCGATTGATTCTTCTTCGGCTACTTCCTCTTCGATAATTTCTTCTTCTTTGTTTTGATTTAATTCTATCTCTTTTTCTTTTTTGATTTCTGGCTCTTCAAATCTTTTGACTTCAACTTCTTTTATTTCAGTTGATTTATTTTTTGAAAATAAACTTTTAATCCAAACTGAAAATGATTTAAAGAAATTTAAAAGTTTTTCAGTAGTTACTTGTAAATCTAAATCGATTGAAAGAACTAATAAAGCAATTATCAAAGCAAAAAGTAAAAGAAACCCTCCGGCAAAACCAATTAACTGTTGCAATTTTAAAGCAATGAATGCGCCAAGCGCTCCACTTAATTCAAATGAAATAAAATTATCTGCTCCAAAAAGTCTTATCAGCCCAAATAATGTTGCAAAAAGAAAAAGCCCGGCAAGAAAATAATTTGTTGCGTAAAGTATTTTTTTAATATCTCGTTTTAGTAAAATTACAAATCCCCACGCAATCATTAAAATCGGAATACCAACAACAAAAACACCAATTGTTTGATTGATTAAAAAATTACTTACGATGGCTCCAAATAGTCCAAGCCAATTAGTTGTGGCTTCTGCTTTTCGCGCTAAAACTGGATCATCAAAAAATATTTTGTAAAGGTCGGTAAATCGGACATCGCCATTTGCGGCATCACTTTTAGAATAGGAAATAATTGAAAGCAGAATCAAAATCCCAAAGAGAGTAAGAAAAATTGAAAAGAGTTGCCCTCGTTGCTTTTTTTCTTTTGGCTTACGAAGAGTTTTTACGCTTTCAATATTATCTTGTAATTCGTTTTCCTCTTTCATCGCAAAATTTTAGTTTTGTAATTTAATTGTGTTGCTAATTTGCATTGGCAAAACCGGGACAGAATCAATTGCAACGCACAAAGGCAAATCGTTTTCCATCCCAATTTCAATCAAGTATTTACCATGGTTTGCGGTTTTTACCATTTTTAGCAAATTTCGTTTATAAGTTTTATAAAGCGATTGCGAGGCGATTGCGCCATCGTTTAATTTATACACAATATTTTTTTCTTCGCATAATTTTTCTAAAGTCATTCCAACGCAAACTGCATCTTCAAGACTAAATAAATAATTTTTACTTGCACAAAGAATAATAAAATCTTCGTTCAAATTCTTTATAAAATTTACAACTAAACTAATATTTATAAATCCACCAATTAAAAGATTTTTTGCATAACGCGCTTTTACGATTGCGCCCGCACCATTGGTTGAAGAATATATTATTGATTTACCTTTTACAATTTCTTCTGTATACTCGCTGGGCGAGTTACCAAGATTAAATCCCTCAATAATTTTTCCCTGTCGCTCTCCACCTCTAAGCACAACATCACCATAAAGATTTCCAGAAACCTTTACAGCTTTTTCAATTGTGTCTACTGGAATAATTTCTTTCGCTCCATTTGCAAGAGCTGTTGCGATAGTAGTGCTTGCCCGTAAAACATCTACAACTAATATATTTTTATCTCGCAAGGATAGTTCGTCAACATTTTGTGATGAAAAATAAACTTCAATATTCATACATTATCCCTTTTTATAAAATGGAAGTGAAACAATTGTGGCAGAAACTTTTTTGCCACGAATGTCAATTTCTAAATTTGTATCAATTTGTGATTTTGAAGTCGCGACATAACCAAGCGCAATTCCATTTTCCAAAGTAGGAGAAAATGTTCCGCTTGTTATTATTCCAATTTTTTCTTCGCCAGAAAAAATTTCATAACCATGTCGCGCAACCGATTTCTCATTTAGTTTTAATCCAACAAGTTTTCGCTCAACTCCAATTTCATTTTGTTTATCTAAAAATTCTTTTCCAATAAAATCCATTTTATTTAATTTTGTAATCCAACCAAGTCCCGCTTCAAGTGGCGAAGTTGTTTGGTCAATATCATTTCCGTAAAGACAAAATCCCATTTCAAGACGAAGTGTATCGCGCGCGCCAAGTCCAATTGGCTGAATATTAAATTCTGCGCCAGCATCAAAAACTGCGCGCCAAATTTTTTCCGATTTCGAAATATCAAAATATAATTCAAAACCAATCTCGCCAGTGTAGCCAGTTCTCGAAATCAACATTTCAACATCGGTAAGTTTGCCAGTTGCAAAAGTGTAATACGCCATACTTGATAAATCAATTTCGGTTAGCTTTTGCAATGTTTTTAGAGAGTTTGGACCTTGAATTGCTAAAAGCGAAATCGTATCACTTTCGTTTGTCAGTTTAACTTTTTCAATTAAGTTTGATTCAATCCACGAAAAATCTTTTTCAATGTTTGATGCGTTGACAACCAACATAAAATGATTTTCTTCAATTTTATAAACGAGCAGGTCATCGACAATTCCACCAGTTTTGTAACAAAGCGCTGAGTATTGAATTTTGTTCGGAGTTAATTTTGAAACATCATTTATGGTTATTGTGTTTAAAAATTTTTCTGCGTTTTCGCCACGAATAATAAACTCACCCATGTGCGAAACATCGAACACGCCAACGGAATTTCTGACTGCACGATGCTCTTCTATAATTCCTTTATACTGAACTGGCATTTCAAATCCACCAAAAGGAATTATTTTTGCACCGAACTCTTTATGCAGTTCGTAAAATTCTGTTTTCCTCATTTTTGTTTTTTCCAATCGGAAAGAAATTTTTCCAATCCAATATCTGTCAGAGGATGTTTTGCTAATTGTTCAATTACTTTAAATGGAATTGTGCAAACATGTGCGCCAATCATCGCGGCTTCAACAACATGCATCGGGCTTCGAACACTTGCAACAAGTACTTCAGTTTCATATCCGTAATTATTGTAAATAGTTACAATTTGATGAATGAGTTCCATTCCATTTTCAGAAATATCATCTAATCTTCCAACGAAAGGACTAACATAAGTTGCGCCAGCTTTTGCCGCCATCAATGCTTGTGTTGCAGAAAAACATAAAGTAACATTTGTTTTAATTCCTTCTGTACTTAAAATTTTTACAGCCTTAAGTCCTTCGGTAATTAGTGGAACTTTTACAACAATGTTCGGAGCAATTTTTACAAGTTCGCGCGCTTCTTTTAAAATTCCATCGCAGTCAGTCGAAATCACTTCTGCGCTAACCGGTCCTTTTACAATCGAACAAATTTCTTTCAAAAGAGAATTAAAATCTTTTCCCTCTTTCGAAACTAAACTCGGATTTGTAGTTACTCCATCAAGTAGCCCGAGTGAATTGGCTTCTTTAATTTCATTTATGTTTGCTGAATCAATAAAAAATTTCATAAAGTTTTTCCTTATTGCGCAAATTCTTCGGTAATTTCACGCTCTTGTTTTTTGGAATATACTTTAAATTCATCAATTGCGAGAGTTGCATCTTCTTCAATTTCGATAAAAAGCCAATATTTCCACTTTAATTTCGTGATTGTTTTGATTGTGCCTTCATTTAAAAATGCGGCAATGTGCGGATGAACTTTTAAAATTACTTTCCATTCTTTTTTTTCTGAGCAAAATCGTCGTAGCCATCTTTCAATAATTCCAACGATTGTGGATTTCGATGGAATAAATCCTGCGCCACCGCAAGCCGAGCATGGCTCTGCGAAACTGTGAATTATACTTTGACGAATTCTTTGCCGAGTGATTTGCATAATGCACAATTCTGTCAAAGGATAAATTATAGATTTAGTTTTATCTCGATGAAATTCTTTTTTCATTTCATCAAAAATCTTTTTATGATTTTTAACATCGTACATATCAATAAAATCTATTACAACAATTCCGCCAACATCGCGCAGACGAATTTGTCTTGCAATTTCTCGTGCCGCTTCCAAATTTATTTTTAGTGAATTTAATTCCTGTTCTTGTTTTGCGGCATATCGTCCACTATTAACATCAATCACAGTCATTGCTTCGGTATGTTCGATAATTATGTAACCACCATTTTTTAGCCAAACTTTTCGCGCAAGCGATTTTGCAATTTCTTTTTCAACGCCATAATGATCAAACATCGGTTCGCGCTTTACATAAAGTTCAACTTTTTCCAACATTGTCGGCGCAACTTGTTTTACATAATTTTTTATTTCACGAAAAGTTTTTTTATTGTCAACTATCAATTGATCTATATTCTCGCTAAAGAGATCTCTCATCACGCTTGATGTGATTGTTGCATCTTTATAAAGTAGCGCTGGCGATTTTTCTTCTTTTACAATTTTTTCAATTTCACGCCAAGAGTCAATCAACGATTTTAAATCGTTCAACAATAAATTTTCTTCCTGAGCTTCTGCATTTGTGCGAATTATTGCTCCAAATCCACTTGGCAAAATTGATCTTACAAGTTTGCGGAGTCGTCGCTTTTCTTTAAAATTTTGAATCCGTTTCGAAACTCCGATATTTTCATCAAACGGCAAGAGAACTAAAAATCTTCCCGGAAGCGAAACCTCAGTTGTAACTCGAACACCTTTTTTAGCGACTGGTTCTTTTGTTATTTGAACAATTACATCTTGTCCAGATTTTAAATTAACCTGCTTGTTCTGTCTTTTCTGATTTGATTTTGCTGCAATTTTTTGTTTTGTCGAAGTATTCTCTTCATCATCTGAGTCATCAATTTCAGTTTCGTCGGTAATCATCGCCGAATACGAATCAATCGAATCTGAAATATCGGAAAAATGCAAAAATGCATCTTGCGGAAATCCAATATCAATAAACGCAGCCTTAATTCCCGGCATAACTTTTTTAACTTTGCCGAGATAAATATCTCCAACTATTCGTTCTTTTTCAGGCCTGTCGACATATAATTCTGCCAACTTGCCATCTTCTGTAATTGCTATTCGACTTTCATTGTCGGTAGCATTAATTAAAATATCTCTTTTCATTTTGATTTTTAAACTTTCTGTGAAAAACTATTATAAATTATGATAAAATTATCGATTTCCTTTTTAAAACTTATGCAATTTACAAAAAACTGATGCGGGAGACAAATAAATGTGGCCAAGCGTTTCTGTATCACACTCTCTATCACTGGCCGTTGCTTCCTTCCGGACCTGGCGGGATTGAGCAATTTACAAGTTGCACAGTGCTTGACCACAAAATTTATTTTTCAATCTCATCGATTTCATTTTTGTGGAGCCGATCGGGATCTCCGCCAAAGACGGATGTGCCTCTGGCACAGAACCTTTTCGCTCTAAAGTGGAGCCGATAGGGATCGAACCTACGACCTATTCGTTGCGAACGAATCGCTCTCCCAACTGAGCTACGGCCCCCAAAAAATAATCTTTTAATTTATGATAATATACGAAAAATTGATTTTTCTATCAATTTAAAATAGTGGTTGATTAAGGCAAGACTTAAAATTATCTTTGATAAAATTGAAAGGTTTGAAATGATTAAAATATTTTTTGTAACTCTGTTTTCGATAGCTTTTCTTTCGTGCGATAAAAACAATTCTGGTGGAAAAATTTCCGTTTCGGAATATTTTAATTATGGCGAAGAAGGAGTTCGATCTTCGGGAATTAAAATGATTCCGATTGAAACGCCAATTGGAAAATTTAATGTTTGGACAAAGAGATTTGGAAATAATTCGCGAATAAAAGTTTTATTGCTTCATGGCGGACCAGCTGCAACTCACGAATACCTTGAAGCTTTTGAAAGTTTTTTTCCGCAAGAGGGATTTGAATTTTACCAATACGACCAACTCGGTTCGTATTACAGCGATCAGCCGACAGATAGTTCACTTTGGACAACGGAACGATTTGTCGAAGAGGTTGAACAAGTGAGAATTGCTTTGGGACTTAATAAAGATAATTTTTATTTATATGGAAATTCTTGGGGAGGAATTCTTGCGATGGAGTACGCGCTGAAATATCAAAATAATTTAAAAGGATTATTAATTAGCAATATGATAGCAAGTTGCCCCGATTACGGAAAATACGCAGAGGAAGTTTTATCAAAACAAATGGACCCGAAAGTTTTGAAAGAAATAAAAGATATTGAATCGCGCGGAGATTTTACAAATCCACGATACATGGAATTACTTTTGCCAAATTTTTACAAAGAACATCTTTGCCGATTAGAAGTTTGGCCTGATGCAGTGAATCGTTCATTCAAACATACAAACTCAACAATTTACACATTGATGCAAGGACCGAGTGAATTTGGAATTGCTGGCCGACTTGCAAATTGGGACCGCTCAAAAGATTTACCGCAATTAACAATTCCAACTTTAACCGTTGGCGCAAAACACGACACAATGGATCCTGAATATATGAAATGGATGAGCACGCAAGTTAAAAAAGGAAGATTTTTATTTTGCCC
>CAYIXI010000005.1:60428-68378 GCA_964367235.1 uncultured Chitinophagaceae bacterium | reverse complement strand
TGGTTCTCAAATCTTTTTTCTAAAATTGATGAAAAATATTTTATTGAAATTGATTCGCAAAAAATAAATTTCTCACTTTCAAATATTCATTTTGAAAAAGGGAGATTTGATTTTCCTCATCCGAATACTTTAATTATGCAATTTAGTGATGAGAGCAAATTATATTTACAAGAAGAATATTATTCAATCGGCGGTGGATTTATTATTCGTAAAGGGGAAACTAAAAGCGACAACGATAAAAATATTCCTCATCCTTATTCAACTATGAACGAGTTGAAAGATGAAATTAAAAAATCAAATTTAACTTTACCAGAACTGATTGTTGAAAATGAAATCGCAATTTCAAATCATACACGAGAAGAAATATATTTTAAAATCGAAAATATAATTAATTTTATGATTAGTGCAGTCGATAGAGGATTAGTTGCCGAGGGAGTTTTGCCCGGCTCAATCCAACTGCACCGAAAAGCGAAATCACTTTTTCAAAAAGCAAAATCGCAAACAAGCGAACACGATAGTTTTTTAGTTTATTTAAATGCTTATTGCGAGGCGGCATCGGAAGAAAATGCGGCTGGTAATATTGTTGTAACGGCTCCAACCTCTGGCGCATCGGGTGTCATCCCTGGAATTATTTATTTTTTAAAAATCCATCAAAAAATTTCCAATCAAAAATTAATTGATGCAATGCTTGTCGCCGCAACAATGGGATTTTTAGTTAAACATAACGCCAGTATTTCTGGCGCGGAAATGGGTTGCATGGGCGAAATCGGAACTGCATCGGCAATGGCCGCATCAATGCTTGCTTTTTGCGCGAACCAATCGGTTGAAGTAATTGAGTCGGCGGCGGAAATTGCAATCGAACATCATTTGGGAATGACTTGCGATCCGATTGGCGGATATGTTCAAATCCCATGCATCGAAAGAAATGCGATGGGTGCGGTAAAAGCTTACAATGCATATTTGCTCGCTTCAAGTGGAAATCAATCTTTCCAAAAAATTTCTTTGGATAATGTTATAAAAGTTATGAAAGCAACTGGCGAGGAAATGTCTCGAAAATATAAAGAGACTTCTGAGGCGGGACTTGCAGGATTGTCTCTTGGCGCAACTGAATGTTAATTTGTAACTAAAAACAAAATTATTTATTTTGATATGTGGTGATTTGAACGACAGCTTGCAACCACTTAAAAAAAAGCAATTAGCTAAAATGTCGCTGAAAAATAAATTTTACCCTCGGCGCATTTAAAATCGTTTGAGGGTTTTTTATTTTTATTAAAATTGAAATGAATAAATTATTTAATTTGATTGGAAAAAAAGTTTTAGTTTTTGATGGCGCTACCGGTACAGCGCTTCAAAATCAAAATTTAACTATTGATGATTTTGGTGGGAAAGAATTTGAAGGTTGCAACGAATATCTCGTGCTTACAAAACCAAGCGCAATTGAAAAAGTTCACGAAGATTATTTAAAGGCTGGTTGCGATTTGGTTGAAACAAATTCTTTTGGTTCAACTGGAATTGTTTTAGCCGAATATAATTTAGAAAAAATTGCTTACGAATTAAATTTTAAATCTGCGCAAATTGCGAAACGAATTGCAAATGATTTTTCTACAAACGAAAAACCTCGCTTCGTTGCTGGTTCAATCGGTCCAACTACAAAACTTCCATCTCTCGGTCATATCGGATTTAGCGAATTAAGCGATTCTTATTTCGAACAAGTCTCAGGATTAATTGAAGGCGGCGCGGATTTACTTTGTGTGGAAACTTGCCAAGATCTTTTGCAAGTCAAAACCGTTCTCTTCGCAATCGAAAAATATTTTTCATCAAAAAAAATACAAATCCCCGTAATAGTTTCTGTTACAATTGAAACGCTCGGCACAATGCTTTTGGGGACAGAAATTTCCTCTGCGCTAACTTCGATTGAGCCGTACGATTTTGTAAATGTGATTGGAATAAATTGCGCAACCGGTCCAAAAGAAATGGAAGAAAGCGTTAGATTTTTGTCGAAGAATTCTCCAAAAGAAATTTTTGTAATGCCAAACGCTGGAATCCCTGAAAATATTGGGGGAAAAGCGCATTATCATTTAACTCCAAGTGAAATGAATAATTGGATGAGTAAATTTGTTTTTGATTTTGGAGTTTCAATTATTGGTGGATGTTGCGGAACGACGCCGGAACATATTTCGGAATTGGTAAAAATTGCAAACGAAGCAAACGAAAAAAATCTTTTGAAAGAAAGAAAAATTAATTTCACAGCAAGTTGTTCATCAATTTATTCTTCGCAAACTTTAAAAGTTGAACCTGCACCTTTAATAGTTGGAGAGAGATGCAATGCAAATGGTTCGAAAAAATTTAAAGATCTTTTGTTGAGTGAAAATTACGACGAGATGGTTGGGATGGCGAAAGAACAAGAAAAAGAAGGCGCGCATATTTTAGATTTATGTGTTGCGTATGTTGGGAGAGATGAAGAAAAAGATATGCTTGAGGCGATGAGGAGATTTAACACGCAAGTCAGCATTCCAATAATGATTGACTCGACTGAATTAAATGTAATTGAAGTTGCATTACAAAATTGTGGCGGACGAGCAATTGTAAATTCGATTAATCTTGAAAATGGCGAAAAAAGAGCATCGGAGATTTTATCACTTTGTAAAAAATATGGCGCGGCAGTGGTTGCACTTACAATAGATGAAAATGGAATGGCGAAAACTGCCGAATCGAAAATTAATATTGCAACAAGAATCAGAAATCTTGCAGTTGAAAAATTTAAACTTCGCGATGAGGATTTAATTTTTGATTTATTAACTTTCACACTCGGAAGTGGAGATGAAGAATTTCGAAAATCGGCAATTGAAACTATCGAAGGAATTCGTTTGCTCAAAGAAAAATTTCCAAAATGTTTTACAAGTTTGGGAGTATCAAATGTTTCATTCGGGCTTTCGCCAGCGATTCGTCATGTAATAAATTCAGTATTTTTGCATCACGCAATTAAAGCTGGGCTTGATGCCGCGATTGTTCACTCAAGTAAAATAATTCCACTTTATAAAATTGAAGAAAGAGCACGCCAACTTGCAGAGGATTTAATTTTTGATAATCGAAAATGGGAAGAAGTTTTATGAGTGAGAAAAAAGTAACTTACGATCCGCTCATTGAATTAATAGCCTATTATCAGGATAAAAAGACGATTGCATCGAAAAAAAAATCTCGAACTGGCACAATTGAGGAAATTTTAAAACAAAGAATTATCGATGGCGATAAAATTAAACTTGATGATGATTTAAAAGAAGCGCTGAAAAAATTCTCGCCACTTGAAATAATCAATACACACTTGCTTGATGGAATGAAAGTTGTCGGAGAACTTTTTGGAAGTGGACAAATGCAACTTCCATTTGTGCTTCAATCTGCCGAAGTGATGAAGAGTGCTGTAAAATTTCTCGAGCCATTTATGGATAGATCAGATTCGACTTCAAAAGGAGTTTTGGTTCTCGCAACAGTTAAAGGTGATGTTCACGACATCGGAAAAAATCTTGTTGAAATTATTCTTTCGAACAATGGATATAAAGTTGTGAATCTCGGAATTAAATGTGCGATTGAAACTATGTTGCAATCTTTTGAAGAACACAAAGCTGATGCAATTGGAATGAGTGGCTTGCTCGTAAAATCTACTGTTGTGATGAAAGAAAATCTTGAAGTTATAAATAATAGAAATTTAAAAATTCCAATTATTCTTGGTGGCGCGGCGCTAACAAGAAGATATGTTGAAGACGATTTGCGTTCCATTTATAATGGGACAGTTGTTTATGCGACTGATGCTTTTGCTGGTTTGCATTTTATGGAAAAATTAAAAACTGAGGGAGTTGAAAGTTTTAAAAAAGAAAAAATTAAAAAACTTCCAATTGAAGATGTTGAAAATTTAACCGGCGCTGAAGCAAAAATTGCATTGTCGATGGAAAATGAAATTCATCACTCAAATATTTTACCAGCAGAAAATATTCCAACTCCGCCATTTTGGGGTTCAAAAGTTGTTGAAGATATTTCAATCGATGAAGTTTATCGTTACATAAATCATGCGGCTTTAATAAAAGGGCAGTGGCAAGTTCGCAAAGGTAAAATGAGCGAAGAGGATTATCAAAAAGAATTAAAAGAAATTATTTATCCCGAACTTGAAAAATTGCAAATCAAAAGTAAGTTTCAAAAATTATTACAACCAAAAGTAGTCTACGGTTATTTTCCTTGCCAATCCGATGGAGATGATTTAATAATTTATCGCGAAGATAAAAAAACCGAGCAACTCAGATTTACTTTCCCGCGACAAAAAAGTGATAGATATTTATGCCTAAGCGACTATTTTGCATCGATAAAATCAGGCAAAATTGATGTTGTTGCATTTCATTTAGTAACGATGGGAAAGCGGGCTTCGGAGTTTGCGCAACAACTTTATAGCAATAATAATTACAAAGATTATTTATTTTTTCACGGATTGAGTGTTGAGTCGGCAGAGGCGTTGGCAGAATTGTGGCATAAAAAAATTCGCGAAGAACTTGGCTTTGCCAATAAAGATGCGAAAGAAATTAAAAGATTATTTTCTCAAGGTTATCAAGGTGCGCGATATAGTTTTGGTTATCCCGCTTGCCCAAATTTGGAAGACTCCACAAAACTTTTTGAACTACTTGAGCCAGAAAGAATCGGAGTGAATTTAACTGAAGAGTTTATGATGGAGCCAGAGCAATCCACCGATGCAATAATTATTCATCATCCGCAGGCAAGATATTTTAATATTTAAAAAGGAAAAATAAAATGACAAAATTAGTTTTAGTCAGGCATGGAGAATCCGAGTGGAATTTAGAAAACAGATTTACTGGTTGGATTGATGTTCCACTTTCGGAAAAAGGAATTTTAGAAGCGCAAAACTCGGGAGATAAATTAAAAGAATTTAAATTTGTAAAAGCATTCACCTCAGTTCTTATTCGAGCAAATAAAACTTTGGAAATTATTCTTGAAAAGATAAATCAAAAAGATATTCCAATTGAATTTGATTTAGCGCTGAACGAAAGACATTACGGCGCGCTTCAAGGATTAAATAAAGCCGAGACTGCAAAAAAATATGGCGATGCTCAAGTAAAAATTTGGCGTCGTAGTTATGATGTTCCTCCTCCGAAAGAAGTAACTGAATTTAATCCCGATGGAACAAGTGAAAGTTTAAAAGATACTGCGGCGAGAACTCTCCCATATTTTGAAAAAATAATTTTTCCTGAAATCATAAAAGGAAATAATATTTTAGTTGTTGCTCATGGCAATTCGCTTCGCTCAATCGTAATGAAATTAAATAATCTTTCAAAAGAAGAAGTGTTGGAATTAAATATCCCAACTGGCGCGCCATATCTTTTTGATTTTGATGAGAGTGGAAAAATAATCTCGAACAATTATCTATAAAAAAAAGTGCGACATAAGCCGCACTTTAAATTTAAAATCAAAACAAAAATATTAAGAAGTTTTATTTTGCATTTCGTAATATTTTACAAGCACAACTCCCGCAACAATATAAGTCGCAACTCCACACAAAAACCAAGTTAATACAAGGCTATACGGAATAGCAAAACTCATGTAACTTCCATATCCATAGCCAACACTTAAAAGCATTCCCATATAAAATCCGTAACGAACACCTTCCATCAAGCCTTTATTTTCAAATCCTTTACTAAAAATTAAAGAAAAGAAAAATGCGTTTGATAGATTTATGATGAGCGAAATCCAAAGTTTGTCCATCATATCGGCGCGAAAAACTGTTTTTAGTGAATCATAAGTTGACATTAAGTAGACATTATGCTCGAGGAAACCAACGAGCTCAAGCACAACAAAAGTCAACACGAAACCGACTAAAACTTTTTTATCCATAAAAACTCCTTTAATGTGAATGAAATTTTAATTGACTGCGGACTAAAATTGCAGAAAAATATTTTAAATGTCAAGCGAAACTTTCTTGAATTTATATTTCTAATTTCTTATTATTGCATAAGAAATTTAACCGCAAACAAATTTAATATTTCAAAAAGGAAAAAATTATGGCAACTTTAATAACAGAAGAATGTATTAATTGTGGAGCATGCGAACCTGAATGCCCGAACACTGCAATTTATGTCGGTGGCGCGCAGTGGGAATTGCGTGGCGTAACAAGCGATGCAATCTCAAATGATTTATATTATATCGTTCCGTCAAAATGCACAGAGTGCGTTGGACATTTTGAAAAAGAACAATGCGCGGCTGTTTGTCCTGTGGATTGTTGCGTTCCAGATCCAAACAACGAAGAGACTGAAGATATTCTTATTGCTCGCGCAAAAGAACTTCATCCAGATAGAGCGTTCCAAGAATTATCGGCAACTACTTCGCGTTTTCGCAAGTAATATTTTTTTGATATAATTTTTACAAATCGGTTCGTCTGGAAAGATTGAACCGATTTTTTATTTTTGAAAACAAAATGAAAATTGCTAATTACGAATTATTTGAAATCGAAACCGGGAGTTTTGCACTTGACGGTGGCTCGATGTTTGGAATTGTACCGAAAACTTTTTGGGAGAAAACAAATCCGCCCGATGAAAAAAATAGAATTGAACTTGCCGCGAGATGTTTGCTTGCAATTGGAAATGGAAAAATAATTTTAATAGATTCTGGTAACGGCGAAAAATATAATTCAAAACGACAGGAAATTTTTAAATTTAATAATTCTCAATTCAGTCTTGAGAGATCGCTAAATAAATTAAATATTTCTGCTGACGACATAACCGATCTGATTTTAACTCATCTTCATTTTGACCACTGCGGCGGAAATACAAAAATTGAAAATGGAAATATTATTCCAACTTTTAAAAATGCAATTTATCATGTTCAGCGAAATCATTGGGATTGGGCAAACGATTTGCAGGTTCGCGATGCGAAAAGTTTTTTGAAGGAGAATTTCGAAATCATAAACTCCAACAGTCAATTAAATTTTATTGATGGCGAGAAGGAAATATTTCCCAACATAAATCTTATAATCAGCAATGGACATACGACTTCGCTGCAATTGCCTTTAATTTCGGACGCGAAATCATCGCTACTTTTTTGTGCCGATTTAATGCCAACAATTTCGCATTTACCACTAACTTACGGAATGGCTTTTGATTTACGACCACTTGAAATTGTTGAGGAAAAGAAAAAAATATTTACTCGAGCGGCAAAAGAAAAATGGATTTTATTTTCCGAACACGACCCAATTGTAAAATCTATTTCGATTAAAGAAGTAGAAAACAATTTTGCAATTGATGAAATAAATAATTTTGAATAAACAATTTGTCTGTAAAATTTCTGACTTAAAAGATAAAGTCGGATTTCGATTTGAAACTGAAGAAATTGCAATTTTTAAAATCGAAAATGAATTTTTTGCAGTTTCAAATATTTGTGCTCACCAGAAGTTTGCTAAAATATTTGAAGGGGAGTGTAAAGATTTTTCTGTAACTTGCCCAATGCATCATTGGAAGTTTGATTTACGAAGTGGAAATAGTTTGAGTGGAAATGGAAAATTAAAAACATTTCCTGTTGTTGTTGAAGACAATAAAATATTTATCGAGTTAGAGTGAATCTGACAAACTTTGTAAAAAGTAAAAGTTTAGAATTTGGTTTTACGCATGTTGGTATTTCAAGCGCTGAGGTTGAGGAGTTTGAAAAAGAAAAATTAAAATCTTGGCTAAATAAAAAATATGATGCCTCGATGAAGTGGATTGGAAATAATTTTGAAAAGCGAGTAAATCCAAAATTAGTTTTAGAAAACACGCAATCGGTAATTTCACTTTCAGTTAATTATTTTACAGATTTTAAACATGAAAGTAGTGGTGGAAAAATTTCTCGTTACGCGTGGGGAAGTGATTACCACGAAGTTTTGGAAGCGAAAATAAAATTGCTGATTGATTGCATCAAAGAAAT
>CAYIXI010000005.1:0-60328 GCA_964367235.1 uncultured Chitinophagaceae bacterium | reverse complement strand
ACCACGAAGTTTTGGAAGCGAAAATAAAATTGCTGATTGATTGCATCAAAGAAATTGATACTAACGGAGAATATAAATTTTATGTTGACACAGGTCCAATTTTGGAAAAATATTTCGCACAAAAATCTGGAATTGGTTGGAGAGGAAAACATAGCAATTTAATTTCAAAAAATTTTGGCTCGTGGATTTTTCTCGCTACAATTTTAACCACAACTAAACTTGATAGCGATTTGCCAAGCGAAAATTTTTGCGGAAGTTGCACAGCATGCATCGATGCTTGCCCAACAAATGCAATAGTTCAGCCGTATGTGGTTGATTCGAACAAATGTATTTCGTATTTAACCATTGAGCATCGCGGTGAAATCGAAAATGAAATTGGTAAAAAATTTGACAATTGGATTTTTGGTTGCGATATTTGTCAAGATGTTTGTCCGTGGAATAGGTTTGAAACTATGAGCGATGTAAAAGTATTTTCGCCGATTAACAATCAAACAAATTTGAATTTGGAAGAGATTACAAATCTGACTCAAAATGATTTTTCAACAAGATTTAAAAATAGCCCGATTAAAAGAATAAAATTAATTGGGATAAAAAGAAATGCAGAATTAATAAAAAAAAATTAGAACTCCGCAGGAGTTCAACATTATAATTTAAATCAGAAAAAATATTACTATTACTTAGAGAATATTACAAAATATATACACCAAAAAAATGGCTATTTGAAAGTGTAACCGGAAATGGGCAATATGATGAAAGAAGTTTATCAAATGTGCTGAAACAGTAGAACACATCAAAACAATAATTTTAAAATAAGATTAAATATGAAAGAAGTCATTATGTCATATTTGAAATTCCTTGCTGTAATATCTGTTGTGATATTAACAACAATTTTTTTCACTGGTAAAATGAATTGTGAATTTTTTGAGAAAAACTTTCCAATGATTTTATCAGCATTATTCTACTCATTTGGAACATTAGGTTTTTTGGTTAATGTGACAACTTGGGGTGGTGATTCAAAACCAGAGAAAACAAGTCAGCTCATCTTAATTGTATGTTACTGTATTGGGACATTTTTTACAGTTTTAAGCATGAAATAGCCCATCTCATAACAGCGTGTATATTCAATTGCCGAGTTAGTGCGGGTTTTAGTGTTTCTGCATTTAATAAACATTTGTACTAAATTGAACATTTGTACTTTGAATCCCCAACCTTCGCCAACCCCCAAACCGTTAGTGTCCATTGGTAAGACACACGCGAAACAATGAAACAAACTTGAATTTAGAAAATATTTTAGAAATGAATGATGAAAAATATTTGGAGAGGTTTAAAAATTCTCCGATTAAAAGAATAAAATTAAATAACTTAAAACGAAATGCAGAAATCTTAAAAAAATAATTAAAGGAAAATATGTCTAATCACAGTAAAGTTTTAATAATCGGTTCAGGTCCTGCAGGATTTACTGCGGCAATTTATGCAAGTCGCGCAAATCTTTCGCCAATAATTTTTGAAGGCGAGCAACCCGGCGGACAACTTACAATCACAACCGAAGTTGAAAATTATCCCGGATTTGTAAATGGAATTATGGGACCAGAATTGATGGATATTTTTCGAAATCAAGCGCACCGATTTGGAGCGAAATCAATTTACAAAACTGTAACGAAAGTTGATTTCTCAAATCGACCTTTTAAAATATTTGTCGATGAAGAAATGTTTACTGCCGATAGTGTAATAATTTCAACTGGCGCAAAAGCAAAACTTTTAAATATTCAGAGCGAAACGGAATATATGGGTTATGGTGTTTCGGCTTGTGCAACTTGCGATGGTTTCTTTTTCAAAAATCAAATCGTTTATGTCGTTGGAGGAGGAGACTCTGCGATGGAAGAGGCAAATTTTTTAACTAAGTTTGCATCGAAAGTTATTTTAGTTCATCGTCGCGATGAATTTCGCGCATCAAAAATTATGATTGAAAGATTATTAAAAAATCCGAAAGTTGAAGTAGTGTATAATTCAGTTGTTGATGAAGTGCTTGGAGAAACTTCAAACAATAAAAAGAAAATGACGGGCTTGAATTTAAAAAATATTTCGACAAATGAAATAACCGAAGTAAAAGCCGATGGATTATTTCTTGCGATTGGTCATGAGCCAAACACAAAATTATTTAAAAATATTTTGCCACTTGATGAAAAAGGATATTTAAAAATTGAGCCTGGTTCAACTCGTACTATTATATCGGGTGTTTTTGCCGCTGGCGATGTTGCCGATTCATATTATAGACAAGCAATATCTGCCGCTGGTACAGGTTGCATGGCGGCAATTGATGCGGAACGATGGCTTGAACATTGAACAATTATCAGTTATCAATTAACAGTTATTGAAAATATTTTTTATTGTCCCGAAGAGATGCCTTTGGCATTAACTGTTAATCCGCCTTAGGCGGATAAATTGTTAATTGTACAGCTTCGACAATTTCTTTTGAGAGCGGTTCAATTTTTGAATCAAATCGATTTACAATTTTTCCATTTTTGTCGATTAAAAATTTATTAAAATTCCAGGTTATCCGTCCGTGAAATTTTGGATTTGTTTTTTCTTGCGTCAAAAAATTATAAAGTGGATGTTGACCTTTACCCAAAACTTCAATTTTAGAAAACATTGGGAAAGTTACTCCGTAATTTAAAGTGCAGAATTCTTTAATTGCTCTTTCCTCCGCGGGCTCTTGCCACAAAAAATCATTTGATGGAAAACCTAAAACGACAAAATCTTTAGATTTATATTTTTCGTAAAGTTTTTCTAATCCTTCGTATTGCGGAGTGTATCCACATTTGCTGGCAACATTTACAATTAAAATTGTTTTACCTCGATACTCATCTAAAGTAAATTCTTTTCCGTCAATGTCTTTTACTTTAATTGAGTAGAAATTATTTTGTGCATTCATAAGATTTGAAAAAAATATTGTTAAAATTATGATTGATAAATTTTTCATTTTTTGTTTATATTAAGTTAATGGTTGCTGCCTCGCAAGGATTCGAACCTCGATAGGCAGAGTCAGAGTCTGCCGTCCTGCCATTAGACGACGAGGCAAAATATTTAATAACACAATGTACAAAAAATTATGAAAAAATTATTGATTATCTTTTTCGCCATTCAAATTTATTCTCAAACAAATTTCAATAATTTTATTTTAAGAGTTAATCTGATTAACGATTTAAGCATAAAATCTTCAACTATTGATAGCTTTATTGTTGCCAACAAGTTTCCTTTGATTGAAAATAATTTTGCAATTTTTATTTATCGTGGTAGCGCAAATTCAGTTTCTGTTGCTGGTGATTTTAATGGATGGAGTGCAATGTTAAATCTTACAAATTTAAGTGGCACAAATTTATTTTATTTATCAAAAAATTTTGAAGCCAATGCGAGATTGGATTACAAATTTATTTTAAACGGAAGTAATTGGATTTTAGATCCTCTTAATCCAAATTATTGCTACGGCGGATTTGGACCGAACAGCGAACTTTCAATGCTAAATTATATTCAGCCATGGGAAATTATCAACCGACCAAATATCGCGCACGGTACAATTGAAAATAAAACTATTGCAAGTATAAATTTAGCCGCAACTCATCAATTGCAAATTTATTTGCCACCGAGTTACAGTCAAAACAATACAAGAAAATATCCAACTGTTTATTTTCAAGATGGCTCGGAATATGTTTCGCTCGCTTCTGCAAATTTAGTTTTAGATAATTTAATTGACAGTTTGAAAATTGAAGAAGTGATTGCAGTTTTTGTTAAACCAAATAATCGAAATGATGAATATGCTGGCGGAAAAAGAAATCAATACATAAAATTTTTTGTTGATGAGTTGGTTCCTTTTATCGAAAATAATTACCGCACAATTAATCAAAATAGTAAGCGACTTGTTTTGGGTGCATCGTACGGAGGAAATATTTCCGCTTTGATTAGTTATAATTATTCAAACATTTTTGGAAATCTTGGAATTCACTCTGGCGCTTTTCAATCAAATAATTACGAAGCATACAATTTATTTATCAGCGCAGAAAAGAAAAATATTAAAATTGTTTCGGTTTGGGGTTCTTATGAATCTCTTTTTCAAAATATGAGAAATTTTAGAGACATCTTAAACACAAAAGGATATAATTTTATTTCTCGTGAACTCCCCGAAGGACATAGTTGGGGATTGTGGCGAGCGAATATAGATTTAATTTTAGAAAATATTTTCCCATATAAAACTACAAATGTTAAAAGTAAATCCAAATCGCAAATGGATTTTAAACTTTATCAAAATTATCCAAATCCTTTTAACAATGAAACAATAATCAATTATCAATTAGCAAAAAGTGGGGAAGTAACTTTAAAAGTGTACGATGTTTTAGGAAAAGAAATTGCAACACTTGCTGATAGAATTGTAAATGCAAACGAACCGCAACAGATAAATTTTAATGCTTCAAACTTACCCCACCAAAAAACTGGCGGGCTAACAAGTGGAATTTATTATTATCGCATAGCGATCCATTCGGACAAACTTGCAAGCAACAATGCCAAAGGCATCCCTTTGGGACAAACAGAAATTAAAAAGATGATTTTGATGAAATGATTAATCTCAAAGTGACTTTGATACATTCGCTGTTAGCGAATTACTCAGTCACCACCGAGGAGAGAAAATTAATAACCCCAGACTTTAGTCTGGGGTTTAGAGTCTCACACATTCTCTCGGACTTTAGTCCAAAACAATGTGGCTAAAGCCGAAATTATTTTTAGTTTTAACCCCGAGATAAATCTCGGGGTTACTAAAAAAAAAAATCCCTTTCGAAATATAGATTGGGATTTTTCTATTTTATTATCCAACGGACTTAACACGGTGAGTGGAATAATTGTTTATTGATAACTGTAATAGCAATTTCAAAAATAATATTTTACATTTACACATAATTAATTGAAAGGATTTCAAAATGAATAGAAGAGATTTTATTTCAAAAACTGCAATGGTTGGTGCGGCAAGTTCTTTATTTTCAAACGAACTGCTTTCATCGCCAACATCAAAAACCCCACAACCAATTGTAATTGCAAGTGCAAATAATATCGAAGCTGTAAAAAAAGCATACGATTTAATCAAAAAAGGAAGCGATGCGCTTGATGCAGTTGTAGCGGGAGTAAATATAGTTGAAGACGACCCAAATGATATGTCGGTTGGATATGGCGGTTTACCAAATATGGATGGAATTGTTGAGCTCGATTCATCGGTAATGCACGGACCAACACATCGTGCAGGCGCAGTAGCGGCACTTCGAAATATAAAAAATCCATCGCTCGTTGCAAAATTAGTTTTGGAAAGAACTGATCATGTTTTAATTGTCGGAGAAGGTGCATTAAAATTTGCTCGCATGCACGGATTTCAGGAAATGAATCTTTTGACTGAAGAGGCACGAAAGGAATGGGTTAAGTGGCGAGAAAATATGAGCACCGAAGATGATTATTTACCACCACATTCAATCAATGATAAAGATATCGGCGAAGGTTTAAAAAATGTAATGCAAACTTATGGAACAATAAATTGTTTAGGTTTGGATTTGATGGGAAATATTTCCGGCGTTACAACAACAAGCGGCTTGTCGTGGAAAATTCCGGGACGCGTTGGTGACTCGCCAATAATTGGCGCAGGACTTTATGTTGATAACGAAATTGGCGCGGCAGGTTCAACCGGACGAGGCGAAGCAAATTTAGCCAACTGTTCCAGCTTTATGATAGTCGAATTTATGAGACAAGGAAAATCGCCAGAAGATGCATGCTTACTTACTTGCGAAAGAATTGCAAAACACACAAAGGAAAAAAGATTGCTTCGCGATGATAAAAAACCAAATTTTGATTTACAATTTTACGCAATTAATAAAGATGGAAAATATGGTTGCGGATCGCTTTGGAGTGGCGTAAAATTTATGGTTAATGATGAGAAAGGCGCGAGGATTGAATCGTCAAAATATTTATATGAAAGAGGATGAAATTAAGTAGATTATTTTTTTTTGCGATAATATTTTTTTGTGATAATTTATTTTCGCAAGAAACATTTTCAATTAGTGGATATACAAAAGATAAAAAAGATGGTGAAGTATTACCGTTCGTAAATGTATCAATTGTTGGTTTAAATATTGGTGCATCAACTAATAGTTATGGATATTTTGCCATTCCAAAAATTCCTATTGGTAAACATCAAATTAAATTTTCAATCATCGGATATGCAAATAAAATAATACAAGTTGATTTATTGAAAGATGAAAAACTAAATGTTTTACTATCTGCTGAAGATTTAAAATTAGACGAAGTTGTAATTTCGGCAGATATTGCAGAACGAAAAATCACAACTCAATCCAGCCGAATTGTAATTCAAATAAAAGATTTACAAAAACTTCCAGTAGTTGGTGAGTTAGATGTTTTTAGATTATTACAAATGATGCCGGGAGTAAAATCTTCTTCAGAAATTTCAAGTGGACTTTATGTTCGAGGAGGAAGCCCAGATCAAAATTTAATTTTACTTGATGGAACAGTTGTGTACAATCCATCTCATCTTTTCGGATTTTTCAGCACATTTAATAGTGATGCAGTAAAAGATATTGAATTAATAAAAGGAGGATTGCCAGCAGAGTTTGGTGGAAGACTCTCGGCAGTTTTAAATGTTACGAATAAAGATGGAAACAGAAATGAAACAAATGGAAAAGTTTCTCTTGGAATGATAAGTAGCCGATTTACAATTGAAGGACCAATCAAATGGGGTTCGTGGTTTCTTTCGTGGCGAAGAACTTATTTGGACCAAATTATTTCTCTCGCAAATTTAGATGAAGGTGAATTTCCGGTACCACTTTATTATTTTTACGATGGAAATGGAAAAATAAATTTTGATATTTCTGAAAATGATAAATTATCAATTTCAGGTTATCTCGGAAAAGATAATTTAAATTTTAAAATAGGAGAAGGAACTAATTTGAATTTGTGGTGGGGCAATTCAACTTCATCTTTAAAGTGGACACATATTTTTTCTCCAATAATGTTTTCAAATTTTATTTTAACTCAGAGTAATTTTAATACATCGCTAAAGGGTGGCGCAGTTGGTTCGGAGTTTTTATTTCAAAATTACATAAAAGATATTTCGTTCAAAGGAGATTTTGATTTTTATGCAACTAACGAACATTTAGTTAAAATAGGATTTTGGTGGAGTAATTACGATTTCAAAGTTTACCGAGAATTTTCTGGAAATATATTTTACGATTTAAATTTTACCCCAACTCATTTATCCCTTTATTTACAGGATGATTGGATCTATTCTGCGTTTTGGAGTTTTCGAGCAGGATTGAGAGCAGAGTATAATTCTGCAACAAAAAATTTTGATTTTAATCCGAGATTTTCCGTGAGGAGAAATATTTCGGATCAGTTTGCGATTAAATTCTCAACTGGAATTTATCATCAATATATGCAATTGGTTGGTTCGGAGGGATTTTCGTTTTTTGATATGTGGGTACCGATTGATGAAAAGATGAAACCTGCAAACGCAATAGATTATGTTTTTTCATTTGAAACAAATCCAATAGATGATATTGAATTTAATTTAGAACTTTATTATAAAAAATATTCAAATACTTTGGAGTTTAAAAATCAGAGAGAGCGAACATTTGAGATAAATAAATTATTTTATTATGGAAATGGAAGCGCTTACGGATTTGAAATATTTACGCAAAAAAAACTTGGTGAGATTACAGGATTTGTTGGTTACACTCTGGCTTGGACAAAAAGAAAATTTGATGAAATAAATTTCGGAAATGAATTTTATCCTAAATACGATAGAAGACACGACATCTCCGTTGCGCTGAATTATAATTTCAGCGAGGATTTAACTTTTGGAATGATATTTTCTTACGCATCGGGACAAACTTTTACAGTTGGCAATGGCAGATATAGTCTTTCAACACTTGAAAGAAGATTTGAAAACATACTTGCAACAGAAAGATACAACAGACGATTGGAACCGTATCATCGTTTAGATATTGGATTTACAAAACAAAAAACTTTTTTTGGATACAAAGGAAGTTGGTATGTACAAATTTATAATCTTTACAATCACAGAAATGTTTGGTTCAAAGATTACGATACAAGTGAAAATCCTGTAAAGATTACAGATGTGAGATTAATTCCTATCTTGCCAACGATTGGAATGGAATTTAAATTTTAAATTATGAAAAATATTATTTTATTTATATTGACAATATTTATTTTTGCAAGTTGTGAGGATTTAAGTGGACCGGGAGCATTTTCCGATCAATTTGTTTTGCAAGGATATTTAATATCGCAAAGACCGATTGATAGTTTAATTTTAAGAAGAACGGCACCGATTGATGTATTTTATACAGACGAAGCGTATTCCATCAATAATGCAACAATAAAAATTATTGAAGGCAATAAAATTATTGAATTAAAAAATGATCCGAGACGACACGGATATTATTTCAATGCCGATACGAATTACAAAATAATATCAAACAAAAAATATGAAATACAAATTAGCGTTGATGGAAAACAGATTTCGGGCTCAACAATTGTGCCAGAGACTTTAAGTTTTACGCAAAAATTTCCATCGCCTATGATTTACAAAAATGGATTGTTGCAATTAAAATGGACGAGAAGCAAGAATTACCTTGATTATATTATATCAATTAAGAGTTTGGATACCACGGATGCGTTTTTAATTCCGAAAGATTTTAACAGACCAAATAGTGCTGAAGTGAAAAAACCTGAGCCAACAAATTTTATTTTTAATCTTTTCGGAAAAAACGAATTCAATATTCCGTGGTTCTTTTTTAATTATTACGGAAGGCAGGTGGTTTCAATTCTTGCAGTTGATGAAAATTATAAAAATTATTTGATGCAACTAAATTCTGGCGGCACAGATTTAAAAGAAATTAGTTATAAATTAAATGGCGCCATAGGTGTTTTTGGCTCAGCCGCGATAGATACATTTAGTGTAAATTTATTAAAAGAAAATTAATGCGAAGTAAACCAAAATCAATTCACATAATTACACTTGGTTGTGCAAAAAACACAGTCGACTCCGAAGTGCTCGAAGCGCAATTGCGTGGAAACAATATAAAAGTTACTCAAAATATTTTAGATGCAGATGTCGCGGTAATTAATACTTGTGGTTTTATTGAAGCATCAAAAACTCAGTCAATAGAAACTATTCTTGAAACAATAAAATTAAAAAAGAAAAAGAAAATCGAATCTGTTTTTGTAATGGGTTGCATGGTTGAGCGATATAAAAAAGATTTGCAAAAAGAAATCCCGGAAGTTGATGAATATTTTGGCACGCACGATTTACCATCGTTATTAAAATCGCTTGGCGCAGAATATAAAAAAGAATTGTTAGGAGAAAGAATTGTATCAACTCCAAAATATTTTTCCTATTTAAAAATTTCGGAAGGTTGCGACAATCCATGTTCGTTTTGTGCAATTCCGCTAATGCGTGGAACGCACAAATCAAAACCGATTGAAGAAATTATGATTGAGGTTGTAAATCTTGTGAAGAGTGGAACAAAAGAATTAATTGTAATCGGTCAAGACACAACTTATTATGGATTAGATTTGTACGGAAAAAGAAAACTCTCATCGCTCTTAACTTCTCTTTCAACAATCGAAAAATTAAAATGGATAAGATTAATGTATGCGTATCCTGCAAAATTTCCTTTAGATATTTTACCAATAATTGCAGAGAAAGAAAATATTTGTAAATATTTAGATATGCCAGTTCAACATGCAAGCGACACGGTTTTAAAATCTATGCGAAGAGGAATTACCAGAAGAACGACCGAGGAATTGATTTCAAAAATAAAAAAAGAGATAAAAAATATTGCTTTGCGAACTACTTTGATAGTGGGTTATCCAAACGAAACCGAAAAAGATGTTGAAATACTTGCCGATTTTATGAGGGAAGTGGAATTTGACAGACTTGGTGTTTTTACATATTCGCAGGAAGATGAAACTTTTGCATTCAATTTAGAAGATCCGATTCCGCAAAAAGAGAAAGAGGCAAGAAAAGATTATCTTTTAAAAATACAGCAGAGTATTTCAAAGAAAAAAAATGAGGGACGAATTGGTTCATTAGTTGAGGCAGTTGTTGAAGTTAAGACAAATGGTAAATACATTGGACGAACAGCAATTGATGCACCGGAAATTGATAACTCAATTAAATTCAGTTCAAAAGAAAAATTAAATATTGGTGAGTTTATAAAAGTTAAAGTTACTGGCGCGAGCGAATACGATTTAATTGGAGAAAAAATATAGTGTTAAAAAAAATATTTATTTTTAATTTACTTATTGTAAATTTTCTTTTATCTCAACAAGGTACATTCCGAGATCAAGATCTTGGTAACCCAGATTTTCAGAATGAATTTATTTCATTCAAATCCAAAGACACAACATTAACTCGCGTTGATGTGTATGTTCAGATTCCGTATGACAATCTCAGATTTGTAAAACATGGACAAACTTTTACAGCGCGTTTTGAAGTTATTGCAATATTTTTCGATTTAAAAGATAATGTAGTTTTAGAAAAATCTTGGGACGAAGAGATTATAACAAATAGTATTTCGCCAACTGGAGCAAAAACATTTAAGTTATCACAAAGATCTTTTGAAGTTTTTCCCGGAAAATATAAAACAGAAATCAAACTTCGAGATTATGAAACAGGAAAAATTGCAGTTAAAAAAAATCAATTAGTAGTTCGCAATTATATTTCAAACAAAATCGAAATCAGCGATTTGATGTATCTTAATCGTGTAAGAGAGGAAAATGGCAAAAAAACTTTATCGCCAAATCTTTCATCAAATTTAACTGAGATGGAATTGGGACTACAATTTTTTTACGAAGTGTACATTAAAAATTGTGACGATAGTTTAACTTTGCGAATTAAAACTCGTGGTAAAGATGAAAAAGCAATACAGGAGCAAACTGAGAAAATAGCTTGTAAAATTGGTACTATTCAGGGGATTGCAAGAATGGAAAATGCGCAATTGCCGATAGGGGAATATATATTGGAATTTTTTGTCGAAACAAAAAAAGATAGCGCCAAAATTTCTAAAAAATTAATTTCACGACATGGTTCATCGAGTATTATTATAAAAGATGTTGATTTGGCGATTCGTCAACTAAAATATATTTCAAAAGATGATGAGTACAAAAATCTTACCGAAAGAAATATTACGGAAGAAGAAAAATTAAAAAGATTTAACGATTTTTGGAAAAAGAGAGATCCGAACCAAGATACAGAAGTGAATGAATATTTTGAAGAATATTATTATAGAGTTGAATATGCCAACAAACATTTTGCGCACTATTCTGATGGTTGGCGCACAGATATGGGAATGGTATTTATTATTTTTGGGATGCCAAATAATATTGAACGACATCCGTTTGAAATGAATTCTAAACCGTATGAGATTTGGACTTATTATGAATTTAATCGTCAATTAGTTTTTGTTGATGAAACTGGTTTTGGCGATTACCGACTTGTTACTCCAATCTGGGATTTACTGCACCGACTAAAATAAAATATTATGCGCTGTCGAAATAATAAAACAAAATATTTTCGATGGATAGTTTTTATTTTACTCGCCTCAAACATTTCTGCACAATTAAAAATTACATCTGTAAAAATTATTGGTTCGAAATATTTTGATGAAAATATGTTAAAATCAAAATTGGAAAGTTTTAGTAATAAAGAATATTCTCAAAATATAATTGATGAAGATATCGAACAGATTTTAAAATTCTACGACATAAATGGTTTTCCCTTTGCAAAAATTAAACTTACCGAATTAAGAATTGATTCACTTTCTAAAACTGTCGAGATAAAATATTTAGTTGATGAGGATTTAAAAACTTATGTAAAAGAAATTCGATTTAGTGGAAATAGAATAACTAAAAATTATGTTTTGGAAAGAGAATCATCACATTTAAAAAATAAAATCTACAATCAAAATGAAATTGATAAAATTCCAGTCATTCTTAAAAGAAAATATTTAATTTCAAATCATGAGCAAAGCGAATTATTTATCATCCCTAATTTTACCGATTCAATACAAAATAATGTTGGAATAAATTTTGACATCAGAGAGGGAAAATATTCAACTATTGATGGAGTTATTGGATATGCGCCGAATAAAACTGGTGGTGGAAATTTTGCCGGGATGTTTTATTTTTCGACAAAAAATTTGATTGGAACTGCGCGAGTTTTAGAAATAAAATGGGAGAGGGAAAACGAATTTACGCAGGAAGTAAATTTTCTTTACAAGGAACCGTGGATTTTTAATTATCCTATTGATTTGGGAGTGCAATTATTACAAAGGAAGCAGGATTCAACTTTTGCAAGAATTAAATTTGAAATATTTATGCAAACATTCCAATTCTCATATTTTGATTTTCAATTTAAATTATCAAGCGATGAGGTTTTCCCTTTGAATGACGAAAAGTATTTTACTTCGTTCCACTCTCGAAGCGTTGGTGGAGTTGCAAAAATTATTTACGATGATTGGATAAATAATAAAATATACTTTTCAACTTCAATCTCCGAAAAAAGAAAAAATATTTTGGGACCAAATAAATATTTAAATATATCTCACTTAAAAGATTTTACTCAACGAGAAAGTGAAATTGAATTTCGTTACGAAAATAATATTTATAGTAATTATTATTTTCACGAAAAATTTATTTTAAAAAATATTTCATCAAGTCAATATGAGTTTAGCGATTATTATTATTTTGGCGGAGCAAAAAATATGCGTGGTTATCGCGAAAATCAATTTTATGGTTCAACCGTTGCATCGCTTCAAAATGAATTTCATTTAAGAATTGAACGGGAGAGCTCTATTTACCTTTTCACAGATTTTGGTTATTATTCTAAAAATGGAGACATCGTAAACCCAAGTGTACAAAAAAATGAAAATCTTTTTGGGTATGGATTTGGAATTGCGTTGCCAACTGCTGTTGGTAAAATCAACATCGCTTTTGCACTTGCAAAACGAGAAGTTATTTCCGATGCTAAACTTCACTTAAATATTTCAAATGAATTTTAAAAGTTATTTTAAAATTATTCGTCCAGTAAATGCTGCAATAGTATTTTTATCTGTAATGCTGGGTGCAATATCAATGGGCGATTATAATAATTTTGCAGATAAAATTATTTTCGCATCGCTTGCGGCGGTTTGTTTCAGTTCTGCGGGAATGGTTTTAAATGATTATTTCGATTTTGAAATTGATAAAATAAATCGTCCCGATAGAGTTTTACCAAGCGGGGAAATTAGTTTAAAAGGTGCAATTATTTATTTTGTAATTTTAAATATTATCGGATTGTTTTTAAATTCACTTTTGCCAAATCAAACTCAAATAATTGGTTTTAGTGCCGCAATTACAATCTATTTTTACAACAGCAATTTTAAAAAAAAATATTTAATTGGTAATATTATTGTGGCGACAATGACCGGTTTAACTTTTATTTACGGCGCAAGTCTATTTGGTTTTAACACTATATTAATTATTCCATTTTCGTTTGCATTTTTAATTATGTTTTCGAGGGAAGTTTTAAAAACAATTGAAGATGTCGAGGGAGATAAATCGCAAAATGCAAATACCGTTGCAATTAAGTTGGGAAAAAATAAAAGTATAATTCTTGTTAAAATACTTTTAATATTTTTAATAATTTTAGATATTCTACCATTCATTTATGGTTGGTTCAATTATAAATATTTTATTATTGTGAATTTAACAATCAATTCTGCCGCGCTTTATTCAATTATTATTTTAAATAATAATTCCGATTTAAAAATTATTTCCCGAGCAAGCGCGTTTTTAAAATATTCACTTTTTGGAGGGCTCATCGCTCTTTGGTTAAGATGAAAATTATACCAAGTTTAAATTTCGAAAAAAGATATTGGAACAAAGGAATTGAATTCATCGCTGGCATTGATGAAGCAGGTCGTGGTCCGCTTGCCGGTCCAGTAGTTGCGGCAGCAGTTATTTTACCAAAAAATATTGAAATTAAAAATATCAGAGATTCAAAAAAACTATCTGCAAAAAAAAGAGATGAGTTGTATCTCGAAATTCATGAAGTTGCTATTTCAATCGGAATTGGCTTGGTCGATCACATAAAAATAGATGAAGTAAATATTTTAGAAGCGACAAAAATTGCAATGACAATTGCTGTTGAAAGATTAAAAGTAAAACCGCAACAACTTTTAATTGATGGAAATTTTTATTCTCATCAATCAATTTCTGTTCAAAATATTGTTCAAGGAGATTTAAATGTGCAATCCATTGCCGCCGCATCTATTATTGCAAAAGTTACTCGCGATGCTTTGATGAACGAGTACGATATTGAATTTCCTAATTACGGATTTGCAAAACATAAAGGTTACGGAACTCGCAAACATGTTGAAGCAATTCACAAACATGGATTAACAAAAATTCATCGGCGTTCATTTCATATTCCAGATTATAATTTTAACGAACAATAATCGTGACAAATTTAAACTCTATCGAACATCATTTTGTTTCAATTCTTTCAATTAAGCTTGATTTACCAAGCGATTATTCCGAGATTGAAACTGATTATTTAATTGGCATTTTTAATACGCGGATAAAAGAGCACGATGGCAAAACTTTTTATTTATCTAAAAATGAATTCTCAATTTATTTTGATGAATCTCCCGATGCAATAAATTGTTCAATCGATTTGTATTTGAGAATTTTAAAATTAAATCAAAATCGAAAGGATGATTCTCAAATTTCATTTTGCTCTGCTTCAGGTTTTGGTGAAACAATTATTGAAGGCAATAATTTAACTGGTACAATTATAAATCAGGTAAAAGAAATTTTATCCATCACTCCGCAAAATAAAATATATTTTACCGCAGAAATTAAATCTAAAATTCATCATCGTTTAAATTTAGAAATAATTTCAGTTGGCGAGTTTGAAATTCAAAATCAAAAAAGAGAATTGTTCAGTGTTAATCCAACGGCAATAATAAATAATTTACAATCTTCACTTCTAAAATTAAATAAAGAGGAAAATAGAAACACACATCGAGACGCAATTCCAAATAATTCTTCAATAAAGAAAAAACTTTCAGTTGTTCAAATAATTTCTATCTTTGTAATTATTATTGCAGTTTTAAAATTGTTGGGTGTTTGGTAAAAAATGCAAACAACACTTTTAGGAAAACGAGGCGAATCCCTCGCCAAAGATTTTCTTGAAGAACTCGGTTATGTTTTTGTAGAAAAAAATTATTTTTATCGCCACGGAGAAATTGATTTGATCTATAAAGAAAAAGATGAATTAGTTTTTGTCGAAGTCAAATACAGAAAAAATTATGACTTCGGCGATCCCGTTGAAGCAATCACACCAAAAAAACAAGCGCTCATTCGCCGAACTGCTGAAGGCTTTGTCATCGAAAAAAATATTTCAAACACTCCTTGCCGTTTTGATGCAATTACAATTGTAGATGTCAAACCGAAACCAATAATCACACACTTTAAAAACGCATTTTAAATATGAACGCATTCCCATTTCTCATAATCGCATTATTGGTAATGGCAATAATGTATCGATATTACAGCGCATTTATTGCTGCAAAAATTTTGGCGCTCGACGACTCTATTATAACTCCGGCGCATCGTTTAAATGATGGAACAAATTATCATCCGACAAATAAATGGGTTTTATTTGGTCATCACTTTGCGGCAATTTCTGGTGCAGGTCCGCTTATTGGTCCGGTGCTTGCGGCGCAGTTTGGTTTTCTTCCCGGTTTTTTATGGCTCCTAATTGGCGTCGTGCTTGGTGGCGCAGTTCACGATTTTATTTCTCTCGGTTTATCCATTCGGCATGATGGAAAATCTCTCGCCGAAATTGCTCGTCGCGAAATTAGTCCACTCTCGGGCGCAGTTGGTTCGATTGCAATTTTACTAATTGTAATTATTGCGCTTGCTGGTTTGGGACTTGCAGTTGCAAATTCACTTTACGAAAGTGCGTGGGGAACTTTTACAATCGGCATGACAATTCCACTTGCACTTTTTGTCGGCTTGTACATGTATAAAATTAGAAAAGGAAAAATTACCGAAGCAAGTATTATTGGTGTTGTTGGAGTTTTGCTTTCAGTTTATTTTGGTGGATTGATTGCCGAATCAAGTTACGCGCATTATTTTTCTTTTTCAAAAAATGGAATAATTATTTTGATGGCAATTTATGGTTTCATTGCTTCCGTGCTTCCAGTTTGGTTGCTACTTTGTCCGAGAGAT
Organism: uncultured Chitinophagaceae bacterium; assembly: GCA_964367235.1. Classification (GTDB taxonomy): domain Bacteria; phylum Bacteroidota; class Ignavibacteria; order UBA10030; family UBA8401; genus JBBTLW01. The sequence goes on along the minus strand of CAYIXI010000005.1, from coordinate 43,984 downwards.
TATTTAAGTTCATATATGAAGATTGGAACAATCAGTTTACTTGTTCTCGGTGTTTTTATTGTGATGCCAGATTTGAAAATGGAAATGGTTACAAAATATATTTATGGTGGCGGTCCAATTATTCCCGGAAAAATTTATCCATTTGTTTTTATAACAATTGCATGCGGTGCGATTTCCGGTTTTCATTCTCTCGTGGCAAGTGGCACAACTCCTAAAATGATTAACAAAGAATCTGATGCGCGAATGATTGGTTACGGCGCAATGTTGATGGAAGGCTTGGTTGGAATAATTGCTTTGATTGCAGCGAGTTCACTTTTTCCTGCAGATTATTTTGCAATAAATGTTTCGCCAGAAAAATTTGCAAAACTCGGAATGGATACTGTAATGCTCGACCAACTTTCAAAAGAAGTTGGCGAGGAATTGGCTGGAAGAACTGGCGGCGCAGTTTCGCTTGCAGTTGGCTTCGCTCAAATTTTTAACGGCATTCCAGGCTTTAAAAATCTCCTTGATTATTGGTATCATTTTGCAATTATGTTTGAGGCGCTTTTTATTTTAACCACAATCGATACCGGCACACGAGTTGCGAGATTTTTATTGCAAGAATTTTTCGGAAAATTTTACAAACCATTTGAAAAAACCGATTGGCTTCCCGGCACTTTAATTTCTTCCGCGCTAATTGTTTTTGCTTGGGCTTATTTTATTTGGACTGGAAGCATTTCAACAATTTGGCCAATGTTCGGAGTGGCAAATCAATTGCTTGCCGCAGTTGCGCTTTGCGTTGCTACAACTGCAATTATTAATCGCGGAAAAATAAAATATGTTTGGGTTACTGCCGTGCCACTTGCATTTGTTTCTGTTACAACTTTAGTTGCGGGCTATTTAAATATTATTGATAATTTTCTTCCGTTAACTCAAAACTCGGAAAAAGCTTTTCAAGGATATTTAAATTCTTCTTTGACAATTGTAATTATGATTTGCGCTATTATAATTTTATTTGATGCTTTTAAAAAATGGAGAAAAGCAATTTGAATTTGAAATAATGTGGCTAAAGCCGCATTGCTAAAAATAATCTAATAACCTCCGACTTAAGTCGGAGGTTAAAAAATAAAAATACATATTGGGCTTTAGCCCAACAATATTAACTATGAAAAAATCAATCAACCAATTTATTTATCACTATAACGCAAAAGTTGTTAGTGTGTACGATGGCGACACAATTACTGTTGATATCGATTTGGGTTTGTCGGTTTTTATAAAAGGAGAGAAACTTCGCCTTCTGAGAATTAATGCCCCAGAGTTAAGAGGAAAATCTAAATCCAAAGGAATTAAATCTCGCGACTTTCTAAAAAAAATTGTTGATGGAAAGGAAATCGTAATTGAAACAATTAAAGATAGAAGAGAAAAATATGGAAGATATTTAGCCGAGGTTTGGATTAAAGATGGAAATGAATTTGTAAATGTAAATGATTTGATGGTAGAAAAAGGATTTGCTGTTTATAAAAAATATTAGATTACTCCCCGAACGAATGTCATAAAATAATTACATTTTAAAATTTCAGTTTATTTAATTAGTTTCCAAATAAATTGTTTAAATAGATTTTAATGCCTATATTTACATAACAAATCAATCGCCTTTCAAAATGTCAAACCGCAACTCTTGCATTTCTTAGGAAGGTCCCAAAAAAATTATGACAGAAAATTATAGCAATCAATCCACATTTGATGGACTTGGCATTTCAACAGAAATCTTAAGCCGATTAAAACATTTACAATTTGTTCATCCGACACCAATTCAGTTTAAATCAATCCCAGTTGGTACAAACGGAGAAGATTTAATTGGAATAGCGCAAACAGGCACTGGCAAAACTCTCGCATTTTCAATTCCGATGATTCAAAAATTATCGGATAAAAAAGATATGGGGCTTGTACTTTTACCAACTCGGGAACTTGCAATTCAAGTTGAAGAAACAATTCACAAAATTGGTTCAGTCTACGGAATGCGTACAGCAGTTTTAATTGGTGGCGCGCCGATGTTTCCGCAATTAAAATCACTTCGATCAAAACCAAATATAATTGTAGCAACTCCCGGAAGATTAATAGATCATCTTGAACAAAGAAATTTATCACTCGCAAATGTAAAAGTTTTAGTTTTAGATGAAGCAGATAGAATGTTGGATATGGGATTCGAGCAACAAATAAAAATAATACTTGATAAAGTTCCAAAGGAAAGACAAACGATGTTATTCTGCGCAACGATGCCATCAAAGATTTCGCAAATCGCAGAAAAATATATGAAGAAACCTTTGCACATCGAAGTTGCACCAGCCGGAACTGCAAATGAAAGTGTTGAACAAGAAATTTTTATAATTCATAAAGAAGATAAACTTCGGTTGCTTGCAAAATTGCTCGATGAGTACAAAGGAATGATTTTAATTTTCACACGAACAAAACGAGGTGCGAAAAAAATTTCCGATGCAATTAATAAAATGGATCACTCAGCTTCGGATATTCATTCGGATAAATCTTTAGGACAACGAAGAGCCGCGCTTGGTGGATTCAAATCTGGTAAAATTAGAATTCTTGTTGCTACTGATATTGCTTCACGCGGAATCGATGTATCGAATATTGAACTTGTAATTAATTACGATTTGCCAGAGCAAACTGAAGATTATGTTCACCGAATTGGTCGAACTGGCCGTGCAGGTAAAACTGGAAAAGCAATTTCGTTTGCAACACCCGAACAGAAACATGATATTAGAATTATTGAAAAATTAATTCGAACTCGAATAAATGTTTCTCCACTGCCAGAATTGCCAGAAAGAAGTACGCTTCCTAAATTAGAACATATCAGCGATGACCGCGGTTTTGGTAGAGGTGGAAATAGTAGAGGAGGAGATAGAGGTCGAGATAGAGGACGAGGAAGAGATGGAGGAAAAAGATTTGGAGATAGAGATAGAAAATCTTTTTCTGGCGATAGAAAACGGGAAAGATTTGGTAGAGATGAAAGACGCACACCAATTGTAGAATTTGATAATCAGAAAAAACCATTCGAGGATAAAAATATTTCAGAGAAATCATTTAATAATTTTGAAAAACCAAATGATAATTTTCCGAGATCTGACCGCAGAAAAACTTTTTCTGGCGATAGACCACCAAGTAGATTTGGTAGAGATGAAAGACGCAAACCAATAGGTTCAGATAGAGAAAGAAAACCATTTGGCGAAAGAAAATTTTCAGATAAACCGTTTAAATCATCTGAAAGAAGCAATGATAATTTTCCGAGATCAGATAGGAGAAAATCTTTTTCAGGCGATAGACCGCCAAGTAGATTTGGAAGAGATGAAAGACGAAAACCAATAGATTCAGATAGAGAAAGAAAACCATTTGGCGAAAGAAAATTTTCAGATAGACAATTTAAATCATCTGAGAAAAGTAATGATAGTTTTCCGAGAACAGATAGGAGAAAATCTTTTTCTGGCGATAGAAAACCCGAAAGAGATTCAAAACCATTTGCGACTGGCGAAAAACCAAGATGGCAATTTCCAAATAAAACGAAAAGCAAAACAAGCCGACCACCAAGTAAAGGTTTTAGAAGCCGAAGAGATAGTTAGTACAATTAACAGTTAACAATAAACAATCCCAACGCGTCATTAAGTGGAAGTGTCATGCTGAACCTGTCGAAGCATGACAAAATCACAAATCCCTCCTACGGCGGGCAAGCCCGTTTCAAGAAATTGAGATGGGATTTTTTTTATTTTACAGAACACTCCTAAAGGAGTTTGAATATTTTCCCTGTAATCAATCTACAATCAGCACGCACCTACGGTGCTACTGAAAAAAATCATTTTATAAAAAGACTCCATAGGAGTCTGATATTGGTAGAAAAAAATTGAAAAGAATAATCGAACTCCTTTAGGAGTTCAACAATAAATCTAACAAGAAATAAATTGTTGAATCCCTACGGGATTCTGATTTGTTGTGTTTAATATATCTACCAATATTTAATCCCTACGGGATTTAACAATGAAAAATTAATGCCAAAGGCATCCCTTCGGGACAATTGTTAATTGCTAACTGATAATTGATAATTGTAATTCTTGGTAGGTACAAATTAGATTCCCGCTAAAATACTGCGGGAATGACAAATTGATTTATAAATATTATTTTCTTTGTGTCAACTTAGTGCCTTCGTGTCTTGGTGGCTAATTATTTTTACCACTAAGTCTCTAATGCATAAAGAAGCACAAAGAATTTTTATTTCTACTCACAAAAACCCCTCGCATTCGAAATGAATTTTTTTTATCTTTAAAATAAAAAAGGATTGTATGATTTCAGAGAAAATATATTCAATACAAAAAGAAATATCTAATTTTAATTATGAAGGCTGGTTGCTTTATAATTTCAGAGAAACAAATATATTTGCTAGCAAAGTTGTTGAAATCCCAGATAGTTTTTCCAAAACAAGAAGATATTTTTATTTCATCCCAAAAAATGGAGAACCAAAAAAACTTGTTCACTCAATCGAACAATGGAATTTAGATCATCTCCCCGGCGAAAAAATAGTTTTTTCAAGTTGGAGTTCATTAGTCGATGGATTAAAAGAATTGCTAAAAAATGTAAAATCAATTGCAATGGAATATTCGCCGATGAATGCAATCCCGTATGTTTCAAAAGTTGATGCAGGAACAATCGAACTTATAAAATCTCTCGGAATAAAAATTGAATCCTCTGCAGATTTAGTTCAATTAATCGAAGCAAGATGGGACAATGAGCAATCAAGCGATCAATTTGAAACTGCAAAAATGTTGCGAGAAACCGTTGACATCGCATTTAATTTTATCGGCGATGAAATTAAAAAAGGAAATCGTGTTACTGAATATGATGTTCAGCAACGGATGATGGAAAATTTTAAAAAGTTTGATTACATAACTTACGCCGAACCGCATTGTTGCGTAAATGGAAACGGAGCAAATCCGCATTACGAGCCGACAAAAGAAAAACATTCTGAAATAAAAAAAGGCGATTATGTTTTAATTGATTTGTGGGCGAAAAAAAATAAACCAAAAAGTGTTTATGCCGATATAACTTGGGTTGCTTTTGTTGGTGATGAAATCCCGAAAAAATATCAGGAAGTTTTTGATATTGTAAAAGGAGCGAGAGACTCTGCTGTAAAATTTATTATTGATAAATTTGAAAAAGGGAATTCTGCTCGTGGTTGCGATGTTGATGATGCCGCAAGAAATTATATTAATAGTTTTGGATATGGAAAATATTTTGTTCACCGAACTGGCCACAGCATTGGAGAAGAAATTCATGGCAACGGCGCAAATATGGATAATTACGAAACGAATGATCAAAGGGAAATAATTCCTCGGACTTGTTTTTCGATTGAACCGGGAATTTATTTGCCCGACGAATTTGGAATCAGACTTGAAATAGATGTTTTTATTACAAAAGAAAAAAAAGTTTTTATTCCGGGGGAACCAATTCAAACTGAAATAGTCAAAATAAAAGTATAACACAGAAAGGATTTTTATGAAAAAAGTTGTCGTTTTATTTTTAATTGCATCACAATTTTTAGTTGCTCAAACAAAATTAAAAATTGAAAAGTATGTTTTAAAAAATGGTTTGCAAGTAATTTTGCACGAAGATAAATCCGTTCCGCTTGTGGCGGTAAATGTTTGGTATCATGTTGGCTCAGCGCGAGAAAAAATAAAGCGAACTGGTTTCGCACATTTATTCGAACACATGATGTTTCAAGGATCTCAAAATATTGGAGATGACAAACATTTTGAAATGGTGCAAGACGCTGGTGGAAACTTAAATGGTTCAACAACAAATGACCGAACAAATTATTTTGAAACTGTTCCATCGCAGTTTTTAGAAATGGCTTTGTGGCTTGAATCCGATAGAATGGGATTTTTACTTCCGGCGATGACGCAAGCGAAACTCGACAATCAGCGCGATGTTGTAAAAAATGAAAGACGACAGCGAGTTGACAATCAGCCTTATGGCCGTTCGTTTGAAAATATTCAGTGGATGATGTATGAGAAAAATCATCCATATAATTGGCCTGTTATTGGATATATGGAAGATTTAAGCGCGGCCTCGCTTGATGATGTTAAAGAATTTTTTTCTTTTTACTACGCGCCAAATAATGCAAGTTTAGTAATCGCTGGTGATTTTGATAAAGAGCAAACAAAAATTTGGGTTGAAAAATATTTTGGTGGAATTAGTAAAGGGAAAGAAGTTGAAGTAGTAAAAGAAATTCAAGCAGAAAATATTGAAAATAAATTTTCAACTTTGGAAGATAGAGTTCAGTTACCGCAATTGATGCTTTCGTTTCAAACCTCACCGCTGAAAAGTGAAGATGATGCAGTTGTCGATGTAATTGCAGATATACTTGCTGGAGGAAAAACTTCACGGTTGTATAAAACTTTAGTCTACGAAAAACAGATTGCGCAGAGTGTTTCGGCGTTTAATTATTCGAGAGAAATTTCTGGCGCATTGTTTGTAACGGTGATGGGAAAACCAAACCAAAATTTAAATGAACTGAAAGAAATTGTTCTAAGCGAAATAAATAAACTTGTTGCAGATGGAATTACTGAACGAGAATTGCAAAGGGCAAAAAATTCTGTCAAAGCAAATAATATTTTCCAAATTCAATCTATAAGTGGAAAGGCTGACCAAATAAATGCGTATAACACATTTTATGGAAAACCAAATATGTTTGAAGAAGAATTAAACAAGTACACAAAAATAAAAATCAATGAAGTAAATAAAGTTGCATCGAAATATTTAACAAAACCTTTTGTTGCGCTGAGTGTTGTGCCAATGGGTAAAAAAGAACTTGAAGCTAAATAATTATTTGGAGAACAAAATGAAAAAAGTTTTAATTTTATTATTTGTAGTATTTAATTTTTTAAACTCTCAAGTTTTAGATAGAAGTTTAAAACCGCAAACATTAGCAACACCAAAATTAAAATTGCCAGTAATGCAAAAGGCAAAATTAAATAATGGACTTCAAATTATTTTAGTTGAGCATCACGAGTTACCAGTTGTACAAATGCAAATGGTTTTAAATTGTGGATTGTTACAGGAAAATATTTCGGGCGTTGCAAACTTAACTGCAAATATGCTTGATGAGGGAACCACTAAAAGAACAGCCTTAGAAATTGCTGATGATATAAGTTTTTTGGGCTCGAATATAAATATCAATTCCTCAAATGATGCAAGCTTTGCAACGGTTTTAACGATAAAAGAAAATCTCGAATCAACATTTGAAATATTTTCTGATATAATTTTACATCCAACTTTTCCAGAAAAAGAATGGGATAGAATTAAAAAACAACAATTAGCTTCTTTGCAACAGCAAAAAGATATGCCAGCATTTGTTGCAAGCAATATATTTTCTAAAACATTATTTGGCGATGAGCATCCTTACGGAAGAAATTCATCTGGAACAATTGAATCAGTAAATAAAATTACAATCGATGATTTAAAAAATTATTACAAAGAAAATTATTTACCAAATCAATCAACATTAATTATAGTTGGTGATGTTAAAATCGAAGAAGTGCAAAAACTTGTAAATAAGTATTTGGGAAAATGGGAAAATGGAATCGCAAAATCTTTTACTATTTCTCAAACTCCGACAATTGAATCAACAAAAATAATTTTAATTGATAAGCCACAAGCCGCGCAATCTGAAATTAGAGTTGGACATATTGGAGTTGCAAGAAACAACGAAGATTTTTTTGCGCTAACATTACTTAATACAATTTTAGGTGGGCAATTCACTTCAAGAATAAATATGAACTTGCGCGAATCAAAAGGATATACTTACGGAGCGAGATCTGGTTTTGCGATGAATAAATATCCGGGAGCATTTACAATTTCTGCGCCAGTAAAATCTTCGGTTACAGATAGTTCGCTCATTGAAATTATGAAAGAATTTAATTTAATCATCAGTGAGAATGTAACAGAGAAAGAATTGCAACTTGCAAAAAATTCTATTATTCGAAGTTTGCCACAAGGTTTTGAAACACCATCACAGATTGCAAGTCAAATATCAAACTTAGTTGTAAATAATTTACCAGATGATTATTACAATACTTTAGTTGAGAAATATTCTGCAATTTCAATGGAAGAGATTTTAAGAGTTGGTAAAAAGTATTTATCTCCGAATAAATCTGCAATTGTAATTGTTGGAGATTTGCCACTCATTAAAGAGAGCATCGCAAAATTAAATTTTGGAAATATTATTGTTGCAGACTCGGATGGGAACAAAATTAAATAAGTTAAACATGTACATAGTTTTCTCTCATGCTTCGACAAGTCACGCCCAAATGCGTGATGGCGCCAAAGGCGCTCACTCAGCATGACACGGAAATTGAATATTTCATTTTGAATTACGGTTAATCAATAAATAAAATAAAAAACCCCGTTTAAAACGGGGCTTTTTATTAGTAATTGGTTAATTGCAATTATTCTTTCACAACCCAAACTTTGATTGTTGCAGTAACTTGTGTGTGCAATTTTATTGGCACTTCGAAAACGCCAAGCGTTCGTAATTGTTCTTCAAGTTGCACAGTTCTTTTATCAATTTTTACACCTTGCAAATTTACAGCCTCTGCAATCATTTGAGAAGTAACTGAACCAAATAATTTATCATCTTCGCCAACTTTAACTGGAATCGTTACTGAAATTTTATCTAAAATAATTTTCATTTTTTCAGATTCCGTAATTAATTTATTTTCAGCGCGGTTCTGTTGTTTCTTTTCCTCAGCAATAATTTTAATTGTTGATGGAGTAGCAGTGTAAGCATATTTATTTGGAATCAAATAATTTCTCGCAAAGCCATCTTTGACTTCAACAATTTCACCGACTTTTCCGAGTTTAGCATAATCTTTTCTTAAAATAATTTTCATTTTTTATTTTCCTTATTTTAATGCTTCAGAGACGAATGGAAGAATTGCCATGTGTCGAGCGCGTTTGATTGATGAAACAAGTATGCGTTGGTGTTTTGCGCAAGTACCAGTAATTCGTCTTGGAAGAATTTTTCCTTGTTCGTTAATTAATTTTAGTAATCTTTTTTCATCTTTGAAATCGATGTATTCAATTTTGTACTCGCAAAATCTGCAAGTTCTTTTTTTGACTATTTGCTGTAATTTATTTCCATCTCTATTTCTTTTATCGAAACGATTATCTGTTCGTCTGCCATTATTATTATTTTTATTGTCTGGTGTCTTTTTCATTATTGTATTCCTTGTTCTTTATTTGCTTCACTTAATCGAATCGCTTGTTCTTTTTTTAAAGATTTTGCAAGTAGAGTTTTTTTATCAAGTTTAACAATAATGTGTCTCATCACTTCTTCTTCAAGATTATAAAATCTTTCAAGCGAAGTAATTGATTCTGCGGGAGCATCGAATTCAATCAATGCATAATAGCCATTATTTTTTTTGTTAATAATGTAAGCCATTCTTTTACGGCCCCATGGTTCGAGTGATTTTATTACTCCACCATGTTTCTCGATTAACTCTTTGGTTCTTGTGACGATAGCGTCAATTTGCGAATCTTCTAACACAGGATTAACGATGAAGAGAGTTTCGTATGTGTTTGTTCGTTGTATCATTTTTTCTCCTTTGGACTTAGAAATTGGCCCTGAAAATTTTTCAGAGCAGGATGATGTGAATTATTTTTTTATTTCTTCTTCTTCTTCTGGTTTCTTACCTTTTGCAATTAGTTCTGGTTCGGCAGTTGCGGCAGCAGCAGCGGCTTCGGCTTCAGCAGGAGTTAATTCTTTTAGAACAGTTGGAGGTACAACTGCTACAATAACTTTTGTAGATAATTCTAAAATTGTAACATTTTCGATTTTTAAATCGCTAACATGGACTGAAGTATTAATTCCAAGTTCAGCAATATTTATTTCGATATGTTCTGGAATAAATTTTGGCAAGCACGAAACTTTTAATTTATGCAAAGTGTGTTGCAAAGTTCCACCATCTTTAATTCCTTTTGGAGTTCCAATTAGGACAATAGGAACTTCAATATCAATTATTTCGTTATCACTAATTCCGACTAAATCAAAATGCATCACTTTATCGGTAATAGGATTTAATTGAAAATCTTTTAGAATACATTTTTTTGTTTCGCCATTTTCCAAAACGAGATTTACGATGTGCGTTTCGGAACTATAAATTAGTGGTTTTAAACCAAGTTCTGTAGCAGAAATGTTTAAATTATTTTCACCATGAAAATAAAAAACTCCCGGAACTTTTCCTTCTATTCTAAGTTTGCGTGATGCTTTTTTTTCTGGATTACGAATAACTGCATTTAATATTATTTCAGACATTTTAACTCCTTCTTATCAATTTTAATCTTTATCGACATCAAAAAGCGAACTAATTGATTTATGGTCGAAAGATCTTTGTATGGCTTCGGCAAAAATATCAGCTGCCGTAAGTATTGTTATTTTTTTTGAATCTAATTTTTTTGCAATTGAATCAGTAATTACAAGTTCTTTAATTTGACTTTTTTCAATTCTCGAAACTGCTGAGCCACTTAAAACCGCATGAGTGCAAGCACCGTAAACATCTTTTGCACCCTGTTTTTTTAAAGCTTCAATCGCGTTTGTAAAAGTTCCAGCTGTATCAATTAAGTCATCAACAATTAAAACATTTTTATCTTTTACATCGCCAATAATATTTAAAATTTCAACTTCATTTGCTTTCGGTCTTCTTTTATCAATTACAATTAATTCTGCGTTAAGTCTTTTTGCATAAGCGCGCGCCATTTTTATTCCACCAACATCGGGCGACACAACCGAAAGATTTTTAATTTTCTTTTTTCTAAAATGATCAACTAAAATTATTGAAGAATATAAATGATCAAGTGGAATATCAAAAAATCCTTGAATCTGTGGAGCGTGCAAATCCATCGTAATAATTCTATCAGTGCCAGCAACTGTAATTAAATTTGCAACAAGTTTTGATGTTATTGCAACTCTCGGTTCATCTTTTCTATCTTGCCTTGCATAACCAAAATAAGGTATCACAGCAGTAACTTTTCTTGCTGATGCTCTTTTTGCCGCATCAATCGCAATTAAAAGTTCAAGCAAATTATCAGCATTTGGTGGCGTACTTTGCACGATGTAAACATCACTGCCACGAATATTTTCGTTGAATTTAATATAAATTTCGCCATCGCTGAAATTTTTTATTGTAATTTCACCGAGCTGTAAATTTAGCGCTTTTGCAATTTTTTTCGCTAAATCTGGATTTGAACGACCTGAGAAAACTTTAATTTTTGGCATTACAAAATAATTTTGAACACAAATATAATAAAAAAACTCTTTTTAGTCAACGAAACAGATTGATTCTATTATTATTTATTTTTGATGAGATGTGGTTTGAAAGCCTAAAATATTTTCCTCAAAAGATTTAAAAAGCGATGCAGTTGCTAAAGTATCTCCCAAACAATAACTTGCAATTTCGCGAAATCTTTTCTCTTCGAAAAGTTGGCGCATATCAAGTCCAGTAACTCCGTGAGATTTTGGACTTTCAATTCCGAATGCCTTGCAGAAAAAATCTAAATTAAATTTTCTCGTTGCACCGAAAAAAGTTAATTGTTCCAACAAGTCGCAATGAGTTTTATGATCGTAGCGATACGGCATTAAATTTTTTGTTGTTGGAATTGATAAAATTGCAGAGCGAAGAATTAAAAATGGAGCATCAAATCCTCTTCCATTGAAAGTAATAAATTGATCGTAACTTTTTAAAATATTCCAAAATTCAGAAAGAATAAACTTTTCGTCTCCACTTTCAAATTTAAATTTATTGTCATCACTATAATATTCTTCTTTTGTATCGGATTGAAATAAAACTTTTCCCTGTCCAGTATCGGGATTTACAATTGCGATTGAAATAACTTGTGCGGTTAATGCGTAAAGACTCAATTTTTGTTTTGCTTCTTCGATGCCTTCATATCCTTCTGCAAATTTTAAAAGATAATCTTGTTGCTCTTGATCGAAAGTTTCTAATTTATAACCGAGTGTTTCAATATCAAAAACAATTCGTGACATTAATCTTGTGTAATTTTAAAATTAGATAAACCCCAATTTGTTTCTTTTGCAGTAACAGAAATTATTGTGTAAATCGGAATTGCAACAATCATTCCGCCAACACCGAGAAGTTCGTTTGCAATCAAAATTACTAAAATAATTGTGAGAGGATGGATGTTTAAAATTTTACCGTAAACATTCGGTTGAATAAAAATTTCATCAAGTTGTTGGACGATAAAACTTACAACTATAATTGGCAATATTAATCTTGTGTCGCCAAGTTGAAGGAGACTTAATAAAATTACGGGAACTGCCGCAATAAATGGTCCCGCAAAAGGAATGATATTTACAACTCCGCCAAGAATTCCTAAAACCAGTGCGTATTCAATTCCCAAAAACCAATATGCAAATGTGTAAAGCAACCCAACAATAAACGATTCGATTGCAACGCCACGAATATATTTGCTTAATTGGTCTTCTAATTTTGAAACTATATTTAAAGTTACTTCGAAATATTTATTTGGAACTGATTCGATTATTTTTTTTTGAAAATTATAATAATCGTTTAAAAGAAAAAAAGTAATAAATGGTATTATAATGAGCGACGCCAAAACACTTAACATACTTGTGGTAAGCGAAGATATTTTTTGTAACAACGCTGGGATTGCGCTTAAAATTTTATTTGATATTTCTTCGGAACTTAAAAAAGGAGTGAACTCTGAAATTGAATTTGAAAATTGTATCATCAATTTATTTAAATGCTCCATATCAAAAGAAGTACTCAACTGCGAAATTTGAAAAATTATTATCGGATAAATTATTATTAATCCGATTGTAGTTATACTGCCAAGTAAAAGATAGAGGATTAAGATTGCCAAAACTCTTGGCAACCCTTTGTCTTCTAAAAAATCAATTAAAGGTTTTAAAATCATTGTAAGCGCAACCGAAAATACCACCAAATAAAAAATCTCTCCAAATAAAGAAAGAAAAATAATTGGCAACGCAACAAATAAAGTTACGAAGAAAACTTTTTTATATCGGTTTGTGAGAGAATTACTCATTTATAAAAATTTTTAATTGTCTGAAAAATTTTTTCTGTTGAAAATCCACGACTTAATAAATAATTTATCAATCTCTTTTTTTGTTTTTCGGGATTGATAGATTTTAAAGATGAAGTCATTTGATTAAATTTTTTTGATGCAAGTTCATAAATTATTTTATCTTCATCAACATTTATATAAGCACTCTGCGCCGCATCTTCGGCAATTAATCGGTTGACTCCTTTTTTTTGCAATAACAAAACGAGCGCTTTTTGGCTAATTGGTTTTAAGTGAAGTCTATCAGCGCAAAACATTCTTGCATATTCTTTGTCGTCAATAAAATTTAATTTTTGTAATTTCACAATAGTTTTTTCAATTGTTAAATCGGAATATTTTTTTTTCAGCAAATAATTTTTTATTTCAGTTGCAGTTCTGTGTCGGATTGACCGAAATTTCAAAGCTCGTGAAAATGCTTTTTCTAATTCGCTGGCAACTGAAATTTTCTCAAAATTATTTTTCGAAATCGAATCATTTGCATTTAACTTTAAAACATCAACTAAATTGGCCGAAAGCGACAATGCGTATTTGCCATCAATAAAAACTGAACGACGCGATTGGTTTCGCTTTTGATTTTCAATTGAAGTAATTCGCAAAAATTATTTTCCTTTTTTTGTTGGCGCTTCTACTTTTGCAACTGGTTTTACAGGAGCGACATCTTCGGGGATTAATCCGATTTTTTTCTTTACTTCGATTAAAATCTCATCATACAATTTTTGATTTGTAGAGAGTAAATTTTTTACACTATCGCGACCTTGTCCGATTTTATCATCTTTGTAACTGAACCACGAACCACTTTTTGCAATTATATTATGTTCCACTCCCAAATCAACCAATTCGCCAAGTCGTGAAATTCCTTCGTTATATAAAATATCAAAAATTGCTTCTTTAAAAGGTGGAGCAACTTTATTTTTTACAACTTTAACTCTTGTTTTATTTCCAATTGCAGTTTGTCCATCTTTTAAAGTTTCAATTCTTCGCACATCCATTCTGACTGATGCATAAAATTTTAAAGCATTTCCGCCAGTTGTAGTTTCTGGATTTCCAAACATCACACCAATTTTTTGTCGTAATTGATTTGTGAACATAACTGAAGTTTTAGATTTTGCAATTGCGGAAGTTAATTTTCTTAAAGCTTGCGACATCAATCGTGCATGCACGCCCATCGTCGGGTCACCCATCTCGCCTTCGATTTCAGCGCGAGGAGTTAATGCGGCAACCGAATCGATTACTATAATATCAATAGCGCCACTGCGAACGAGTGTCTCAACAATTTCCAAAGCTTGTTCACCAAACTCCGGTTGCGAAAGTAAAAGATTCGAAACATCAACGCCAAGTTTTTTTGCGTATTGAATATCCAAAGCATGTTCAGCATCGATGAATGCCGCGATGCCACCAAGTTTTTGCGCCTCAGCAATTATGTGCAAACAAATTGTAGTTTTTCCCGATGACTCTGGTCCATAAATTTCTACAACTCTTCCGCGAGGAATTCCACCAATCCCCAAAGCGGCATCAAGTGTAATTGAACCGGTTGAGATGAAATCTATTTTTGCAATTGGTCCGGAATTTAATTTCATAATCGAACCTTTGCCATGTTGCTTTTCAATTTGCTCGATGGCGATTTTTAGTGCTTGTAGTTTTGATTCTTTTTCTGTTGACATAATTTTTTCCTTGAATGATTTGGGTTATTTAATAATGAGAAAAGTAAGACAAATGAAGTTCTATTTCAAGTAAATCTATATTGAATTAAAAAGGAATTTTTAAAATTTTGCGACGAAGAATTTCCAATGCTTGTTGCGATACTACCTCTTTAAAAATGATTCTTTCGGAAGGAAAATTGAATTGATACGCAATTGTTTCGTTTTTATCGGAGTAGCCAATCCAAACTAAACCAATTGGCTTATCGATAGTTGCGCCAGTTGGTCCGGCGATTCCAGTAACTGAAAGGGAATGAGTTGAACCGGAAATATTTTTTGATTGAATCGCCATTGCTTCGGCAACTTCTTGGCTGACTGCGCCAAATTCTTCTAAAATACTTTTATCGATTTGAAGCAAATTTATTTTTGACTGGTTTGAATAAGCAACTATACCTTGAAGAAAATATTTTGAACTATTTGAAATATTTGTAAGTCGATTTGCAATTAATCCACCAGTGCAGGATTCTGCAACAGAAAGTGTAAAATTATTTTGAGTCATTAAATCGAGAATTACATTTTCAAGTTCATCTTCGCTTGAACTATAAATATATTTTTCAACTTTGCTTCGAATAATTATTTCCATTTGATTTAAAATCTGATTGGCTTTTTCGCTGGAGGAATTTTTTACAGTAATCCTTAATTTAGTTCCCATCGGATTTGGAAGAAAAGCCAACGAAGTGTTTTCAAAATCCCGTAAAATATTTTTAACATCGCCAATTTTTTGAGACAAATTGGATTCAGAAATTCCCGAAGTTTTTAAAGTTTTGTGTAAAATAACATTTCCAGTAAATTTACTTTTTAAAAAAGGGGCGACGCTATTTTTAAAAATATATTTCATTTCGTACGGAACACCGGGAAGCGAAATAAGGAATTTGTTTTGCTGAAATTCGAAAAGCATTCCTGGTGCAGTGCCAAGTTTATTTTCAAGTGAAATTGATTTTGAAGGAATCATTGCTTGGTTTTGGCGTACATCGGTTAATTCTAAATTCTTTTGTGTTAATAGTAGTTTAATATTTTCTAAAACCTGTTCATCTAATTTTAAATTACAATTAAAAAATTTGCAAAGTGCATTACGAGTAATATCATCGTGAGTCGGTCCAAGTCCACCAGCTAAAATTATTACATCAAATTTTTCTGTTGCGTTTTTGAGAGTTGAAATAATTTTATCAAAATCATCTCCAATTGTAATTTGCTCATCAACAAAAATTCCGACACCGTTTAATTCCTGCGAAATATAAGCCTGATTTGTATTAACAACTTGCCCGATTAAAAGTTCGTCGCCAATAGTAATTATAACGGCATTCATTTTAAAGTTGGAAAAATATAAATTAAAAATCGAATTGAGATGTTTGTAAAAATTCCAGCAACGATGTCGTCAAACATAATTGCTTTTCCACTTCGCTTTCGGTCGAAATATGATGCAGGCCAAAGTTTAACTATATCAAAAATCCTAAAAATTATAAATGCTAAAAAATAAATTTTAAAATTGATTGGAAGGAGTAATAGTGAAATCCACATTCCAACAAATTCATCAATTGTAACGATTGAAGGATCATCGCCATAAAAATTATCAAATTTATTTGCCAGCCAAATTCCGATTAGTAAAAAAAATAAAATTACGACTAAAGAAAGAATCAGGTTATTAGAAAAGAAAAAATAAAATATAATTGTTGCTAATAACGAAGCAAAAGTCCCTGGTGCGATTGGGAAGTAACCAGTAAAAAAACCTGTAGCAAATAATTTTTCAATGAAAGAAATATTTTTATCACTTTTCATTTTTGAATATCGATTTAATCAAATTGCGATTGTTCGAAAGATAAACAAATCCCGTCCAAGCCGTAATTATTGTAACTACAAAAAGTATCGATTGTAAAATTATTGGAGAAAATGGATTCATATAATTGGTAAAATATTTATTTAAGTTGGGAGAATTTGAAATAATATGATAACACAAAACATAATAAATAGAAAACATCTGCAATGCCGTTTTAGTTTTCGCAAAAAAAGAAGTGTTAAATGGCTTGGATTGATATTCGGAAATCATTCTCAAAAATGTAATTAATAAATCACGGAAAATTATTAACGCGGTCATCCAAAAAGGCATATATCCTTTAAACGAAAAAAGTAAAAACGCAGTTGAAATTAATATTTTATCAGCAAGAGGATCGAAAAAATTCCCAAATCGTGAATCGTATTTCCATTTTCGCGCTAACCATCCATCGTACCAATCGGTAATGCCTGCAAAAATAAAAGTCAACAATGCATAAAAAGAAGAATCGAAATCATTTTCTAAAAATAAAAAAGCAAAAAGGGGAGTTAATAAAATGCGAAGAAAAGTAACGCTGTTTGGTGGAGTAATTATTTGCATAAACTAAAAAGGTCATCAACGATGACCTTTAAAATTAAGCGGGTTTTACAACTTTGCCCGATTTGATGCAGGCAACACAAACTCTAATTCGTTTATTATGTCCTTCAACAACTGCTCGAACTTCTTGTAAATTAGGAAGCCATCTTCGAGGAACGCGATTATTTGCATGGCTCACATGGTGACCAGCAATCGGTTTTTTACCGCAAATTTCACAAACTTTTGCCATTATTATTTTTCCTATTCTTATTAATTTATTTGCAAAGATATGAAATTATATTTTTTGAAACAAGATTAACGAAAAATTTATAAACTAAAATTGATTATACGATCAGATTTTACTAATTTCTGTTATTGAACCTGATAAAAATGAAAAATAGTGTGCAAAATAGATCATTAACTTTCGCGAAAGTTGAATTGCTTTATCACGATTTTATACTGAAGTTAAGTAGCAAATCTGCCGATACAAAAGGAACTTACGATCGTGCGTTGCGAGAATATTTACGATGGTGCAAAAATAAAACTCGAATCGATATTGAATTAAAAGATATAATCAGTTACAAAAATTATTTAACTAAAACTAAAAAATTATCTCCCGTTTCGATTTCAACATATTTAACTTCGCTTCGTCAATTTCTAAATTATTTAGTTAGTCGTAAAATTTTAAAATATAATCCTGCATTAAAAGTAAAAGGAAATTACCGTAAGCTCGAACACACTCGCGAAAAATTAACCACAATTGAAGTAAGAGATCTTCTCAAGTCAGTTAAAAGAATTGATGAACGAGGATTTAGAGATTTTGCAATTCTCAAATTAATGTCATCAGTTGGTTTATCTGAAATTGAAATCATAAGAGCAAATATTGGCGACATAAAAAAACAAAAAAATTCTACAATTCTTTTTGTTCAGGGAAAAAATGCAAAAGAAAAAAATAAATTTGTAATTTTATCAAACGAACTTTTAAATATTATAAAAGGATATTTTGCTTTTCGAATTGGAGCAAATAATAACGAACCATTATTTCAAAGTGCAGGTAATCGTACTCGCGGAAAAAGAATGTCAACAAGAGGGGTTCGTGAGCGAGTTACAACTTATTTAAAAAATGCAGGTTTGCGAACTGGAGAAAGAAAAATTTCTCCTTTTTCACTTCGGCACACAGCTATTGCAACTATGGTTTCTAATGGATATTCGATCGACGAGATTAGAGAAAAATTTAGAATTGGGTCAAAAGTAACTGCGAAGATTTATTTCAATCAAACTGAACAAAAATAAAATAGAAAAATTAATGAAACTCGAATTTATCCAAATTGATAAAAAGTGGCAATCTAATTGGCAATCCAAAGGAATTTTTAAAACTAATCTCAACGATACCGAAAAAAAACTTTATTCTCTTGTGATGTGGCCTTATCCGTCGGGAGATAAATTGCACATTGGGCATTGGTATAATTTTGCGCCAGCCGATTCTTGGACTCGATTTAAAAGAATGCAAGGCTACAATATTTTTGAACCGATTGGATATGATGCTTTTGGTTTGCCTGCGGAAAATTACGCAATCAAAACTGGAGTTCATCCACACGATAGTACTTTTAAAAATATTTCTCTTATTCGTGAGCAACTTAAAAAAATTGGTGCAATGTACGATTTTGATTTCGAACTTAATTCCTCCGATGAGAGTTATTATAAATGGACGCAATGGATTTTTCTTCTACTCTATAAAAGAGGACTCGCGTATCGAGCTAATGCTCCGGTAAATTGGTGCCCAGATTGTAACACTGTACTTGCAAACGAACAAGTTGTTGATGGAGAATGTGAAAGATGCGGAACAGTTGTTACAAAACGAGATATGACGCAATGGTTTTTTAAAATTACAAATTATGCGCAGGAATTAATTGACTCACTCGACAAACTTGATTGGCCAAGTAAAACAATTACGATGCAAAAAAATTGGATTGGAAGAAGTGAAGGAATCGAAATTAATTTTGAGATAAAAAATTTTGATGAAAAAATAAAAGTTTTCACTACTCGTCCCGATACACTTTATGGCGCAACTTATATTGTGCTTGCGCCCGAGCATCCGCTTGTAAATATAATTTCAAAAAAAGAAAATCAAGATGAAATAAAAAAATACATTACTCAAACAACTCTTGCAACCGACATCGAACGAACATCTTTAAAAAGAGAAAAAACCGGAACGCCATCTGGCTCGTTCGCAATCAATCCAATCAATGGAGAATTAATTCCGATTTGGATTGCAGATTATGTTTTAAGTACTTATGGAACTGGTGCAGTAATGGCAGTCCCTGCGCACGACGAAAGAGATTTTGAATTTGCGATAAAATATAATTTACCAATCAGAAAAGTAATTTTGGAAAATGGAGAAACGACTGAGCAAGTTCGCGATGTGGCATTCATCGGCGATGGAACAATGGTCAACTCTGCCGAATTTGATGGAATGAATTCGCAAATTGTTTTTGATAAAATTTGTAAAAAACTTGAAGAAAAAAATCTTGGCAAAAGAAAAATAAATTATCGTTTGCGCGATTGGCTGATTTCTCGTCAAAGATATTGGGGCGCGCCAATCCCTATTGTTTATTGCCCAAAATGCGGCGAAGTCCCGCTTGAAGAAAAAGATTTGCCTCTAAAACTTCCTTACGATGTTGATTTTAAGCCAACGGGTGAATCGCCTCTTGCAAGATGCGAAAGTTTTATGAAAGCAGTTTGCCCAAAATGTGGCGACCAAAATGCCGAACGCGATGCTGACACGATGGATACTTTTGTTTGCTCGTCTTGGTATTTTTTACGATTTCCCGATCCGAAAAATAATTTAAATGTTTTTGATGCAACTTTAATAAATAAATGGTTGCCTGTTGATAAATATATTGGCGGAGCCGAGCATACGGTTTTGCATCTATTATATTCCAGATTTTTTACAAAAGTTTTGCGCGATGCAGGATATTTAAATTTTGGTGAGCCATTTTTAAATTTGCGACATCAAGGTACGATTACAAATCAAGGGGCGAAAATGTCGAAATCAAAAGGCAATGTTGTTAGCCCCGATGATTATACAAACGAATTTGGCGCTGATACTTTTAGAATGTTTTTGATGTTTATGGGACCGTATGAAGATGGAGGAGATTGGAACGATAAAGGAATTTTAGGAATTCATAGATTCTTAAATCGTGTTTATGATTTTATTTTAAAAAATGAAGTTAAATTAAAATCTGCACAAAGAAAAAATATTGATTTAAATTTATTTACTCCAGCAGAGAAAAAACTTTATCAAAAAACAAATCAGACATTAAAAAAAGTTACAAACGATATTGAAGAGTTGAAATTCAATACAGCAATCTCTTCGCTAATGGAACTTTTAAATTTACTTTCTGATCTTTCCGATGAAGTTTCATCTGAAAATTTACATTTTGCAATTGAAAATTTTATTTTAATGCTCGCTCCACTTGCTCCGCATTTATCGGAAGAACTTTGGGAAATTTTAGGCAACAAAGAATCTGTTTTTACAATCGGGATTTGGAGAGAGTTTGATAAAGATGCAATCGTTGAATCGGAAGTTGTAATAGTTGTGCAAGTCAATGGAAAAATTCGTGGCAAATTTATTGTCGCAACTGAAACAAGCGAATCGGAATTACGAACGATTGCTCTAAAAGATGAAAATGTAAAAAAACATATTGACGGAAAAAGTATCGCAAAAGAAATAATTGTTAAAAATAAACTTGTAAATTTCGTAGTCAAATGAAAAAAGAAAAAATCTCTGTCGTAATAATTACAAACAACGAATCGAAAAATATTGAGCGATGTTTAATTTCTGTCGCTTGGGCTGATGAAAAAATTGTTATCGATTCGTACAGTACGGACGACACTGCGAAGAAGGCAAAAAAACTTGGAGCGAAAGTTTTTTTAAAAAAGTGGAATGGATTTAGTTCGCAAAAAGCTTATGCAATAAAAAAAGCAACTAATAAATGGGTTATTTCGCTTGATGCCGATGAGGAAGTTTCGATTGAATTGAAAGATGAAATTTTAAATGCGATTGAAAAAAATGAATTCGATGGATTTGAAATTTGTCGAAAAAATTTCTTCTTAGGAAAATGGATTAAACGCTCTGGTTGGTTTCCCGATTTTCAAATTCGTTTGTTTAAAAAAAGTGAAACAAATGTTATTGATAGACCAGTGCACGAAGGATTTATTGTGAATGGAAAAATATCTCGACTCAAAGGATATATTTTTCATTACTCATATTTAACTTTGGAACAGTATTTATCAAAACAAAATTATTATACTTCGCTTGATGTTGGAAATAAATTACAAAGTATGTACGGGAAAAAAATATATTGGTTTAATTTTATTTTAAATCCACTTTCAACTTTTCTGCGATTATATTTTGTCAAAGGTGGATGGAGAGATGGGATGAGAGGATTTATTTTATCTTCATATTCATGTTTGTACACTTTACTGACTTATGCAAAAACATGGGAATTGCAAAATGCAATTCTAAAAAAAGATAAATTGCCTCCGACAAAACACACTGAACTATCTACAATGAAAGAATTACATTTTTAATGAAAACATTTTTTAGAATTACTGGCTTCATAAAACCATATTGGAAACAATTAGCACTTTCAATTGCGGCAACAATTATGTTTTCAATTTTTAGTGGCGCATCGATGTATTTATCAATTCCACTTTTTGAAGCATTATTTAACGAACACTCAAAACCAGAATATGTTGCGACTACTCCACCAAAATACAAAGCAGTACCAAATGAAATAATTGCAGTCAAACATGAAATTGAAAAATGGTTGCACGATAAAATTTTTAGCGGAACAAACCAAGAGGCATTACTTGGAATTTGTATCATCCTCGCATTATTTTATTTATTTAAAAATGTTTTCGATTATATCCAATCTTATTTAATGGCTTATGTCGAGCAACGAATGATGATGGATATTCGAAATAAACTTTACGCTCATTTGCACAATCTTTCTCTCGGATATTTTACAAACGAACGAGTCGGAAATTTAATTTCACGAATAACAAACGATGTCAATATTGTCAACTCAGGAATCTCGGCAACATTTGTTACTTTAATTAAAGAGCCACTTTTAATTTTAATTTTTTTCCTGCTTGCATTTACACTCAGTTGGAAATTGACATTACTATCGCTAATTGTTTTCCCACTTTTTTTAATTGTCATCAGCACAATTGGATTGCGTTTGCACAAGCAAAGTGGAATAATGCAAGAGAAAATGGCTGATATTACATCGGTTTTACAAGAAACAATTTCGAATGTAAAAGTTGTGAAAGCATTTGCGATGGAGGAATTTGAAAATAAAAAATTCCAACGCGAAACATTTAAATACTTCAAAACAATTTTGAAGATGACACGAATCAGAAATATTTCTTCTCCAACAACTGAACTACTTTCGATTTTTGCCGCGACAATAATTATTTGGTATGGTGGAAGCCAAGTTTTAATTACTGGTGAAATGAAAGCCGCTGAGTTTCTTGGATTTTTAATTATAATATTTCAGTTGATGCCCCCAGTGAAAGAGTTAAGTAGCGTCAGCAATCGATTGCATGAATTTACTGCGGCGGCAAAAAGAGTATTTGAAATTCTCGATACGCGTCCCGCGATTAGAAATGCAAAAAATCCAATTATCATTTCTAAATTTAAAAAAGATATTGTTTTTGAAAATGTAAATTTTGCCTACGATGCTCGTCAAGCCACAGATGTCGTAGAAGTTTTAAATAAAATAAATCTAAATATAAAAAAAGGAGAAGTGATTGCAATTGTTGGACCAAGCGGAAGTGGTAAAACAACTTTGATAGATTTAATTCCGAGATTTTACGATCCGACTGGCGGAAGAATTTTGATTGATGGAATCTCACTAACTGAAATTGATGTTTTAAGTTTGCGAAAATTAATTGGAATTGTAACTCAGGAAACAATTTTATTTAACGATACTGTCAGAAATAATATTGCGTACGGATTACCAAATACAACTGATGCAGATTTGAAAAAAGCAACAAGCGCGGCTAACGCAACTCAATTCATAAATGAGATGCCAAATAAATTTGAAACAATCATCGGAGATAGAGGAGCAAAACTTTCCGGTGGTCAACGACAAAGACTTTCAATCGCGCGTGCAATTTTAAAAAATCCACCAATAATGATTTTTGATGAAGCAACATCGGCGCTCGACTCTGAAAGCGAAAATTTGGTTCAAGAAGCAATTGAAAGATTAATGCATCGCCGAACATCTTTTGTAATTGCACATCGTCTTTCAACTGTGCGAAATGCAGACAGAATAATTGTTTTGAACAAATCAAATATTGTTCAAATCGGAAAACACATCGAACTTTTAAAAGATAAAAAAGGTGTATATCGCAAACTTCACGATATGCAATTTCAATTATGAAAATTTTGGATTTAGGTTGCGGTCCCCATGCAAAAAAAAATGGATCGATTGGAATGGACATTCGTCCTGCGCCGCATGTTGATGTTGTGCACGATTTGAATTTATTTCCGTATCCGTTTGGCGATAACGAATTTGATTATGTGGAAATGTCGCATGTGATTGAGCATGTTCAAAAACCGCTCAATGTTATCAACGAGATTATAAGGATTTCGAAAAACGGCGGAACGATTAGAATTATTACGCCGCATTATTCGTCGCAACTTTCTTATGGCGATTTGGAACATTTTCATCATTTCGGATGGATTTCTTTTGCGCGATTAGAAAATAGTTCGCTTTTAAAAATTAAGAAACAGAAAATTTGGTTTACAGATTTTTATAAAGTTTTTGGAATAAGTTTGTTGGCAAATTTATTTCCTCGCAAATGGGAAAAATATTTAGCATTTATTTTTCCTGCTTTGTATGTTGAATTCTTTTTTGAAGTAATTAAAAATGAAAATGAAAATTCAAGTTTGATTGAAAAAAATATTTACTGAAAATGAAAAATATGTATTACAAAGATTTACTTTACAAATTAATTTTAGCTTTGCTGATTTCTCTTCCAATTTCGGTGGCAGTAACTTCAGTACTATTTGCAATTATGGTTTTAGTTTACATCGCATGGTGTTTTGAAGAAAAGAAAATAGTTTTTATCCCAAATCAATTAGACAAATTTTTTCTTTTTTATATTGCGTTAGAATTTATCACAGCATTTAATTCAAACTATACAATTGAAGCAATAATTCATAGCAAAAGATTATTATTAATTTCATTTTTATATTTGGTTGTCTTATCGTTTAATACAAAAAAAAGAATTGAAACTGCAATTTATATTTTAGCCATTGTGTTTGCTATCGTATCGCTTTTTGAAATTGGAAATTATTTTATCTTTATAAAAGATCGTTTGCATATTGTGCATCATCCTTTAACTTCAAGTGGAATGAAAATGATTGTTGCTCTATTTATTATTCCATATTTATTTGATAAAGAGATTGATTTTAAAAATAAATCCAAATTAGCTTTATTATTATTTCCGATTATTATTTCGTTACTGTTAACTAAAAGTAGAAGTTCTTTAATTGCTTTTGTTATTGGCAGTTTTGTTATTGGAGTAATGTATAATAGAAAAATAATTTATTTAACTATTTTTTCTATAATAATGTTTTATCTTTTTGCGCCTCAACATTTAATTGATAGAGTTAGTAGTATTTACGATTTAAATCATCCAAATAATATTGGGAGATTAAATATGTGGAAAACCGGAATTGAAATGTGGAAAGACAAACCAATTTTGGGTTTTGGCGATATCGATTTATATAAAATTTATATTCAGTATCGAGTCCCAACTATTGCTGAGCCGGCTGGTCATTTGCATAATAATTTTTTACAAATTCTTGTAAGTATGGGATTGGTTGGTTTTACAATCGTAAATTTGCTTTTTTATAAAATTCTTCAAATGGAATTTAATTTTTTCAAAAAATCAGAATCATTATTTATAAAAAAAATTGCAATTACATCTTTATCAATATTTACCGCATTTTTAATCAATGGATTGTTCGAATGGAATTTCGGCGACCAAGAAATAATGATTTTAGTTTGGCTCTCAATCGGCTTGGCAATTTCAGCATTTAATTTAGAAAGTGAAAAAATATGAATCCGCTTTCGGTAATAATAATTTCAAAAAATGAAGAGGCGAATATTGCTGAATGCCTTGAGTCGATTAAGTGGGCGCATGAAATAATTGTTGTCGATGCCGAAAGTTCTGACAATACTGTAAAGATTGCAAAAAATTTTACTAAAAAAGTTTTCGTTCATCCTTGGCAAGGATTTGTTGAAACAAAAAATTATGCGCTTTCAAAAACTTCGTACGATTGGGTTTTGTGGCTTGATGCTGATGAAAGAGTTACCGATGAACTTCGAGATGAAATAATTCAAACACTTGCAACATCACCATACGAAAGTGCATTTGATGTTGCTCGAAGAGCATTTTTTTTAGGAAAGTGGATTCGATTTTGTGGATGGTATCCGCAAAGAGTTGTTCGGCTCTTTAATAAAAATCGCGCAAACTTTTCTCCAGTTTCTGTCCATGAAGGATTGGATGTAAATGGCGCAATAGGATTTTTAAAAAATGATTTACTTCATTTTACCGATCCAAATATTTTTCATTACATGGAAAAATTAAATCGCTACACAACTTTGGCCAGCAGAGATTTACATTACAAAGGAAGAAATTTTTATTTATTCGGAACTATTTTTAGAGCGGAATGGCAATTTTTCAAAATGTATATTATGCGACTCGGTTTTTTAGATGGCACTCATGGTCTTTTACTTTCACTCTTGTCTTCTTATTATGTTTTTACAAAATATATGAAATTGTGGGAACGACAAAATCAATTAAGGAAATAAAAAATGACAAACAGCGAAAAATATTCAATTCAATTTATACAACTTGTCGGTATGTTGCACGCGGCTTCGATGCAACAAATGGGAAAAACCAAAAATCCGATGACAGATAAAATCGAAAAAAATTTGGATGAGGCAAGCGCAACAATTGACATACTTGATATGATTCAAAATAAAACGAAAGGTAATCTTTCAAGTGAAGAGGAAAAATATTTAACTTTACTTTTACAAGAATTAAAATTAAATTTTGTCGATGAAAAACAAAAATGAAAAAATGATTTTCGGCCTTTATGGAAATCTAAGTAAAAAAGAGGTTGTCACTTTTGCTGTTGATTTTATTAGCCATTTAACCTCAAAAGGAAGTGATTTTATTGTTCACGATAAATTGGCGAAACTAATTTCAAAATCTTCAAATCTACGATTTAAAAAAAATCAGTCGGTTTCTTTAAAAAAATTAATTTTAAAATCAAAAATTATTGTTGCATGTGGCGGTGATGGAACAATTTTATCAATTGCAAATGCGATTGGAAAAAAAGAAACGCCAATTCTTGGAATCAATTTGGGTAAGCTTGGATTTTTAACTGAATCATCAACCTCGAATGCAATCGAGTTGCTCGACGAAATTCTTTTGCATAATTATAGAGTTGAATCGCGAACAATGATTGAAGTTAATTTAAATAGAAAAAAATATTTTGGATTAAACGATGTTGTGGTTGATAAAGGAAGTTCGTCGCGAGTTGTTTCAATTCTCGCATTAATAAATAATTCTGCATTGATGAATTTTATCGGCGATGGAATACTTGTTGCAACGCCAACCGGAACAACTGGCTACTCACTTGCAACTGGTGGACCGATTGTATCGCCAAGCTCGGAAGTTTTTGCAGTTAGCCCAATTTGTGCACATACTTTAACAACGAGAAGTTTAGTTGTGCCAGATGAAAGTGTAATTACAATTCATGCAAAATCTGAAATGGAAAAAATTAGATTGACGATTGATGGACAACAAAAAGTTTTATTAACTTCGCCACTTAAAATTAAAATCAGAAAAGCAAATCATGTTACAAATTTAATTAAACGAATTGATTCAAATTATTATGATGTGCTTCGCAAAAAATTACTTTGGAGTAACGATGCAAGAGCAAAAGAAATCAATGAAAAATAATTTTATGCAATTGCTTATTTCATTTTTAATTATTTCATGTTTAACTTTAAATAATTTAAAGTATGAAGTTAAATCTGATGGAAGCCAAAATATTTATGTTGGTGAGGTAAATAGAAAAATTATCCAAAGCGACACGAACTTTACTTGGTTTGATAAAAACTACAAAAGTTATTCCCCAAATAAAGAAGCAATTGAAATTTTAAAATCTAAAAAAGATAAAATTGATTTTTTAATTTTTGCTGGCACTTGGTGTGGCGATACAAAAAGGGAATTACCAAAATTCTATAAATTAGTTGATGAAGTCGGAATTTCTGAAAAAAATATACAATTAATTTGCGTTGATAGATCGAAGAAATCGCTTGATTCTCTTACATTTAAATACGATTTAAGGAGAATTCCCACAATAATTATTTTGCAAAACAATAAAGAAGTTGGTAGATTCGTTGAGAGCCCACAATTAAGTTTGGAAGATGATTTAGCAAAAATTGTAATAGACTTGAAATAATTTATAAAAATATTTAATCACTAAATTAAAGGAGTAGCAAATGGATTACGACATACTTTTGTTAAATGTTATTTATGCTTTTTTAGGATTGGTAGTTTTAATTATTGCATATAAAATATTTGATTGGGTTGAACACAAAATTAATTTTGCAGAGCAAATCAATCATGGAAATATTGCGGCGGCAATATTTTTATCGGCAATCGTAATTGCTCTATCAATAATAATTGCTGGCGCACTTGGTTAATGAAGTTAATCATAAAAATATTTTTTGTTTCACTAATTATAATAAATAATTCTAATAGTCAAAAAATAAATTGTGAAACTTATGATGATTACTTTAAAAAATATTCTAAACGATATTTTGGTCCCACTTTTGATTGGAGAATATTTAAAGCGCAAGCATTTGCTGAAAGTAATTTGAACCCAGATGCTGTTAGTTGGGTTGGCGCAAAAGGAATTATGCAAATTATGCCAGAAACTTATCAGGAATTAAAATTAAAAAATTCTGAACTGGGAGAGATAAATGATCCGCATTGGAACATCGCCGCTGGCATACATTACAATAGACAACTTTGGAAACAATGGAAAGAAAAAGATGATTTGAATAATAAAATGAGTTTTGTTTTTGGAAGTTACAATGCTGGATCAGGAACGATTAGAAGAGCTGAGTCAATTGCAAAAAAAGAAAGTTTAGATACAAAGCAATGGACGAGTATTGAAAAAATTGCACCAACTGTACCAAAATGGCGACATAAAGAAACACTTGACTATGTTAAAAAAATTGAAAATAATTTTCAAAAACTTCAATCAGTAAAAAAGAAAAAAAGATAATTATGGAAAAAATAATTGAATTAATTTTATCAAATACAATTTATACATTAATTGCAGTTGCGATAATTGTAATTATTGTTGTTTCGATTCTTAAAAAATTAATGAAGATTGTACTTTATGCATTCATAATATTTTTAGCTTTCCTTGCTTATGTTCACTTCACAGGCGGAAATGTTCAGGAGGCAATTGATAAAACAAAAACTGAAGGCGAAACTATTATAAAAGAGGGAAAAGAAAAGATAGAAAATTTAAAAGAAGTTGATGAAATTAAAAAAAGTATTGAAAAAAAATTGAAATAATTTTACGGAATCGAATCGGTTGCGCCTTCAGTTATCCATTTTTTTATTCCAGCAATTTGATTTGAAGTTAGCGGTCCAGTCGGAGGCATCGGTAAAAAACCTGGGCGTCCTTCAATCCTCCAAATAATTCTGCTGAGCACAGTATCTTTCGGAATCACAACATCATTAAATCTCAAACGAAGCGAAGAGTAACTTGTTAAATCTAAATTACTTTTTCGTGTGAATGGCTCGTGGCAACCGCTAAGTGCGCAATATTTAAAAAATAATGGTTGAACATGTCGGTTGTAACTTATTTTTGAATCGGGAAAAATAAATTCATTTTCGTTTGGTGAGTTTGGTTTCTCGCAACCGAAGAAAAATAAAATCGCAAAGATGAATAAAATTGGTCTCATTTTGTAATGTAAAAAATAATAATTAAATTTGTAAAGAAATTTGCTGGCGTAGCTCAGTTGGTAGAGCAATTGTTTCGTAAACAATAGGTCGTGAGTTCAAATCTCGTCGCCAGCTCAATCTCAATTTTGTTTGACATATTAATTATTTCTAAAAACCTTTCTCTGTTTTTAAAAATTCTCAATCTTTAAATTAACTTAAGAAAAATTTGGGTATCTTTTCAAAAAAAATATGGAAAATTATGTTTGATATAATTATTATTGGCGCAGGTCCTTCGGGGCTTTCTGTTGCGATTGAATCGCAAAAAAATAATTTAAATTCTTTAATTATTGAAAAAGGTGGGATTGTAAATTCGATTCAAAATTTTCCTGCTGAAATGAGTTTTTTTTCAACTCCCGAATTGCTTGAAATTGGAAATCTTCCTTTTACTTCGTCGCAGATGAGACCTACGAGAGTTGAAGGATTAGAATATTACACGCGAGTTGCAAAATATTATGATTTAAAAATAAATTATTTTGAAAATGTTTTATCGGTCGAAAAAATAAATAATTATTTCGAAGTCAAAACTTCAAAATCAATTTACAAAACTGCGAATGTAGTTTTGGCAAGTGGTTATTACGATAACCCGAATCGATTAAATATAAATGGCGAAGAATTGGAAAAAGTTTCTCACTATTATAATGAGCCGTATAAATTTTATCAACAAAAAGTTGCAGTGATTGGCGCGAAAAATTCTGCGGCAATTGCCGCGCTTGAACTTTTTAGGCACGGCGCGGAAGTCACTTTAATTCATCGGCAGGAAAAATTAAGCGACAGCATAAAATATTGGATTAAACCAGATTTAGAAAATAGAATCGCCGAAGGTGCAATTAAATTTTATTCAAATTCTATTGTAACTGAAATCCGTAAAACGGAAATTGAAATTTTGCAAAATAAAAAAGAGAAAATAATTTTTGAAAATGATTTTGTTTTTGCATTAATTGGCTATCACCCAAATATTTCGTTATTGGAAAATGCAAAAGTTGAAATTGATAAAACGATTTTTGCGCCGATTTATAATAGCGAAACTTACGAAACATCTTTAAAAGGATTTTTTGTTGCTGGCTCGATTGCCGCTGGCATAAATAATAATAAAATATTTATCGAAAACGGGCGAGAGCACGGAAAAAAAATTATCAATCAAATTAAAAATCAATAAAACTTAATTGCTTCAAAATATATTTTTCATTAAATTTGTGCACATTTTTAAACAAATCATTTTCGAAAATAAGAAAGGCTTTAAATGAGCGAAGGTAAAATTGTCCAAGTAATTGGACCAGTTGTTGATATCGATTTTTCTGGTGGAACACTCCCGGAAATATTAAATTCAGTTTTAATCCAGCGTACAAATATTGAAGGAGTTGAAGAAGAACTCGTAGTTGAAGTTCAACAACATCTCGGAGAAAATCGTGTGCGATGCGTTGCAATGGATTCCACCGACGGACTTGTTCGCGGAATGAAAGCAGTCGATACTGGATTGCCAATTCAAGTTCCAGTTGGACCAGAATGTCTCGGAAGATTAATCAATGTTATCGGAAAAGGAATTGATGGACTTGGTGAACTCAAAACCAAAAAAAAATATTCCATTCATCGACCAGCCCCAGAGTTTAGTCATCTCACAACTCAAAAAGAAATGTTTGAAACAGGAATTAAAGTTATTGATTTGCTTGAGCCATACACAAAAGGTGGAAAGACTGGATTGTTTGGCGGAGCCGGAGTTGGAAAAACAGTTTTGATTATGGAATTAATTCACAACATTGCAAAACATCATGGCGGTTATTCTGTTTTTGGCGGAGTTGGAGAAAGAACCCGCGAAGGAAATGATTTGTGGCTTGAGATGAAAGAGTCGGGAGTTTTGGAAAAGACAGCTTTAATTTTTGGACAGATGAATGAGCCACCCGGTGCGCGACTTAGAGTTGCGTTGACTGCTTTGACGAACGCCGAATATTTCCGTGATGAAGAAGGAAAAGATGTTTTGTTATTCATCGATAATATTTTCAGATTCACTCAAGCAGGTTCGGAAGTTTCCGCTTTGCTTGGAAGAATGCCCTCAGCGGTTGGTTATCAACCAACGCTTGCAACAGAAATGGGTGCGTTGCAAGAGCGAATTACTTCAACAAATAAAGGCTCAATCACATCAGTTCAAGCAATTTATGTTCCTGCCGATGATTTAACCGATCCAGCACCAGCAACAACTTTTGCTCACTTAGATGCAACAACGGTTTTAAGTAGACAAATTTCTGAACTTGGAATTTATCCAGCAGTTGATCCTTTGGATTCAACTTCGAGGATTCTTGATCCGAATATTATTGGACATGAACATTATAATATTGCACGCGATGTAAAAAATATTCTTCAATCGTATAAAGATTTGCAAGATATAATTAATATTCTTGGAATGGATGAACTTTCGGATGAAGATAAATTGACTGTTCAACGCGCAAGAAAAATTCAGAAATTTTTATCGCAACCATTTTTTGTTGCTGAACAATTTTCAGGAATCCCAGGAAGATATGTTAAACTTGAAGAAACCATAAAAGGATTTAAAGGAATCATCGAAGGTCAATATGATGATCTTCCAGAAAATTCTTTTTATATGGTTGGAACAATTGAAGAAGCGATTGAGAAATCAAAACAATTAAAAGCGGCATAAATGAGTGATAAAAATTTCACACTGGATATTGTAACGCCAATAAAAAAAGTTTTTTCCGGTTCGGTACAAAGTTTTAGCGCACCCGGTGTCGTTGGTGGATTTCAAACTTTATTTAATCACGCGCCACTTTTATCGCAAATAAATGTTGGCGAATTAAAAATAACTGACGAAACTGGAAAAACTTTTTATTACGCAACAAGTATTGGTTTTGTCGAAGTCAATAAAAATAAAGTAATTGTTTTATCCGATACTGCCGAGCGCTCCGATGAAATAAATATTGATAGAGCTCGTGAGTCAAAAGAAAGAGCTGAGGATAGATTAAAAAATCGTCAGACTGAAATAAATTCAGAAAGAGCGCGCGCTTCACTTTTACGAGCATTAAACAGAATAAAAGTTTCTTCACGATAAAAATTGAAATCGCCATTTTCGGATGGCGATGCCATCATAAGATGGCGAAGCCAATTAAAAGTTGGCGTTTGAATTTGAATCAATGAATAAAAAAAATCTTCGCCCATCTTTCGCAACAATCGATTTATCTGCGCTTGCATTTAATTTTTCACAAATCAGAAAACAGATTGGAAAAATTCCTCAAATTATGGGGATTGTAAAAGCCAATGCTTATGGGCACGGAAGCGTTGTTATTTCAAAATTTTTGGAATCTAAAAAAATTGTTAGTTGCTTTGGCGTTGCGTTTGTAGAAGAGGGAGTTGAACTTCGAAATAATGGAATCAAACTTCCGATACTTGCTTTAACTCATCCAGCCGAAAGCCAATTGCAACTTTATTTAGAAAATAATATTGAAGTTACAATTTGCGATTTACAAATTGCTAAAAAATTAAATTCTTTATCAAAAAAGTTTGGGATTAATGCAATTGTTCATTTAAAGATTGATACGGGAATGGGAAGAATTGGAATTAAACCAAGCGATGCAAAAATATTTTTTGACGAAATTTATAAATTAAAATTTTTAAAGGTAAAAGGAATTTTTACTCATTTTTCTTCTTCCGATGATTACGATTTAACAAAAGCGAAATTTCAATTGCAACTATTTAATGATGCAGTAAAAATTGCAAAAGAAATATTTGGAAATAAAATAATTGTTCATGCCGCAAATAGTGGAGCAGTTTTGCAAATGCCAAATAGTTATTTCGATATGGTTCGTCCCGGAATAATTATTTACGGTTATTATCCGATAAGCGAAACGAGAAAAACTTTTAAAATTAAATCTGTGATGCGAATTGAAACTGAAGTTGTGTTTAAAAAATCTGTCCCAAAAAATACTTCAATCAGTTATAGTGGACTTTTTACAACTACCGATTCAACTGATATTGTCTCGATTCCATTTGGTTACGCCGATGGTTATCCGCGACTTTTGACAAACAAAACTGAAGTTTTAATCAAAGGGAAAAAATATAAAGTGGTTGGAAGAATTTGTATGGATCAAATGATGATTGATGTCGGGAAAAAATCAAAAATAAAAGTTGGAGAGAAAGTTATTCTTGTCGGAAAAGATAAAACTGAATTTATTGGAGTTGATGAATTAACTGCACGATTAAATAATTTATCGTACGAAATGTTATGTGGAATTTCTCCTCGAGTTCCTCGAGTTTATAAAAATGGATAGCGGAGAAGAATATATTTTAGAAGTTTTGCGAAGTGTTCACAAAAATCTTTTGCCAAAAGTAAGCAAAGAAATGAAATTAAATTTTGAGCATGTTTTTGAAAGATTAAAAACATCGGATATTTTGCGTGGAGAAATTGCACTGCTTCAAAAAGTTGAAGGATTTATGAATCCAGCATTGGTGATGGAATGGATTTTGGTTCGCGAGGCGAAAGTAAAACATAAAAATTATGCGTACACTTTTGCAAAAGATGTTGATTTACTTGAGGAAAAATTTGCAAAATCATTTTCGGTTGAAAAAGAAATAAAAATTAAAAATCAAAAATCGCTCACCGATTTGATTGATAAAAATATGTTAGTTGGTTTCAGCAGGTTTACGCAAATAGTAAATTCGCTTGTTAGTAAAAGTTCGGAGGAAAGAAAATCGGTTTATGTGTTATTGATGATTGTCGCAAAAAGTTCGATTGAAATTGCCAAGTCGAAAAAAAATATAACGCTTGCAAATTTTTTTAATTCAATAATTTCGTTTATAAATTTTGTTGAAAAGCACGGCGCGATTGAAAGTGTAAAAGTTGCAGAATTTCTTTCTGTGATTGGAGAAAAATTAAATGTTGGATTAAATGCAAACGAAAATGGAGAAGATATTTTAGATGAAATTAATTTATTGCTTTCACATCCCGAAAAAGTTTTGAGGTAAATATGAAAAGAAAAATTTATGGTGTAATTATGGCTGGTGGAGTTGGTTCTCGTTTTTGGCCAAGAAGTAGAGAAAAATCTCCGAAGCAACTTTTAAAAATTGTTGAAGGTGAAACTATGATTCAATCAACTGTTAGCAGAATTGAATCCCTCATTCCGCCAGAACAAATATTTGTTGTTACAAATAAATTGCAAAAAAATGGAGTTGTAAAACAACTTCCAAATATTCCGCAGGAAAATATTATTGTTGAACCACTCGGAAGAAATACTGCGCCTTGCATTGGGCTTGCCGCGCTTTTTGCAAAACGAATCGACCCAACTGGTGTAATGGTTGTTCTGCCCGCCGATCATATTATTCATAATGTAAAAGAGTTCCATCATGTTTTGAAAAATGGAATTGAAGTTGCAGCAAATTCATCTGCATTAATCACAATTGGAATTTCTCCAACTCGACCAGAAACTGGTTACGGCTACATTCAGTTCGACGATGAAAATTCTTCCGCAAATCCTTTTTATAAAAAGAATGCGTTCAGAGTAAAAACTTTTGCCGAAAAACCTACGATTGAAATTGCAAATGAATTTTTGCGAAGCGGAGATTTTTTGTGGAATAGCGGAATGTTTATTTGGCGAGTCGATTCAATCTTAAATGAAATCCAAAAATCTCTTCCAGAATTATACGAGCAACTTTTAAATATCGAGGAGTCGATTGGCACTTCACTGTTTGAAAAAACTTTGGAAGAAAAATATAAAATCATTCGATCTATTTCTATCGATTATGGCGTGATGGAAAAAGCGAAAGATGTTTTTGTTTTGGCGGGAAAATTTGGATGGAACGATGTTGGCTCTTGGGAAGAGGTTTATCAAATCAGCCCGAAAAATGATGACGGAAATGCGATTACAGGAAATGTTATTTCGATAAATTCAAAAAATTCTTATATCTATTCTCAAAATAAATTAATTGCCGCAGTTGGAGTTGAAAATTTAATTGTGATTGAAACAAACGATTCGATTTTAATTTGTTCGCGAGATAAAGCGCAAGATGTAAAAGAAGTTGTAAATTATTTGAAGCAGAAAGAGATGAATGATTTTCTCTAAATCGAAAATCCATTTTATAATTTTGACAATTTTTATTTCTAGTTGCGCAGTAAGTCCAAGATTTGCAAAAGATGTAATTTCAATTCAAAAACCTGGTGGAAAAATTTTATCAATTGTAGTTGGAAAAGCATCTTACTACGCGCACGATTTTCACGGAAAAAGAACTGCCAACGGAGAAATTTATAATATGAATGGATTAACTGCGGCGCACAGAACTTTTCCTTTCGGAACAATTTTAAATGTTACAAATCTGTCAAACAAAAAATCTGTTCGAGTTCGAGTAACCGATAGAGGTCCGTTTAAACTTGAAAGAATTATTGATTTATCTCTCGGCGCGGCAATTGAAATTGGAATTGTTGAAAAAGGAACAGGCGAAGTAAAAGTGGAAGTGCTTGAATGGGGAAATAATCTTTATAAAAAAGAATAATTATTTTTTAGTTAATCTTTTGTACGCTTCGTCGTAAATCAATTTATGGCTCTTATCAATTTTAGAAAGCTTTAAATAAATTTCCTTATCGGGATAATTTCTAAAGACATCAACAAATTCCAAATACTTTGTATCGAAATAAGTTTTTAAAACTATCGAGCGACCAGCAATTAAATAATTCAACGAATCAATTTTTGATAGGGAAGAAATAATATTTGTAAATCCTTTTTCAGGTTTTGTTGCTAACAAATCCAATCCTTTGAAATGATAAATGTATTGCGACTGCCTAAAAAGATTAAACTTTGGATTAAGAATTTCTTCAGCAAAACTAAATTTACTATAAGCGGAATTGCTCCGATCCCAACCAATTGAACCTGAGGCTTGATTGCAAATTGACATTGCGCGCTGAAAATAATTTGTTCCACTAAGCTGCGAGTAAGTGTCGTAATCAAATCCTAAAATTAAATAAACATAAAAATTTATAAAACTCATCAACGGATCAAATTTATTTTCGTTTTTATAAATCGGCTGATTTTTTAAATAAGTAAATTCCCACTTGTCGTCAAAAATTCTTAACAAAACTGTATTTTTATCAGAAGGATTTTTACCGAAATAAATTGGTCGTTGAGAACCAATAAAAACCTGCGCAGAATAACGATTTTCACCACTTGTTGTGGTAAAAAATATATTCATCGAGCATTTTATTTTCTGCGGAAAATCATCGGAAGACCATTTGTTTGAGTTGATATAATTTTCGATATCACTTGCAAAATTTTGAAGATTTTCGCGGTAGCCCCCTTGAATGTTATCGGTGTTGAGAGTTACCTTACACTCAAGTTGGCTGTATAAATTTGAATTAAGCATGAAAAACGATGCAATTAAAAATATTATTTTTGTTTTCATTTTCGAATAAATATAAATAGAATGAAATTACTTAACAAGAAGATATTTTTGTTATTGATGATTAGCCAAAATCTGTTTCCTTTTTTTAGTAGGCAATCGCAAAGCGCAAAATTAATTGGAAAAGGATTTTGTGGAATTGCTAATTTTGGAATTGAAAACATTTTAATAAATCCTGCCGCTACAAATACAAATAAAAATTATTCATTTTCATTTTACACTTCTCCCGGCGAATTTAATTTGTCACAACTTTCTTTTAGAGGACTTTCAGCGAATTATAAATTTGAAGAAAATAATTATCAGATTTCAATTTCACAGTTTGGAGATTCAAAATATAACGAGCAAACTTACACTGGTAATTTCTCCACAAAAATAAATGATGAAATATATTTTGGATTAAATTTAAATCAGCATATTCTTACAATTGAAAAATATGGAAATGCAAACTCGGCAAGTTTGGATTTAGGAATTATTTTAAAAATAAATAATAATTTAAATTTTGGAGTTGCGATACAAAATATAATTGCTCAAAAGATTGGATTAGCAAACGAGGACTTGCCTCAAAATTATTCTGTCGGAATTAATTTTATTCCGATTGAAAATACATTTTTGGAATGGAATGTTTCTAAGGAAACTTCAACGGAAATCTCAAATCGTTTTGGAACTGAGTTTGCAATCTCTGAAAATATTAAACTCCGAAGTGGATTTATGACCGAACCAAATAAAATGTTCGGGGGATTTTCAGTTAATACAAATTATGCAAATTTCGATTACAGTTATTCATTTCATCGCGAACTGGGAGAAACGCACACTTACTCAATTGAAATTAATTTTTAAATGAGTTTAATATTTTCATTTCTTTTTTTATTTAATCAAAATTCTGATGATACACTTCGAGTTAAAAATTTTGAAAACAAATTATTTGAATCTTTTCAAAACGAAGATAATGCAGAAATGATAATTGAGGAATTAATTTATTTGCATGATAATCCGATTGTATTATCAACCGCAAATGAAGATGAACTTTTATCAATTCCGCTGATTACAAATAGGGAAATTGATATTGTTTTAAATTGGCGCGACACAACAAATGATTTTTCGTGGAAATCGCTTAAAAATATTTTTAAAAACAAACCGCAATTTATTTTGCTTTTACAATATTGCATGGTGATGAATGAAGATGAAATTGGATATTTGAAAATTAGAAATAGAATTGTTTTACCGCAGTCAATTTTACCACTATTAAATAGAAATCAAGAAGAGTTGAAGCTTTATAATAGAGTAAATTTTAAAACGCACAATTTAAAATCAAATTTATTAATTGAAAAGGATTCGTTTGAAGATTATAAAAATGGTTTTACAACAGGATTTATTGAATACAATTTTAGTCAATCGTTACCACAAATTATAATTGGAGATTATTCTATCTCGGTTGGAGAGGGATTGGCAATTAGTAAAAATATATTTTCATCAATCAGTAACTCGGAATTAAAAATTCCGAAATCAAATAAAATAATTTCAGCAAGTAGCTCAAGCGATGAATATAAATTTATGCGAGGCATTGCTTCAAAAATTAATTTGAATCAAAACATTTCCATTTATCCATTTTACTCAAATAGAAATAAATTTGGAAATTTAAATGAAGAGGGAATAATCTCTTCAGTAAGTTATACAGGATTTGCTTTGGGAAAAGAAATATTTAACGAAAATATATTTGGAGTTGTTTCGAAATTCTCAAAACGAAACTCATACGAAATCAATTTTACCTCTTTAAATGCGAAGTACGATAAAATAATAAATTCAAACGAGCCGATGAATTTAGATTCAAATAAATTTTCAGTTATTGGAATAAGTGGAACAAATTATTTTAAAAATAGCGAAGTCTTTTATGATTACGCAAAAACAGATAAAAATAAAAATGCACTTGCGGTTGGTTTTCTTTCAGAGCAAAAATATTTTTCTTATTTAATTCATTTTCGAAATTATCGAAATGGATTTTCAAATCCTTTTGCTGGCGCAATTAGGCAAAATAATTTTGTCGGAAGCGAAAACGGAATTATTCTTGGCATTGAAACGAGAATTACCGATTGGCTGAAAATCGTTGGTTTCATTGATGATTTTTCTATTTTAAAAAATGATGACTTTTCTTCAAGTGGTCGTGAATACTCTTTAAGAATTGAAAATCAATTTTCAAAATCAATTGAATCATATTTTCTTTTTAAGCAGAAAGACTACTTAAATAGTAATAAGAAAACTTATCGGTTTAATTTTATTTTCAATTTTAAAAATGATTTTGAAATCTCTCAGCGAATTGAATTTGTCGATTTACTCCAATTAGCTTATCGCGAAAATGGAATTTTATTATTTACCGATTTTAAATATAAATTATTTGATGAGAAGATTTCAATTGCTTCAAGAATTATTTCTTTCAGTTCCGATTCGTACAACTCTCGGCTTTATCAATTTGAAAATGAGATTCCTGGAAATATTTCTTTTCTCCCACTTTACGGTAACGGATTGCGTTTTTATTTTTACACAAATTGGAAAATAAACGAAGATGCGATTTTATCTTTTAAAATATCTACCACACGGAAAAAATTAGAAAATATTTATGAAAATAAATATGAAACGCAAAATCAATTCTCACTACAATTGGATCTTGTTTTTTAGTTAAATCAAATATTTGTATTTTTACTTATGCAGAGTTCAAAAAAGAAAATCATAATCGGAATGAGTGGTGGAGTGGATTCATCAGTTGCGGCAGGATTACTCATCGAGCAAGGTTTCGAACTCATCGGCATTACAATTAAAACTTACAATTACGATGATGTCGGCGGAACAACCGAAGGAGATAAAAGTTGTTGCTCGCTCGAAGGAATTAATGACGCAAGAATTATTGCAAACCAATTTAATTTCCCACACTATGTTTTAGATTTTACCGAAGTTTTCGGAAAAAATATTATTGATAATTTTATCGACGAATATATGCACGGTCGCACACCAAACCCTTGTGTGGTTTGCAATCGAAAAATTAAATGGGAAGAACTAATTAAAAAAGGAATGCAACTTGGAGCCGATTTTATTTCGATGGGGCATTACGCAAAAGTTAATTTCGATAATTCGAGCGGTCGATATTTTATTTCAAAAGGAAAAGATTTAAATAAAGACCAATCTTATATGCTTTGGAATCTCTCACAAAGCTCTTTATCTAAAACGATTTTTCCCATTGGAGATTTAACGAAAGATGAAACTCGAAAAATTGCTGAACGAATGAATCTGAAAACTGCTCACAAAGGTGAAAGCTTTGAAATCTGTTTTATCACCGATAATAATTATGAAAGATTTTTAAAACACAAAAATCCTGATTTAGAAAAAAAAGTTGCGCATGGAAAAACCGAAATGAATGGAAGAATTATTGGAGAGCATTCTGGTTTTCCCTTTTACACAATTGGTCAACGAAAAGGAATTGGCGTTGCGTTGCCCAAACCAGTTTATGTTACAGAAATAAATTATAAAGAAAATAAAATTGTAATCGGTAAAGAGGAAGATTTGCTCGCAACAACTTTATTTGCATCGCAACTAAATTTACAAAAATACGATTCGCTAAAAGATGGAAAATTTTTAGATACAAAAATCCGTTACAAAGATTTTGCAGCAACTGCGCTTGTTACTCAAATTGATGGCACTGGTGATGGGAATGGAAAAATAAAAATTGAATTTAAAACTCCAAAGCGCTCAATCACTCCGGGGCAATCGGTTGTGTTTTACGAAGGAGATGATTTGGTTGGCGGAGCAATTATTGATGAAACATTAAAATAAAAAAAAGTATGAACTACATTTCAATAAATTTATTTTTTAAAAAGAAAATCAAATCTCTTTTAGTTAAATTCAAAATTCATTATTTAATAAATCCATTTAAAAATATATTTTTGCAATTATTTTATTTAGGCGAATTCTCGGAGTTTGTAAGTAAAAATAAAAATTTAGGATTTAACGATTTTTATAAATCAAAAATAAATTATGAAGATAGATTCCAACTTCACCAATTTGTTTTTGAAAAAGAAAAACTTAATGGCAAAATAATTTATTTAGAGTTTGGTGTGGCAGATGGAATTTCATTTAAATATTGGGCAGAAAAAAATAAAAATAAATCGTCCCGATTTTATGGCTTTGATACATTTACTGGTTTGCCAGAAAATTATGGCGCGTTTAAAAAAAATCATTTTGATACTGGCGGAAAATATCCTCAAATAAATGACAACCGAGTCGAGTTCTTCTCTGGATTATTTCAAACAAGTTTGCCAAAATTTTTAAAATCACATAAAATTGATCCCAAAAAAGTAATTCACATCGATAGCGATTTGTATTCATCTTGCTTGTATGTTTTGACCTCTTTATTTCCCTATTTAAATAAAGGGGATATAATTATTTTTGATGAGTTTGGAGTACCGACTTTTGAATTTAAAGCATTCAATGATTTTTGCAAAGCATACGATTTTAAATTTGAAATACTTGGCGCAGTTAATAATTATTTACAACTCGCAATCAAAATTAAATAATAATCTCGAAACCTTTCATAAATAAAAATATTTTAATAAATCTAATATACCACGATTGTGCGATTGTTCAATTTTACAAAAAAACTTATAATTTGCACATCAAAGATAAAATTTGAAATAAATTTTACAAAAAGTAATTAACAATATCTATTAACAAATTCATAGAAGGAAAAAATGAAAAAAATACAATCTTTACTATTTGCATTTATTTGCGTTTCGATGTTTGCTTTTGGTCAATATAAAACTATTGATAATTTCGAAAATAAGAGACCTGATACTTTGTATGCAGTTTCGCTCTCTTCGGGTTCCTCAATTAAAATGTCAGCTGATTCAATTGATAAATTTGAAGGCGGTAATTCATTATTAACAAAAAATGTTTATCAATCAAATGCTGATTGGGGTGGTTGGTTACAAATAGGTTATTCAAACGATAGTAAGTTATTAGATTGGGGTTCAAGTGATTCGCTTAGCGTTTGGGTGAAAGTTACAAAAGCTCCAACTCGTCCAGATAAAATGTCATGGCGACTTCAAGTTACAGATTTTGAAGGTGGTGCAAGAGAAACTTGGGTTTATCAAAATAATTCTATCATAGATGTAAAACATAATGAATGGGTAAATCTTCGCATTCCATTAAAAGCAAGAATTTCTGATGGAACTGCTGCGCCAGATAGCACAGGATTTTCTATCGCTCCATTCAATTGGAGTCATAGTATGAATGATCAAAAATTTAATCCTGCAAAAATTTCTTCTTGGTATTTTACAGTTCTTCCAACTTCTATTGATGCTGATTCGGTTGATGTTAAATATGATAAATTTCAACAGTTT
Organism: uncultured Chitinophagaceae bacterium; assembly: GCA_964367235.1. Taxonomy (GTDB): domain Bacteria; phylum Bacteroidota; class Ignavibacteria; order UBA10030; family UBA8401; genus JBBTLW01. Next base: position 1,892 of record CAYIXI010000005.1, on the reverse strand, counting down.
GGTTCGAAGGCAGTTCCCATTGTTTTATTTAACGGTATTGATTTTACAGGTTCAATGGTTGGTTCAGTTTGGGCTTGGGGTCAATCAGTTATAACAGTTGAAAAAGGTTTAGGTCACATTACAGGAACAAACGCAATCAAATGGGTTCAAGGAAATGAATGGAACAATGGCTGGTCTGGTTGGGGATTTAATTTTGCTCCAACAAATATGGCAGGTGGATGGACAACAGATAGTTTGCAAATAAAAATTAAAGCTGAAGCAGGTGTTGGAAAAATTCGTATCCAATTTGAAGATGGAACTGTTGGTGGAAAGCGTGGATTAAATATCACTCCAACCACAGATAATCAGTGGAAAACTTATAAATTAGCTCTCAAAGATTTTATTTATCCTCCAGGTGAAGACTCAACAAAAAAAGGTCCAATCGATTCTACAAAAATTAATACTTTTGGTATTATGGCTGAAGCATCTGCTGTTGCTGGTAAAGTAATTTATCTTGGAGATATTTGGACTGGTAATCCTGATTTTGATGTTATTGCTCCATTAGCGCCAACAGGAGTTGTCGCAATTGGTGGTGCGGCAAATACTTTTATGAATATCGTAACTTGGACAGATGTTCCAAATGAAAACGGTGCAAAATATTTTATTCATTTCAGTGACAAAACTTTTACAAGTACCGATTCTTCATTCGTTGAAGATCTTCCACCATATCAATTACCATCAGGTTCAGGTGCCGCAAGTCATGTGCTTCGCGCGCCAGCAACTGATCAACCCATTTCTTATTACTACAGTGTCAATGCAAAAGATGCGGCAGGAAATGTTGGAGCAATGGCATTAAGTAATAAAGTAACAACAACTGCAAAAGGTGTTCCTGTTTTTAATGAAGGAGCCCCAGCAAGTTTTGCTGTTGATGGAAGTGTTGCAGAATGGTTAAACGCATCTATCAAACCAATTTCAATTACAAAAAATTCTCTAACTGGTGAAGGACATGTTGTTGGAAATGGTGTAGTTGATAACGATGCAGATTTATCTGTGAAAGCATACCTTGCTGTTGATGCTAATAATCTTTATGTAGCTTTTGATGTTGTTGATGATAAAATTAATGAGACTATGGTTGAATATGCACCATGGAAAAGTTATGGACTTGATTGCGTTGATATGTTTATTGGTTTGTATGATTGGAGAGGAAAACGACATAATAATTATTCTCGCGGTGCAAATCCCGATTATCATTTACGATTTACATCGTATGCATTGTACATTGATAATCCCGGACAAGCTGGCGGAATTAAACCATTAATGATTCCAAGCGCAAATTATATTTTTAAGAAAAAATCTTTTACTCCCGGTTATATTGTTGAAGCAAAAATTCCATTTCAAACTTTTGCTGATACTTCAGTCGGAGATACTAAATTCACTTCACGAAAAGGACAAAGAATCCCGATTGATTTTTCTGTAAATGATAATGATGGAAAAACATTTCTTCCAAACGAACCATGGAATGCACGCGATGGAATTCTTTGTTATTCACAATTCAATGATGATAATTCGTGGGAAAGAGTTTGGCGCTGGTCGCACACTTGGGTTGGACCATATTGGGTAACCAATGTAAAACAAGATGGAATAATTGCGAAGTCATTTGAATTAGGTCAAAATTATCCAAATCCATTTAATCCGACAACGAGTATTCGTTATTCAATTCCAAAAGCAGGAATTGTTACATTAAAAGTGTACGATGTAATCGGACGAGAAGTGATGGAAGTATTGAATCAATTTCAGGAAGTCGGTTCATACACAGTAAATCTTGATGCATCAAAACTTGCAACAGGAATGTATGTCTATAAACTTGAAACCGGTTCATTCTCATCAGTTAAAAAAATGTTATTATTAAAATA
>CAYIXI010000004.1:74141-75497 GCA_964367235.1 uncultured Chitinophagaceae bacterium | reverse complement strand
ACACAATATTTATTCTTGGGCAGCAACCTTATTAAGAACAATGGCAAATATTCAGAATTAATAAAATGGAAATTCCTACGGCAAGCACATTTGCACTTGCCCCTTTTTATTTTTTTTAGTTGAATAGGCAAATGCAAAAGAGCTTGCCAATCCAACTCCAGACAGAAAAGAAATTTTCAAAAATGCCCCCACGCTCGACAAAAATAAAAACACAGCAGACAGTGGAAACTTACGACACGACACAGAAGACAACAGCACAGGTGGTAACAGCACCTTGCCAAAAGCGGGGCGACAGTAGTAATTTAAAGTTTTGTGCATTTAATTAACTTTGTAGCGGCTTGACAGTTTTGTGCTCCGAAAGCCCCGCCTTCGGCAAGCTGCAAACCGTTATATGCCATTTTAAGAGTGAAAAAGAGACATTTTGATTAAATTTAAAAGTTATTATGAAAACAAGAAATAATTTTTCAAGAAAGAAAATCAAAAATGAATTACGAAAATATTTTAACTGAAAATAAAAATAATGTTTTGGTTATCACTTTAAATAGACCAGAAAATTACAACGCTTTCGATGAAAAAATGAGAATGGAATTACTCGACACATTAAAATCTGCTGAGAGAGATAAATTAGTTCGAGCAATTGTTATTCGTGGCGCAGGCGAAAAAGCATTTAGCTCTGGTCAGGATTTAAAAGAATATTCCATCGTAAAAAAATCTATCCGCGAAATAATTGAAAAATCTTACAATCCAATTATTAAATTAATCCGCACAATTGAAAAACCAATTATTGGAATGATAAACGGAGTTGCCGCAGGCGCTGGTTTTTCAATTGCTTTAGCTTGCGATATGAGGATTATGAGTTCGAGCGCAAAATTAATTCAGGCATTTGTAAGAATCGGTTTAGTTGCAGATTCTGGAAGTCATTTTTTTCTCCCACGCTTAGTTGGAATGGCTCGTGCATTTGAATACGCAACAACTGGAAGAGAGATTTCTGCTGAAGAAGCGTTGCAGGTTGGATTAGTAAATAAAATTTTTCCAATTAACGAATTAGAAAATGAAACTTTAAAAATTGCAACTCAATTTGCCGAAGGACCCACAAAAGCAATCGGAATTATTAAACGCACTTTAAATAAATCTCTCGCTTCTGATTTAGAAACATTGCTCGCTTACGAAGCTCAAATGCAGGAACTCGCTTCAAAAACCGAAGACCACGCTGAAGGTGTAAAAGCTTTTTTAGAAAAAAGAAAAGCAATATTTTTAGGGAAGTAAGTATTTAAATTATACTTCAAAAAAAATCCCACAAACTATGTGGGATTTTTTTTTAATCTTTAAATGTCCCAAAGGGATGCCTTTGGCATT
>CAYIXI010000004.1:72365-74041 GCA_964367235.1 uncultured Chitinophagaceae bacterium | reverse complement strand
TTTAATGTCCGCCACCAATTTGTGTATCAAAATCTAATCCTTGCGATTTTAAAACGGTTTTCATTTGGCTTGCAATCCACGCAAGAAAAACAAAACATACTACTGCTACAATGTATGAATTGTGTATTCCAATATTTGTATCAGCAATTGCTCCTTGCAGTGGTGGAATAATTGCTCCGCCAAGAATCATCATAATTAAAAATGCAGAACCTTCCGAAGTATATTTTCCTAAACCAGCAACTCCAAGTGAAAAAATACTTGGCCACATAATTGAACAAAATAATCCGCCGGCTAACAAAGCGTAAGTTGCAATCATTCCTGTTGTCATTATTCCAATAATCATTGCAATAGTAGCAAGCACTGAAAGTGTGAAAAGAGTTTTTATAGGTTTATCTTGTCCGTAAAAAATTCCTGCAATCAAAATTGCAATACAAATCACATACGAATATAAATCGCTCATATCATTTCCGCGAACATTATTTACAAGTATGATTACGCCGAATGCAATAAATGGTACAACGACTGTCATAATTTGTTTTATTTTTTTCGATAAATTAAAAACAGAAATTGCCGCTGTCCATCGACCAATCATTAAACTTCCCCAATACAACGAAATAAAATGAGACATTTTCGATTCATCATAAGCACCAAACTCGGGAGTTTTTAACAATGCGCCGAGATTGCTTTGAATTGTAACTTCAACGCCGACATAAGTAAAAATTCCGAGCATTCCCAATATCAATTGCGGATATTTCATCGCGCCCCAACCTTCTCCATTTTTGCTCGCTTGGTTGTATGAATAAAATAAAACTAATAAAACTACAACTAACGCAATTGCTGAAAGTTGTAATTTGCTAAAAATATCTGTTTGCCCAATTGATGCAATTAAAATTAATGCGATTGTAAGCGAAGTTAAACTCATCAAAGCTTTTGGGCTTGATTCGACATGTTCATCAAAATTTGATGCTGGAAGTTTTTTTGAAAAAATAAAAATCAGCGCGGCAAGTAAAAATACTCCACCAACAATCATGTATAACATTTTTATTTGATTTATATCTGCCTCAGCGCTTACACCAGCTTTAATCGATCCGAAAAGTGCGATACTAACAATTAATGGACCAACAGTTGTTCCAAAAGAATTTACACTTCCTCCTAAATTTAATCTATGCGAGCCTGTTGATGGATCGCCTAAAGAAATTGCAAATGGTTGCGCTGAGGTTTGTTGAAGTGAAAATCCTAATGCGATTACAAAAAATGCAGAAAGAATAAAATAAAATGAACCCGAATCAACCGCAGGAATCATTAATGCCGCTCCAAGAATTGAAATAAATAATCCAACAATAATTCCTTTTTTATATCCAATTTTATTTAGAAGATCAATTTTTGTAAGTGCTGTACTCAAAAAGAGTAAATAAGATCCAATAAAGTAAGCTCCGTAAAATGCAGTATCAATTAATTGAGATTGAAATTGAGAAAGATTAAAATATTTTTTACAGAATGGAATAAAAATTCCATTCGATGCGGCTATAAATCCCCAGAAAAAAAATACAGTTACCAATGTTGCTAAAGCAGAGTTTGATTGTTTGTTGTTTGACATGTCAATCCTTTAATTTGTTCTTGTGAAGTAAATAATAATTTGATACAAATGCAATACATTTAACAATGAGCAGTTATCA
>CAYIXI010000004.1:69864-72265 GCA_964367235.1 uncultured Chitinophagaceae bacterium | reverse complement strand
GAAGTAAATAATAATTTGATACAAATGCAATACATTTAACAATGAGCAGTTATCAATTAGCAGTTAACAATGAGCAGTTATCAGTTAATTGGTTTTTGTTAATTGTTTCATCATTGGAATTTTTACTTTAAATTTTTTTGCGTTTTTGATTGCTCTATTATATCCCGCATCGGCATGACGAATAATTCCCATTCCAGGATCATAAGTGAGAACTCGCTCAATTCTTTTTTCAGCTTCAGCGGTTCCGTCGCAAACAACAACCATTCCCGCGTGAATCGAATTTCCAATTCCAACTCCACCACCGTGATGAAGACTTACCCAACTTGCTCCGCCAGCACTATTTAAAAGGGCATTTAATATAGGCCAATCTGCAATTGCATCGCTTCCATCGAGCATTTTCTCGGTTTCGCGATTTGGCGATGCAACACTTCCGCAATCCAAATGATCGCGACCAATTACAATTGGCGCAGAGATTTCGCCACTTCGAACTAAATCGTTAAAAATTTTTCCCATCTTTGCGCGCTCTCCGTAACCGAGCCAACAAATTCGCGCTGGCAATCCTTGAAACGCAATTTGCTTTTGCGCTTTTTCAATCCAATTACAAAGCTGTCTGTTTTTTGGAAAAGCTTCGATGATTGCGCGGTCAGTTCTGTAAATATCCTCTGGCTTGCCCGATAGTGCAACCCAACGAAATGGACCTTTGCCATCGCAAAAAAGTGGACGAATATATTCTGGCACAAAACCGGGAATTGCAAATGCGTTTTTTACTCCTGCTTGAAGTGCTTCGCCACGAATATTATTTCCGTAATCAAAAACTACTGCTCCTTTTTTTTGCAAAAGTAAAAGTCCGTTGAGATGATTTACAATTGATTTAGTTGCAAGTTCAATATATTTTTTTGGATTTTTTTGGCGAAGTAAAAGCGCTTGTTCAAATTTCATTCCAGATGGAACATAACCGTTTAAAGTATCGTGAGCAGAAGTTTGGTCGGTAACTATATCGGGCAAAAATTTTCCTTTTGCGATTTTTGGAATTACATCTGCGGCATTCGCAAGTAAGCCAACTGAAAGTGGTTTCTTTTTTTCTTTCGCATCACGAATTAAATCTATTGCGACATTAAAATCATCAGTCCACACATCAAGATATTTTGTTGCGATGCGTTTTAAAATTCTTTTTTTATCAACTTCAACAACTAAACAAACGGCACCATTCATAGTTGCGGCAAGTGGTTGCGCGCCACCCATTCCTCCAAGCCCAGCGGTTAAAATAAATTTTCCCGTTAGCCCGCCACCAAAATATTTATTTCCGCATTCGGCAAAAGTTTCGTAAGTCCCTTGCAAAATTCCTTGCGAGCCAATATAAATCCAACTTCCTGCAGTCATCTGTCCGTACATTGTTAAGCCAAGTGCTTCAAGTCTGCGGAACTCATCCCAAGTTGCCCATTTTGGAACAAGCATTGAATTTGAAATTAAAACGCGTGGCGCATTTAAATGAGTTTTAAAAATTCCAACTGGCTTGCCGGACTGAATTAAAATTGTTTCATCATCATCAAGATTTTTTAAAGATTTTACAATCGCATTAAAGCAATCCCAATTACGAGCCGCTTTTCCAGTTCCTCCGTAAACTATTAATTCATCAGGGTTTTCTGCGACTTCGGGATCGAGATTGTTCATCAGCATTCGCAGTGCGGCTTCTTGAATCCAACCTTTGCAATTTAATTTGTTGCCACGAGGCGCAATTATTTTTTTCATTTTTTTATTTTAATATACAAATTGAAAAATAAAAATTCATAGTTTTATTTTAAAAAATATTTTCTTATCTCGTATAAATGAAGACTTTAGAAATTGCTTGTTTTAATTTCGAATCAGCTATTTTAGCCTTAAGCGCTGGCGCTGATAGAATTGAATTTTGTAATAATTACAAAGTTGGTGGCGTTACGCCAACCGAAAATGAAATAGAGATAATTAAAAATAAAATTTCGATTCCTATTTTTGTGATGATTCGCCCACGAGCTGGCAATTTTATTTACACCGAAAAAGAATTTGACCGAATGAAGTTTGAAATTGAATTTTGCAAGTCGCATAAAATTGATGGCGTAGTTTTTGGAATGCTTGAGGATAATTTTTCAATTGATTTTGAGAAAACAAAATATTTAACTGAAATTGCAAAACCAATGAGTGTAACTTTTCATCGTGCGTTTGATTTGGTTCAAAATCCATTTCACGAATTAGAAAAATTAATTTCGATTGGAGTTGATAGAATTTTAACTTCTGGTTTAAGTGATAATGCGTTTGATGGTGGAAGTTTTATAAAAAGATTCATTGATGAGTCTGGAGGATTAATTAAAATTGTTGTTGGTGGTGGAGTTAGAAGTTCTAATTTAAAAATAATTTCCGAACTGAC
>CAYIXI010000004.1:47732-69764 GCA_964367235.1 uncultured Chitinophagaceae bacterium | reverse complement strand
TTTAAATGATAATTGGCTTTTTCAATATTTCGACAAATGGTTTAACGCAAATGTCCCGGGAGTAATTCATACAGATTTATTTAGAAATAAAATAATTCCAGACCCGTTTATTGGCGCAAACGAAAAAACTTTACAGTGGATTGATTTAAAAGAGTGGAATTACAAAAAAACCTTCGATTTGGGAAAAGATATTTTAGAGAATGAAAATATCGAATTAGTTTTTGACGGAATCGACACGCACGCAAAAATATATTTAAATGATTCGTTGATTTTAAAAGCTGATAATATGTTTCGTTCGTGGAGAATAAATTGCAAAAATATATTAAAAGAAAATAATAATGAATTAAAAATTATTTTTTCGCCAGCGCAAAAATATGATTCGATTGAAGCATCGAAATTAAATTACAATCTTCCTCAGAACAATCGAACATTTTCACGAAAAGCACAATTTCAATACGGATGGGATTTTGCTCCAAAACTTGTTACTTGCGGGATTTGGAAAAATGTCTATTTAGAAACTTGGAATAATGCAAAAATAAATTCTCTTGAATTTTTTCAGGACTCTTTATCCGAACAAATTGCAAATGTTGGAATAAGGTTTGAAATTTTATCAACTGGCGAGTTTAAAGCAAATCTTAATTTAAAATCTAAAACTGATACTTCGATTATTTTAAAAAAAGATGTCGAACTAAAAAAAGGAATTAACTTAATTGATTTTAATTTTCAAATTTTAAATCCGAAACTTTGGTGGACAAAAGAGTTGGGCGAACAAAATTTGTATAATTATATTTGTGAAATTATTTCCGACTCAATCTATGATAAAAAAGAAATTGAGTTTGGTCTGCGAACAATAAAACTTATGCAGGAAAAAGATTCTATCGGCACCTCTTTTTATTTCAAATTAAACGGGAAACCAATTTTTATTAAAGGAGCAAATTATGTTCCGCAAGATATGTTTTTGCCTCGCGTAACAAAATCGGATTATGAAAAAATAATTTTAAAGGCTGTAAATGCAAATATGAATATGTTGCGTGTGTGGGGTGGTGGCGTTTATCCCGATGATGAATTTTACAAATTATGCGATAGATTTGGAATTCTTGTTTGGCAAGATTTTATGTTTGCCAATTCAATGGTTCCGGGCGATTCACTTTTTATCGAAAATGTTAAAGAGGAAATTATTGAAAATGTAAAAAATATTCGCAATCATCCATCTCTTGCAATTTGGTGCGGAAATAATGAGGTTGAAGAGGGTTGGTTTAATTGGGGTTGGCAAAATCCATTTAAATATTCTTCAAGCGATTTAATAAAAATTTGGAGCGATTATAAAAATATTTTTCAAACTATAATTCCTGAAATTATAAATCAATTTAATCCTGCGACAAGTTACATTTCATCTTCGCCAAAAATTGGTTGGGGAAATTCTGAATCGCTAACTGAGGGCGATATGCATTATTGGGGTGTTTGGTGGGGCAATCTTCCCTTTGAAGAATATGAAAAAAATGTTCCGCGATTTATGAGCGAGTTCGGTTTCCAATCTTCTCCTTCGATAAAATCGATGAATAAATTTATTTACGAAGAAAAATTTAAATTCAGTTCGCATGAAATAAAAAATCATCAAAAACATCCACGAGGATTTAAAATAATTGAATCGTACTTGAGAAAATATTTTCGTATGCCTCGCACTTTAACGGAATATGTTTTAGTTACACAAAATTTACAATCCTTTGGAGTAGCAAAAGCGATTGAGGCGCATCGGCGAGCAATGCCAAAATCTATGGGGACAATGTTTTGGCAACTGAATGAACCGTGCCCCGGATTTACTTGGAGCGCGATTGATTATTACGGCGAGGAGAAAATTTTGTATAAAACAGTTTCGAATTTATACAAACCATTTTTAGTTTCGGTTGAAGAAGATAAACACGATTTATATTTTTTTATTGTTTCGGATTTTATGAAAGATACCACAGCGCAACTTGAAATTATTTTATTTGATTTGAAAAGAAAATTTTTAAAAAAATATTCATCCGATGTTTTTATTTCGGCTAACTCAAGCAAAATTTATTTTACTAAAACTAAAAAATCTATTTTGGGTGTGAATCAATCATCAAATGTTTATTTAGAAATTAAATTAAAAAATAAAAAGCGGGAACTTTTATCGATGAAAAAATATTATTTTGTTAAACCAAAAGATTTGTATTTGAGCGAGGATGAGTTTTGGAATTTTTTAAAACACAATTATAATTAGTTTAAAATCCGTTGAAAACAAAGGGCTTAATTCAACACAAGAATAATGGTAAGTTTAAAAAAATAAATTTAGTCGCGGGTTTGGATTCCCGCTATGGTTCGACAGGCTCACCATGACGCGGGAATGACACTTTATTTATTTTGTCATGCCCAAATTTTTTTATTGGGCATCCAAAGTGTTGAAATTACAACGCATTTTTCCAGTTTATTTAATTTCGTTATTTTTGTCATCACTTTAATATTTATAACCAACAGCGGTAATTTCAATCAGTGCATTGCGCGGAAGATTTGAAACCTCAACAGTTGTGCGAGTTGGGTATCTTCCTTTTACAAAAAACTTTTCGTAGACATTATTCATTGCAGTAAAGTCATTTATATTTTTTAAATAAACTGTACAACTAATTACATTTTCAATTGAGCAATTATAATTTCCGAGAAGTGTTTCAATATTTTTTAAACTTTGTTCGGTTTGCAATTCGATATCGCTACTGATTAAAATAGATGTGTCAGCTCGCAATCCAATTTGCCCCGAGAGGTAAATATAATTTCCAATTTTAATTGAAGATGAATAAGAGCCGATTGCATTTTTTGAGGAGTAATAACTTATCTCACTTGGATCATTTTTTTGTTTTTAAAAATAGAAATAAAAATGTTTACCTAAATATTTAGTCTCAGGACAAGAAAAAAATACTAACAACTAAAAAAACCAGAACTATCATTTGATTGCATATTTTAAAAGTAATGTGCCGGTTTTATTTAACTTCTTTAAACTAATCAATCGCAAAGATTCATTAAACAATTGACCCTCAACAATATTTTTTCCTCTTCCAAAAATTTTTGGCTCAATTGTTAGATACAATTCATCAACCAAATTTTGTTTTAAAAATAAACCATTAGTATTACCACCTCCAACTAACAACATTTTTTTGTATCCCAATAATGATAGTTGTTTTAATAATTCCTTAGGACTTTCATTATTAAATTCCAGTTGACCTTTGATTGTTTGATTTAAATATTTTTTTGGACTATGTGTTAAGACTATTCTTAATTTACCTTTCTCAATTTTTATTACCTGTTTGGATGCATCGTAAGTTGCTCTACCCATAAGGATTAAATTGTTTTTTTTGATTAAGGAAAAAAAATGTTTTTGATCTTCAATAGACGACCAAGAAGATATGTTCTGATTATTTCCTTGAGTAGTTTTTCCATCAACAGACACCAACATAACCATAGTTATTTTCATTTTTAATTTTCTTCCTTTAACCATCTGACGACAATATAAACAAATGGCGTTTCAATGATAGACATAAAACATTTGAGCAACCAATAGGGGATAATCAGACTGAATAAGAATAAAAAATTATCACCGATACCTTTATTAAAAGCGTAAAAAGCTAAGGAAATAAAAATAAAGGTATCAATAAACTGGGAAATGAAATTGGAAAGATTACTTCGCAGCCATAACGCCTTTTTACCAATTTTTTCCCTGATTTTCTGAAAAATAACAATGTCAAGAAAGTCAGCGATAGCAAAAGCCGTTAGACTGGCAAAACCAATTCGAATAGATTGACCAAAAATTAAATCATAAGCGGTTTCACTAGACTTAAATAGAGAAGATGGTGGTAGCGAAACTGCTAAAAAAGAAAAAGTCATAAATATAATTATTGCCACTAAACTTGATCGATAAACGCTCTTTGCTCTAGCAATTCCAAATACTTCAATAATCGCATCATTAATGGAAAAAATTATTGGGATAACAAATATTGCCACACTGGCATTCCAGGTAAGTTTACCGATTTGTAAAATAGGAAATGTCTTTCCTCCCATCAGCTCTGCAATAGCAACACAAGCGATGTAAATAGCAATAACTAAATCAAGTCTATTTACCTGAAGATTAATTTTTTTGAACATAGTAGGCAATACTTTAGCAAATCACTTTTTCCATTTTAATCAATGCTCCATTACCAATCTTAATTCCTTCTTTTTTTTTAACATAGCCTGTTGCTCAATTCTTCCCGGTATTTCGGATTTAATTTTTCATCATATTTTACAATTAGCTAATATTGAGCAGATATTTTATTCTCTTCGATAGTATTGTCAATCAACCGTAAAAATATACTTGTAGTGAATGGACAAGTAGCATTTGCTTTGTAAAATTGTGCAGATTTTCCTCTAATCTTTCCTTGAAATAAAATTTTTCCAGTTTATTTAATTTTGTTATTTTTGCCAATACTTTAGTATTTATAACCAACAGCGGTAATTTCAATTAGCGCATTGCGCGGGAGATTTGAAACCTCAACAGTTGTACGAGTTGGATATCTTCCTTTTACAAAAAACTTTTCGTAGACATTATTCATTGCAGTAAAGTCATTTATATTTTTTAAATAAACTGTACAACTAATTACATTTTCAATTGAGCAATTATAATTTCCGAGAAGTGTTTCAATATTTTTTAAACTTTGTTCGGTTTGCAATTCGATATCGCTACTGATTAAAATAGATGTGTCAGCTCGCAATCCAATTTGCCCCGAGAGGTAAATATAATTTCCAATTTTAATTGAAGATGAATAAGAGCCGATTGCATTTTTTGAGGAGTAATAACTTATATCGCTTCGATTATTTTTTTCATTTTTTATTTCTTTAAAAATATCTTTTGTTAAATCGTTTGGTATGTTCAAAACCATACACGATGAAAAAACAATTGAAGTCAAAATTAAAATTAAAATATTTTTCATATCATCTCCAGATTTTTTCTTCTTAAAGATATGTTTAATTTCAAATGAAATCTACTAAAAACAAAAACACTCCTTGCGGAGTGTTTTTGAAATGTAAAGCCTAACTTGCGTTATGCTTTTGATACATTTGCGGCTTGAAGACCTTTTGGGCCTTGCTGAACCTCAAATTGTACCTTGTCACCTTCGTTAAGCGATTTATAGCCATCACCAACAATCGATTTGTAATGAACGAATACATCTTCGCCATTTTCGCGTTGGATAAAGCCAAAGCCTTTGGTGTTGTTAAACCATTTGATAGTACCGGTTTCCATTAAGGAACCCTTTCTTTTTGTAATGTAAAAAAACCTGCTCGCACTTTTTTTTAGAGCAAGTGTACAACCAAAAGCGAACTGCGTGCGACCATTCTGATTTTCATCAAAATATAGCAGTGTTTGTGCGATAGGAAGAAATGACTTTCAGCTTTTCAACACTCCACTACAACTGGAGGACTTTGTCGCAAATAGGTGTACTTGTTATTTGCAGGGTCAAGTTGCAACTTTTTAAGATTAAAAGCAAGTCTTTTCTTTTTTTTGTTTTGATTGCGTTAATTTTGATTTACAATTATAAAATCATTCAAAATAAAAATATACTTTATTTTTCTTAAATCAACCAACTTTATTGCACTTATTTTCAATTAGCCGTATATTTCGCAAGCATAAATGCCCCCCAAAGCTTTGGCGGGCATTTTTATTCATTCTTATAAATTTTCAATGAAGAACATTCGCAATTTTTGCATTATAGCTCATATCGATCATGGTAAATCTACTTTAGCCGATAGATTACTCGAATACACTGGCACAATCACAAAACGAGATTTGGTCAATAATCAGGTTTTAGATGATATGCCTCTTGAACAAGAGCGAGGCATTACAATAAAACTTCACGCAATTAAAATGAAATACAATTCCAAAGATGGAAATTTGTATTCTATAAATTTAATTGATACACCGGGCCATGTTGATTTCACTTACGAAGTTTCTCGTTCGCTTGCCGCTTGCGAAGGAGCAATACTTGTTGTTGATGCAACTCAAGGAGTTGAAGCGCAAACAATTAGCAATCTTTACATGGCGATTGAATCTGGTTTAGAAATTATTCCTGTAATAAATAAAATTGATTTACCAAGTGCTGCAACAATGATCGATAGAGTAAAACACGAAATCATAAATTTAATTGGTTGCAAAGATGAAGAAATTATTTTAGCAAGTGCAAAAGCAAATATCGGGATCGAAGAAATTTTAGAAGCAGTTGTTCAAAAAGTTCCAGCACCAAAAGGAGATATTACTGCTCCACTTCGCGCTTTAGTTTTTGATTCTCTTTTTGATTCTTATCGCGGAGCAATTGGTTACATCAGAGTTGTTGATGGAGTTGTCAAAGAAAAAGATAAAATAAAATTTTTTCATAATGGAATTCTTGCCGAAGTTGAAGAAGTTGGTCACTTGTATATGAAGCGACAAAAAACAAATGAACTTCGTGCCGGCGATGTTGGTTATTTAATTGCTGGATTAAAAAATGTTCGCGATACAAAAGTTGGCGATACGATTACATCTTTTTATCATGGCGCAACTACACCGCTTCCCGGATACAAAATAGTTAAGCCGATGGTTTTCAGCGGACTTTATCCAGTCAACAGCGATGATTTTACAGATCTTCGCGAATCGCTTGAAAAATTAAGTTTGAATGATTCATCTTTAATTTTTGTTCCCGAGTCATCGACAGCGTTGGGATTTGGTTTTCGTTGCGGATTTCTCGGCTTGCTTCACATGGAAATTATTCAAGAACGACTCGAGCGCGAATACAATCAAAATTTAATTACAACGGTTCCCAATGTCGAATTGAAACTTTATAAAACAAATAAAGAAGTTATTACAATTGATAATCCTGCCGATATGCCAAATGCAGGTTTGATTGAAAGAATTGAAGAGCCGTACATTAAAGCGCAGATAATTACTCCGACAGAATTTATTGGAAACATTATGAAATTAAGTATGGAGCGACGCGGAATTTGGAAAAACACAAATTTTCTCGATCCAACTCGCGCCGATATTTCTTACGAATTTCCTCTTTCAGAAATTATTTTTGATTTTTACGATAAATTAAAATCGCTAACTCGTGGCTACGCGTCGCTCGATTACGAATATATTGATTATCGCGAATCTAATTTAGTAAAACTCGATATACTATTAAATGGCGAACCTGTTGATGCGCTATCAACAATTGTTCATCACGATAAATCTTACGAAATGGGAAAAAAACTTTGCTCAAAATTAAAAGATTTAATCCATCGGCAAATGTTTGATATTGCAATTCAGGCGGCGATTGGTAGCAAAATTATTGCACGAACTTCAATTTCTGCAATGCGAAAAAATGTTATCGCAAAATGTTACGGCGGAGATATTTCCCGAAAACGAAAACTTCTCGATAAACAAAAAGAAGGTAAAAAGAGAATGAAGCAAATCGGAAGAGTTGAATTACCACAAGAAGCATTTTTAGCGGTTCTCTCAATGGAAGAATAATTACAACAAAAGAAATAATTAAAAGTCTTATTAGAAAATAAAAAGGAAATTTTAAAATGAAATTTGAAAATTTAAAAAAATATTTTTTGGCAATCGTGAATTTTTTCAGTGGTAAAAATCATCCGAAGCCGACAACTATAAAAGAAAAACTCGAATATTATTTTCGAGAAACAGTTGTTCTCATTGTAATGTTTCTTCTTTTAAATAGTTTTTTAATCGCTTCGTTTATGGTGCCAACTGGTTCAATGGAAAACGAGGTGATGACTGGCGATTTTTTAATGGTCAACAAATTTATTTACGGCGGGCAGTCACCTCGCCACATTCCATTTACAAATCTTCGTCTTCCTTGGTTTCGTTTGCCGGTTTTGAAGGAGGTAAAACGAGGCGATGTAATTGTTTTTGAATTTCCCGGTTATCGCGAGGAAGTCAATCCGAATGAATTTACTTATTATTTAAAAAGATGTATTGCGCTTCCAGGCGATACTTTGCAAATCATAAATCGCGTTGTTTATTTAAATAGTCAAATGCGTCCGATTCCGAAAAATATGAAATTCAATTCTTATCAATCTTTACCAAGCGGATATGCTGATTCAAGAATTTTTCCTCCAACTACAAATTTTAACGAAGATAATTACGGACCGATTGTAATTCCATTTATTGGTATGGAGATAAAATTAAACGCAGAAAATTTTCAAATGTGGAAAACATTTATCAAGCGTGAAGGACATAAAATAGAATTTTCTTACGATAATAAAATTTTAATTGATGGAGTTTTCGCGTCATCGTACAAAGTTGAGCAAGATTATTTATTCGGAATGGGAGATAATCGCGACAATTCTTTGGATAGCAGATATTGGGGATTTATTCCGAAAGAAAATCTTGTCGGCTCGCCGATGTTTGTTTATTGGTCTTGGGATTCAAATATTTCAATCATAAATATTTTTGAAAAACTTGCAAGTGTTCGACTTTCACGAGTTGGCACTTTGATAAATTAATTGTCAAGCATTTATTTACATATTCCCTTTTGCGAAACAAAATGTATTTATTGCGATTTTTATTCAATTGAAAATCGCGATTCGCTCGAAAATTTTCTCATTGCACTTGATAAAGAAATTGAACTCCGCGCTACAAATGATTTTACAACCGAAGAAGTTGAAACAATTTTTTTTGGTGGCGGAACTCCTTCGCTTTTATCTCCACTTCAGTTTGAAAAAATATTTAATAAACTTTATAAATATTTTAAAATTTCCCCAAATGCCGAAATCACAACCGAAGCTAATCCCGGGACTGTTTCGGTAGAAAAATTAAAATCATATCGCACACTTGGAATTAATAGAATTAGTTTTGGCGCACAAAGTTTTTTTGAAGATGAATTAAAATTTTTAAGTCGTATTCATTCTGTCGATGAAATCGATAGTGCAATCCGTAACGCAAAATCTGCTGGATTTGAAAATATAAATCTCGATTTAATTTTTGCTCTTCCAAATCAAACTTTAGAAAGATGGGATTATAATTTAACTCGCGCAATAAATCTTGAGCCAAATCATATTTCCGCTTACAGTTTAATTGTTGAGCCAAATACTCCTTTAATTAAGCTTGTAAAATCTGGAATTGTTAAAACTTTGCCCGAAGAATTAGATGCTCGTTTTTATTCCCACACGATTGAAAAATTAAATCAAAACGGTTTCAATCAATACGAGATTTCTAATTTTTCAAAACCCGGTTTTGAGTGCAAACATAATTTGAATTATTGGAATCACACAAATTATATTAGTTTTGGTCCATCGGCTCACTCGTTTTGGAAAAATGAAAATTCATCAAAGCGATGGTGGAATTCTCGCAGTGTAAAAGATTATATCGATTCAGTTCAAAAAAATATTTTTCCCGTTGCTGAGATTGAAACACTTACGAAAGAAAATTTATTTGTCGAATCAATATTTTTAGGATTGCGATTGGGCGAATTAAATTTATCGTTAATAAATTCGCTGTACGAAAAAAATCTTTTTTCAACTCACAATGAAAGATTGAAAGATTTTGAAAAAGAAAATTTAATTTATTTAAACGAAAATAAAATCAAACTAACAGATAAAGGCTTTGCGTTTTGCGACGAAATCGCCGAACAACTAATTTCATAAAACATTTGAAATTCAACTTCATTAAAATTATATTAGCAAAAGTTAAGTAACTATTTTTCAACGAGGAAAACATGAATCATTCAAAATTAAATAAAATAATGGCGATTGCAGTATTTTTTATTTCGCTCGCAACTTACATTGTAACTTTAGCCGACACAGTTGTGTTTTGGGATGTAGGCGAATTTATCGCGGCGGCATATTCTTTGCAAGTTCCGCATCCGCCCGGTTCTCCTTTTTTTCTTTTAATCGGAAAAATATTTTCGATGATTCCAATCTACAGCGACATCGCTGTTCGGGTTCATTTTATTTCCGCACTTTCAAGCGCGTTTGCCGCAATGTTTCTTTATTTAATTATTGAAAAATTAATTTCTTCATTTCAAAAAAAGGATCCGGAAACTTTTGCGGAAAAATTAGCAGTCTACGGTGCTGGATTAATTGGCGCACTTTCTTGCACATTCAGTCCAACTTTTTGGTTCAACGCAGTTGAGGCAGAAGTCTACGGACTTTCGATGATGTTTGTTGGCGGAATAAC
This sequence comes from uncultured Chitinophagaceae bacterium, assembly GCA_964367235.1. Lineage (GTDB taxonomy): Bacteria > Bacteroidota > Ignavibacteria > UBA10030 > UBA8401 > JBBTLW01. The sequence goes on along the minus strand of CAYIXI010000004.1, from coordinate 59,566 downwards.
TTATTTGGCTTTGCGATGGAACGAACGATCCGATGAAGCAGAAAGCGAAAAATATATTTTGCTAATTGCGTATCTCATTGGTTTATCAATCGGAATTCATCTTTTGGCAATTTTAGTTCTTTTCCCATTTATGTTGATTTTTTATTTTAGGAAATATGAGTTTTCAATTAACAGCTTTGCAATTTTTGGAGTTATTGCTGTTGGTATTTTCTTTATTGTTTATCCTGGAATTGTAAAATATTTTCCAATTCTTTTAAAAAACGAAAGTACTTTAATATCTTCACTTCCACTTTTAATGATTCTCACTGCAATTTATTTACTTTACTACGCGCATAAAAATAAAAAAACTATTTTAAGTTTGGCAAGCATGAGTTTTCTTTTAATTATTCTTGGTTACTCAACTTATACGCTTGTAATTATTCGCGCAAATATGCACACGCCGATGAATGAAAACGATCCGAGCAATATGGAACGATTAGTTTCGTATGTGAATCGTGAACAATACGGCGATGCTCCAATTATAAAACGCAGACATTCACAAGAACCAATGCATCAAGAAATTTATAATCCACAAAAATATCGTAGCGATGGAGATTATTTTTTTAAATATCAAATCAATCACATGTACATCAGATATTTTTTATGGAATTTTGCCGGGATTGAAGGCGACTGGCAAGACGCCGGTGTAAATTGGAAACAGCTTTGGGCAATTCCTTTATTTTTAGGATTTTTTGGAATGTTCTATCATTATAAAAAAGATGGAAAAATGTTTTTTGTATTTTTAAATTTCTTTTTATTGATGGGATTAATTTTAGCTTATTATTTTAACATGCAAGAGCCACAACCTCGTGAGCGCGATTATTTTTATGTCGGTTCATTTTTTATTTTTTCAGTTTGGATTGGACTTGGTGTTTTAGGAATGGTTGAGTTCACAAAAAATCTTTTAAAATCCGCAAAAGAAAATTATACAACTGGCGCAACAATTTTTATCTGTTTTTTACTTGTTCCAGCAAATATGTTTCGCACAAATCTCAAACAAGCCAATAGAAGTGGCGATTATGTTGCGTGGGATTATTCGTACAATCTTTTGCAGTCGTGCGAAAAAGATGCAATACTTTTTACAAATGGCGATAACGATACTTTTCCACTTTGGTATTTGCAAGATGTCGAAGGCGTTCGTCGCGATATCAGAATTGTAAATTTAAGTTTGGGAAATACTCCGTGGTACATCAAACAATTAAAACATGAAAAACCTTACGGTGCGTTGCCTGTCCCTTTAAGTTTATCTGATGAACAAATCGAATCAATTCAACCGATGCAGTGGAAATCGAGTCGTTTACGATTGCCAGTTCCAATCGATGCAACGAATGAACATAATCAACCATTAACCGCCGAACAGAAAAATGCATTAACCGATTCGACAGGTGAAATGGGAATTGATTTTAATTTTAATAGCACGATGAATTTTGGCGAAGTTACCGCAATTCGCGTGCAAGATATTTTGACTTTCGATATTGTAATGACAAATAATTGGAAACGCCCGATTTATTTCGCTGTAACCTCAAGCCCCGATACAAAAATTGGTTTGGATAAATATATGCGAATGGATGGATTGGCGCTGAAATTAATTCCTGTTGCCGCACCAACTGATGACGGATTAATTGTTGATTCAATTCTTGCGAAAAATCTTTTGAGCGAACCAAAAGTTCCGAACAAAAAATTTGAACGAGGATTTCGTTTCCGTGGTTTACAAGATGAAACTGTTTATTATAATGAAAATGTTCGTCGATTAATTTCAAATTATCGAAATGCGTTTGTTCGACTCTCTCTTTTATATATAAATAATAATCAGAATAATAAAAAAGCAATTGAGACACTTGACAAAATGGAAGAAAAACTTCCGCGAAAAGTTACTCCGATGGATGAATATATTTTATTTGACATCGCCACATTTTACAATTACGCTGGCGCAAAAGATAAATATGAACAAATTGCAAAAGAGGTTGAGGGAATTCTTCTTCCACAAACTGCTGGACCAATAAATCCAAATGCAACTCAAAGAAATCCGTTTGCGCTACTTTTATCGATTTATGAAAGCCGTGGTGATTTTGGGAAAGCAATTGATATTTTAAATAAATTAAAGAGTGGTTACTCTGGCGACCAAAATGTATTAATGCAAATCGACCAGAAAATCAGTCAGTTGCAAACGCAAAAAACTGTTTCAGATTTGTTTAAAAAAGATTCATTAAATAAAAAATAATTAATCAAAAATATTTTATATTAAAAGTGCCACAACATTTGTGGCACTTTTTTATTTTAACTAATTAGAAAATTATGAAAGAATCACGACGCGAACATTGGGATTCGTTTTGGACTGAAAAAAATAAACTCGATGAGGTTTATTCAAACTCCGATAGAATTATCAGAAATTTCAAAAAAATTTCTTCTCTCAAAGGAAAAAAAGTTTTGGAAATCGGAGCTGGAACTGGCCGCGACAGTTTTCCTTTTGTCGATGAAGGGGCTTTTGTTTATCAACTCGATTATTCGATTCCCTCATTAAAATTAATCAAACAATTCGCGAGCGATGAAAATTTAGAGGTGGAAATTATTGGCGGCGACACTTTCAAACTTCCATTTAAAGATGAATCGTTCGACATAGTTTTTCATCAAGGATTGCTGGAACATTTTCGAAAACCCGAAGCGGTAAATTTACTAAAAGAAAATATTCGCATTCTAAAAATTGGCGGCTTGCTTTGTGTTGATGTTCCGCAACGATTCCACATTTACACTTTGATAAAAACTTTTTTGATTGCAATAAATAAATGGTTTGCTGGTTGGGAGCGTTCGTTTTCTGTGCCGGAATTAAAATGCGAAATGGAAAAACTCGGGCTTGAAACCATTCACATTTATGGCGAATGGATGTATCCGAGTTTGTTTTATAGAATGCTTCGCGAAGCATTTAGAAAAATTGGAATTGCGCTTCCACTAAATCCTAAATTTCCAATCCTAACTGATTTAAGAAAAATATTTCGAGACAAATTAAAAGATACTTCGGTTGCAATTTATACTTCCCTTTCTTTTGGAGTCATCAGTAAAAAACTTAAATGAAAATTTTAATTTTCAATTGGCAAGATATTACCAATCCTCATTCGGGAGGAGCGGAAGTTCACTTGCACGAAGTTTTTTCTCGCATCGCAAAAATGGGGCACGAAGTAACTCTTTTTTGTTGCACTTACGATGGCGCAAAACCTTTTGAAGAATTAAATGGAATAAAAATAATTAGAGAAGGAAATCGTTTTTTTTTCAACTTCCTTGTTCCGATAAAATATTTTTTAACTTTCAAAAAAGAAAAGTTTGATTTGATTGTTGATGATATGAACAAAATTCCATTTTACACCCCCTGTTTTGTAGCCGAGCCAATTTTAGGTGTAACTCATCATTTATTTGGTAAAAGTATTTTCAAAGAAACTATTTTTCCGTTTGCTTCGTATGTTTATTTTGCTGAAAAAATTGCTCTCTCGGTTTATAAAAAATTACAATTCGTAATTGGCTCACCAAGCACACACAAAGAACTTATCACAAATGGATTTGATGAAAACAGAACTCACTTAATTTATTACGGAGTTGATCATCAAACTTTTAAATTAAATGAAATTGAAAAATCAAAATCTCCGCTAATTGGTGCATTGGGTAGATTAAAAAAATATAAAAATTTCGATCATTTGCTCGAAGCATTTGTTTTAGTCAAAAAAAATATCTCAAATGCAAAATTGGTAATCATCGGCGATGGCGACGACAAGGAAAGATTAATTGCGATTACGAAAAAATTAAATCTAACTACCTCGGTAACTTTTACAGGATTTGTAAGCGAAAATGAAAAAGTGAATTGGCTCAATAAAATCAATATCGCAATCAACACATCGGCAAAAGAAGGTTGGGGTTTGACGGTGACCGAAGCAAACGCTTGCGGTACGACGACGGTTTCATCGAATGTTGAAGGATTGCGTGATGCTGTGATTGACAATGAAACCGGATTGCTTTACGAATACGGAAATATAAATGAACTTGCGCAAAAAATTACTTTGCTTTTAAAAGATGATTTGCTCCGCGAGAAATTAGAAAACAATGCGCTCATTCACTCGAAGAATTTTGATTGGAATGTTGCAGCTACTAAAACAATTAATGTCATCAATAAAATTATTGATGAAAGAAAAATATAATCGTAACTTAAAGATACAATGTGGCACTTTTTATATAATTTAGTTTTCATTCCTCTTCTTTATTTTGTTTTTTCTATTGGTAAATTTTTTAACAACAAAATAAAAATTGGATTTGAGGGGAGAGAAAATTTATTTCTTGAACTGGAAAGCAAATTAAAAAATATTGAGGGGGAAAAAAGAATTTGGTTTCATTCATCTTCCTTAGGGGAATTTGAACAAGCAAAGCCAATTATCAGTTCGATTAAAAAACTTTTCCCAAATTTAAAAATTATAGTTACATTTTTTTCTCCTTCGGGTTATTTGCACGCGCAAAATTATAAACTTGCGGACATCATCTCATATATTCCAGTCGACTCCAAAAATAATGCAAAACGATTTCTCGAAATGGTTAATCCGATATTAGCAATTATGATTAGGTACGATGTTTGGCCAAATTTTACTTGGCAGGCGAATGAAAAAAATATTCCTTTAATTTTAGTAAATGGAACTTTCAAAGATAATTCGCGCAGATTTTTTCCACTTGTTCAAACTCTTCATCAACAGGTGTTCGATTGTTTTAGTAGCATCTTTACTGTCTCTGAAAATGACAAAAATAATTTTGAAAAATTAAAAATTACTCAACCAAATATTATTGCAAATGGCGATACTCGCTTTGATCAGGTTTTTGAGAGAAGTTTAATAGCTCACACAAAACATCTTCTCCCAACTTCAATTACAAATGGAAAAATAATTTTTATTGCCGCTCAAACTTGGAAGGAAGACGAGGAAGTAATTTTTCCGGTTTTAGCCGAACTACACAAAAAAGAGCCAAATTTATTGACGATTGTTGTACCTCATGAGCCAACTGAAGATAACTTGGAGAGAATTGAAAATGAATGTGAAAATTCAATCTCAAATATTCGTTTTTCTCTTTTGAATGCTTACAACGGCGAATCGATTATTATTGTTGATAGTGTCGGGATTTTAATTCCACTTTATCAATATTGTAAGATTGCGTATGTTGGTGGTAGTTTCCGTCAAGGAATTCATAATGTTTTAGAGCCAGCAGTTTTCGGATTGCCAATAATTTTTGGTCCGACGCATTTGAATTCACAAGAGTCGGTTGAATTAAAAAATATCGGTGGCGCATTTGCAATTTCAAATTCAAATGAATTTTCCAGAATAATAAAATTACTTTTAACTGATGATGAAAAGTATAATCTTGCTGGCAACATTTCAAAAAATTTTATTGCGGCACATCGCGGAGCAACCGAACGATTTACAAATTATTTATTTAATATTTTAGAAACCAAATTATGATAATAGCATACTTCGATACGATTGCCGGGATTAGTGGCGACATGACTTTAGGTTCGCTCATTCACGCCGGAATGTCTTTAGAACATCTACGGAATGAATTAAAAAAAATTTCGATTGATGGTTATTCGATTGAAGTTGAAACTGTTTTAATAAATTCAATCACATCAGCGCATGTAAAAATACAAATTGATAATACGCCAGAACGCAATCATACACATTTAAGTGCGATACTTAAAATAATCGAAGACTCAACTTTATCGCAAAGAGTAAAAGATCGCGCATCAAAAATATTTACTGTCATTGGTGAAGCAGAAGCAAAAATTCATAACACTTCAATCAAAAAAGTTCACTTCCACGAAGTTGGCGCAATTGATTCGCTCATCGACATTGTTGGCGTCTGCATCGGATTAGAATTTTTTAATGTTGAAGCAGTTTATTCAACACCAATTAAACTTGGTAGCGGTGGCGTTATCCAAACCGATCACGGAATTATGCCAATTCCAACTCCCGCAACTTTAGAAATTCTTCGCGGTTACTCAACTCAATTAACCGAAGTGCCGTTTGAACTCACAACTCCCACTGGCGCCGGAATAATTAAAGCACTTTCGCGTGGCGTTTTGGGAACTGAAGAAATATCCTTTAAACACATCGGTTTTGGTGCTGGCACAAGAAGAATGCCACAACTTCCAAATCTTCTGCGAGTAGCAATTGGCGAAATTGATTCGACATTTGAACAAGATGAACTAATTTGCATCGAAGCAAATATTGATAATTTAAATCCAGAACTTTTTCCTTTTGTGATTGAACGAGCACTTCTAAATGGCGCGCTTGATGCATTTTACTCTCCGATAATTATGAAAAAAGGGAGACAAGGAACTTTGTTGACGCTACTTGCATCAAGAGAAAAAGTAAATCAGTTGCAAAAATTATTGTTTGAAGAAACAACAACAATCGGGATTCGTACTTATAAAGTTGAAAGAAAAAAACTTGAACGAAGCGCGCGTACAATTAAAACTTCTTTCGGCGATACAATTGTAAAAGTAATTGTTCTTGATAAAAAAGAAAAATTATTACCCGAGTTTGAAGAATGTAAACGAATCGCGATGGAGTTTAAACTTCCATTGAAAGAGGTCTACTCTCGCCTTGATCGTGAACTTTCAAAAGGTGAATAATTGTGTTAGTTGATGTCGCACTTCCCCTTCCGCTAAAACAGAATTTTACTTACAAAGTACCAGAACATTTAAAAATATTTCGTGGTTCGATTTTGCTTGTTCCATTTGGAAATAAAAAAATAGTTGGTGTTGCGGTTGATTTTCCTAAAACTACAAATGTTGCATCAAATAAATTAAAATATATTTATGATACGCTTTTCTCTGCTCTTCCTATTTCAGAAGAGTTGATTGAATTAGCAAAATGGATTTCAAAATATTATTGTTCATCATTTGGAGAGAGTTTAAGTTTAATTCTTCCTCCGGGGATAAATAAAATATCAAAAAGACGATATTCTTTTTGCGATGAGATAAATTCCAGTTTTTTCAAATTAAGTGCAAATGAAAATCTTGTTATTGAAGTTCTTAGAAAGAATAATTCTCTAACTGTAAATCAAATTGAAAATAAATCTGGCTTAAAATCCATAAATCATATATTAGATAAACTTATTGGATTAGATTTAATTAAATCTGATGAAGCAATCGCAACCTCCCGTACAAAATTTGAAAAATGGATTGAACTCGATAAATCTCTGCAAAATGTTAATCCAAAAACTTCTGCCCAAAAAAGAATTTTAGAATATTTTAATCTCCAAAAATTAAATTCCGTTTCGGTCAAAACACTACTTACTGAAACTAAAACTTCATCAAACACATTAAATTTAATGGTGAAGAAGGGGTTTTTCAAAATCCTCAAAAAAGAAATCAATCGGGAAGTTTTTTTTAAACCAGTCGATGAAATTCCAAAAAATATAAAATTAACTGATGAACAAAATTCCGCTTTCGCAGAAATATCAAATGCTATTGAATCGAATCAATGCAAAAATTTTCTCCTTCACGGCGTAACGGGGAGCGGTAAAACAGAAGTTTACATTGAAGCAATTAAAAAAGTAATCTCACTTGGAGGAAGTGCAATTTATCTTGTGCCAGAGATTTCGCTCACACCGCAAACTGTACGGCGATTAAGTAATTATTTTAAAAATGAAATTGCAATTTTACATAGTCGTTTATCGGATGGTGAAAGATTTGATGCTTGGAATGGAATTAGAAATGGAAAATATAAAATTGTAATTGGTGCGCGCTCGGCAGTTTTTGTGCCACTTGAAAATATAAAATTAATTATTGTTGATGAAGAACATGAGTCGAGTTACAAACAATTTGATTCTTCCCCAAATTACAATGCGCGAGATGTTGCAATTTTACGAGCTCAAAAAGCAAATGCTGTTGTTGTTCTGGGCTCAGCAACTCCATCGGTTGAATCTTATTTCAACGCAACAACTGGAAAATATACTTTACTAAAACTGACAAAAAGAATTGACGAAGCAAAACTACCCGAAGTTAAAATTATTGATTTACGCGAAGAGCAAAAAGAACAATTTTTAATTTTAAAAGAAAAAGCAAAAGTTCACGGAAAGAAAATTTTCGACGAAGCAACATTTTCTATATCAAAAGAATTAAATATTTTAATTCAGGATAAATTAAATAAAAAAGAAGGAATAATAATTCTACAAAATCGTCGTGGTTACGCTCCGTTTTTAATTTGCATTGATTGCGGTTTTACTGAACGATGTAATAACTGCGACATCACTTTAACTTATCATTTAACTAAAAAACATTTGCGTTGCCATATTTGTGGCATCACAAAAATTGTGCCTGATGTTTGCCCGAAGTGTCAAAGTTATAAAATTAAACTTTCTGGTTTCGGAACTCAAAGAGTTGAAGAGCAAATTCAAAAAAAATTTCCAAATGCAAAAATTATCCGATTCGATCTCGACACAACTTCTACCAAAGGTGCACACGATGATTTGCTTCAAAAATTTTCAAATCGCGAGGCAGATATTTTACTCGGCACTCAAATGATTGCCAAAGGGCTTGATTTTGCTCATGTTAGTTTGGTTGGAGTTATTAGCGCTGATACGCAAATGTTGTTGCCCGATTTTCGTTCCTCCGAAAGAACTTTTCAGTTGATTACCCAAGTTGCTGGGAGAGCGGGAAGAGGAAAAATCTCTGGCGAAGTTTTAGTTCAAACTTTTCAACCAAAAAATCTCACTCTTCAATTTGCTAAAAATCATGATTATGATGAATTTTTTAAAAATGAAATCGAAAATAGAAAAGATTCACTTTATCCTCCATTTGTCAGATTAGTTCTAATTGAATTTAAGGGTGCGAACGAAGTTAATGTTTCAAGCGAATCAGAAAAATTTTATAATAAATTAAATAATAATTATTCGATCGGAAGATTGCTTGGACCAACGCCAGCTGTGATTTCTAAAATTAAAAACCAATATCGATATCACATAATAGCAAAAGCACTTATCGAAAAAGATCCCGGTGGATCAAAACTTCGAGAAGTGCTTTCGCGTTTGCAAAATGAATTTAAATCTTCTAATGTAAATTTATCAATTGATGTTGATCCCTACTCGTTAATGTAAATTACGAGCCAGCAAATTTCATCCCAAAATAAATCGTTATCAATAAATAAATTCCCCACAAACTAAAAACAGTAGCGACACTTTTAATTTTATTTGTTTCCCAAAGTGCACTTAAACCAATTGAAAGAATATACAAATACCAAATCATTAGAATATCAATCGACTTTAATAATAAATGAATTTTATTTTTAATATCAAATTCATTTACAAAAATCGCAAGGTTTGGACCAGCAAAGAGCGAATCAAATCCTAAAACAAAAATCAATGTTACAAAACTACCAATTACAGTAACATACGATGAGAGTCCGACGACTTCTGTAGTTTTTAAATATTTTGCTTGCGAACTAAATGCTATTTTTCCAACAATCCACAAAATAAGTACGAGCAAAAAAAGAATTGCAAAGCTACCGATTAAAATTCCAATTGATCCAAAAACCATAAACATCGGCGAGCCGGGTTTTGCTGGATTATTTTCTACTGCAGATTCAAATTGTTCCGCAGTCATTTTACCGTCAGCAACCATTTGTTGCATTGCATTATTTTGCATTTCTTGTTGTTGATATTGAATTGACGGTTGAGAAAAAACAATAAAAATGAATATGATTCCAGCTATAATTGATGCGATAATTGGTACAAAATAATTCGATGCGCGATTTTCGCCTTTTACGACAGTTGAAAACAATTCCGATGGTGATGTAAGTAGATTTACAAATGTATCGAAGATTGAAATTTTCTTTTCTTCAATTGGTGTGAATTCTTCTTCCATAATTTTTCCTTTCATGATTAATTACACTCAAAAATCGTAAAATTAATTATTATATTCAATAAAATTATGTTTATAACTTTTGAAGGGCTCGATTCGTCGGGCAAATCGACACAAATAAAATTACTTGAAGAAAAATTAATTTCCGATTTACGGCAAGTTATTTTGATACGCGAGCCGGGCGGAACAAAACTTTCTGAAAAAGTCAGAGAAATACTTCTTGATAATAAAAATAGTGAAATGAATTCTCGCGCAGAATTTTTATTGTTTGCTTCGAGTCGCGCGCAACTTGTATCGGAAAAAATTCTTCCCGCAATTAAAAATAATATTATAGTTTTGTGCGATAGATTTGCCGATTCATCTTTGGCTTATCAAGGATTTGGTCGCAGATTAGATAAAATTTTAATCGAACAAATTAATAATTTTGCAACTCAAAATTTACAACCCGATTTAACTTTTTTTATTGATATTCCAATTCGAGAAATTACACGACGAAGAGAAATTGATGGGAAAGCAAACGACAGAATGGAAACTGTCGGAGAGAAATTCTTTGAACGGATCAGAAATGGTTATTTATGGTTGGCAGAAAATAATAAAAATCGTTTTAATGTTTTAAATGGACTTGAAGGTGTTGAGGATTTGCGCAGTAAAATTTGGAAAATTGTTTCTTCAAAATTATAAGTTAAAAATTTTCTTCATTTCATTCGTATCTAAAACTAAATCCCATTTTATTTTATCACCGGAAATAATTTTACCGTTTAAATTAATTTCGTTAAACGCAGAAAAATTTTTTAAATCTCCTATTTCCATCACACGAATTTTCTCTCTTTTTGAATCTTCAAAATTAATCCCAACATCAACTGAAATTGATTTTCCGTTGTGAGATAATTTTGTATTCCTAAAAATAAAATCGTAAAGAAATTTTTCATTAAGTGGTAATTCTTCGTAATTCTTTAAATCGGCTTGTAAATACTCATCGTTTGCAATTGCCAAAATTGTAGAAAGTAGCCCAACGCAATTTAATTTCCGAATAAAAAATTTATTTTCGTCATTTTGCCATCCACCGGATTCAACTAAAATCGTACTTGTTCCAGATTTTTGAATATTGTCGCCAAATGCTCTTGGCTCAAAATCATCCAAGTAACGACTTATGTTTCCATCAATAAAATTTTTCATTACCGATGAGAAATGTGCGGTAACCTTTTTTGCTTTTTGAAAAACTTCATTTTCACTTTTTTCAAAATCAATTGGCGGAGCAAGTAACGCGATTGTTGCTACTTTGCCATTTCTTCCAACTGTGTATCGAGGATCTTGATCGTGTAAATTAAATCCGAAATCGGGAGAGAGTTTATCTCGGAGGTTTTTTAAAATTTTTGCTTCAACCGATTCTAATTTTTGTGCGTCGCGATTAATATCGATCCCAAAAATATTTCTTCTTTCAAATCTATCTGCACCATCTGGGTTTAACATTGGCAAAAAATACAAGGTTGTAGATTTGTAAATATTTTGTATTTCGTTTGAGTTAAAATTATTTATAATGAAATTTAAAATATCGAAGATTGCCATTGTTGCGGTTGGTTCATCTCCGTGCATTTGCGACCAAAGAAAAATTCTTTTCTCTCCAACCCCAAATTTAATAAGTTTGATTTCTTTTTCTTCGGTAGATTTACCAGCATCTTCAACAAAAATATTTTCATTAGATAAATTTGCGATGAGATTTAAAATATCTTTGTGGGTGATAAATTTATCTTTAAAACTTTTTTCTTTAAAGTTATCGTACTCTTGAAATAATAATGTTGAAAATTCTATTGATGTCATAAATTTAAAATCATACTTAATATAATAATTTAAAATAATTTATTTTGTTAAAATCATTTTTTTAGTTTCACCAAATGCATGTCCTGATTTTGTC
>CAYIXI010000004.1:33046-47632 GCA_964367235.1 uncultured Chitinophagaceae bacterium | reverse complement strand
TTATTTTGTTAAAATCATTTTTTTAGTTTCACCAAATGCATGTCCTGATTTTGTCGAAGGGTTAATTTTTATTTGGTAAAAATAAATTCCACTGCTTAATCCTTTGGCGTTAAATTCTACCGTGTGAAATCCTTCGCTTTGCATCCCACTAAACAAAACTGACTTCATTTGGCCAAGCGAATTATAAACTACAAGTTCAACTTTTCCGCTATGAGGCATTGTATAACTTATTGTAGTTTTCGGATTAAAAGGATTTGGATAATTTTGACCGAGAAAATATTTATGTGGCAATAAACTTTTCTTTTCATCATCAACCGATGTCCCAACATTTAATTTTAAATTTGCTTTTACTATAATAGTAGTTTGCGGAGATGCACTCGGTGGCGAAATCATAAAAATTTCTTCATTTCCATTTTCAAATAAAATAATATTGTTCGCATAATCCAATGTTAAATCAGCATTTGCGCTGATATTTCCACCTTGGCTTCCGGGATGTAAAGTCGGCTGAGCAATATAATTTTTTGTCGGAAAAAATTCATTTATCAAAGTTATTTCGTGAATGCCGGGTTCCGCGGCATCTCTAATTGAAGAATAAAGTGTATCATCATTTGCGCTTGTGAGATTTGCGCCACGCTTTAACGCCAAACCAACAACGCTGTGAGTTGAAAGAGAAATTGACCACATCGCATCAACTCGTTTTTTTGGAAGTGTGCCATTTAAATCAAATCGTTCAATCGCGCCACCTGCTGCGCCAGTTGTTCCATTTCGCAATCCAACAATTAAAAATCCATCATCATCAATTATAATATCTCGAACATAATTTCCAAGTGTTGCAACTAATTCTAAATTTCCAAGTGTATCGCCCGTTACAAATTTTGCACGATAAACATTTGTGTCGGCTCCGATATAAACAGTTGTGTTTATACCTGTGCCAACAATACAAAGTCCGCGTGGTTGATTTAATCTTCCCGAGCAAATTATTTTTGGCGAAGTTGTATCGTTCAACATTCTAAAAATTTTATTTCCTCCATTTGAACTTGCATAAATTCTTCCATCAGCATCAAGCGATGAGTACCAAGGCGCATTTGTTCCCCAATCAATTGTTCCGCCTGCGTGTAAAATTCCAAGCGACGCCATCAACATCGGATGTCCATCGACTGTGCCCGCGTAAGCGCCACTTGCATTCCATCTTGTAATCCCAGTTCGTAATCGTTCTTCACTTCCATCAGAATTTGCGGAATAGATAAAACCAAAATTTGGATGATTCGGATTTCGTTGCGCATCGCATCCTCGAGAGTAAAGAGCTTTCGATTCGTAAGTTTTAATCATTTGTGTGATTGTGTATTTTGTATCGGAGTATCTCGATTGCATAGTTGAAAATTCAAGCGTGTAAGATTTTCCTGTAACAGTTCCTTGTCCATTCCAATTAATAAAATTTTCTCCAAGCGATTGATTGTTTGCAGTTAAAGTTGCAACAATATTTGCGCCATCAAAAACTTTTACTAAAACCTGCGTTGCTGTATCATTTAAAATGTATGATATTTTTAATCCGGTGCCATCGGAAAATTTTCCATCAAATGGTGTGCCATCGGGATTCAAATATTTTACTTGCGATGCGAACACATTTGCTTCGACAGAAAAATCGAAAATCAAAATGAGAGAAAAAAGCAGGAACAATTTTTTCATAAACTACCTTTCTAAATTTTAATGAATGAATAATCGTTAAAGTAAAATATTTTTGATTTTATCACAAGTTTTGTTTTTAATTCTTTACTTTGTATTTTTGCTTGAAATTTTAATCATTTTAGGAGATTTAGTGGAAACAACCCTGACAGAAATTAACGAATGTAATCAACAAATTGACTTTACTTTAACGCAGGATGAATTAATTCCGCATTTTGAATTATCGTATTTGAAAGCCGCGCCAAATATTGAAATTAAAGGATTCCGAAAAGGGAAGGTTCCTTTAACTTTAATTAAAAAATATTATGGTCAATCAATCGAACTTGAGTCTGTAGAAAATATTGCAAACGAATGTTTTCGTCAAACAATAACTGAAAAAAATCTTCAGCCAATTGGCATGCCTTCGCTTGTTGATATTAAATATAATTCGGGCGAACCACTTAAATTTACAGTTAAATTTGAAATCCGTCCGAGTTTTGAGTTGCAAGAATATAAAGGCGTTGAAGCAAAAAAATATTCTCACCTGGTTACTGATGAAGAAATCCAAAATGAATTAAAACGACTTCAACAATCCAACGCAACTTACGAAGATGTAAAAATTGTTGATGGAAAAGATTTTGTGGTAACTGTTGATATGCAGGAATTGGACGAAAATAAAAATCCGATTGCTTCAAAAAAGAATGATGGCGTTAAAATTAATTTGACAGAATCTACTACCGAAGTTGAAATTTTAGATGTGCTTAAAAATGCAGAGCTTGATAAAGAATATTTTGCCGAGTTCGAACACAAACACAACGACCATTCGCACGCCGTTCATCTTCAAATGATTGTAAGAAAAATTGAAAAAATAATTTTACCAAATCTCGATGAAGAGTTGATTAAGAAAATTACAAAAGATAAAATTTCAGATGTTGAAGAGTTTCGCACTGGATTAAAAAAAGATTTGGAAAATTATTGGCAAGAAGAATTTGAAAAACGATTTCTCGATGAAATTGTAAATTCAATTGTTTCAAAATATAATTTTTCTGTTCCCGAGTCATTGGTCTCAAATATACTTGATGGATTTATTGAAGAATTAAAATCGCAACTTGGTGGCAAACAACTCCCGAAAGGATTTGATACAACTAAATATAAAGAGTCACTTCGTCCGCGAGCACTTTGGCAAGCAAAATGGTTTTTGATTCGTGAAGAAATAATCAATAAAGAAAATTTAACCATTAGTGATGAAGACTTATCGCTTCGCGCAGAAGAAGAATCAGTTAAAATTGGAATTGATAAAGAAACTTTATTAAATTTTTACAAGACTTCAGAAAAATCAAAAGAAAATTTGCTTAATGAAAAATTTTTCGCTTTATTAAAAGAGAATGCAAAAGTAACAGTACTTGATGATTCAGAAATTCTAAAACAATAAGGACGCATTTATGAGCATATATAATCAACTGATTCCGATGGTGGTAGAGCAAACCAGTCGCGGCGAACGCGCTTATGATATTTTTTCTCGCTTATTAAAAGAGAGAATTATTTTTATCGGCACGCCAATCGATGACCAAGTTGCAAGTTTAATTATTGCGCAACTTTTATTTTTAGAATCCGAAGATCCGACTAAAGATATTTTTCTTTATATAAATTCACCCGGCGGAAGTGTTTATGCAGGTCTTGCAATTTACGATACCATTCAATACATCAGGCCTGATGTTGCAACAATTTGTGTTGGTATGGCCGCAAGCATGGGAGCGGTACTTTTATGCGCTGGTAAAAAAGGAAAACGAAAATCGCTTCCTAATTCGCGAATTATGATTCATCAACCTTGGGGCGGAACGCAAGGAACAGCAAGCGACATCAGTATTCAAGCAGAAGAAATTTTAAAAACTAAAGCGCGACTTAATTCAATTCTCGCGGCTCACTCCGGAAAATCGGTTGCGGAAGTTGCAAAAGACACCGACCGTGATTTTTACATGAGCTCTGAAGAAGCATTAAAATACGGTTTGATTGACACAGTGCTTTCAAAAAATACTTCAAAAGATAAAAAATAATTTTTAAGATGAGCCAGAAAAAAAATGACGATAAAATAATTTGTTCGTTTTGCAATAAGCAAAGCGATGAGGTTACTAATTTAGTCGCTGGAAATGGTGCATACATTTGTGACGAATGTATTACGACTTCCTCCGAGTTACTTCGTTCAAATCAAACTCAAATTAGAAAAAAAAATGTCGTTAAAAAAGTTGCATTATCTCCCGATGAAATTTTTAAAGCGCTTAATGTTTTTGTTGTTGGTCAAGATCACGCAAAAAAAGTTTTATCGGTTGCAGTCTATAATCATTACAAAAGAATTGAATCGCCCGAACTTGCACCACCGCTTGATGAAGTCGAAATCGAAAAAAGTAATGTTCTTTTAATCGGACCAACTGGCACAGGAAAAACTTTGCTTGCTCAAACATTGGCTCGCATTTTAGATGTCCCTTTTGCAATTGCAGATGCAACAACTTTAACCGAAGCTGGATATGTTGGCGACGATGTCGAATCGGTTCTCGTTCACTTATTGCAAAATGCAAATTACGATGTTGCGCTTGCCGAGCGAGGAATAATTTATATCGACGAAATTGATAAGATTGCGCGAAAAAGTGATAATGCCTCGATAACACGCGATGTTTCTGGTGAGGGAGTTCAGCAAGCACTTTTAAAAATTTTAGAAGGAACGATTGCTGGCGTTCCACCAAAAGGTGGGCGCAAACATCCCGAGCAAAGTTTGATAAATATTAATACAAAAAATATTTTATTTATTTGTGGTGGCGCATTTGAGGAACTTGGAAAAATTATTCAAAAAAGAATTAGTTCAAACCCAATTGGCTTTGATGCAAATATAATTTCGCAAAAAGATATTTTGCTTGATAATATTATTAATAAAGTTGAACCAAGCGATTTATTAAAATTTGGTTTGATTCCTGAATTTATTGGACGATTGCCGATTACTGCGACACTTGCTCATTTGACAGAAGA
Organism: uncultured Chitinophagaceae bacterium; assembly: GCA_964367235.1. GTDB lineage: Bacteria > Bacteroidota > Ignavibacteria > UBA10030 > UBA8401 > JBBTLW01. The sequence goes on along the minus strand of CAYIXI010000004.1, from coordinate 42,952 downwards.
AATGTTGCTGAATGTTTTAACTGAACCAAAAAATGCAATCACAAAACAGTACAAAAAATTATTTAAGATTGAAGGAATTGATTTAGTTTTTGATCTCGATGCATTAAAGATTGTTGTCAAATTTGCAATTGAAAGAGGGACTGGCGCTCGTGCGCTTCGATCTATTTTAGAGGAAGCAATGCTCGATGTGATGTATCATCTCCCATCAAGAATAAATGTTGAAAAATGTTTAATTACAAAAGAAGTGATTGAAAATAAAACTGAACCAATTTATTTTTACCGCGAAAGAAAATCTGCATAGATGAAAAAAGTGCGCAAAAGATTAAAACCGCGCATCCGCTGGGATAGAAAACCACAAACAAAAATTAAAACTTCCGCAAAAATTTATAAACGCAAAAAAAATTTAGACAGCAACGAACAATAATTAAATGTTAATTGATAATTGATAACTGATAACTGTTTAAGGTTCAAACTCTCCTTTTTCTTTCATCAACTTTTCAATTTCAGAAATTTCTCTTGGAACTTGTTTGGAAAGATTTTCAAATCCAGTTGAAGTTACAAGAATGTCATCTTCAATTCTTACACCAATATTTAAATATGGTTTCATCTTTTTTTCAATTTCAGTAATTTCAACTTCCGAATAATCTGCATCTTTTAATTTCGTAAGCGCATCTTCGCGGATATAAATTCCAGGTTCAATCGTAAAACACATTCCCTCTTTTAACAAAACGGATTTCCCTTCCTCCGTGTATGCGCCAACATCGTGAACATCAATCCCAAGCCAATGCGAGTAACCGTGCAAAGTAAAAATTTTAAAATCTTTTGCTGATTTAATAAACCCAAGATTTAAAAGTCCGGTGCTTAAAATTGTGTCAATTGTTTTATCAATCGTTGATTTTTGAATCCCGGGTTTGACTATATTTATTGCGGTATTTTGTGCATCAAGCACAATCGAATAAATTTCTTTTTGCTCTTTTGAAAATTTTCCATTCACTGGAACAGTTCGGGTAATATCGGCGGTGTAATAATTAAATTCAGCGCCACAATCCATCAAAATCATTTCGCCAGAATTCATTTTTCGATTATTTTTATTGTAATGCAAAATTGTCGAGTTTGCTCCCGAGCCAATAATATTTTGGTAACCATTTCTTGCTGAATTATTTTTTCGAAACATATACTCAAAAATTGCATGAACATTTTGTTCCCCTTGATTTGCATTAATTGATCTCATCGCCTCAATATGCGCTTTAACCGAAATATCAATTGCATTTTTTAATCCCAAAGATAAATCATCATTTGTTTTTATCAATCTCATTTGTGCAACAATCAAGTGCGGATCTTCAATTGAATAATTTCCACCAGCGCGTCGCTCAATAAAAAGCGATTTTATTTTTTCATCAATTTGTTGATTGATTCCAAAAGTATAATATATTTTTTTATCTCCACCAATAAATTGCCAAATAGTTTTTTCAAAATCACCAAAATAAATTGCTGTATCGGCACCAAAATATTTTACTGCGCCTTCGGTTCCCCAACGAGGACCATCATAAGTTTCTCTTCGCATATCGCGCTCTCTCACATATAAAATATATTTGTATTTTTTATTTTGTGGCGCAAAAACTAAAATTGAGTTTGGCTCCTCAAATCCACTTAAATAATAAAAATTACTTTCCTGTCGATATTCGTACTCAATGTCGAGATTGCGTAAATAAATTGGTTTGCATGGAAATATTGCTACGCTATTTTTATCAATTTGAGAAGTAAACATTTCCCTTCGAGCAGAAAATATTTTTTGTTCTTCGCTTGATGGTTGTGATAGCAAATTAAATGTTGCAAACAATATTAGAAAATATTTTTTCATCTTGTATAATTTATTTGATTGATAAAAGTTTTTGAGAAATTTTATTCTCAATATAATTTAAATCGTTTTCATTGTTTACAAAATCTAATTCATCGCTTTCAATAATAATCAATTTGCCAAGTTTATAATTATTTATCCAATCTTCGTATAATTCATTTAATTGTTCAAGATAATTTCGCTCGATTGATTTTTCAAAACTTCTTCCTCTTAAATTAATTTGCTTTATCAAAGTATCAACATTCGCTCTTAAATAAATTAACAAGTCGGGGGTTTTTAAATAATCAATCATTGTGTTAAATAATGCAACATAGTTTTTGTAATCTCGGTCATCCATTCTTCCAATCGTGTGAATGTTGCGTGCAAAAATCTGCGCGTCCTCGTAAATTGTTCTATCTTGAATCACGCTTTGGCTTGACTCAACTATTTTTTTGTGCATTTGAAATCTGTGCGAGAGAAAATAAACTTGCAAATTAAAAGACCATCGCAACATATCTCCATAAAAGTCCGATAAATATGGGTTATCTTCAACCGATTCGTAAAATGGATCCCAACCAAATCTTTTCGATAAAAGCGAGGTTAATGTAGATTTTCCACTTCCAATATTTCCTGCGACAGCTACAAAATATTTTTTATTCATTTTTTATTTTTCAATTTAATAATTAAATAAATTTACCAAAATTTTTCCATTCCTTCTGCTGGTTGCCATTTATTTTTTGGTTCATAATAATTCCAAAGTAGTTTGGAAATATTTCTCAATAATAAATATCCTTCGTTTGAATTTTCCCAACTCTCATCAATTTGATTTTTTGTAATTACACAAAAAACATACGAACCGTTTGGCGCATCAACTAAAACAACTTCACTTCGTGAGCGATTTACCGCCCCTTGTTTTGATGCAACATGAATAGTTGGCGGAATTTGAGAAAGCGATTGACCATCCCAATAAATTCGTGAAAGCATTCGATACATTTCTTCACTTGCGCGAGGTGAAACAATTTTTCCATCTCTAATTGCAGTTACCAAATTTGCCATTTCTTTTGGTGATGTAACTCCCCAACCGTAAATATTTCTAATTTCTTCTCTTCCTTTTGTACGAGAATTTACTTTTGTGCAATTAAAATTATTTCTTTCCATAAAATCATTTATTATAATTCCACCCTCTGCAAGCCCTTGACACCAAAGACTTGCAGTATTGTCGCTCGTAGTAATTGTAAGCATAATTAATTTGCTTAAAGTTATTTTCGCGCTGTCTTTAAAATTACCAACAATGTCGTCGCCATCATAAAAAAGCGAATCGCGATAAGTCATTACGGAATCGTAATTGAGTTCTCCTTTTTCAATCTTTTCAAAAACTCTGCACATAATCGGAATTTTTATCATGCTTGCAGTTGGGAAAAGCGAATCTGCATTTATTGAAACTGACTTTCCTGTTTTTAAATTTTTGATGTAAACTCCAACATCGCCATGAAAATTTTCTACTAATTTATTTATTTTTTCTGTTAAAATTTTATCTGGTTTTTCTTTTGCGGATTGTTGAGAAAATATTGTTGCAGAATAAAAAAATATTAAAACTAAATTTAAAATTTTCATTAATTTATTTTAAAAAAGTTTAAGTGAAAAGACATCTGTCATCTTTCGACAGGCTCAAGATGACATTTCAATTCAAAAAAACAATTGTCACTATAAGTGTCACTTAATTTATTTCACAAGCATCATCTTTTTTGTTATTTGCTTGCCGCTAAATTCAAGTGTGTATAAATAAATTCCTGTTGATAAATTTGTAGCATCAAAATTTATTTTATGCTCGCCAGCATTTAATTTTCCATTTACTAAAATTGCAATTTCTCTTCCTAATAAATCTCTTACAATTAATTTAACTTCGCTTGCCGTCGGCAATGAAAATTTAATTGCCGTTGTCGGATTAAAAGGATTTGGGTAATTATCAAACAGTTTTATTGATTTTGGGATAATGTTTTCAGCGATTTCTGGCGATGAAGATGTTTCGTGAAACCAATTCATTATCGCGCTAAATGCTTGGTACGATGTAGTTTGCCCTGCGGTTGAGTCGTTTAAAGTTTCTAAACCAAATGTCCAATAAACAACTTTTGATTTTGTCGGAAGATGTTCCCACCAAAGTCCGCCGTATCCTCCGGTTGTTTCGTTGTTCCATCTAAAAATTGGGTGAACCAAATTTGTATCGATTAATAATTCATCTGGCGATGTAACATTTCCAATTCCACCACCACCACCCAAAGTAAATTTGGGAAAATTTTTCCCGAACATATCGTTTGCGATTCCAAAAAGTGTTCTTCCAAAAACAACATTTTTGCTAAATGATGTTTTTAAAATATTTGCCGATAAATTACTGTTGCGATTTTTTAAATCTTCCGCAACATTTTGGCTATTGATAAATAATCTTCCACCACGATTTAAAAATTTTATAAGTGAATCTCCCTCGGCATCTGAAATCGTATTAACTTTTTTTCTTCCTGTTGTCCAAATAATTATATCTCTCTCTTTTTGTGCGAGAGAATTAATTTCTGTCGAAGGGATTACTTCAAAGTTTTTTCCATATTTATTTAAATGTAAATAATATCGTTCGGTTATATTTTCAGTTAGCACGGAATCAGCATTTACAATTAATATTTTCGGATAACCAATTTGTTTTTCAAAAGTATAATTAAGCGTTTCAGTTGTTGAAGCAATTGTAACTATAAATGAAATATTTTTAATTGGTTGAGTAGATTTAATTTTTACCAATCCTTCATATTTTACAACTATCTTTTCCAAACTATTAATTGAAAATTTCTTTTGTGCTGAATCAATTTGAACATCGCTACTATTAGTTGATACTGAAACACTTAAATCATTTCCAAGTTGCGGATAAACATTTTCTAAATTTAATTCTAAAGTTCCAACTTCTCCCGGATCCAATCTTCCATTATTATTATTGCTCGTTCCAAATTCTTTTAAATTAATTGATTTGCAAACTACATACGGACGAGTTCCCATATCAAAATTTGCAGTCATCATTGTGTCGGAGTTGCTAATTTTTCTCACTCCAACATAAGTTTGCAAATTTAAATTTGAAACGCTACTCGGATTTGTGTATCCATCAAAATTACGATTGTTTGATGAACCTGGAAATGGATCTCCCGCATCTCCTCTTGTTGTACTTGTGTTGAGTTGTCGCAATCCATCGGCTTGTTCTAAATCTACTTTTCTTCTATTTTCGTTTGATTGTGTTCCTGCATTATCAATATGCCAAATCAAAACTCCACTATTTAAAAGATATTTATCGAAGCCAAATTTTTGTCGATTTTCAATTAAAAAATATTCGTTCCCAGGAATTCCTTTCGGATATACTTTATAAATCTCTGGATATTTTTCGATATAGGGAATAATTATTTGCGGAGAATAATCTGTTAAAACTGTCGGAGTAACCCAACCAAGTTTTTCTTTGCACCATGCGCTCATGTGTGCAGGAACTGCTTCGTGCGAACCATCTGCGCCATACGAACCACCAGCCATCAAACACCAATTTCCAATTCCAGCAGATGAATTATCTGTATCATACAAATCTGGTAATCCAAAAATATGGCCAAACTCATGCGCAGTAACACCAATTTGTTTTGGGTTCCCACTTCCATTATTACTTCCTGCAAGTTCAGGTTGAATTGCATAATCGCCACTAATCACTACTGGCTTGCCTTGATAAGTATCATTTGTTTTATATTTTCCATCGGATAAAACATTTGCAGATTTTACTAATCCAGTTGGGTCGTTAGTTTTTCTTTGATTTAATCTCCATCTTACATTTGAGCGATGTGACCAAATATTATCAGCGCCACTTGCGGCATCAGCTCCTGTATGATAAACGCCAACATAAGGTACATACGCATAGTTAGCATCAACGCTTGCGACATATTTGCTGTAATCAACCGTTGAGTCGGATAAAATCATAGCATCAATTACAAAATCTGCGCCACCATAAACGAGTCCAGCATTTCTATCTCCGCCATCATGAACATAATAACCATGCGTGCGAGGTAATTTATACCAACCTAAACAAGTACCAGTCATAAACATTTTGCCATAACTTATTTCGGTATAAAATTCTGTTAATGTGCGAGTTGGATTTGGTCCATCAAAAAGCATTTGCTGAAAAGTAGTCATCGGGTATTTTGCTGTTACATCCGAATACGAGCCGAATATTACTGGAACATTAACAGTATCAGCAAGCACTAATTTAGATGATTCAATTCCATATTTTGAAATTGTTTCAAATCTTTTTTGAAATTTTTCCGCCCAATATCCTTCGTTGTAACCTTCTTGAATTTTTTTAAACTGCTCGCGTAAATGAGGAGGAATAGCACCTTTTTTTGGTGGAGTAGTTGCAAATAAAAATTGCACAAAAAATAAAATTAATAAAACTTTTTTCATATTTTTTCCATCCCGTGAAAATTATTAACCAATAATAATTATACTTTCTTATTGATTCAACAAAATAAAAATGGCTGATGATTTATCTCACCAGCCATTTTACTGTTCTTTTATTTTTTAAAAAGTAACCTTTAAAGCAATCGTGTGATTTCCACCATCAAAAACAGAGACTTTTGAAAGCGAATAATCAAATCCTAAAACCGATGAGCCAAGTGAATAATTTAATCCGAAGCCAAATGTCGGACCTTCAACATAAATTACTTCATCTGTTGAATTATCTTGGAAACTAAATCCGCCACGAGCATAAATAAAATTTGCATAATTTATTTCGCCAGCAATTTTAAATTGGTCATCGCCAAAATTTACACTTTGGAAGGCAACCATTGGAGAAATAGTTATTTCGTCTTGAACTAAATAATCGTACGAAAGTCCCATTTCAAATGTTGATGGCAATTCAAACGCTTGCGATACATATCTAAATGGCATTTGTTGCGCAGATGGATCTGAGTTATTTGGAATTTTCATTTCTTCCAAATCTGCTCCTTCAAATTGCATGTTTGGTCCAATATTTTTCAAAACAACTCCAAAGCGAAGTCCATCAAACGCAGTGCCAGATGCAACTTTATAAATAACTCCGGCATCAACTGCAAAACCCACAGCCGATGTGCGTTGAATATTTTCCGAAATAAATTTTGTTGTGAATCCAACTGCAATTCTATCGGTTAATTGTTTTGAATAACTTGCCGATAAAGTAATAAAACTTGGAGAATAAGTATCGCCTGTTCCATCTGGAAAACTTTCAGTTGTAACTGGGATATCTCCGAAGCTTAAAGATTTTAGAGAAAATGCAACGACACCAAAATCAGTAACATTAATTCCAACTCCAGCATAATTTATTCCAACATCTTCAATATAATCTGTTGAAGAAAATAACGCTTCAACATTTGAATTAGTAAATCCGCCAGCAAGTCCGGCCGGATTCCAATGTATTGCATCAAGCCCAGTTGAGAGTGAAATACTTGCGCCCGAAAGTGCTGTGCCTCTTCCACCAACTGATAAAAGAAGTTCTTGCGCGCCAGATGTTCCTCGTTTTGCAGGATTGCCCGCAAATGTTTCAGTTGTAAAAACAACCGAAAGCAATATTGTCAAAATTAAAATATATTTTTTATTTTTCATTGTCTGTTCCATTGTTAAATCCTCCCCGGTCTTTCTTCAGGTTGAATGATTGCAAGTTTGAGAACTTTCGTTCCAACTCCTTCAATCTCAACATGAATGAAATACATTCCACTTGCAACAGGAAGTCCATTTTCATTTCTCAAATCCCACTGCGCGGTTGAGCCTGGAGTTGAATTTGGAATATTTGAATCGTAATTAATTGTTTTAACCAATTCGCCTGCAAGTGTAAAGACTCTAATTTTTGCACTGCTTGGCAAATGATTAATTCTTATAAATCTTTGTAATGGATTTGCTTCAGCTTTGTTATGTGCAAAATATGGATTTGGATAAACGCTAATTTTTCCAAGTTGAGTTTTCATTAATTCTTTATCGCCAATTGTAGCTTTGGTTGTAGTGAAATTATATTGACGAGTTGCGTTCAATCTATAATTTGGCAAAATCGTAAATACATCTCCATCGCTTGCAGCAAATGGAGGAGTAGATTTTAATTTGACTTGCATAATATAATAGATGTCCAAACTATCTTGTTCGTTAAGTAGGTCGACTGTTTTAGTTGGATCGAGTGGTAACTTTCTACTTTGACGATAAATGTTTGTATCGTTTACATTGTAAGAGGTTGCAAAAACATAAAGAAATTCTTTTGCTCCATCATCGTAATTTGTTGGACTCCACTTTCCATCAATATTTCCTCTGCCAAGATATTTTTTTGGCAAAACTCCTTTTGCATATAAAGAATCATTCCATTCTAAAAATGCAACATGTAATTGTCTTGGAGTTGAATTTCCATCAAGTGGATCGACTTCCCAAACTGTAAACGGTACATCGACTCTATCTTGATAAACATATCCGACATCAACTTTTTTTACAAAAGGAATAAATGACGAATCAGCAAGTGGATTAACAGTAAATGCATTCTTTTTTAAATTACCAGCAAACCTAAATGCTTTTTGTGTCTGATTTTTATTGAATCGTATTTCAATTTTTTTAATTTCATCAGATGTAATTTTTGTACCTTTTGCATTAAAATTTTTAGTTCCGGGATAAGTTACTCCGCCACCAAATGCTTCAAGTCCTCCGCCACCTGCGCCCGCATACCAAAGATTATAACTTGGTGTATAAGAATATCCTTTTGGAGATTGTACATCAGTTCGAACTCCAATTGCAGGATTTGTAACTTTAGAAATAAATCCATCTGTTGGTTTAAGTAAATCGCTTCCACTAAAATCTGCTGAATTTTTTATCAATGTATCAATAGATGCAAAACCAATTGCAGATTTATTTGTAGAAAATCGTAAAAGATTCCATCCTGTTATATTTGTTCCTGTTCCATTAAAAGTTACACGATAACTTTTTCCAGATAAAGCAAGTGGACTTAATATCGGAACAGTAACAGCATCATCACCTTCTCTATCAACCGTAACAAGCTGACCGATTTTTGTTGGGATATCCATTCCGATTGGGACTGAAAGCGGAGTTAAATAATTTTTTCCAACGCTTCCGCTAATTACTTCTTTTGCATTTTCAAGCACAAGAGGGATTCCTAAATCTCTTGCATTCGGAATTGAATTAAATGCGTAAGTTGTAAATGCAAAATAATATTTTTTACCTTGAACAAGCGGAGTGGTTGTTAAATAATCTTTTTCCGCAATAAAATAATATTTTAGTCCAGTATCATCACCATAAGCAACAGGAGTTATGTATGAATTTCCAGTTACAGGATCAACTTGGTAATCTTCAATAATTTTTACTCCATCAACTTTATCGTAAGTAAATAATTTTTTCCAAGGTCCATTTTGTGTTTCACCTTGATATAAATTATATCCTTGAAAAGTATATCCTCGATAGTTATATGATTCTGTTTGAGCAATATTTTCTGTCCAATCAAAAACAAATTTGTCGGGTAATTCTGAAACTTTAACATTTGGAAGTGGTGGAGCTGATGGAACATTAAAGTTATCATTAAAGGCTTGTTGCGCAATCAAATCAACTTGCTTTAAAAGTGTAACGCTACCCAATCTATCTGCACCTTGCGCAAGAATAATTGAACCAACAATTTCTTGTGTATCTTGTTTCGCAAGTGTGAATGGTCCTGCATTAATCATTATACGAACATCTTGTGGTGCGAAACTACCAAGTGGAAAATTAGCTGGTAAATGTCCAGTGCCAGCAACTGGATCGCCAGAGAAAAAGAATTTAACAATTTTCCCAGTCAATGGATCGGTAATGTATTGACGAATTGTTCCAGCTTGTCCATTTAAATAACCGTAAGCAATACCAGCATAGTTTGGTGTGCCATCAGGTGGATCTAAAAGTTGCGGAAAAGTACCATTTGCATAAACTACATACGAAGATGCTGGAAGATTTTTATAATCTTTTCTCCATTTTCCATCAAATAGTGCGCTATCGTTTGGTGATGGAACTTTTGG
>CAYIXI010000004.1:19042-32946 GCA_964367235.1 uncultured Chitinophagaceae bacterium | reverse complement strand
CCAAGTGCGCCCGGTTGATTGAAAACAAAATACAAAGTTTGAATTTCAACACCCATTGGGTCTGTAACACTAAGCGCATTATGTTTTGCAATATTAACATCGTTGTAGACGCACCAAATTTGTTGGTCGCCATAAAATTTTGGTTTATCGATTCCTTTATCCCAAGCGCCATTTCCATTTACATCAACAAAAGGCGCGCCAAGATCTCCAGGCCATTCAGCGTAATCTACATTGCCAGTTGTCCCAGTAGTATCTTTTTTATTTATTTTATACAAACGATATTTTGTATCGGAAGCTCTTTCGCGAGGAGCAACATCATCATTTGTAGTTGTATTAAAAGTTGCAAAAAGTGGACCAGGTTGAAACTCTGGAGTGTAATCCATATTTGACATACGAACTACTTTAGATGGACGATGAACACCAGCCAACCAAATGCCCGCAGTGAAGACCGGTTTTTTCCCACTTCCTTTTGGCCATTCCAATCCTGAGCTACTTGTTTTGCGATAATCGCAGTAAGGTCCTTCGGAAGAAATTGTACAATTTAATGTGTTCCCATCAAGGAATTTATATTCTGATACCATTACTTTTTGAATTGGTGAGCGTTTATCTTTTACGATTTTACCTTCGGCAATTGCGCCAAATGTAAAAGCAAAAAATAAAATTGCAAAATTAAAATTTTTCATATTTAATAATTTATTTTTCATTTTTTATTTTCTCCTTTTAGTAATTCAATTGAAGTCCTAAACGAACTACACGAGGAGCGCTGTAGTTGCTTGGAGAGTTTTGTAAATAATTATACAATTCGACGCCTTTTGCGCCATTGTTTTCACCCCAAGTTTTTCCTGTTTCAGTTGTAAACCAACCATCATTATTTGGTAAACCTGTACCGGAATAAACTGTGTAGATATTTTTTCTATTTAAAAGATTTTCAACTGTCATGTATAAATTTAATTCAACCATGTTCATTAATTTTACTGATTTATCAATTTTTAAATCGACATTTGTAATCCATGGACCGACTGAATTATTTAAATTTTCGTAAGCAAGTGGTGCGTTTGCACTTGAGAAAGAAAATGCTCCATCAATTTGGCTTCGAGTGTAACGAATTCCACTTGAAAAACTTGCTAAAAGATTGAAACCAACATTTTCAAGTATCTGTATTCCAAAAAGTGATGGGCCATCTTGCTCTAGAAATCTGTAATCGAGATTTATATTTCCTGTATGCGTTCTATCGAAATTTGTTGGCGCAGGAATTACTGGGAAGTATGGTTCGTTGTTGAAAGAATTATCTTGCCACGCAATATTAAAATGCGAATTTGAACTTGAGCCTGTCGATGTTGCATTTGCAAAAGTATAAGTTGCTCGCACAGATAATCTATTTATTCTTCTTAAATTTAAATTAAAACTAAATCCTTTGCTTGTTCCAAAATCTCCGTTGATACTTGTAAAATAAGATTTTGTATCAGAGTTTTGTCCCGGAAAAACTACACGAATAACATGCAAGTCTCGAATATCTTTATAATAAAAAGTAATATCTGTTGATGCTATTTCGCCATATTGTTGTTGGAAACCAACTTCGTACGAAATTGTTCTTTCTGGTTTTAAATTCGGATTTGGAAATTGTCGTGCGTATCCTCCTTGAAAATAAAATCCGGAAGTTGTTCTTGCATCGTACAAATCTGCTAATCTTCCGTACTGAATAAATTTTCCATAAGTCGCGTGAAAAATTGTTCTGTCAGTTACTGGAAAAGAAAATCCAAATCGAGGACTAACTTGTTTAAAAGTTTCTTGGTCAATTAATGATTCGTTGCTGACAACATAAGTTCCGCTGACATCATCAATTTTAATTGATTTTGGATCGCGATATTTTTTCCCACCTGGACTTAAAATATCAAGCCGTGCACCGATGTTCATAATTAAATCATCAAACTCAAATTTATTTTGTAAATACAATCCGGTAAAAAGTGGTTGCTTCGGACCATCGGGAGATAAATCTACAGTAGTAACATCATCTCCTTTTGTATAAGTTTGCTTTCCACCTTCAAATTTATTTCCTAAAATATCATATCCATAAAAAGAGACTCTTGCATTATTATAAATGAACCAATCATTTTTTGTTGGGTAACGCATTCGATATGCATAAATATCTCTCGCGTTGATTGAGTAAGTACGAATTGTATATTGAGTTAATTCTCCACCAAGTCGAATCTCCCAAGTTTTGTCAATTTGATTTATAAAATCAAGTCGCGCGCCAAGATTTGATCTTTCTCTTTTTGAAAAAGAATTTGTAATAACTCCAGGCCAATTGTGTGAAAATGACATGTAAGAAAATGATGCTGGGTTTCTTGAAGGACCAACTAAAACTGAATTTTCTTTTAAATTTGGATTTCCATAATTTTCAATATTATCAAACCAAACCGGATCGCCCGCCGCGTCATCGTAATGATACTTACTTAAATTAATTGTGTAAAATGATGAAGGGCTAAGAATGTGTGTGAATTTTAAAAATCCTGTTGCATCGGTTGAAGTTGTTTTTGTAAAACGAGTGTCGTTGGCAACAATTCTTATTGCATCAAGCGATTGTCCAACATCAGAAACATTTGTATTGAAATTATAACTTCCCCCAGCTTTTAAATTAAACTCGCCTAAGTCAAAAAATAAATTTCCATTTAATCCCCACGAGTCGCGAGAAATTCCACCTATTCTTCTCCCACCAGCAAAATCAATTTGATTTAAAAGATTTGCAAGATAAGATCTGTTGCCAGTTGAACCTGTTGGCTTAGATGAAACTCCACCTTCAATTGTATCGCGATTGGTAACAATAAAATCTGCACCAGTAATTTTTAAAGAATCAAAATAAGGAAATTTTATTCCTTCAATAAAAGATGCACCGCTTCGATTAAACATTCTTTGACCAGCTAAAAAGAAACGATACTTTGGTTCGCCGGGAATAATTGGTCCACCAATTGTCATTGTGTATTCATTTTGTCCGTAAGAATATGCGCCAAGTCTTTTACTATCTGCAACACCAAAATCATCAGTCAGAATTTCCATTCCGAAATTATAATTTTGCGAACCAGTTTTTGTTGATGTGTTTACAACACCAGACATTGCGTTTCCATATTCAGCTGTCATTCCACCAATTTGAGATTGGACTTCCTCAATTGCATTTGAAATAACATTCATTGTCATTCTTCCGTTAATTGGATTGTTGACCAAAACGCCATCAACATAATATGCAGTTTCTTCTGCACGACCACCGCGAACATAATAATCTCCGCCTTGCGAAACAACACCACTTGAAAGAGCGAATACTTGTGTAACGCTTCTAATTGGCATTTGTTTTAAAACATCGGAGGTGATAATTGCAACTGTGTTAGTTTTATTTTTATTCACAAGTGGTGACTCGCGAACAATTTCAACTGCGCCAAGTTCGATTGCTGAAGCAGTTAATTTAAAATCTAAATCAGTTGAAAGATCGGAGCTAACTTTTACATTGCTAATTGCAATTGTTTGATAACCAAGTAAGGTTGCTCTAACGGTGTAAGTACCTGTTGGTACATTTAGTATAACATATCGACCTTCAATATCTGAAGCATCGCCCCAACTTGAACCCTCTACCATTACATTTGCTCCAACAAGTGCTTCGCCAGATTGTGCATCAAAAATTCGACCACGAATTTTTCCTGCATCTCCCGCGAAAATATTTTCGGAGAAATTGAAAACGAAGAGGAATGAAATTAACAGCATGCGCTGAATCATATTTATCTCCATAGGTTCGTTAAAAATTTATTTATTACTATTTAATTACTGGTGTAAAATATAAAAAAGAAAGTGAGACTTCAAGATAAATTTTTTATTAATCTTAAGCGTATTGGATTTCTCTGCAAATAAAAAATATTAAATAATTTTGTCATGCCCAAAGTATTTTATTGGGCATCCATTTAGATTCCCGCTAACAACCTGCGGGAATGACAATCCGCAAAAAGTATATTATCATGCCCGCGAAAGCGGGAATCCAAAAAATAAAATTACTCCAATCATCGCGCGTGGAAAATCGAAATCGTCGGTCGCAGACTCGACTCGGTGAGCAGATGAGCGAATTGGATAGAATCAATCGAAGCGTATTTAATTTCTCTGCAAATAAAAAATATTAAATAATTTTCAATGTTTATCGCAGAGAAATTTGGGCTTGCCCGCCAAAGGTCGCAGACTCGTCTCGGCGAGCGGGTGTGCGTCAGCGATTGATTCTGTGCGTTTCGATTTCGAAAAGATTTCTTTGTTACTTTCTTTCTTGGAAAGAAAGTAAGAGACTTTGATAATAGATTCCCGATAACAACATTCGGGAATGACAATCCGCAAAAAATATATTATCGTGCCCGCGAAAGCAGGAATCCAAAAAATAAAATTATTCCAATCATCGTGCGTGGAAAATCGAAATCGTCGGTCGCAGACTCGACTCGGCGAGCGGATGTATGGTGACTTAGAGATTAAAAAATAGCCACGAAGACACAAAGTTAACACAAAGAAAAAATATTGTATTTTTCAGGTCGCTCCGATGGAGCTTTTTATTTTTTTTAATTTATCAACTACAATCAGTTCACCCCGCTGGGGTTTTTGTAATATTATAATATTAAGTAGCACCGTAGGTACACTCTGTTTGTAGATTGAGATATAAAATCTTTTTTTGAACTCCTTTAGGAGTGTTCTGTGAAAATAAAAATCCCGCCACAATTTCTTGTAGCGGGATTGTCAATTATTAAATGTTAATTGATAATTGATAATTGTTTTTACTTCATCAATACCATTTTTTTAGTCTCTTGGAAGTTGCCAGCAGAAAGTTTATAAATATAAACTCCACTTGCAAGTTTCGATGCGTTGAAATTGATCGAATGTTTTCCAGATTCTTGAACTCCATTAACCAATTGTGCAACTTCTTGTCCCATTACATTATAAACGCTTAATGTAACTTTTGAAGATTTTGAAATTGAGTAATCAATTTTTGTTGTTGGGTTAAATGGATTTGGATAATTTTGTCCGAGTGTAAAGGAATTTGCAACTACATTATCATCTCCAACAGATGTTGTTTTGTTGAAAGTGAATGATAGATAAACAACTGGAACAAGCGCTTTTACACCTTCACCAAAAACATTACAACCAGCAGATGTGTCGGCTAAGTAAGTTAAATGAGCAACATGATCTGTTCCACTTGTTGTTAATGTTGGTGCGGCTGTATTAAATAGTGCTCCATCTGTGCCTGCAATTTTTACAGCAGTTTTCCATGTTGTACCACCATCTGCACTTGCTGTGTACCATAATTGCATTAATGGAAATCCACCTTTAACTGTATCAACTTTACCACCTGTTACGCTTGGTTGACTCCATGAAGCATATAATACTGCACTTGCTGGGTCAGCGGCAATTGCAGGGTATGCAAAGCCAAGCCCATTACCCGAATATGAATAAGTATCATAATCTTCAACACGAATATTGGCAACATTTGAAATGATTTTAAATTTTGTCATTCCTTCTTTCCAATACATTGTGCAAAAATAATTTGCAGAGGTTGAATCGTTGACCAATTTAATTGTATAGCCATTAACAACAATATTTAATTTGCTGTCTTTATCATAAACTGCAGAGAGTTGTCCAAAGTTTTCGTAATAAGCATAAAGTGTATCTGTTCCGACTACATATTTATCGCCATCTCTACCAATTGTTGTCCAAGTCCAACTTGTGCCACCATTTATTGATTTAAAATATCCGATGTTGTCTGCACTATCTGGATTAGCAGTTCCTATTGGTGCAATAGTACCTGTTCCAGTTAAAGTTGTAGGAAGTGCATAAGTTCCATTTGGAGCAACTAAAATTGGAGCATCAAGTGTTCCGGCAACATGGCCTTTGCCAGTTCCAGATGCACCTTCACATAAAGCTGAATCGCCATAAGTCCAAGTTCCACCAAAATCATCAGAAGTACCAACAGCGTAATCTGCTCTGCCATCTGCTGGTGAAGTTGTGGTTGCAACAATTCTCTGTCGTCCATTATCAAAAGTAATTTGTGGATCAAGTGAACCTTTTGCATTTGCAATATTACCAGTAGAAAAATTTCCAGTTCCTGCTGCGTTTTCAATCCCAAACCAAACTGGTATATGACCAACTACCATACCAAATCCAGCCGCTGCGCCAGATGCTGGTGCGGTAACACTACCCCAACCTGTTCCCATTGTAGCTTTTGGAATTGGATAACCTTCAACTTTTGTTGCGCCATCAAGGTAAACAAATTTAACTGCACGGCGATTTGCTGGAGCAGCCGCATTATTAATTACATCTCTTTCATTAAATACTGCATAAACTTTTCCACCAACAAAAACAACATTTTGTTTAGAGCCAGAATTCCAACCATAATCATAATCTGTTACGCCAAGTGTAACCTTAGCAGAATTAATTATTGTTGAACGAAGTGGAAGAGCTTTTACTCCCGGAAGAGCAATTGCTGCATCAAGTGTAACATCAGGCGTAATTATTCTTGCTTTTTTTGTTTTGAATTTGTCAGCCGAGGAAAGCGATTCGGTTAACGAAAACAAAAAAACGAAAATGACGCCAAGTGTAAATATTTTTTTCACTTTTAAATCTCCTAAAAAATTAATTGATAATGTGATTTGTGGATAAATATAAATATGAATTATTAGTATGTCAAGTGATTTTTAAAACTTTATTTTTTTTGATAAAAATAAATTCATCTTTTTTGCATAGTAATTGCGAGAAAATTTTAGCGCATTATTCCTTATTACTATTGGGGAAAATTTTATTTTTTTAAATTTATTAATTGCGATTTCTAAATCCGATGCGATTTGATTTTTAAAAAAGATTCCAGTTTTTTTATCAATCACAGTTTCAAGCGCGCCACCTTTAGCAAATGCAATTACGGGTTTGCCGCAAGCCATTGCTTCAAGTGGAACAATTCCAAAATCTTCTTCGCCGGGAAAAATTAATGCTTTCGCATTTTTATAAAATTTTGCTAATTCTTTATCACTCGCCCAACCGACAAACTCAATATTTGATTTAGCAATTTTTTTAAGTTCATTTTCGTTTGGACCTTTGCCAACAATAATTAATTTTTCTCCAGTTTTATTAAAACATTTAATTGCAATATCAACTCGTTTATACGGGACAAGCGCGCTAACAATTAAAAAATATTTTCCCATTTGTTTTGAAAGGGTAAACAAATCTGTATCCACCGGCGGATTAATTACAACTGCTTCTCTATTATAGTAGAGTTTGATTTTATTTTTTACATTTATAGAGTTCGCAATAAAATAATTTACTCGACTTGCGGTTTTCACATCCCAATTTTGCAAATATGGGCGAAGCAATTTCATTACAAATCTTGTAAAAAAATTTGCGCGACCAATGCCGAAATATTCATCGTACAAATCCCAAACATAACGCATCGGTGTGTGGCAATAACAAATATGCAAACAATCCTTTGGCACGATAATACTTTTTGCAACACAATGACTTGTTGAGATTACCAAATCGAAATTATTAAAATTAAATTGTTCAATCGCTTTGGGAAATAATGGAAGATAATTTCGATATTTTTTTTCGACGAAGGGTAAATAATTTATGAATGAAGTATAAATTTTTTTCGATTCAATTAAAGGCGATGTCGAATTTTTTATGTGAAGCAAAGTAAAAATTGGAGCATCGGGGAAAAGTTCGCACAAAACTTCCAAACATTTTTCACCACCTCGCATTCCTGTAAGCCAATCGTGAACAAGCGCAACTCTCAAATTTTTCATCAAACGAAATTAGAAAATTAAAAGAACCAATGCAACCTTGAAAGCAAAAGGCTCCTTTCGTACATTTAAAAAAATGACACCACTACTTTTCATATTAACAATAATTTTAATTTTGATGGCGGCTTCATCTGTAATTATTTTTATAGTTGGACCAAGTTTGGTTTTGCATCCCAAAAGACACGACGAGGAATACTTCGAACAAAAATCTGTGCCACTTGTTCCAAGCGATTTGGAGATGAATTATATAGAGGTAAAAATTACAGTCGAGGAAAATGTTTCGCTTCACGGTTGGTTTATTCCATCAAAAGAAAAATCGCGTGGCACTATTATATATATGCACGGAGTTGGTTCATCAAAAATTGTTGGTTTGCCATTTGTAAAATCGCTTCACGAAAATCGTTTTAATGTTTTGATGTACGACTCTCGCGCTCACGGAAAAAGTGGCGGAAGATTTTGTACTTATGGTTTTTACGAAAAATTTGATTTGCAAAAAGCAATTAATTTAGTTGAAACAATACTCGGAAAAAAAATAAAAAAAATAGGGGTGTACGGCAATTCGATGGGTGGAGCGATTGCATTGCAGGGCGCAACTGTTGAACCGAGAATTTGCGCGCTTGTTGTGGAAGGATGTTTTACAAACTTGCGAACAATTACAGTAGATTATCAAACGCGAATTACAAAAATGCCTTGGCATTATTTGCGCAACATTGCAATGAAGCGTTCGGAAGCGAAAGCAAAATTTTCTCATCACGATGTTTCGCCACTTCGCGCAATTAAAAGAGTTACGGTTCCAATTTTATTGGTTCACGGCACCAAAGATAATTTTTGCAAACCTCAATACAGTAAGACTTTATTTGATGCCGCCACATCTCCGAAAGAATTATTTTTTGTCGAAGGAGCAGGTCATCACAATTTGAGAAAATTTGGTGGTGAAAGTTACGCGCTAAAAATTTCAAAGTTTTTTGCAAAGAATTTAAAGTAAAATTTTTGGAAACAATCCCATCTGTTACCAAAATATTAATTTAAAAATAAAAATTTTTACTTGTTGTTTTTATAAAATTTTACTATACTCGAATAGTTCAAAATAATTTATCAAGAGAGTGGAGAGAGGCCTTCCTCGAAACCACCAGCAACTCTTCTTAAAAAGAAGTAAGTGCTATCTCACCCGAAAGGGAAAGATAAATTTTCTTTTTGACAAAAAACTTTTTCAAAGTTATATTTTTATAAACTAAATAAAATACATTATGAAAAACCAATGGAAATTTTCTACCAAAGCCGTTCACAGTGGCGAAAAGCCAAATCTGGAAACTGGTGCAGTTGCGCCAATTCTTGTCAGATCAAAAACTTACGCACAAAAGGAGTTTGGACAAGATTGTGAATTCCAATATTCTCGCGGAAAAAATCCCACGAGAAAAATTTTAGAGGAAAAATTAATTGCTTTAGAAGGTGGTGGCCAAGCGAGCGTTTATGCTTCGGGGCTTGCGGCTGAAGCGGCTTTTTTCTTAACCCTTTCGCCGGGCGATCATGTTTTGTGTTGTCAAGAGGTTTATGGCGGAACTTTTCGTTTGCTGGATCAATTTCTTTCGGGCTTCGGTATCACATTTGATTTTGTTGATTTCGGAACTGAAAAAAGTATCGCCGCAGGTATAACTCCAAAAACAAAATATCTTTTTGTTGAGACTGTTTCAAATCCATCGCTTCATGTTATTGATTTAAATTTAGTTTCCAAAGTTTCAAAAAAATATAAAATTCCATTTGTTGTTGATGCAACTTTTTCTCCTCCTTGCGCAATCAGATCTTTTGAATATGGCGCAGAAACTGTAATCCAAAGTTTAAGTAAATATATCGCTGGGCATAACGATGTTTTGGGTGGCGCAGTAATTACAAAAAATCCGAAGTTGCACGAGCGACTTGTTTTTTTACATAAAACTCTCGGCGCGATTCTTTCTCCCGATGAGTGTTACAGAATTTTGCAAGAGGTAAAAACTTTAGAAATCCGTTGGGAACGAATTAGTAAATCAACTTTGCAGGTTGCTAAATTTTTAGAAAAAAATAAAAAAGTTGCAAAAGTTTTTTATCCCGGTCTTAAATCGCATTCCGGTTATAAAATTGCAAAGAGACAACTTCAAGGGGGATTTGGTGCTGTAGTTTCGTTCACACTAAAAAATGAAAAATTTAATTCTTTGAAAAAATTTGTTGATAATGTTAGAAAAAATAGTCCGATAATTTACGGTGAAAGTTTAGCAAGCCCAGAAACAATTATTGCTTATCCACCTTTGATGAGTCATAAAAGTTTGCCAAAAGATATTCGCGAGTCTTTGGGAATCACTGATGGATTTTTTAGATTAGCAGTTGGATTTGAAGATCCGAAAGATATTATTTACGGACTTGAGATGGGACTTAAATCGATTTAGTTTTTAAAATCTAAATTTAATTTCTAAAGACCCATTATTAATTGTTTGATTGAATCCTTCGGAAGATTTTTGATTCTCTTGCCAAAAGCGCATTTGAAAAAAATATTTTTCGTTTAAATTCCAAACTAAACCTGTTGTTGGTCCGTAAGTTTTAAAATCTGAATCTTTAATTTTTTTTAAGTCGGTAAAATTGAATCGTGTTTGAATAAAACTTCGAAGCCCAAAATAAACATTCAAATCCTCCCGTGTTTTATAGCTAATATTAGGTGCGAATGTGAGTTCTTCAAAATATTGAATCGGTCGCTCCTTAAATTCTTTCCATTTCAAATCGCCTCTTTCGTAAAAACGAACATTGGCAAAAATATTTATCCAAAAATTATTTTTTATTTTAATCGAAGTTGAGTCGCTCAAATTCATTTCTCGATAAATATAACTTTTAACATTTGGTGAGATTGATTCAAAATCGAAAACAGTAAAATTTGCGAGAACTTCTCCTTTTGTTGTTGAACGAAAATCCTCGCCATTACTACTTGACTGCATCCAAAATCTTAATAATCGATTCCAATTATTATTTGCGCTTCGTTCAGAATTTAAATAAACCAAATGATATAAAATTAAATCCGATGCGATTGTAATTTTAATTGCGCTTGAGAAAGCATGCGAAATTTTAAAACTTATATCTGTTGAAAGTTCGTCGCGGTCTTCAATGTTTAGCGAGTCGGGTGTGTCGTAATGCAAAATTTGCGAACCAGTGGCAAACCACAAAATTGTTTTTGGCGAAAATATTTTTTCGGTTGTGGTAGATATAAATGTAACTCTTGCTAAATTATTTAAACGCGATTCTTGTTTTTGTCTCTGCTCGATTAAATTTTTATTTGCAGAGTTTGGTTTTATTATTTGATGAAGTTCAGTTTTTTCGTTGTACCGCAAAATAAAATTCGATTTACTCGTGCTTGTATTGAAATCAAATTTAGTTTCCATTCCAAGTTCGTTCCTTTCAACTTCGGTATCAAAAATAGTTGGAGAGGTTTGCAAGTTAGCTTTGTAACGAAATGAATTCGATATTTTTTCGTTGTTAAAAATAAAATTAAAATTTGTACTCAACCTATCCGACACTTTGTAATTTAGTGATTGATGAACTGCCGATTTATTTTCAATTCTTTCACGAATGTTTAAATTTTTTCCAAATTCTTTTTCAATATCTTTATCGGCGGGAAAATAAAAATCCCAACGGTTACTTCCCCATTTAAAATTCAGACTGTCAAAGGCGGCTTCACCAAATTTTTTATTAAAAGAAGTTTCAGCAATTTTATTCCAAAATATTCTTGGCAATAAATTTCCACTCGAAATATCAAAACTTGTTCGAAGATTGCCGCCAATAATTTCAATTGCTTCAGTTTTAAAATTAAGTCGCCCCGCCGCGCCACTATTAATTTCGTTGAATTGTTTTTCGGTGCGAAACCCAATTAGTGGCGTAATTACTACCTCTTTTGCTGGTATAAAATTTGAACCAAAATAAACCGAATGCCAACCCGTTTGCTGTGAAATTAAATTTTGATTATCCGCCAAAAGAAATGACTCGCCGAGAAATTGTAAATTTGTTTTGTCAGAAATTTTATAGCTGCTAACAAAATTTAATTTATTTTCGCTTCGAGAGATTGGCGAAATACTTTTAATTTTAGCCGAGCTGAATTTATCATCAATCGAAAATGAAAAATTATCGTTTTTGAAAACTGAAAATAAATTTGAACGAGATTGAATGGTGTTAAAATTTTTATCGAAGTTTGAATTGAAATAATTTGTGTCGGTTTGCGCAAAAAGGTTTTGCGTCAACCCTAAAATTAAAACTGCATACGCAATCCTCATTTTTAAATTTCAACTATATCTAATCTGTCTGGGATTGAAATATTTTTAAAGCCACTTTCACTTAATCCTTTTGAAAATTTTTCGGACTGATCCAAATCGCCATGCACGAGAAATATTTTTCGCAATTCATTTTTATCAAAATGAGAAAAATAATCCAGCAACTCATTTCTATCGGCGTGTCCACTAAAAGAATTCAGCACAACGACTTCGCATTTTCTTTCCACCGCATCGCCAAAAATTGAAACGGTTTTTTCCTGTTCAACTAATTTTCTGCCAAGTGTAAATTGCGCCTGATAACCAATAATTAAAACTGTGTTGCGTGGGTCGCTAATATTATTATACAAATGATGAAGTATTCTTCCAGCTTCGCACATTCCACTTGCGGAAATAATTATGCAAGGCTCTTTGCGCGTATTTAATTTTTTCGAATCATTAACATCACGGACATAATGAAGTTGATCAAAACCAAAAATGTCGTCGTCGTGTTTTAAAATTTCTAAAGTTTCTTTATCAAAACATTCCGGATGACGACGAAAAACTTCTGTAGTATTAACCGAAAGTGGACTATCAACAAAAACAGGAACTTTTGGAAATCGTTCTTCGGTTGCTAAACTATTCATTGCGTAAACAATTTCCTGCGTGCGCCCGAGACTGAAAGCAGGAATAATAATTTTTCCGCCGCGAGATATTGTTCGCTCGACAACTTCCAAAAATTTTTTCGGCATATCCTCCACTGGTTCGTGAAATCTTCCACCATAAGTTGATTCACTGATGAGCGCATCGACTTGTCCGATAAAATGCGGATCGCGAAGAATTGGAAGTTTTGGTCTTCCTAAATCTCCGGTGAAACCGAATTTTATTTTTCGCGAAATTCCAGTTTTGGAAAATTCTTCAACTTCAAGTCTGATAGATGCCGAGCCCAAAATATGTCCAGCATCAAAAAATTCTAAAACAACTCCGGGCAAAATTTCTTTTTTTATATTGTAATTAATTTCCTCAAAAAGCGGAAGAGTTTGCTCGACATCTTCAATCGAATAAAGTGGCTCAATTATTGGCTCGCCTCTTTTTTTCAATCTTTTATTTACAAATTCAACATCGCGTTCCTGAATATGTGCGCTATCTACAAGCATAATATTGCACAAATCAATTGTGGCTGATGTGGCGTAAATTGGTCCGCTGAAACCATTTTTAATTAAATTTGGTAGATTGCCGGCGTGGTCTGTGTGCGCGTGCGATAAAACTACAGCATCAATTGTTGAAGCGTCGAATGGAAAATTTTTATTTCGTTCGTAGGATTCTTTTCTGCGACCTTGATAAAGACCGCAGTCAAGTAAAAATCTTTTTCCGTTTACCGAGAGCAAGTGCATTGAGCCAGTAACGGTTTTTGTCGCGCCAAAAAATTCTATTTTCATTTTTTATTTTAAACATAGCGAAAGAAATTTTTGTTTTCAATCTTTAATTTTTATTGGAAAAACTTTACAATTAGTATATTTTAATTTATATTCAAATTAAGAGTGGATTTACTTTGTCCCACATTTTTGTGTAACCACGCGGCGAATTTTGGATTGTACTACTTATCGTGTCGTGAAAATTCAATTGTATTTCTAAAAGGTTTGATAAAAAAATTATTTATTATTTTAACAATACAATTATTTGATTTGAAATTATTTTTGTAATCATTTAAAGAAATATTGAACCCCTACGGGGTTCTGATTGGTTTTGGTTTTGCAGTTCTACAAATATACAATCCCCACGGGATTGAATAGGTTGCAACGAGATTCTGAAAAACTCCGTAGGAGTCTAATATTTGCAGAAAGAATTT
>CAYIXI010000004.1:0-18942 GCA_964367235.1 uncultured Chitinophagaceae bacterium | reverse complement strand
TCCGTAGGAGTCTCATGTTTGTAGAAAGAATTGAAAAAAGAAATTGAACTCCGTAGGAGTTCAACAATTGATTTAAAAAATTATGAATGAAACTAAAATATATATTTTCGATACAACACTTCGCGATGGTGAACAAGCGCCCGGTTGTAAATTAAATACAAAAGAAAAAATCGAACTTGCGCTTCAACTTGAAGATTTAGGCGTTGATATTATGGAGGCTGGTTTTCCTTTTTCAAGCCCCGGAGATTTTGAAAGTGTAACTGAAATTTCAAAAATAATTAAGAACTCAATTGTTTGCGGACTTTCCCGTGCAGTTGAAAAAGATATCGAAGCGGCGGCAGAAGCTTTAAAATTTGCAAAGCGTTCTCGAATTCATACTGGCATCGGAACTTCCGATTTACACATTCGCGCAAAATTTAACGCAACTCAAGATGAAATTTTAGAGCGAGCTCGTCAATCTGTTATTTGGGCAAGAAATTTTACCGACGATGTGGAGTTTTACGCGGAAGATGCTGGCAGAACTGATAACGAATATTTAGCAAGAGTTATCGAAACCGTAATTAAAGTTGGCGCAACTACTGTAAACATCCCCGATACAACTGGTTATTGTTTGCCTTATCAATACGGAGAAAAAATTTCATACTTAATAAATAATGTTCCAAATATCGATAAGGCTGTTATATCGTGTCATTGCCATAACGATTTGGGATTAGCAACTGCGAATTCAATTACAGGGGTTATTTTTGGCGCGCGTCAAATCGAATGCACAATAAATGGATTGGGAGAACGAGCGGGAAATACTTCGCTCGAAGAAGTTGTGATGGTAATTAAACAGCATAAAGATTTAAATTTTTTTACAAATATTAAAAGCAAACAATTAAATCCGATTAGTAAAAATGTGAGCGAAATTATGCGCATGCCAGTTCAGCCAAATAAAGCTATTGTTGGCTCGAATGCTTTTTCTCATTCTTCTGGAATTCATCAAGATGGATTTTTAAAAGATGCTTTAACTTATGAAATTATAAATCCCGAAGAAGTTGGCGCAATAAGTTCGAAAATTGTTTTGACTGCGCGAAGTGGTCGAAGCGCGCTTGCTTTTAGATTTCATAAATTAGGTTTCAATTTTAATAGAAATGAAGTTGATAATTTGTATAAAAAATTTATAATTTTAGCTGATACAAAAAAAGAAATTAATGACGATGATTTGAAAATTATGGCAAACCAATTTCAATCAAAAGATTTATAAAATGCCAAAAACTTTATTTGAAAAAATTTGGGATAATCACACCGTTAAAATAGTAGATGATTCAAATACTGTATTGTATGTTGATAGACATTTAATTCACGAGGTAACTTCTCCGCAAGCTTTTTCCGGAATTGAAAAAAGAGGATTAAAAGTTTTTCGTCCGCAACAAACAATTGCAACTGCCGACCACAATGTGCCGACACTTAATCAGCATTTACCAATTCAAGAGGAACTCTCTCGTTTGCAAGTTGAAGCGCTCATAAAAAATTGTAAAAATCATAATATTGAATTGTATGGATTAGGACATAAATTTCAAGGCATCGTTCATGTAATTGGTCCCGAGTTAGGAATCACGCAACCCGGAATGACAATTGTTTGCGGCGATAGTCACACAAGCACTCACGGTGCGTTTGGCGCAATCGCTTTCGGTATTGGCACAAGTGAGGTTGAAATGGTTTTTGCTTCGCAAACTATTTTTCAAACTAAACCAAAACTGATGCGAATAAATATTGATGGCAAATTAAATTTTGGTGTCCTATCAAAAGATATTATTCTTTATATCATTTCAAAAATTTCTGCAAGTGGCGCAACTTCTTACGCGGTGGAATATTCCGGTTCTGCAATTCGAAATTTATCGATGGAAGCGAGAATGACAATTTGCAATATGAGTATCGAAATGGGTGCGCGTTGCGGATTAATTGCACCCGATGAAATTACTTTTGATTATTTAAAAGGAAGAGAGTTTGCTCCAAAATTTGATGAGTGGGAAAAATCAATTACAAATTGGAAGAAATTATTTTCCGATGATGATGCAAAGTTTGATAAAGAAATAAATATCGATGCCTCCGAAATCAAATCAATGATTACTTACGGCACAAATCCCGGAATGGGAATTAGCATTAACGAAATAATTCCTTCAGATTCAGCAATGAATTCAAGCGAAAAATCATCTTTTAATAAAGCGTTGAAATATATGGGACTTCAATCTGGCGCGCCAATTAAAGGATTGAAAATTGATTTTGTTTTTATTGGAAGTTGTACAAATAGCCGAATGGAAGATTTGCGATTGGTTGCAAATTTTGTAAAAGGAAAAAAGAAAGCTGAAAATGTTGAAGTGTGGATTGTCCCCGGAAGTAAGCAAGTTGAAAAACAAGCAATCGAGGAAGGAATTGATAAAATATTTTCTGATGCCGGTTTTCAATTACGACAGCCCGGTTGCAGTGCTTGTTTGGGAATGAATGAAGATAAAATTCCTGCCGGAAAATATTGCATCTCAACATCAAACAGAAATTTTGAAGGAAGACAAGGCGCTGGTGCAAGAACTTTATTGGCAAGTCCGCTAACAGCGGCGGCGGCGGCAATCACTGGTTATGTAACCGATGTAACTGAATTATTAAATTAAAAAAATGCAACCTGTTAAAATTATACAATCAACTTTTGTTCCCCTTTCTGTAGAAAATATAGATACAGATCAAATTATTCCTGCCAGATTTTTAAAAGCAACTACAAAAGATGGATTTGGAAAAAACTTATTTCGCGATTGGCGATATGAAAATAATGATGAGTCAAAACCAAATTTAAATTTTGTGTTGAATCAATCTCAATTCAAAGGTTCAATTTTAGTTGCAGGAAAAAATTTCGGTTGTGGTTCATCAAGAGAACATGCGGCGTGGTCAATTTTAGATTTTGGTTTTAAAGCAGTGGTGAGTAGTTTCTTTGCAGATATTTTTAAAAATAATGCGCTCAACAATGGAGTGTTGCCAATTACTGTAACAGAAGATTTTTTGCAAAAAATTTTTCAACAAAATAATTTATCAACCTTAACAATAAATTTAGAAGAACAAACTATTTCTATCGATGCAACTCTCGAAAACGAAAAATTTGAAATAAACTCTTACAAAAAAAATTGTCTTTTAAATGGCTACGACGACATTGATTTTTTGTTAAGTTTAAAAAATGAAATAGAAATTTTTGAATCAACGCATAATTAAAATTGTATAAAAATTTAAATGAATAAAAATATCGCAGTCATCGAAGGGGACGGAATTGGTCCCGAGGTTACAAAACAATCTGTAAATGTGCTTAACGCAATTGCCAAAAAATTTGGACACAAATTCAATTACAGCTATTGTTTGTTGGGCGCAGACGCGATTGATAAAACTGGCTCTCCGCTACCAGCCGAAACTATCGAAATCTGTTTAGAAAGTGATGCAATTTTATTTGGCGCAATTGGTCATCCTAAATACGATAACGACCCAACTTTAAAAATTAGACCTGAGCAAGGTTTACTCGGATTGAGAAAAGCTTTAGAATTATTTGCAAACATTCGTCCGATAAATACTTATCAATCGCTACTTCATTTATCTCCATTAAAAATTAAAATAATTGAAAATGTAGATTTTATAATTTTTCGCGAATTAACCGGCGGAATTTATTTTGGAAAGAAAGAAATAAATTCTGATGGCACAATTGCTTCGGATGAATGTATTTATTCAAAAATGGAAATTGAACGTATTGCGCATCTTGCATTTCAATCTGCGCAACAACGAAGAAAAAAACTTACACTTGTTGATAAAGCAAATGTTTTAGAAACATCAAGATTGTGGAGAAAAGTAGTTCAGGAAATTTCTTCTCAATACAAAAATGTTGAACTTAATTTTTTATATGTTGATAACGCCGCGATGCAAATAATTCTCAATCCAAAACAATTTGATATTATACTTACAGAAAATATGTTTGGCGATATTATTAGTGATGAGGCAAGTGTAATTAGCGGTTCAATCGGATTACTTCCCTCCGCATCAATTGGAAATAAGAATGCATTGTTTGAGCCAATCCATGGTTCGTATCCTCAAGCCACAGGAAAAGATATTGCAAATCCAATCGGTTCAATTTTATCATCTGCAATGCTATTAGAATATTTTGGATTGATAGAAGAATCTTCACTTGTAAAAAAATCTGTCCAGTGGACTTTGGAAAATAAATTTGTAACGAAAGATATTGACTCAATTAATTTTTCTTCAACATCAACTATAGGTAAACTGATTGTTGATTTTATAGAAAAATAATTCTTCAATTCTACTCTTGCATATATCATATAAAAGTTGTAAAATAAATTAAATTTATGAAACTTCGAATCAAACTTATCATTATTAATTTAATACTTGGAGTCATTATTATTCTACCCTTTAAGGGCGGAACATAATAAATTTTTAGCCAATTTATTATAAACCGCCTC
Source organism: uncultured Chitinophagaceae bacterium (assembly GCA_964367235.1). Classification (GTDB taxonomy): domain Bacteria; phylum Bacteroidota; class Ignavibacteria; order UBA10030; family UBA8401; genus JBBTLW01. The sequence continues at coordinate 14,458 of CAYIXI010000004.1, read as the reverse complement.
AAGTAGGCGGTTTTTTTTTATCAACAAGAATTTTAAAATTATGTCAGAATTAAATAAATATTCAAAAACAATTACTCAAGATGTTACTCAACCTGCGGCGCAAGCAATGTTGTATGGGATTGGTTTAACCGAAAATGATTTGAAAAAAGCGCAAGTTGGTGTTGTTAGCATGGGTTACGATGGAAATACTTGCAACATGCACTTGAATGATTTAGCTAAAATTGTAAAAAAAGGTGTTTGGGAAAATGATTTGGTTGGACTGATTTTTAATACAATTGGTGTTAGCGACGGTATCAGCATGGGAACAGATGGAATGAGATATAGTTTAGTTTCGCGCGATATTATTGCTGATAGCATCGAGGCAGTTTGTGGTGCGCAATATTACGATGCGTTAATTGCCCTCCCAGGTTGCGATAAAAATATGCCCGGCTCAATTATTGCAATGGGAAGATTAAATCGTCCCTCTATTATGGTGTACGGCGGAACTATTGCCGCCGGGAATTACAAAGGTGAGGATTTAAATATTGTTTCAGCTTTTGAAGCTTTAGGAAAAAAAATTGCTGGACAAATAAATGAAAATGATTTTATTGAAACGATAAAACATTCTTGTCCCGGCGCTGGTGCTTGTGGAGGTATGTACACTGCCAACACAATGGCTTGTGCAATTGAAGCTTTAGGAATGTCTCTTCCTTACTCTTCTTCTAATCCTGCGCTTAGCGATGAAAAGAAAAAAGAATGTTTAGATGCAGGCAAGGCAATTCGTTTGTTGTTAGAAAAAAATATTCTTCCTTCACAAATTATGACTCGCAAATCTTTTGAAAATGCAATTACAATAGTTATGGTTTTAGGTGGAAGCACAAATGCAGTGCTTCATTTAATTGCGATGGCAAAAAGTGTAAATGTAAAAATAACGCAAGACGATTTTCAAATTATTAGTGACAAAATTCCGATGTTGGCAGATTTCAAACCAAGTGGAAAATATTTAATGCACGATTTACATAAGTTCGGCGGAATACCAGCAGTGATGAAATATTTATTGAAAAATAAAATGTTGCATGGCGATTGTTTAACTGTAACTGGTAAAACAATTGCCGAAAATTTATCCACTGCAATTGATTTAGATTTTGAAAAACAAAAAATTGTTTTCCCAATTGAAAATCCAATTAAAAAAACTGGGCATCTGCAAATTTTATATGGCAATCTTGCCGAGAAAGGTAGTGTCGCAAAAATTACTGGCAAAGAGGGAGAAAGATTTATTGGTCCAGCAAGAGTTTTTGATGGCGAACATGATTTAATTGATGGAATTAATTCTGGTAAAATAAAATCGGGCGATGTTGTTGTGATTCGTTTTGTCGGTCCAAAAGGTGGTCCCGGAATGCCAGAAATGTTAAAGCCAACCTCAGCACTTATTGGCGCAGGATTAGGAAAAAGTGTTGCTTTAATTACCGATGGAAGATTTAGTGGTGGCACGCATGGTTTTGTTGTCGGGCATATTACACCAGAAGCTTTTGATGGCGGTTTGATTGCCTTAGTTAAGGATAATGATATTATTGAGTTAGATGTAACAAAAAAAATAATTGACTTAAAAATTTCTCCCGAAGAAATTATTGAAAGAAGAAAACTTTGGAATCAACCAGCACTAAAAGCAACAAAAGGAATTTTATTTAAATATGCTAAATATGTAAAAGACGCAAGCGAAGGTTGCGTTACAGACGAAGATTAATTTAAAATTACATTTTAATAAAAATATTTTATGCAAGCTGAAGAAAAAATAATCGAAATAAAAAAAGAGCAAATCGCCACAGAGTCCTCACTTCAAAATTTAAATGAAGTTTCTGGCTCGGTTGCGTTGCTCGAATCTTGCATTGCCGAAGGAGTAAAAACAATTTTCGGTTATCCTGGTGGCGCCATCATGCCAATTTATGATGCGTTGTACGATTACAACGAAAAACTAAAACATATTTTGGTTCGTCACGAGCAAGGAGCAATTCATGCCGCGCAAGGTTTCGCCAGATCATCTGGAAATGTTGGAGTAGTATTTGCTACAAGTGGACCGGGCGCAACAAATCTCATTACAGGTTTAGCCGATGCGCATATTGATAGCACTCCATTAGTTTGCATCACTGGGCAAGTTTATGCGCACTTACTCGGCACTGATGCGTTTCAGGAAACAGATGTAATAAATATTACTACGCCAGTTACAAAATGGAATTACCAAATCACAGATGCAAATGAAATTCCCGAAGTGATTGCCAAAGCATTTTATATTGCAAAAAGTGGAAGACCGGGACCAGTGCTAATTGATATTTCTAAAAATGCGCAAATACAAAAATTTAATTTCAAAGGTTATACAAAGTGTAATCATATTCGTAGTTATCGTCCAAAGCCAATTGTGCGAAAAAAATATATCGAGCAATCTGCGGAAATAATTAATCGAGCGCAAAAGCCATTTGTTATTTTCGGACAAGGTGTAATACTTGGCAAAGCGGAAAAAGAATTTTTAGCATTTATCGAAAAAGGTGGGCTTCCCTCTGCTTGTACAATTTTAGGATTAAGCGCATTGCCAACTGATCATCCGCTGAATGTTGGAATGCTGGGAATGCATGGCAATTATGGTCCAAATGTTTTAACGAATGAATGCGATGTTTTAATTGCAATAGGAATGCGTTTTGATGACCGCGTTACTGGTCGATTGGATAAATATGCCAAGCAAGCAAAAATTATTCATCTCGATATCGATCCATCTGAAATTGATAAAAATGTAAAAGTAACCATTGGCGTTTGGGGAGATTGCAAAGAAACTTTACCGATGCTTACATCTGCAATCGAAACAAAAAAACATACCGAGTGGGTTCGAAAATTTTATGATTTCAAAAAAGAAGAAGTTGACTCTGTAATTTATAATGAATTAAATCCAACTTCCGATGAACTTACGATGGGCGAAGTAATAAAATATTTAAATGAATTAACAAATGGCGATGCAATTGTTGTAACCGATGTTGGTCAACATCAAATGGTAACTTGCCGATATGCAAAATTTAATTCAAGCAAAAGTAATATTACAAGTGGCGGATTAGGAACAATGGGTTTTGCTTTGCCAGCGGCAATCGGCGCAAAATTTGGCGCAGAGGAAAGAACTGTTGTGGCAGTCATCGGCGATGGTGGAATACAAATGACTATTCAAGAATTTGGTACAATAATGCAAACAGGTGTTGATATAAAAATTATAATTTTAAATAATCAATTTTTAGGAATGGTGCGCCAGTGGCAACAATTATTTAACGACAAACGATATTCGTTTGTAAATATTGAAAGCCCAGATTATGTGCAAGTTGCAAAAGGTTATCGCATCGCTGCAAAAAAAGTTGAATCAAGAAGTGAATTAAAAAATTCGTTGCAAGAGATGTTAAATCATAAAGGGAGTTATTTATTAGAAATTATGGTCGGGAAAGAAAATAATGTTTTCCCAATGGTGCCACAAGGTTGCAGTGTAAGTGAGATAAGGTTAAAATAAAATGTCAAAATTAGAATACACAATTACTGTTTATACAGAAAATCAGATTGGTTTATTAAATAGAATTGCTATTATTTTTTCTCGAAGAAAAATAAATGTTATAAGTTTAAATACATCTTCTTCTGAGGTAGAAAATGTTCATCGTTTTACAATTGTTATTCACGAAACCGAAGAGGTTGTGAGAAAACTTTGCAGGCAAATCGAAAAACAAGTTGAGGTTTTAAGCGCATATTTCAACACCGAAGATGAAATAGTTTGGCAAGAATTAGCAATGTATAAAGTAAGCACCGATGTTATCGCCGAAAAAGTAAAAGTAGAAAGATTGTTAAGAGAGTACGGCGCGCGCGCAGTTGTAATTAGAAAAGATTACACTGTGTTTGAAACTACTGGCCACCGAGAAGAAATTGATAAATTAACAAAAGTTTTAGAGCCACTCGGTTTGATTGAATTTGTAAGGAGCGCAAGAGTTGCAATTATTAAAGCAAGCGAAGGATTCCATCAACGATTAAAAGAATTTGAAAAAACTGATCCGAGTGAAACTCCAATTGAAAATGAATTTTTAGATAAGCAAGATGAAGTTTTTACAATGTAAGTTTTAAAAAAAATGTAGGTGCCCAATAAAAACTTTGGGCATGACAGGATTGTTTTTAAAAAGTGTTTGTCATTCCCGAGTCATGGTGAGTGAGTGCATTTGGCACCATCACGCTTTGCGTGACTTGTCGAACCATATCGTGAATCAAAAAAATTGAAACTTTTAATTAAATAATATTTTAACTGGTTGATTTAAAATTCAACTGCAAACATTAACTTTAAATAAATAAAATAAAAATGGCACAATTAAATTTTGGCGGTTCAATTGAAAATGTAGTTACTCGCGAAGAGTTCCCACTTGCGAAAGCGCAAGAAATTTTAAAAAATGAAACCATCGCTGTAATCGGTTATGGTGTTCAAGGTCCCGGCCAAGCGCTTAATCAAAAAGACAATGGCATAAGTGTAATTGTTGGACAAAGAAAAAATTCTAAATCGTGGGATAAAGCGGTACGCGATGGTTTTGTTCCCGGCGAAACTTTATTTGAAATTGAAGAAGCATTACAACGAGGAACAATTTTTTGTTATCTCTTGAGCGATGCCGCGCAAATTGCATTGTGGCCAACTGTTCAAAAATATTTAACCGCAGGCAAAGCACTTTATTTTTCTCACGGCTTTGGAATTACTTTCAACGAACAAACCGGAATCATTCCTCCAAAAGATGTCGATGTTTTTTTAGTCGCACCAAAAGGAAGTGGCACTTCGCTGCGAAGAATGTTTTTGCAAGGACGCGGACTAAATAGTAGTTACGCAATTTTTCAAGATGCAACCGGCAAAGCTTTTGAAAGAGTTATTGCGCTCGGCATTGCAGTTGGCAGTGGATATTTATTTGAAACTACTTTTAAAAAAGAAGTCTACAGTGATTTAACTGGCGAAAGAGGAACTTTGATGGGGGCAATTCAAGGCATTTTTGCCGCGCAATATCATGTTTTGCGCGAAAGAGGCCACTCACCTTCCGAATCTTTCAATGAAACTGTCGAAGAACTTACGCAATCTTTAATGCCGCTTGTTGCCGAAAATGGAATGGATTGGATGTACGCCAATTGCTCCACTACTGCGCAACGCGGCGCACTTGATTGGTGGAAAAAATTTCGTGATGCAACGGCTCCAATTTTTAATGAATTGTATAGTAGCGTTGCCGCAGGAAAAGAATCGCAACGGTCAATTGACTCAAATTCGCAAACTGATTACCGCGAAAAATTAGATGCCGAATTAAAAGAATTACGCGATAGCGAAATGTGGCAAGTAGGTAAAACCGTTCGTGGTTTGCGACCAGAAAACCAATCGGAGAAAGCGAAATAAAAATATTTTCTCTTAAAATAAATTATGAATGTAGAAATAAATAATTCGCCGACATTAAATTTTGAACAAGCATCGCTCCGATTAAAAAATGTGGTTGTTAAAACGCCACTTACTTTTAATTCTCACTTGTCAAAAAAATATCAATGCGCTGTTTATCTTAAAAGAGAAGATTTGCAAATTGTGCGCAGTTACAAATTGCGTGGTGCTTACAACATGATGAGTGGTTTAGAAAAAGATGAATTACAAAATGGAGTTGTTTGCGCAAGCGCCGGAAATCATGCGCAAGGTTTTGCCTACAGTTGTAATAAATTAAATGTAAAAGGTGTTGTCTTTATGCCGGTGATTACGCCCAATCAAAAAATTTATCAAACAAAAATGTTTGGCGAAAATTTTATTGAAATTAAATTAGTTGGCGATACTTACGACGATTGTTCTGTTTCGGCAAAAAAATATGCCGAAGAAAATAAAATGACATTCATTCCACCTTTTGATGATTTACGAATTATCGAAGGACAAGGAACAGTTGCTGTTGAAATTTTAAATGAGCAAAATGATATTGATTTTTTATTTGTTCCGGTTGGTGGTGGTGGATTAAGTGCAGGTGTTGGAACTTATTTTAAAACTCATTCGCCAAAAACAAAAATTATCGGCGTTGAGCCCGAAGGTGCGCCATCAATGTACGAAGCATTAAAAGTTGGCAAACCAATTACATTAGAAAATATCGAAAGTTTTGTAGATGGCGCCGCAGTCAAAAGAGTTGGCGATATAACATTTTCAATTTGCAAAAATGTTTTAGACGATATGCGTTTGGTGCCCGAGGGAAAAATTTGTACCACTATTTTAAAATTATACAACGAAGATGCGATTGTTGTTGAGCCAGCCGGCGCATTAAGTATTGCCGCGCTTGATGATTATGCCGATAAAATAAAGGGGAAAAAAGTTGTTTGCATTTTAAGTGGAAGCAATAACGACATTGATCGCATGCAGGAAATCAAAGAACGAAGTTTGCAATACGAAGGATTGAAACATTATTTTCTTGTTCGATTCGCTCAGCGCCCCGGCGCATTAAAAGAATTTGTTAATGATGTTTTAGGCGAAAATGATGACATCACCCGATTTGAATATATGCAAAAACATAATAAAGAAACCGGTCCGGCGCTTGTTGGTATTGAATTAAAAAATAGAGAAGATTACGAAGTGTTGTTAAAAAATATGAAAAGCCACAATATTAATTTTACTGAGTTAAGCAAGAACGATAATGTTTTTGGTTATTTAGTTTGATTGAAAATTATAAAAAAATAAAACGGAAAAAATATAAATCAAAAATGACTGAACAAAAAGGATTATATAATTCTTCATTCGAGCACGACTCTTGTGGAATTGGATTTGTTGCCAACATAAAAGGAAACAAATCTCATCAACATATTTCCGATGCATTAACTGTTTTGGAAAATATGGAACATCGCGGCGCGTGTGGTTGCGAAACTAACAGTGGCGATGGCGCGGGAATTACTATTCAAATTCCGCACGAATTTTTCTTCGACGAGTGTGTAAAATTGGGAGTGCATCTTCCCTCTTTCGGAAAATATGCAGTCGGTGTAGTTTTCTTTCCAAAAAAATTGCGCTTACGAGAAGAGTGCCGAGAAATTTTTAATAGTTCCGCTGAAAAATTAGGATTAGAAATTTTAGCTTGGCGCAAAATTCCCGTTGAAGGCGAAGATATTGGAGTAACTGCTTTATCGGTTGAGCCAGTGATGGAGCAAGTTTTTATTGCATGCCCCGATCATATAAAAAACAACGATGACTTTGAGAGAAAATTATTTGTATTGCGAAATTATGCAACGCACACAATTATTAATACTGTAAAAAAAGATGAGGTGGAATTTTACATTGCATCGCTTTCATATAAAACAGTAATTTACAAAGGGCAACTTACCAGCTCGCAATTAAGAAATTATTTTCCCGACCTTAGCAATAAAAGATTAGTCAGCGCATTTGGTTTGGTTCATTCTCGATTTGCAACCAACACTTTTCCTTCGTGGAAACTTGCACAACCATTTCGCTACTTGGCGCACAATGGCGAAATCAACACATTGCAAGGAAATTTAAATTGGCTTAAAACAAGCGAAAAAGGTTTTGCATCTTCTTTCTTCACAAAAGAAGAAATCGATATGCTATTGCCAATAGTAGTTGGCGGTCAATCCGACTCGGCTTGCCTTGATAATATGATTGAACTTTTAACTTTAACAGGTAGAAGTTTACCTCATGTAATGATGATGCTGATTCCAGAAGCATGGGATGGCAACACTCAAATGGATTTAGTGAAAAAAGCATTTTACGAATATCATGCCTCTATAATGGAGCCATGGGATGGACCAGCATCAATATCTTTTACTGATGGAAAAATTATTGGTGCAACTTTGGATAGAAATGGATTGCGTCCATCAAGATATTGCGTTACAAATGATGATAGAGTTATTATGGCTTCCGAGACTGGTGTGTTGCCAATCGATCCATCAACAATAATTGCAAAAGGAAGATTACAACCGGGAAAAATGTTTGTTGTCGATATGGAACAGGGAAAAATTATTAGCGATGATGAATTAAAATTAAAAATCTGTTCGCAAAAACCTTATGGCGAATGGTTAAGCAAACATAAAATACGATTAGAGGATTTAGATGAACCAAGAGTTACTTTCACTCATCTATCGGATGCATCAATTTTAAAATATCATAAAATTTTTGGATACAGCACAGAAGATATCGAAACAATTTTAAAACCAATGGCGATAGATGCGAAAGAGCCAATTGGTTCGATGGGGATAGATGTTCCATTAGCAGTATTAAGCAATCAACCGCAACATTTAACATCTTATTTCAAACAATTATTTGCGCAAGTAACAAATCCGCCAATCGATCCGATAAGAGAAAGAATGGTAATGAGTCTTGCAAGTTATGTTGGCAACAACGGAAATTTATTAGATGAAGATCCGTGGCATTGCCACACTGTTGCACTAAAACATCCGGTGCTAACAAGTAGAGAATTAGAAAAAATAAGAAGTATTGATACTGGAATTTTTCAAGCAAAAACTTTGCAATCATATTTTAGAGCTGATGGAAAAGAAGGTTCGTTGCAAAGAGGATTGGAAAGATTGTGCCGATACGCAGAGGATGCAGTTCATGATGGTTTTGAAGTTATAATTTTAACCGATAGAGCAATTGATAGCGACCATGCGGCAATTCCATCTTTATTGGCAACTGCCGCAGTGCATCATCATTTAATTAGAAAAGGATTGCGCGGACAAGTTGGAATTGTAGTTGAAGCGGGCGATGTTTGGGAAGTTCATCATTTTGCAACTTTAATTTCATTTGGCGCCACAGCGGTTAATCCTTATTTAGCAATGGCAACCATTCGAAATATGAAAGCTAATGGTTCGTTGCAAACAAATCTTGATTGGAATGTTTTACGCAAAAATTATATTAAAGCTGTTAATGATGGATTGCTAAAAGTTTTTTCTAAAATGGGAATCTCGACTTTACAATCTTATCAAGGTGCGCAAACATTTGAAATACTTGGAATCAATAATGATGTAGTGGAAAAATATTTTACTGGCGCAATTTCTCGTATTGAAGGAATCGGCTTAGATGAAATTGCAAAAGAATCTTTGGCAAAACATTTTATTGTATTCGGCAAAAAAAATATTTCTGTGGATAGATTGCCGGTTGGTGGATTGTATCAATGGAAACGAAAAGGTGAATTTCATTTATTTAATCCGCAGACGATTCACTTGTTGCAACAATCAACAAAAAAAAATGATTACTCTATTTTCAAAAAATATTCAAAGTCGATAAACGATCAAAATGAAAAAGCTTGCACATTGCGAAGTATGTTTCAATTTAAAATTACTCGTCCGCATATTTCTCTTGATGAAGTAGAACCAGCAGAAAATATTTACAAAAGATTTGCAACTGGCGCGATGAGTTTCGGATCAATCTCGTGGGAAGCGCATACAACTTTGGCAATTGCAATGAATCGGCTTGGCGGAAAAAGTAATACTGGCGAAGGTGGCGAAGATGAAAAGCGTTATGAAAAATTACCGAATGGCGACTCGATGCGAAGCGCGATTAAACAAGTTGCAAGCGCAAGATTTGGAGTTACAAGTTATTATTTATCCGAAGCAGATGAATTGCAAATTAAAATGGCGCAAGGTGCAAAACCTGGCGAAGGTGGTCAGTTGCCCGGTTTCAAAGTTGATGAGTGGATTGGCAAAACAAGACATTCAACTCCCGGCGTTGGACTGATTTCTCCACCACCGCATCATGATATTTATTCAATCGAAGATTTGGCGCAATTAATTTTTGATTTAAAAAATGCAAATCGTGCCGCAAGAATAAATGTAAAATTAGTTTCAAAAGCAGGAGTCGGAACAATTGCCGCAGGAGTTACAAAAGCAAAAGCCGATGTAGTTTTAATTTCTGGCCACGATGGTGGAACGGGAGCATCGCCAATTAGCTCTATTAAACATGCAGGTTTACCGTGGGAGTTAGGTTTAGCCGAAACTCATCAAACATTAGTTAAAAATAATTTACGAAGCCGAGTTGTTGTGCAAGCCGATGGACAAATGAAAACCGGTCGAGATATTGCCATCGCCGCATTGCTCGGTGCCGAGGAGTGGGGCGTTGCATCAGCCGCATTAGTTGTGCAAGGTTGCATTATGATGCGCAAGTGCCATTTAAATACTTGTCCAGTTGGCGTTGCAACGCAGGATGTTGAATTGAGAAAAAGATTTTCTGGCGAAGTTGACCATGTTATTAATTTTTTTAAATTTATTGTTGAAGAGTTACGAGAAATTATGGCTGAGTTGGGATTTAAAACTGTGAACGAAATGATTGGACAGGTACAAAATCTCGAAACAAGAGAAAATATTAAACATTGGAAATATAGCAAACTCGATCTCTCCCCAATTCTTTACAAAGAGCCTGCATCTTCGCTCATTGGTTTGTATAAAAATGAAGAACAAGATCACGGTTTAAATGATTTGCTTGATTGGAAATTATTGGAAGTTGCAAAGCCAGCATTAGCATCAAAGAAAAAAGTTACAGCCGATTTTGAAATTAAAAATACTAATCGAACAACTGGCACAATTTTATCGAACGAGATAACAAAAATTTATAAAGCCAATGGATTGCCAGACGATACAATTGAATTTAATTTTAAGGGAACTGCTGGACAAAGTTTTGGCGCATTCAACACCAAAGGTGTTACTCATCGAATTGAAGGTGACGCGAATGATTATTTTGGTAAAGGATTAAGTGGCGCAAAATTAATTATTTATCCTCCTAAAAATATTTCTTTTGTGCCGGAAGAAAATATTATTATTGGCAATGTTGCTTTTTATGGCGCAACCTCTGGCGAGTCGTTCATCAGAGGAAAAGCTGGCGAAAGATTTTGTGTTCGTAACTCTGGCGCAAATGTAATTGTTGAAGGTGTTGGCGACCACGGTTGCGAATATATGACTGGCGGAAAAGTAGTCGTTTTAGGAGATACGGGAAAAAATTTCGCCGCAGGAATGAGTGGCGGATTAGCCTTTATTTACGATGTTAAATCGCAATTTGAATTAATGTGCAATAAAGAAATGGTTGATATTGACCAACTTGATGAAGATGATTCAAAATGGTTATTTGAAAAAATCCAAAAGCATTTTAATTATACCAATAGCACAGTTGCAAAATTTATTTTAGATGATTTTGAAAATCAAATTACAAATTTTGTAAAAGTTTTTCCAAAAGATTACAAAAAAGTATTGAACGAAAAAAAATTGAATCTGAAAGAAAAAATAGAGAAGGTTGCCTAATGCAAATTATAAATTTTAAAATTAACAATAATGGGTAAGCCAACAGGATTTATAGAATTCACAAGAGAGTTGCCATCAAAAAAAATGGTGAGTGAACGCTTAAAAGATTACAGCGAATTTGTAAATTTATTTAGCGACGAGCAGCTGAGCAAACAATCATCTCGTTGTATGAATTGCGGAATTCCTTTTTGCCATAATGGTTGCCCACTCGGAAATATAATTCCTGAATTTAACGATGCAGTTTATCGCAAGCAATGGGAAGAGGCTTACCAAATTCTTTCATCAACAAATAATTTTCCGGAGTTCACCGGGAGAATTTGCCCTGCGCCTTGCGAAACTTCTTGCGTTTTAGGAATCAATCAACCTGCAGTTACAATCGAAGAGATTGAAAAACATATTATCGAAATTGCATTTGAAAAAGGATTTGTAAAATCGCGAAAACCAATTATCAGAAGTGGAAAAAAAATTGCAGTTGTTGGTTCTGGTCCTGCAGGTTTAGCGGCGGCGGCGCAATTAAATTATGCCGGACATTTAGTTACAGTTTTTGAAAGAGATGATTCTCCGGGTGGATTATTGCGTTATGGAATTCCGGATTTTAAATTAGAAAAAAATATTATTGATAGAAGATTAAAGTTGATGGAAGATGAAGGAATTATTTTTAAATGCAATTCAAATGTTGGAGTGAACATCGGCATCAACGATTTGTTGAGAGAATTTAGCGCGATTGTTTTAGCGATTGGCTCAACAAAACCAAGGGATTTACCAATCGCTGGAAGAGAATTGCGAGGAGTTCATTTTGCTGTGGAATTTTTAAAACAACAAAATAAAAGAAATGCTAATAAAGATGTATTTGCGAACGCAAAAATCGAAAGTAATATTTTTCCAGAAAATATTTTAGCGACTGCGAAAAATGTAGTCGTCATTGGTGGTGGTGATACAGGAAGCGATTGCGTTGGAACTTCTAATCGACAAAAAGCAATTTCGGTTACGCAGTTTGAATTATTGCCAAAACCACCAGAAAACCGAACTGAAAATATGCCGTGGCCAACTTATCCGATGACATTAAAAACTTCTTCATCGCACGAAGAGGGCGCGACAAGACATTGGGCAATTGCTACAAAAGAATTTATTGGCGATAAAAACGGAAATTTAAAAGCATTAAAAATAGTTGAGTTGGAATGGAAATTTACTGAAGATGGAAGACCATCAGAGTTTGTTGAAGTGAAAAATTCTGAAAAAGAAATTCCTTGCGAGCTGGCGTTACTTGCAATGGGATTTTTATATCCACAAAAAGAAGGAGTTGTAAACGAATTGGAAGTTGAGCTTGATGAGAGAGGAAATATTAAAGCAACTGAAAAAAATTATCAAACTAACATTCCAAAAATTTTTACTGCTGGCGATGCCAGACGAGGTCAATCTTTGGTGGTGTGGGCAATTAGCGAAGGAAGAGAATGCGCCAGAAAAGTTGATGAGTTTTTAATGGGAAGTTCTGTTTTAGAAACTAAAGATGGAAATATATTTGTGTCAGCATGAAAAAATTATTTTTTATCATAACTATTTGGATTTTTTTTTCACAAGAAAATTATTCGCAACCTCGTGGCGAATATTCGGTTGATGCGGGAGTTGGTTTTTCATATTTAACCGCTTCAAGAGAACTTGATTATTTTTGGGATAGAGGATTTAATCTTCACACCGCATTGTGGTGGAATTTCAGCAGAAAAAATTCTTTAATAACTTTTATCAATTATAATTATGCAAAATTTGATCATAATAAATGGTTAAAGAAAGATTTAAAATTGGGGGAAAAATCTTCACTTCTTTTTAATAACGCGCATGTAACTTATGTTGCTGTCGGTGAAAATATTGCATATCACTTTCCTACTCGCACGAGAGTTTCAACTTCGGTAGATGCTGGTGTTGGATATTTTTTTATTGGAAGTGGAAATGCCGCAGCAACCGACTCGCTTGGAAAAAGAGTTGAACTAAATGGAATTAGCCGACCGGGCTCGCAATTTAATTTTGGCTGGACTGTTCGTTTTCAATTTCAAAATACACAGCAACTTTTTCTTTCCGCAAGACTCATTCGCGCATTTACAAAACCAGAACGCTCAAGTTATTGGCCTGTAACAATTGGATTTGAGTTTTAAAAAAAATTTAATTATTTGACCTCACCCCTTCCCCTCTCCTTAAAAAAAGGAGAGGGGATTTTGTTTTGGACTAAAGTCCGAGAGAATTTGGGGAGACTTTTCCCCAGACTAAAGTCTGGGGTTATTTATTATCTATCCTCTATACATTCCTTCGGAGATTTCAATCGCCTATGGCGATTACTCGGAGAACGAATTAGGTTTTTTAAAAAAAATATATTGCGGAATAAAAAGATGCCAACGGCATCAAACATTTATAGAAAAATAATTAAAAATTATGTACGACTCCTTTGGAGTCGAACATGATAACAAATATTATTTGCTATAAATGTTTCATCCCTTTGGGATGAAGAAAGGATAGTGAATAATTTTTATGTGTGGAAAATCGAAATCGTCGGCGGTTGCAACATCTGCTTGAGTGACTGGTTAGGGTGCGCCTTAAGTTAATTTCAACTAATTATAATTTTATCTTCTTATTTACTTTTAATTCAAGGGTGGTTTTAACTTCCGGTAATGGTAGTTCGCCTTCTGCAGATATTGGGATTTCAAATTTCAATACTTTTAGATCTATCTTAAATGTGATATCCAATCGGAATGGAATTGTTTTTGCCCCGCCAAGTATCGATTTTGTCAATTCTTCTATAGATTTAAATGCATTTACATAATTGATTTCTAAGGGTAACTTAAATTCTGATTTACCATTTCCGGGAATTGTAAATTTCATATCTTTTCCGACTGCCGTACTATTCCCTTTTAAGAATAATTCATAATCAGCCAATACATTATCTATTCCAAATGAATTTGGATTATCAACGATATAGACAAATTCAATTTCTGTCTTTTCCATTGTAACATTCTTAATATCTACATGATCATACACGACAGTTGGTTTTTTGGGGGGAGAGAGTTTCCATTTGGGAAATTGTGCATAGACCACACTTACTGTGCAAAGTAAAAGCAAAACAGCTATTTTAAGAAATGAATTATTCATAGTTAACCCTTTAATTATGGTTAATAAAATGTAGATGGATTTTCGTGCCACCTAACGGACTGGA
>CAYIXI010000003.1:0-80184 GCA_964367235.1 uncultured Chitinophagaceae bacterium | reverse complement strand
GGATTATGTTTTTTAAATTGCTGATAACTATCGCCATGGTATGTTGTGTGTTCATTTTACAACACTCGCAAACTCGGAGCGCGAGCGGTTGCAACATCTGGTTGAGTGACTGGTTAGCCCGCAACACTATTTAATTGATATGATCAAACTAACTTCCGGTGAATTATTATCAAGTAAAAAAACTGAAAACTTATATTGACTTCGATTAACGAAATCACCATTGTGATTCTTGAATCGTGATAATAATTCATATACTTTGGAATCACCATTTTGGAGTTCTAAACTGCTTAAAGCTGGAGAAACGACAAAAGGATAAAATATCGATACCTTTCCTTCGGAGTCGTATAATTTGAATCCCAATTGCTGAACATTTGCAAAGTCAAATCTCTTCGAGTTACCAGATTGATTTGTTACTTTAAAACTACCTTTAAGAGTATCAGCAAGTTCGAAAGTAATCTTCGATAGAGTTAAAGTGTAAATAAATCCATCCTTGTTGACGCTCGCTTCAAGCGGTATACTTTGATTACCAGTGTCGGTTGCAGAATTGCATCCGATTAGAGCGAATATAAATAAAGACGATATTATTTTTAGGGTGTTCATAATTACCTCCTATAGTTTACTTTTGTATAAATAAATCCATATCCATCATAATAATTATCGGCGACATTCAAACTATCTTTGGTAATACTGAAAATAACTCTCTTTTCAATGTCCGTATTTTGAAATACTATTACGTCAAGTGAATCGGTAGAATAAATTGTTTTACCTTTTTGGATTGTATAATTTGATGACACCAATAGAGTATCGTTTCGTGATTCAGAGTATCTTCCATCTGCTAAGAAGGAGATAATAATTCTTGTATTCGCCGATGGAGTAATAACTTTACCAGTCAGTCCACCAGAAGCTTGCCTCCAAAGCCATTGGCCTACCAACGTAGAACTTGTAGATTGAGAAATATTTTCATCAGTAGGATTCGAGTTACAAGAAAATGCTGTGAGCGAGAAAACGACTGAAATGAATATTGTTTTCATGTATAATGCTCCTTTGCTACTGCCTAACAGCGTTGCGCTTAACCCGCCGCCAATAGCAAACGGGCTGCGAGAAAGTACAAAGCCAATGATTTTAAATTAATTTTCATAGTGTAACAAACTTGAGCAAGAAATTTTTGGATAACACCAAACCCGAAAATCTGAAAAATGCCACGAGAAAAGAAGCGGTCAGGTTGAGTTGCGGGTTATACTGTTTTTAAAATGTATGAGTAACATAATTTAATTCTACAAAACGGAATAATCCTTTATCTGATAGATAATTTATCCATTCTTTTTCTTTTCCGACTTCAACTTTTAATATGCCGGATTGAAAATAATTTGGATAATGAGATAGATTAAATTGTTTAACTAGCGATTGCCAATCAGATTGATCTTCTGAACTAAATTTACCAATCCAAAATTTTACAATAGTTTTTTGTTCTTCTTCAAGATATGAAAAACTTACTGAGCCACTGTCAATATATCGTTTTGATTCAAGTAAGGATTTTAATATTTGGATACTGTCTTGAGGAAGAATTAAACTATATTCGAAAAATACAACTGAGTTTATAGTAATGTCATTTAGAGAATAAATGTATGCTGCAAAACTTTCCAAAGAAACAGCATCTTTAATTCCAAATGCAACTTCTCCGGGAGCAAATTCTTCTGTATAATTAGTTACCAAATTATTTTCCGAACTTTTCTTTTCTGAACATCCAAATAATAAGATTGCTAAAAGAATTGAAATAATATTTTTCATTTTAAACCTCCATTAAATGTTTATTTATTTGTAAACAGTATAACTATTAGTTATACCGCACTGAATTAATCGTTTGGGAACATAGATATGTCCCGTAAAGACGGGATAAACTGTGCAGTTGTATATCTATGTTCCAATTATTTCGTTTTAGAAGCATTGTTTCACTATTTAAAAATATCCTCTGCATGATATCATTCCATTCGTAGTCGCAATTAAGTAATGTTTTATGATAATGTCAAGCCTTATTTTTTCCCAAACTCATCAATTTTTTCTTTGTCTCGAAACTTCGTAAAGAAAAACTGCGCTGGCGTTTGCAACATTTAAAGAGTCAACTCCGTTTGACATTGGAATAATTAATTGCATCGGAATTGAGTCAATTATTATTTTTCTTGGTCCACTGCCTTCGCTTCCAAAAATTATACAGCAATCATTTTTAAAGTCTGAATCAAAAATAGATTGACTTGTTTTGCGGGAGTGCGCAACAAAAATATTAAAATTTTTATTTTTTAAATTATTTAAAGTTGAAATTAAATTATTGCAATAAATAATTGGAAGTTTAAAAATATTTCCCATTGAGTTTCTCACTGCTCGTCTTAAATAAGGGTCGGCAGAAGTTTCCCCAACAATTAATCCATCAACACCAAATGCAACACAATTTCGGATTATCACTCCCAAATTTTCTGCGTTCATTATTTCATCAATCGCAACAAATAAAATTGGTTTAGATTTTAATTTAATTATTTCCTCAATCGAAGTTGGCGCGGGAATTTTTGCAAGCGCAATAATTGATTGATGCATTTTATGTCCGACAATTGTTTGAAGTAATTTTTCTTCGCCAATAAAAATATCAATCGCTTCAACTTTATTTTCAATCACACTTTTGTAAAGTTCAAACCATCTTTCAGTTAGCAAAATTGAAATTGTTTTGAGGTCGCTTTCAAGTAATCTCAAAACAACTTTTTCTCCTTCGGCAACAAAAATTCCTTTTTCATTATGTTCCAAAGGTCGTCGTAAAGTTTTAAAAACCTCAAGTTCGGGTAAATCAAGCGAAAAAATATTTTGTGTTTTCTTTATCATTTGTGTTGATTTTTGAGTTCAATTATTTTAATTTATGGCAACTTCTTTCGAGTAAATTATGAAAAAATTTCTATCACTGCTTGCAATTTTATTTTTTAATTCCTCTCTATTATTTAGTGGCGTAACCGGGAAAATTTCTGGGCATGTTTCGGATAAAGAAACAAAGGACGCACTGATTGGCGCAATCATACAAATTGAGGGAACTACTCTTGGTTCAATCTCCGACAACGGCGGTGATTTTCATATCTTAAATGTGCCAGTTGGAGTTTATCGCGTAAAATTTTCTTTCATCGGTTACGGAAATGTGATTTACGAAAATGTTCGAGTAAAAGCCGATTTTACAACTCGGCTTGAGGCAACACTCGTTACGGAAAGTTTGCAATTTGGCGAGGTTTTAATCGAAGCAAAACGCGAACTAATTCAGCGCGATGCTACAAGTACAGTTGCGGTTATTGAATTTGCTGAAATTAAAGCATTGCCAATTGAAACGATGACGCAAGCTTTGACTTTGAATGCGGGAATTGTAGAAAGTAAAAATCGTGGTGGCTCGGATGATGGAATACATTTACGCGGTGGGCGAACCGGCGAAATTAGTTATGTGATTGATGGCGTCGTTGTTGACAATCCTCTTTTTGGCGGACTTTCCTCCGATGTTTCTCGGCTCGGCGTTTCATCTCTAACAATTTTAAGTGGAACTTTTAACGCAGAGTATGGACAGGCGCAATCTGGAATTATAAATATTATTACTCAAGAGGGAAGTGAAAATTTTTCTGGCACTTTAAGAATTGTTACCGATGAATTTGGCGGAGATGAAAACAATGTCGGGAGCTCTTTAAAACCATTAAAATTTAATAATTGGAAATCGCTTCGGAAGGAATTAGTTTTGAGTGGAGGAGTTCCAACTCTCGAAGATAAAATTAATTTTTTCTTATCGCTTGAGGATTACAAAACAAATTCCTATTTAAATAAAATTTTAGGACCAGAGTATAAAAATAAAGCAGGTGATTCAACAATTCAAAATCATTTTGACTTTGGACTTTTTGAAAAAAATATAAAAGGAAATGTTAAACTCACTTTTCGTTTGTTCGATCAAATAAAATTACAAGTCGGTGGTATTTTTACTCGAAAAAATGATCGCTCTTACGATCACTATTTTAAAGAATTGCCACTTTCAAATGGTCAATCACTCAACACAAGCGATTTGATAAATATTTATTTAACACACGCCGTCAACGAAAATACTTTTTACGATATTCGCTATTCTTATTTTGATGTCGCAAATCAATATTTTTTCATTAAAGATCAAATAAGCAATGATAAATCAAAAAGACAAACGGCATTTAATTCACTAATGACTTATGTGAGTTCATCGAATGCTTTTGGCGGAACTTCAAATTATGAGTTTGCAGGTCATTACGATTTTTCAGTCCCGGTGGTTTATGCAATTAAATATCAATACAATCTTGCAGAAGATATTTATACTGCAAATGATAGTTTACTTTTTTCTGCTGGCACACCTGTAACCGAAGCAATGCAAAAAGTTTTAAACGATACTTCAATTACAAAATTTGATAAACCAATTTTGATGGTTTCCATTAAAGCCACATCGATGGATAACTATTATAGTAATGCTCGTTCGATTACTCGAACTTTAATGTCAAATTTTTCTACTCAAATAAATAAAACTAACGAATTGAAAATGGGTTTTGAAATTAGAAATCATAATATCAGTAATCACATTATTAGTGGAGTGAACGATTATTGGAATTTTATTGAAGACCCGAACGACCCAAATTATATGGACGATTCGCTTCGTAATTACGAAGTTACGAAATACGAATTTAATCCAACGGTGGCATCTTTTTATATGCAAGACAAAATGGAAATTAGCGATTTAGTAATGAATATTGGTTTTCGTTTCGATTATATTAATGTTGATGCGGTTGATGTTTACCGTGCGTTTCGCGATCCGAATATTTCTGCCGCAGATTTAAAAACAAACAAAATTCAACCGAAATCAAATATTAGTCCAAGAATCGGATTGGCATTTCCGATAACTGAAAATACAAAATTTCATGGCTCATACGGACAGTTTTACCAATTCCCCGATTTTAATTTTTTATACAGACGATTTAATCAACTTCAAGGTTCGTATCCAGTTCCGCAACTTGGTACAAGCACACCGAGAATTGGAAACCCTAATTTGAATCCGGAAAAAACAAATGCGTTCGAGTTTGGAGTTGAAACAATTCTTTCGGAAGATTTAGTAAGTAGCGTTACAATTTTTTATAAAGATACTTACGACTACATAGCAACCACACAAAAACGACTTGGCTCTTCAATTTATTTCGAATATGCAAATCTCGATTATGCCAACTCGCGCGGAATAGAATTTTCTTTGAAAAAAAGAATTTCAAATCATTTCGGCTACATGTTTAGTTATACTTTTTCTCGCGCCGAAGGAAATGCCGACAACTCAGTTGCACGATTCAATCAATACATTAATGAATCTGTTCTCGGAACAATTTTACCAAAACGAACTGTAACTCTTTCGTGGGATCAACCTCACACACTTTCATTTAGCAGTACATTTGCGTACGACGAGTGGGGAATTAGTTTCATCGGACAATACGGAAGTGGAATGCCTTTCACTCCGACTGATGCAAGAGGAAGTGCAATTGGAGATGTCAACTCACAACGACAACCTTGGACTGGGACAATTGATTCCCGATTGTATAAAACTATAAAACTTTTAAATCTTAATATTACCGGGATTTTAGATGTGCAAAATATTTTTGATAAAAGAAATATAATTAATGTTTTTACAAATACCGGAACACCTGATTTTTCACTTAACCCAAATGTTTCGCCAGAAAATTTACAGAGACCTTATTATTACGGACAACCTCGCCACATTCAACTTGGAGTGGAGGTAGAATTTTAATGAAAAAAATTATCGAAAATATTTTTATGAAAAAAATCTTTATTGCAATTTTAATTTTTAGTTTTGTTCCAAAAACTTTCTCTCAAGACCCAAGAGCAAAAGGAAAAACAAAACTCGAGTACTATAATGGTGTGCTTGCTCCGCAATATGGCTTGAATCCATTACCAAAGCGTCAAACTCAACAAGATAGAAAACTCTCGGTTTTAAATGTCGGAAATGTGTGGGCGAGGATTTCAAATGCGGCAACTTTGGGATATGATAGATGGGGATTATGTTGGGAGTTTCCAGCACGAAGTGGAATAACTTACAGATGGACAATGTCTCCGATGATTGGTGCGCGAAAAAAAGATGCAAGTGGAAATTATCAAAGACGAGTTGCGCTTGGCACAAGAGGTGCGGTGCGAAAATCTGAAGAAGAATTTCAACCAATCAAAGGTTACGACTCCGGAAAAAATGATGAAATAAATAATATTGGAATTGCATTTAGCGATATTCCACAATCGTGGCCCACAAAGTGGCCTGAAAAAAATGATTTGCCCGATTACGCAAAAAAAGTAAATTACGCTTTACCAAAAGTTGGCACAAAAGGTTTTCTCGGGATTAATGATGGAGAAGTTGCGGCAACTCGCGAAGCATTTTTTGCTGTAACCGATAATTCTCCCGGCGAATCAAATCTTCCACTTCCACTTGATGTGCGAGTTGATGTTTGGGGGTTACAGTACGATGATATTTTAAATCGTAACTTTATTATCTTTAGACAAATTTTTACAAATATTGGAACTGATACTTTAAAAGATGTTTATGTCGGAATTCACGATGACCCAGATTGCCCCGAACAAGGTTCATCTGAGTGGACAGACGATTACGGTGCGCTAATTAAATCTGGCACAACTGGAATCCCTGGTTACACACCGAGAGAAGATTCTTTGCTTTGGAATTTTACTTATTTGTGGGATGGTGATGATAAAGCAGAAGGCTTCATTCCAAAAAATGTTGCATGGATCGGATTAAAATTTTTAGAAACTCCAAAAAATAATTTAGGAAAACAAGTTGGCGTAACAACATTTCAAGTTTTTGAATATAGCAAAGTACCGCAAGGCGATGAACTTGAATACGAACAAATGAGAGCTGGCATTATGCCGCCACAAAATGTTTCTCCGCATGCTGGCGATTACACTCAAACTCCAAATTCGTATGGACCAGATATAACTTATGTTGTTGCAAGCGGACCATTTACACTTGCGCCGGGCGAGTCACTTCCATTTTCATTTGCATCAATTCACGGAAGCAACAAAAAAGACTTATTTAACAACGCAATTCTTTGCCAATTACTTTATAATGCAAATTATAATTCTGCCGAGCCACCACCGGAACCGCAAGTTGTTGCTGTCCCAGGAAATAAACAAGTAACTCTTTATTGGGATGATAATCCTGAATCAGGTAGATACAGAAAAGTTGATGGCACGATTGATCATATTGACGATAGACTTACAAAAACAAATTCTTTTGAAGGATATAAAATTTATAAAAGTAGCGATAGAGGAATTACTTGGGGAAATATGATTGTAGATTTTCAAGGAGTCAATCGCGGAATAATTCCACTTGCGCAATATGATTTAGCAAACGATACAACTGGCGAAAGCAAACATCCTCTTGGTAGATATTTTTATTTGGGAGAAGATTCCGGTTTAAAACATATGTTCGTAGATAACAATGTCAACAATGGATATGAATATTGGTACGCAGTTTGCGCTTACGACCACGATGATGGACCAATTCCACCACTGATTAGTTCAATTAAATCTGATCCGAAAAAATTTGGAGATAATACTGTAAGCGTTATTCCGCAAGCACCACCAGTCGGGAGATTAGTTGGAAATGTTTCTGCTGGTGCGATACAAACAAGTGGCAACGCTACAAAAAAAGTTTTACCAGTTACGACTTTAAACTCATCAATTTTAAAAGAGGAGAATTTAGAAATTTCATTTAAAGTTGAAAGCTCAACCAATAAAAGATTTTCAATAAAAAATAAAAGTACTGGAAATTATATTTTAAATGTTGCTGGCGACTCTTTAAAAGATTTAGAATTTTACAATGAAGCAAAAGATAACAATCCTATTTTTAACGGATTGACAATTTTTATTTCTGATACTTCAAAAGGAATTGCAGAAGCCAAACAAACTTTTCCTGCAAATGTCTACAGATTAAAAATAAAAGATATTGCAATCACAAATCCAAATCTGCCAGAAAGTGAAGAGAGTTACTCAATCGAATTTACAGATGATAGTGTTTGGTCAACAAAAGCAGGAAATACAATCGTGCATAAATCTCCATTTAAAGTTCCATTTAAAGTCAGAAATATTTCAACAGGCAAACAAGTTGTTGCTTTGCTAAAAGATATTTCCGGTGGCGCTTCGGGCAAATATGAAATTGCAAAAGGCGATAGTATTGTAATCTTAAATATCCCTTATAAAGTAGGGCTAAAAAGCGATACTACGGTTACGATTGATACAACTGCTGGCAATGGTTTGCAAAAAGCGACGCTTGCAAATTATTGTTTAACGCTTTCGTTTGATACGACATCGCAATTTTTTAATAAAGATATTTTTACACTTGAAATGTTAAGAACATTTTCTGTGAACGATAAATATTTAATCGCACCAAAACTTACAACTGATAAAACTATTGTTGAAAAAGATTTATCGGGAATTAATGTGGTGCCGAATCCGTACATAGTTTCATCTCCGTACGAACAGGGCAAATATGGATTTCAAAAGCAGATTCAATTTCAGCGATTGCCAGAAAAATGTACAATTAAAATTTTTAATATTGCAGGCGATCATATTAAAACAATCGAACATATTGGCGGAACAATTGAATCGTGGAATTTGCAAACCTACAACGAACAGGAAATCGCATTTGGCGTTTACATTTTTCATGTAACTGCGCCAGAGATAGGTGATTCTAAAAGTACATACATCGGCAAATTTGCTGTTATCAAATAAAGGTGAAGAGTATGAAACAAAAAATTTTAATTTTATTATTTTTCAGTGCGACAAATATTTTTGCGCAGTTTGATAATGTCGGCACATCGGTTGCAAATTTTTTAAAAATTGGTGTTGGTAGCCGACTTGAAGCAATGGGTGGCGCTGGAATTGCCACCGTGAATGATCCGACTTCGATGTATTGGAATGTTGCCGGACTTGCTCATCAAGAATTAAACGAATACACATTTGCGCATAATAATTGGATTGCGGATATCGAACAAACATTTTTAGGAGTTGGCATTCCAATTAGTTTCGGAACACTTGGCTTTCAAGTAAGTTATCTTTCGATGGGCGATATGAAAGTTACAACTTGGGAAAAACCCGAAGGCACGGGCGCAAAATTTTCTGCAAACGATGTTGTATTTGGAATTGCATTCGCAACAAGAATGAGCGATAGATTTTCTGTCGGCATTCAAGGCAAAGCTGTGATGGAACAAATCTCACAATCAAGCGCAAACGGTTTAGCAATTGATATTGGAGCGCGTTACAATACAAATTGGAACGGTTTAACACTCGCGTTGGTTATCGCAAATTTTGGAACTCAAATGCGACTCGATGGAAGAGATATGCGAATTAAAACTGATCCGTATCCAACAGCTGGTTCAAATCCTGCCGATGTAATTGCAAATTTGGAAGCGCAAAATTGGTCGATGCCTTTGTATTTCCAATTAGGAACCACATTCGAAGTCTACAATAATGATAAATTAAAAATCCTGAGCAATTTGGATTATAGAGATGAGCGCGATTATAAGCCGCTTTTACTATATGGTGCGGAGGTAAATTACGACAATTATCTTTTTGCGCGATTTGGACTGAACCAAAGATATAATTTGTACGAGGAAAAAAATATTTCACCATCTTTTGGTGGAGGAGTGATTTTAAAAATTCCCGATATGAATTATAGTATAAAAATAGATTATTCATATTCTGTTTTGCAAAATTTATTAGAAGCGCAGAGAATTACAATTTCGTTTCAAGATTAATTTTTAGATGAAGAAAATATTTTTACTCTTTTTAATTTTTGATATTTCATTTTCGCATGATGTATGGCTTGGAGCGAAAAAAATAAATTCCGATTCAATAAAAATCCTTCCACTGATTTCGATAAACTTTCCGAAAGCAGAAATAATTTCCAACCACTCTCGCTTTCACGATTTTAAGATTTTATCTTCAAAAGATTTTTCTTCGGTTTTATTTTTAAAAGATTCACTCTCGCTTGGAATTGTAAAAACAGATTTGCCGATTATAGTTTCCTGCAATGTTGAGCCGAGAGATTTAACTTTCCCAACGAAAACCGCAACTCATTATTTAAAGGGCGAGGTTGGCTTAAGCAAAAAAGAAATTGCAAATTTTTTAAAAAATCAAAAAGATAGTATAACAGAAAATTATCGTCGTTCTTTAAAAATGTTACTTTTCTCATCAACTGAAAATTTAAAAGATACTTCATGCGGACTTGAAAGAGAAATTGTTTTAAGTAGTTTTAAAGTTATCAATAAAAATTCTGCAGAAATCTCACTTCAAATTTTAAAAGATTCCGAACCAAACCCAAATTGCCAAATAAGAATTTTAGAAGGAAAAAAATCTCGTTTAATAAAAAGTGATGAAAATGGTTTTGCAAAAACTACAATCAAATTAAATTTTCCGATTTTAATTTCGTACATCGATTTTTGGCAAGAAGAGTCTGGCAACTTCAAATCTATTTGGACAAATCTTTCGCTGGTAAAGATTCCGTAAATTTTCAAAATAAAATTTTTATGATAAAAAAAAACTCTTCGTGGAGTAGTGTAATTTTACTAACGCTTTTGTATGTCGTCAATTTTGCCGATAGAACAATCCTGAATATTTTATTTACTCCAATAAAAGAAGAATTTTTATTAAGCGATTTTGAATTGGCTTTTTTAAGTTCCACAAGTTTTACTTTTTTTTACGCAACACTTGGTATAATTTTAGGGCGATATGCGGACCGCTATAAAAGAACCATTTTAATAGCGATTGGTGCAATCATTTGGTCGATTGCAACTTTATTAATTGGTTTCGCGGATTCTTTTTTATTCATTGCAATTTGCCGCATTTGTGTTGGGATTGGACAATCATTTTTTTTCCCTTCCGCAATTTCACTTTTGTCTGAAATTGTTTCGAGTGAACGACGAGGTGCAGTGATGGGATTTTTTTCAACTGCAATTGCGATTGGAATTGGAATCTCTTTTATAATCGGTGGCGCAATAGTATCGGAAAGTGGATGGCGAACAGTAATGATTATTGCTGGGCTACCCGGAATAATTTTAGGCGCAATTACTTTTTTTGCTAGTGAGCCCGAGAGAAATAATATTTCTGCTGGTAATAAAATTAATTTACGAAGTTCTTGGAACGAATATAAAAAACATAAATTGATTTTTATTCACTCAATCGGTTATGGATTTTTTGCAGTCAGTTCGACAAGTATTAATGTTTGGTTGCCAACTTACTTCCAACGAGTCTTTGCACTTTCTGTAAAAGATTCTGCTATTTTAGTTGGCTCGATGGTTTTATTTGTTGGAGTGCCAGCAATTATTTTAAGTGGAATGGCTTCGGATTTTGCAAGAAGAAAATTTAGAGGTGGGCGAATGTATTTGTCAAGTTACTTAGCCGCGCTCTCAATTATATTTTGGTTGATAATGTTGATGTCATCAAATTATTATGTTCAATTAATTGCGCTACCAATTTTAGTTTTAACTGGTTTTAGTTGGTACGGCGCGGCAATCTCAGATATTGTTGAAATCGTTCCAATCTCAATTGTTGCATTTGCATCGGGAGTTTATATTTTTTTTGTAACACTATTTAATAGTGCAATTTCTCCTCTTGTTTATGGATACATGAACGATTTATTATTTAAAATTTATCCAAATGGCGAAGGCATTCGGCTTACTTTATTTCTTAGTCCAATCTCTGCATTCATCGGTGCTGTTTTACTTTTTTATGGTTCAAAAAAAATGAACCTTCAACAATCTCAGAATAATATCAGCAATTAAATTTAGTAGTTTTACTTTTCTTGTTTTTTTCTGCAATTATTTCTAAATTTCAAATAAAACTATATTTTTCAATAATTTAAAGGAGTTGCAATGTCTATAAAAGTTGGTGTAAATGGTTTCGGTCGAATCGGTCGTTTAGTTTTTCGTGCAATTGCTGAGCAAGGTCTTTTAGGAAAAGAAGTTGAAGTTGTTGCCATCAACGATTTAGTCCCTGCCGATAATTTAGCATATCTATTAAAATACGATTCTGTTCAAGGAGGATTTAGCGGAACAGTTACAAGCGAAAAATCAAATCCATCGTTAGCCGAAGATGATGTTTTAGTTGTCAACGGAAATAAAATTCAATGTCTTGCAGTTAAAGAGGGACCTGCGGCGATTCCATGGAAAAATTTTGGAGTTGATATTGTAATTGAATCAACCGGACTTTTTACAGATGCTGAAAAAGCAAAAGGTCATTTAAATGGCGGAGTGAAAAAAGTAATTATTTCTGCTCCAGCAAAAGGCGAAGACATCACAATCGTTTTGGGAGTGAATGATGATTTGTACGATTCATCGAAGCACACAATTATTTCAAACGCAAGTTGCACAACAAATTGTTTAGCGCCAATTGTACATGTTTTGTTGAAAGAAGGTTTTGGAATTGAAGAAGGATTGATGACAACAATTCACTCGTACACTGCAACACAAAAAACTGTCGACGGTCCATCAAAAAAAGATTGGAAAGGTGGACGCTCTGCGGCGATAAATATTATTCCTTCATCAACGGGCGCGGCGAAGGCTGTTGGATTAGTTATTCCCGAAGTTAAAGGAAAATTATCCGGGATGAGTTTTCGCGTTCCAACTGCAACTGTCTCGGTAGTTGATTTAACTGTGAAAACAAAAAAAGAGACTTCGTATAAAGAAATTTGTGAAGCGATGAAACGAGCAAGCGAAACTTATTTAAGTGGAATTCTTGGTTACACAACTGATGAAGTCGTTTCAAGTGATTTTATGCATGATAAAAGATCAAGCATTTTTGATGCTGGCTCGGGAATGGAACTCAATTCAAAATTTTTCAAACTTGTAAGTTGGTACGATAACGAATGGGGTTATTCAAATCGAGTTGTAGATTTATTAAAAAAAGTTATTAAGTCACTTTAATTAGAAAGGCGTTTTATGAGAATTATTTTTTTGTTTCTGTTTTCCATTTCTCTTTTTTCACAAGAGGATGTTAAAACATTTTTAACAAAAGATGGAAATAAAATTGTTGGCGCCGTAAAAGTTGAAACTGATTCTACGATAACTTTAATAACTTCGTTTGGTGAAATTAAAGTTAATAAAAAAGATATCAAATTTACTCGCTTCAAGTTTATCATCTCATTATTGGGGAGAAAAATTAATTGGAAATAGAAATATGAGTTTGGGCGATATGATGATGGCGAATGAATTTCATTTTGCATCTCTTGGAAGTGGAATCGCGCTTCTAAATGTGATTGAGCCCGATGATGTTCAACTTGTAGCAGGGATTATGTTAGCATCAAGTGCATTGGGTTGGTATTATGGTTTATTGCAAAACGAAGGAAATAATTTTACATACGAAGATGGACGATTTACAAGCAGAATGGTTTATGCCGGTGGGCTTGCAGGTTTTGGATTGGCGGCGGCTATGCAAGTTGATGAGTTTAAAGTTTTCATGCTTTTCACATCAGCTGGAATGTGGGGAGGATATTTTTACGGTAGAAATAACGCAATCCAAGAAAAAAATCATTCCTCAAATTGGGATTTAAAAATCTCACCAGAAAATTATTTTTTATCCAATGCGATTTCAAAGAATGTAAATTTATTGAAACCAATAAATTTGCCAATTATAAATTTTAAATTGAATTTAAATTAATTAATGAAAAAAACGATTGACGATATTTCACTTAAAGGAAAAAAAGTTTTAGTTCGAGTTGACTTCAATGTTCCGCAAGATGAAAATTTAAATATTACTGACGACACAAGAATTGTTGAATCGTTACCAACAATTAAAAAAATTTTAAACGATGGTGGTAAATTAATTTTGATGAGTCATTTGGGAAGACCAAAAGGAAAACCGAACGCAAAATATAGTTTAAAACCTGTAGCCGAAAAATTAAGTTCGCTCTTAAATCAAAAAGTTTATTTTGCAAATAATTGCATTGGCGATGAGGTTAAATCTTCTGTAATGGGCTTAAATGAAGGAGATTGTTTGCTACTTGAGAATCTTCGCTTTTACGCTGAAGAAGAAAATAATGATTCAAATTTTTCAAACGAACTTGCAAACCTTTGCGATATTTATGTGAACGATGCTTTTGGCACAGCACATCGCGCTCATGCATCAACCGAAGGAATTACAAAATTTGTAAACGAGGCAGTCGCAGGTTATTTAATGCAAAAAGAATTAAAATATCTTGGCGAAGCAATTGCAAAACCAACGAGACCATTTGTTGCAATACTTGGCGGAGCGAAAGTTTCTGGTAAAATTGATGTAATCGAAAATCTTTTACCAAAAGTTGATGCGCTTATTATTGGTGGCGCAATGGCTTGTATTTTTTTTAAAGCGCAAGGTTTTGAAATTGGCGATTCACTTTTAGAAGTAGATAAAATTGAACTTGCAAAATCAATTTTAGAAAAATCAAACGGAAAAATATTTTTACCAATTGATTGTGTCATCGCCGATGGTTTTTCAAACGAAGCAAATAAACAAATCACCGATGCAAATAAAATTTTAAAATCGTGGCGAATGCTTGATATTGGTCCAGCGTCAGAAAAAAAATTCTCCGAAATTATTTTAAACGCAAAAACAATTGTGTGGAATGGACCGATGGGAGTTTTTGAAATGCCGAATTTTGCAAAAGGAACTCAAGCGATTGCGCAAAATTTAGTTGAAGCAACAAAACTTGGCGCAACAACAATTGTTGGTGGAGGAGATTCTGCGGCGGCAATTTCGCAATTAGGATTAGAAAAATCTGTTTCGCATGTTTCAACTGGTGGCGGCGCATCGCTTGAATTTTTGGAAGGGAAAATTTTACCGGGCGTCAATGCACTCACGGACAAAATATAAATTTTTATGAGTAATTATTTTTCACAACAAGACCGCCAAGGTGGTCAAGGCGGCAATTTTTTTCGTCCCCGAAAGTTTGGATTTTTTTCGCAAGCTATTAAAGCATTATTAATTTCTAATGTTGTAATATTTTTTGGCGCAGGATTTTTAGGTCAATTTAAAATTGGTGATTTTCCGCTTGGCAATTACTTGGAATATCAATTCTCACTTCTTCCGCTTGAAGGAGGATTCCAGATTTGGCAGTTATTTACCTACATGTTTTTGCATGCTGATATTATTCATTTAATTTTTAACATGCTTCCACTTTGGATGTTTGGCTCGGAATTAGAAGAGATGTGGGGGACGAAAAAATTTATGATTTTTTATTTGACATGCGGAGTTGGCGCGGCTGTTGCAAATTTATTTTTCGCTCCGATGTTTTCGCAAGTTGGTCCGACTGTTGGTGCATCTGGCGCAGTATTTGGAATTTTAATTGCATTCGGTTTGCTTTTTCCCGATAGACTTATTTTCTTTATGTTAATTCCAATTCCAATCAAAGCAAAATATTTTGTCATCTATTATATTGTTGCAGAAATATTTTCAGTCGGTAGTGTTGATAATGTTGCACACATCGCACATCTCGGTGGCGCGGCAGTTGGTTTATTGATGTTGATGCTCGATGGAAGTGTTAGAAATCCGTTTAGTTCATCAAGTTTTAGTTCGCCAATGTTTAAATCGCAACCGAAACGAAATCCATTTGTATACAAAGATATAAGCGATGCAAAAGTGTACGATGAAAAAATCGAACCAAAAAAAGAAGAAGAAAATAATCAAATCAAAATTGATGAGATACTCGATAAAATTTCAAAAGGCGGCTATCAAAGTTTAACCGCCGAAGAAAAAAGATTTTTATTTGAGGCAAGTAAAAAAATGTCCTAAAGGGATTCCTTTGGAACATTGATGCAAAATTAAGTCCGCAAAAGGCGGACAAGGATAAAAAATGAAAGATATTTTTCCAATTATTCAAACTCCACACATTCAAAATAGTTTTGAATATAAAGTTGGTGTGCGCAGAAAAACTAGACAAGTTATTGTTGGCAATGTAAAAATTGGCGGCGGCGCGCCGATTTCTGTTCAAACAATGACGAAAACAAAAACCGATGATGTCGCGGGAACTGTAAAACAAATTATTGATGCACACGAAGCTGGTTGCGATATTGTTCGTGTAACGGTGAACGACAAAGAAGCGGCCGAAGCAATGGCGGAAATTGTTCGTCAATCACCAATCCCGATTATTGCGGATATTCACTTCAATCATATTTTTGCACTCAAAGCAATCGAAGCAAATGTTGCAAAAGTTCGAATTAATCCCGGAAACATTGGCTCGAAAGATAGAATCCATCAAGTTTTGAATGCCGCAAAAGATAAAGGAATTCCGATAAGAATTGGGGTTAATTCTGGTTCGCTCGAAAATGATATTTTAGAAAAACATGGTTACCCAACTGCCGAGGCGTTGTACGAAAGTGCAATGCGTCATGTTGAAATTTGCGACGAATTTAATTTTCGCGATGTTGTGATTTCGGTAAAATCAACCGATGTAAGATTGATGATTGAAGCGTATCGATTGGTTGCGCACAGAACTGATATTCCACTTCACTTGGGAGTTACCGAAGCTGGACTAACAAAAATTGGAACGATAAAATCTTCGGTTGGAATTGGTACGCTACTTGCAGAAGGAATTGGCGACACGATTCGTGTTTCGCTAACTGATGAACCGAATAAAGAAATTGAAGTTGGAAAAGAAATTCTTCGTTCGCTTGGTTTGGCATCTCGCAATGTTGAACTTATTGCTTGCCCAACTTGCGGAAGATTAGAAATCGATTTGTTTGGAATTATGGCTGAACTTGAAAAAAGACTTGAAGGAATAAAAAAACCAGTCAAGATTGCTGTCTTGGGTTGCGTTGTAAATGGTCCGGGAGAAGCAAGCGATGCTGATATTGGAATCGCCGCCGGTAAAGGAGTTGGGATTTTATATCGCAAAGGTGTAATGGTAAAAAAAGTTAAAGAGAGTGAAATTGTTGATGTGATAGTTGAGGAAGTAAAAAATTTTGTACCGGAAAATTAATTAATGAATAATTTTATAAATATTTTATTTGTTGGAGATATTGTTGGCGCACCGGGTTTTGATTTAACGGCGACAATATTAAAAAGTCTTGTTGAGAAACATAAAATAGATTTTTGCATTGCGAATGGAGAAAACTTAACTGACGGAAAAGGAATCTCGCAAGATGATGCAAATAAAGTTTTCAATCTCGGAGTTGATGTCATCACAACCGGAAATCATGTTTGGGATAGATGGGACAGTGGCAAAGTTTTATCTGAAAATAAAAATATTTTGCGACCGATGAATTATCCATCTGAAAATTTAGGAAGTGGATTTGGAGTTTTCGAATCAAAAAATAAAATTAAAATTGCAGTTTTAAATGCACAAGGTCGCACATTTATGCAACCGATTGATGATCCGTTTAAGGCGATTGATTTTGCGTTAAAACGAATTGGAGATGAAGTAAAAATTATTTTTGTAGATTTTCACGCCGACGCAACCGCAGAAAAGATTGCAATGGCTTGGTATTTAGATGGAAGAGTTAGCGTGCTCGTTGGCACGCATACTCACACGCCAACAGCGGATGCGCGAATTTTTCCTCGTGGCATGGCTTACATTACCGATGTTGGGATGACTGGTCCGTACGACTCCGTGATTGGAATGAAAAAAGAATCCGCTGTTAGAAGATTTATTCGTCAAACGCCGATGAAATACGAAACTGCATCGAATGATGTACATTTATGCGCGGTTGTTTTAAAAATAAATATTGAGACAGGCAAAGCCGAAGCGATTGAGCAAATAATTTTTCCGGAGTTTAGAAGATGATTTTAGATGGAAATTTAATTGCACGCGAAGTTAAAAATGAAGTTCGCATTGAAACTGAAAAATTTTATAAAGAAAAAAATATAAAACCGGGACTTGCATTTATTTTGGTTGGCGATAGCCCAGCCTCGAAAACTTATGTTGCGTCAAAAGGAAAAGCTTGCGACGAAGTTGGATTTTATTCTGTTACGGAAAAATTATCCGATTCTACAACCGAAGAAGAATTATTAAATTTAATTTTAAAATTTAATAATGATAAAAATATTCATGGAATTTTAGTCCAGCTCCCACTTCCAAAACACATTAACGAAGAAAAAATTATTGAAGCAATTGATCCGCAAAAAGATGTTGATGGTTTTCATCCTATAAATATCGGAAAAATGTTAATTGGAATTGATGGATTTTTGCCTTGCACACCAGCAGGAATTGTAGAAATTTTAAAACGCTCAAATATAAATCCGAGCGGAAAACATGTTGTCGTAGTCGGACGAAGTAATATTGTTGGCAAGCCAATCGCAAATATTTTGGCGCAAAAAAAGGAATGGGCAAATGCAATCGTAACAATTGCACACTCCGCAACAAAAGATTTATCGTATTACACAAAGCAAGCGGATATTTTAATTGTCGCAATTGGAAAGGCGAATGCGATTTCATCAAACATGGTAAAACCAGGTGCAGTTGTAATTGATGTCGGCATAAATCGTGTTGAAGATTTTTTATCGGAAAAAAAATATAAACTTGTAGGTGATGTAGATTTTGAATCTGTATCAAAAATTGCATCGGCAATTACGCCAGTTCCCGGTGGAGTTGGACCAATGACGATTGCAATGCTTTTAAAAAACACACTTAAAGCCGCAAAAAATCAATTTTAATAATTTCTTTTGATTGCATTTTGAGTAGTTTTAAACTATATTTTCACATTTAACGCTGAAAAATCAACTAATTTAAGCTTTTTAAGGAGAAATTGTAATGCCAGTAATGACAAAAATGCGTGATAACATGCCTGTAATTTTAATTGGGCTAATTGTAGTTTTTTTATTTTCAATCATGTTTGATTGGGGAATGGACTATTTAGGATACAAAGGAAGTGGAAAAGATGTAATTGGCGAGATTGATGGAAAAGAAATTCGATATCAGGAATTTTCTGAGATGGTTCAAAAACAAATTGAATCACAAAAACAGCAATCAGGAACTGAGCCGAACGAAAACACAATTAGGCAAATTCGTGAACAAGTTTGGAATAATTTTGTAACTCAATTTTTGTTGGAAAAAGAAGCCGAACGACTTGGCATTTCGGTTACAGACCAAGAAGTTGTTGATTGGGTTCGTGGTGCAAATCCACCAGAATTTTTAATGCAACAATTTCGTGATTCGCTCGGAAAATTTAATCGCACATCTTACGAAAGTGCGCTAAACGATCAACGCAATAAAGATATTTGGGTTGAAGTTGAAAAGAATTTACGCCAACAACGATTGTTTGAAAAAGTTCAAAGCATCGTGCTTGCAACTGTTCGTGTAACACCGGGCGAAGTTTTGCAACGCTTTGGCGATCAAAATATTTCTATGAATATTGAATATGCTTTATTTGATCCAAATCGTTTTGTAAAAGATGCTGATGCAACTATCAGCGATGAAGATTTAAAAAAATATTTTTACGACCATCAAACAGAATTTAAAATAAATGCAACTCGTAAATTGAAATATATTTTATTTGGCACACAGCCAACAAATAAAGATTCGATACAAGTTATGCAAGAGCTTGAAGCAGTAAAAAAACAAGCCGAAGCAGGAATTGATTTTTTAGAGTTGCAAAAATCGTACATGGAAAAACCAAGTGGAGAAGTTAGCGCGAAACATGGCGAGATGATGCCTGAAAAAGAAAAAGCAATTTTTTCCGCAAAAGTTGGACAAATTGTTGGACCAGTAAAAGATTTTGACGGATTTCATTTAATAAAAATTTTAGGAGAAAATAAATCAACTGATTTTTTTGTTAAGGCGCGACATATACTTTTTGCAGATAATCCCGATGGTCAAAAACAAGCAAAAGAGATTTTAACCCGTGCAAACAAAGGGGAAAACTTCTCTGAACTTGCAAAAAAATATTCAACTGAACCTGGCGCAAATCAAAGTGGTGGCGATTTGGGTTGGTTTGGAAAAGGTAGAATGGTTAAAGAATTTGAATCTGCGGCTATGAATGGAAAAGTAGGGCAAATTGTTGGACCGATTAAAACACAATTTGGATATCACATAATTAAAATTGAAGAACGAGATAATCGCGAATTAAAAATTGTTAGCATTATATTGCCAGTTAAAACTTCAAGTCAAACTATTGATGAAGCGTATCAACGAGCGTTGGATTTTTCTTACTTAGCAAAAAAAGGTGAATTTGAGGAAGAAGCAAAATCGCTTGGACTAACTATTCAAGAAACAGGAAATTTTGAAGAGAAAGGATTTGTTCCCGGAATTGGAATGATGGAATCAATCAATCGCTTTTCATTTAAAAATGATGTTGGAGATGTTAGTGATGCTTACAATACGCAAAATGGAATAATTGTTTTTAAAATTTCAGAAGCGATTGAAGCAGGCGTCAGACCATTTGAGCAAGTGAAAACTGAAATCACTCCGCGAGTTTCTTTTCAAAAGAAATTAGAAAAGACAAAAGTCATTACAAAAAATATAAGAGAAAAATTAAATCAAGATACATCGTTATCAAAACTTTTAACATTTGATGGAAATATAGTTGTACAAACTACTGGTAATTTTACATCAAGCGGATTTATTCCAAATCTTGGGCGCGAAGCAAGTGTTGCTTATGTTGCGCGAACTACCGAACTTGGAAAAATTTCAAACATTGTTGTTGGCGAACGAGGATGTTATTTAGTTAAAGTTTTAAGTAGAACTCCTTTTGATTCTGCAGCGTTTAAAATTCAAAAAGATATTTTATCATCAAGTATGTTACAGGAAAAAAAGCAGAGAATGGTAACTGATTGGATAGAAGCGTTGAAGAAAGATGCAGATATTGAAGACAACCGAGCTTTGTTTTATAGATAATAATTTAATGAGGTAAAAATAAAATTCCCGACCAAATGGTTGGGAATTTTTTTCTAATCGAAATGAAAAATAAAAAAGAAAATATTTTTCTTTGTGGTTTTATGGCAAGTGGTAAAAGCACAATCGGACCAATATTGGCAAATGTACTTGGGTACGGATTTATTGATTTAGACAAATACATATTGAAAATAAAGGGTAAAACAGTACGGCAAATTTTTGAAGATGAAAGAGAGAGCCAGTTTAGGATTTACGAGGAAGAGATAATTTCTGAAATTTCGAAATTGAAAAATATTGTTGTAGCACTTGGCGGAGGTTCGATTCGTTCCAAAAATATTTTATCTTTAATAAAACAAAACGGAATACTTATTTACTTAAAGACAAATCCTGAAAGTTTATCAAAAAGATTGAGGAATAAAACCGATAGGCCTTTAATATTAAATGATAAAAATGAAAAACTTTCGCCAGATGAACTATTAACACGGATAGATGAACTGATAAGCAAGCGAAAAAAATATTACGAGATGGCTGACTTGGAAATAGAAACTGATAAAACTCCAGTTGGAAAAACAGTTGATACAATTATAAAAGAATTAAAACATATTTAGCAATGAGAAAAGTGCAAATTAAGTTGAAGCATTTAAATTATCCAATTTACATTGGTAGTGGAATAATTTCGGAAATGGGTAAATTATTAAATAGCACAAATAAAAATGAAAAGATAGTTATTGTTACAGATAAAATTGTAGCGCGAAAATATTTAAATAGTTTAAAAAATAATTTAAATAAATATGGTTTTAATAATATTTTAACTATTGAAATTGGAATTGGTGAAAAAGAAAAATCACTTTCGAGAGCGGACTCCATTTACACGGATTTAATTAAAAATAAAGTTAGCAGAAATTCTGTAATAATGTCTTTAGGTGGTGGAGTTGTCGGAGATTTAAGTGGATTTGTTGCATCAACATATTTAAGAGGAGTGAAGTTTGCGCAAATTCCAACTACACTTCTTGCTCAGGTTGATAGCGCAATTGGTGGAAAAGTAGGAGTGAATCATAATCTTGGAAAGAATTTAATCGGCTCATTTTATCATCCACAATTTGTTTTGTGCGATACGGAGTTTTTGAAATCATTACCAAAGAGAGAAATAATTTGCGGACTTGCTGAGATTATCAAATATGGAATAATCAAAGACAAAAAAATATTTAATTTTATCGAAATAAATCTAAATGATATTCTTGCGCAAAAAATAAATTTAGATGAAATTATTTATAGTTCAGTAAAAATAAAAAGCCAAGTTGTTGAAAAAGATGAGAGAGAAAATAATCTTCGAGCAATTTTAAATTGTGGGCATACAATTGGTCATGCGTTAGAAAAATGTGGAAATTATAAATATTGGAAGCACGGCGAAGCGATTTTATTAGGGCTGGCTGGCGAGGCATTTATCGCAAAAGAGCTGAAAATGCTTGCTGAAAATGAGTTTAAGGTAATTACCAGTTTAATTAAAAAAATTCCAATTCCTAAAATATCAAAATTAAAAATTAAAAATAATTCATTACTTGAAGTAATGAGCCGTGATAAAAAAGTTAAAGATTCTAAAATCAGGTTTGCGTTGCCACTTGCTGTTGGCAAAGTTTCAATGCCATTTGGCGTTGAAGTGGAGCAAATAATAAAATCTCTGAATTATTTAAAAAATAATTTTTAAATGTTTCGTTTAGCTTTAATTTTAGTTTTCCCTTTTCTATTAATTTCCCAGCCACTTGTTTACAAACCTCACGCAATCGGTTTTACTTACCAAAATCTACCAAACGGATTTGCAGGTGGAATTGATAATCCTCGTTTTCAATTTTGCGATTTAGATTACGATGGAGATGAAGATTTATTTATGGTTGATAAAGAAATGCATTTGATTTATTACGAATTCAAAAATAATAAATTTGTGCTAAATGAAAATAATAATTTCGGTTTAATTATTGGGACTTGGTTTGCGCTTTGCGATATTGACTCTGATAACGATTACGATTTTATTACAAATTCAAGCCTTGCTGATGTTTTACTTTTTAAAAATATAGGAACACGGTCTAATCCAAAATTTGAAACTCTTTGGACAATTTTAAAAGATACACTCGGAAATACTTTAAAAAGCGAACCATTCAGCATGCCAACTTTTGCAGATATTGATGGAGATAAAGATTATGATTTTTTTACAGGTAGCTCTGCTGGGCAAATTACTTTTTATCAAAATATAGGGACTGCACAAAATTACAAATTCAAATATATTACGGACAAGTTTCAAGATATTAATTTACAAGGACCTGCTGTAAATAAATCAAATCAAATAAAACATGGGGCAAGCGCATTAGAATTTTACGACGCAGATTCAAATTCAACACTTGATTTATTTTGGGGAGATTATTTTAACAAAAGTCTCTACTATTTAAAAAATATTGGAACGACAACAAATCCTAAAATTATTTTAAGCGATTCAACCTATCCTAAGCCAGATTCAATTCAAACAATGGGTTTCAATCATGTTCAGCATGTTGATATTAATAGTGATGGTAAAAAAGATTTAATGGTTGGGGCATTGTTCCCAACGCAAAACTCCGAATCTTTTATTTATTATCGAAATACTCAAACAAATAAAAATCCATCTTACGAATTGGTAACAAAAGAATTTTTGCAGATGATTGATGTTGGCTCTCGTTGCACCCCTATCTCGTTTGACATTGATAATGATGGCGATTTCGATTTTTTACTCGGCGCGGAGGATGGCTCTATTAATTATTTAAAAAATATTGGTACTAAATCACTTCCACAATTTATTTTTGAAAGTAATTTAAAACTTCATCTTCCTTCAACATATTATACAATTCCCACAGTTGGCGATTTAAATAATGATGGTATTGCGGAATTAATCATCGGAAATTATTTTGGCACTTTGCTGTCGTATCAAATTAGAACCACTCCGCAAGTTGAGTTTGTAAAAATTAACTTTCAACTTGATACGCTTGATGTTGGACAGGAAAGTGCTCCTTTAATTGTTGATTTAAACAAAGATAATCTTTTAGATATTTTAGTTGGAAGTAGCGCTGGTAAATTATTTTATTTTCAAAACATTGGTAGTTTAACTAATCCCAAATATGAACGAAAAACATTTTCACTTGATACGCTTAGTCTGACTTACTCAGTTTCACCCTCAAGCGCGGACTGGAATGAAGATGGAAAAATTGATTTAATAATAACAACAGGAAATGGCAAATTACTTTTATTTCTAAATACTTCAAGTAATAATAATTTACAATTTACATATACAAAATCAGTTTTCGATTCAATTACAATCTATCCACGAAATGTAAATCTTAATAATTTAATAAATAAATATTATGATCATCAATACTTTACACAATACTCTGCAAAATCCAATTTATGCGATATAGATAACGATGGAGATGTAGATTTATTTATTGGCTCGGTAAAGGGTGGAATATATTATTTTCAAAATCAGAAAATAATATCTGAAATGAAAAATAATTCTGAAATTGTAAATAATTATATTGTTACTCAAAATTATCCAAATCCTTTTAACAGCCAAACAAAAATTAATTTTCATTTAACAGAAAAATCTGAAATAATATTTCATCTCTATAATATTTTAGGACAAAATATTTTAGCAAAACCACTTGGAAATTATGAAAAAGGGGAAAATAGTTTTATTTTTAGTAACAGAGAAATAAACTCCGGCGTTTATTTCTATAAAATTATAGCAAAATCAAACAACAATACATTTCAATCAAAAATAAAAACATTACATTTAATTAAATAAACACGGATTACTATGAAAAAAATATTTCTATTTTCTTTACTTGTTTTTTCACAACTGCATTCTCAGGCTGTAAATACAACACTTTATGGCGTTTTTGCTGGAAGAGGTTCAAGCGATTACTCCAGTTGCTACGGTTATACCGCACCGAACGGTCGCGAATATGCAATTCTTGGATGCTACACGGGAACTTCAATTATTGATATTACTGAAAAACCAATCAAAGAGGTTTCATTTATTCCGGGACCAAATTCTTTATGGAGAGAAATGAAAGTTTATAAAAATTATGCGTATGTAGTAACTGAAGGTAGCGGAAATGGAGCGGGACTTCAAATAATTGATTTAACAAAACCTGACTCCACAAAACTTGTAAATACTTTTCAACCAAATATAAATGGAAGAAATGTTACAACAAATCATACAGTTTCTATCGAAGGAAAATATCTTTACTTAAATGGATCGAAACCAGGCATTGGTGGAATTATTGTACTTGATTTGACTAATCCAATAAATCCTATTGCGCTTGGCGAATATCAAAATCT
Organism: uncultured Chitinophagaceae bacterium; assembly: GCA_964367235.1. Lineage (GTDB taxonomy): Bacteria > Bacteroidota > Ignavibacteria > UBA10030 > UBA8401 > JBBTLW01. Next base: position 54,938 of record CAYIXI010000003.1, on the reverse strand, counting down.
TTATGTGCACGATTGTTCAATTTATAATGATACAATTTACGCGGCAGGAATTTATGGACAAGGGCTTGATATTATAGATGCAACGAATAAATCAAACATGAAAAGAATAAAACTTGTTTCATATTCTGGCGCAGGAACGCACAACACCGATATGACAATTGATGGAAAATATGTTTTAACGACTGATGAAATTGGTTCGCAAAATATTATGCGCATTTGGGATAAAACAGATATAAATAATATTCAACTTGTTTCAACTTATCATGCAAAGCCGCAAACAATAATTCACAATGCACATGTAAAAGGTAACTACGCATACATCGCACATTATTCTGAAGGATTAAGAATTGTTGACTTAACTAATCCTACGGTTCCAGTTGAAGTTGCTTCATACGATACATATCCTGGAAGTGCAAATAATTATGTTGGAGCATGGGGAGCATTTCCATATTTCAATTCGAATAAAGTTTTAATTTCAGATATGACATCAGGTTTGACTGTTGTAGAATTTAATTCTGCTCAAATTAAAGCGGCAAGAGGAATAATTACTTTAACTGATTCTGTAACAAATCTACCAATTAGCGATGTGCGAGTTGAATTGCTCGAAAATGGAAATGTATTTACTTCAAACATAAAAGGTGAAGTTGGCATTGGATATTTAAAAGATACCGTAACATTGAGACTATCAAAAAGTACTTATTTAAGTGGGTATTTATTGCTTACAAAAAAAATTATATTAAGTTATGATTCTTTAAAAAAAATTGAGATAAAAATGAAATCATTGCCGGTTGGGCTTGTTAATGGAAAAATAATAAATTCAGTTACGAATGAGCCAATAAAAAAATTCCCTGTTCGAATTTCAAAAACAAATTTATCTGTACAAACCGACTCACTCGGAATTTTTAATTTTGGTTATTTATTAGGAGATACAACTTACACATTTGTTGCAACAGGAATTTTTGGATATTTACCAGATTCAGTTTCGAAAAAAATTATTACAAATAGTGATAACAATATTCAATTCAAACTGACTCCAAAATTTTATGATAATTTTGAGTACGATTTAGGATGGACAGTTGGTAATCAGAAAGATTCTGGGTTTTATGGAATTTGGGCGAGAAGCCGTGCAGTTGCATATTCATTTTTAGGTTTACAAGCTCAGCCAACAAACCATACAAGTAGTGGTGTAATGGCGCTTGTTACCGGAGGACAAAGCGGAACATCAACACAAAATGTTGATGGAAGAACTACAATTACTTCTCCAACATTTTTCCCAAAAGATTATACACAAAACATTTTTGTAAAATACTGGAGATGGTTTTTTACTTCATCAAATAATATTGGAGAAGATAGTTTAATTACTCAAATAACAAATGATAATGGAATAACTTGGAAAACAATTGAAGTAATTTCATCTCGAGCAAATAGTTGGATTGAAAGCAAAATAAAATTAAATGATTTTGTTAATATTACACCAACAATGCAAATAAGATTCATTGCAGTTGATGGTGGTCCATCATCAGTTGTTGAAAGTGTAATAGATGATTTATGGATTTCTGATCAACTTACAGATGTAATAGAAGATAATATTATTCCTGAAAAATATTTACTTGAACAGAATTATCCAAATCCTTTTAATCCAACTACCACTATAAAGTTTTCAATTCCATTTACTTCGAATGTTAATATTTCAGTATTTGATGTTTTAGGAAGAAAAGTTGAAACTTTAATTAATGGAAAAGTTGAAGTCGGAAATCATAAAATTAAATGGAATGGTGTAAAATTTCAATCGGGCACATATTTTTACAAAATTCAATCAGGTGGATTCACCGAAACAAAGAAATTGATTTTAATTAAGTAAGATTTTCAAGTTCAGAAACGAAAGTTTCAACAAAATCTAAATGTTCGGGCTTCATAAAAACAGTCCTTAAAACAGTAGCTTTTGGTAGGTTTACCGTAAGATTTGGATATTTAAATTTTAAATCAGCAGATTTTGTTTCAAGTAACGCCAGAAAAAGTGGAGCTACTTTTTTACTCATCGCTACTTTAAATATTCTTTTACTTGATTTTGAAATTGTAGAAATCTTTTTATCTTTTTGATTTTTAAAATAAGTAACTATATCTAAATCTGGTGAGTAAGATTCTAAAAATATATTCTTCTTTTTAATTAAAATTGAATATTTAATTGCACTTTCTCTTGTAGAATTTAAAAAACTTCCAAGCCCAGATTCAGATTCAAGTGGAAATAATTTTAAAGTTGCCCAAAGTGCCGCCGCACTTGCACCAGATTTTGAACATTCCAAACTTATCTCCCCCAAATGTAATTTATCAGAAGTGAAATATGTATAAGGAGAATTGTGTTTATAAAATTTTCCAACAATTGGATTTTTAAAAATCACACAACCGCATCCATACGGTTGCAATCCTTTTTTATGTGGATCAACAACTATGCTATCGCACTTGTTTAAAAATTTAAATGGCAAAGGATTTACAGATGGAGTATTTTTATTTGCGCACAAAATAAAAAAACCTCCGTACGCGGCATCTGCATGAATTCTAACTCCATATTTATTGCAAAGTGGAAATATTTTATCAATCTCATCAACTGCACCGATTGAAGTCGTTCCAACATTTACGACCAAAGTGCCAATATTATTTTTCTTTAATTTAGTTTCCAAATCGTTTAAATCAATTCTACCAAAGGAATTATTTTTTATTACAATATATTTTACGCCAAGGACTTGACACATTCGTTGATGTGTGTAATGACTTGCCTCGGAAAATGCAATACATTTATTTGGATGAATTTCTCGACTAATCCAAAGTGCCTCAAGGTTTGCAATTGTTCCACTTGAAGTTAAATGCCCCAAATGATTTTTATAGCCAAACATTTTTGCAATTTTACTCACTGCTTCAAATTCAAGTTCAGCTGTAGCAGGTCCACCATCTCGAGCATGGTTATTTGGATTAATTAACATTGCCATCACATAACTTGCAATTGCAATTGGGTGCGGAGATGTCGTCATTTGGCCCAAGTAACGCGGGTGAAAAAATGGATAATTGTTTTTTAGCCGAACTGAAAGTTCTTCGAGTGTAGATAAAATATTACTTTCACTCGGCATTGAAATTGGATTGTACTCAAATTTATTCCAATTATTTTCCCAGTCCGAAATTTTATTTGTCGAGAAAGAAAATAGTTTGTTTAACAATTCTTTATTCATCTTTCGAATATAATAATAATTGCGAGAATCTTTAGTCATAAAATCGTAAATTGTAAATATGAAATCACAAATATTAAAAGTAGCAATCGATGCCGCGCTTGAGGCTGGTAAAATTCAAAAATCTAAATCAGGGAAACCAAAAAATATTGAAAAGAAATTTGGTCAGGAAACCAATCTTGTTACTGAAGTGGATAAGCTTTGTGAAAAAAAAATAATATCAATCATACGCGATACTTATCCATCACACGATATTTTAACAGAGGAGAGTGGCGCACTAAAAAAAATATCACCTTATCGTTGGATTATTGATCCGATTGATGGAACAACAAATTTTGCGCATGGCTTACCTTTATTTTGCGTTTCAATCGGAATTGAATTTGAAAAAGAAATTATTGCTGGAGTAATATTCAATCCAATGACTGATGAATTGTTTTATGCCGAGCGTGGCAAAGGAGCTTTTTTAAATTCAAAACAAATATTCGTTTCGAAAACAAAAAAATTAATTGACAGTTTAGTTGTTACTGGTTTCCCATATAATATAAAAGAAAATCCGGGACGAGTGATTGAGCATTTTGTAAATTTCTTACCAAGAGCACGCGGAGTTCGTCGGCTTGGATCTGCGGCAATTGATTTTGCTTATGTTGCGGCAGGAAGATTTGATGGTTATTGGGAAGTATTTTTAAATCCGTGGGATAAATCGGCTGGAATATTATTAGTGGAAGAAGCCGGTGGTAAAGTAACAAATTTCAAAAATGAAAGAGCAAATTCTTTTCAACAAAGTTCACTCGCAACAAATGGATTAGTTCACGATGAGATGATTAAAGTTTTGAAAAAAAAATTAAAATAAAATATATTTAAAATTCTTTGTAACTAACTCTTTCAATTTTTGCACCGAGCGATTGTAATTTTTTCTCAAAAACCTCGTAACCTCTATCTAAATGATAAACGCGTAAAACCTCCGTATTTCCATGCGAAACTAAGCCTGCCAAAACAAGCGCGGCACTTGCGCGCAAATCAGTCGACATAATTTTTGTCCCAGTTAAAAATTTTACGCCAGTAATGCTCGCAATATTATTTTTCATTTTGATATTAGCGCCAAGTCGGACAAGTTCTGGCACATGATTGAAACGGTCGGTGTAGATTGAGTCAGTAATTTTTGATTTCCCATTTGCAAGAGACATCAAAGTAATCCATTGCGCTTGCATATCAGTTGGGAAGCCAGGATAAATTTCTGTTTCAATGCTAACAGGTTTTATTTTTCCATTTGATGAAATAGAAATAGAATTGTTTTCAATTTTAATTTTCGATCCAGATTTTTTTAAAATTTTAAGTAGCGAAGTTAAATGTTTTGGTTCGCAATTATTAATTGTAACCTTACCACCGCAAAGCGCAGTAGCAATTAAAAAAGTTCCTGCTTCAATTCTATCTGGGATTGTATCAACAAAAGTTGGATTAAGATGATCGACGCCCTCAATTTCAAGAGTTGGCGAATTTATTCCGTTAATTTTTGCTCCCATCGAAACAAGCATTTTAGCTAAATTTGTAATTTCAGGTTCCATTGCGGCATTTTCAATTTTTGTATTTCCTTTTGCTAAAACTGCCGCCATCAAAGTATTGCCAGTCGCACCAACACTTGAAACATCAAATTTTATTTTCGTTCCCTTTAATTGTTTTGCCTTTGCAATAATATATCCGCGATCGATTTCAATATTTGCTCCAAGTTTTTTTAACGCCTCAATATGTAAATTTACAGGACGAGGTCCCCAAGCACATCCACCAGGAAGTGAAACTTTTGCTTGACCATATCTCGCAACAAGCGGAGCTAAAACATAAATTGACGCGCGCATTTTTTTTACATGTTCGTAAGGCGCTTCAAATTTATTTACACGAAAAGTATTCATCAAAAGTGTGTCGCCAAATCTTTCAATCGCAACTCCCATCGACTCAAGTAACTTTGACATCGTAACAACATCGTGCAGGTTTGGAGAATTATAAAGTTCGTATTTTCCACTTGCCAAAAGTGTAGCTGGCATAAGTGCAAGCGTAGCATTTTTTGCTCCGCTAATTACAACTGAACCGTTTAATTTTTTACTACCTTCAATTACAAATTTGTCCACTAAATTTCCTTTTAAATTTCTTTCGCATAATAGATAGAAGTCTCAAATAATTCAAGAATCATTCTTATATTTAGTTATGCGAATTTTATTTGTAACATATTATTGGCCACCGTCGGGGCGCGCATCGCTTCACTGGCCATTGGCGATGATAAAAAATTTTCCCAAATTTGATTTGGAGCCAGTAGTTTTAACAATTAACGAAGATAGATTTTCGCAAAAAGATGCGAGTTTATTGTGTTTAATTGACGAAAAACTAAAAATATATAAATCAAATTCGCTTGATCCTTTTTCAATTTACAAAAAATTTATTGGTAAAAGAATTGATGAGCCGCTCGTTTCATCGGAGGTGATTTCAAAAGAAAATAAATCTTTTGCTCACAAAATTTCTCTTTGGATTAGAATGAATTTATTTATTCCCGATGCGAGAGTTGGTTGGTATTTTAGCGCAATGCGAAAAGGAAAATTTATTTACAAAGAAAATAAATATGACGCGGTTGTCTCAGTTGGTCCACCACATAGTTCACATTTAATTGGTAAGTCGCTTTCTAAAAAATATTCTATTCCGCACATTCCTGTTTTAATTGACCCATGGACTGATATTGCTTATTACAAAGGATTTAAACGAAGCAAGGCTACACTTTGCTTAGATAATTATTTTGAAAAAACTGTTTTAGATAATTCCCGTCATATTATTTTTGTTACCAAAACTACTCAAAATGATTTCTCTAATAAATATGATTTCGTAAAAAATAAATCTTCAGTGCTTTATTGGGGATTTAATGAAGAAGATTTTGAAAGATTAAATATTATAAATAATGCAAGAGAAGAAAAAATAATATTGCATGCTGGCAATATTTTTGATTACCAAAATCCTATTGCATTATGGAAAAATATTAAAAGCGAAATTGATAAAGGAACAAAATTCAGATTGAGATTTGTTGGTACTGTTTCCCCAGCAATTCGCCAATCGATTAAAGATTACGGATTAGAAAATATTACTAACTTTGTTGGATTTATCCCTTATAAAAATGTTTTGGAAGAAATGATGAGTGCCGACTATTTGTTTGTTTGCGCTTCCGAGCCAAGGCACACTCCAGGAAAATTGTTTGAATATTTGCGAACAGGAAAAAAAATTATTGCTTTCAATGATGAAAACTACGAAGTACAGGATATTTTAAACGAAGGAAATTCAGGAATTCAACTCCCATATAATTACGATAAAAATGATATTTTCAAAAAATTAAAAAATATCAAGCCAAATAATTCTTTTTCGCGGAAATATAATAGATCTAAAATTGCAGAAGAGTTTGCTAAAATAATTAAATCGAATCTTTAAAATTTATTCATCACTTCAATAACTCGCCTAATATCACTCTCGTTGTGAAAAGAAGAAATTGGCAAACTCAAAGTTGTGTTGTGGATTTCAGTTGAGATTGGAAAATCTTTTGCATCTAAAATTCCACGCATCGCAATTTGTTTATGCAGCGCAACAGGATAATGAATTTCAGTTGTAATTTCATTTTTCAACAAAAATTCTTTTAGCGCATCTCGTTTGGGATGACGAATATTGTAAATGTGAAAAACATCATAATAATCAGGGTGATATTGAGGTTTTATAAAACCACTTTTTAAATTATTTTGATAAATTTGCGCCAAACTTCTTTTATGTTTTGTAATTTTATCAAGCGATTTTAATTTGATTGAAAGAAATTCCGCTTGAATCTCGTCCAATCTGGAATTGTGCCCGATTAAGTCGTTATAATATTTTTTTTCAGAACCATAATTTCTGAGTTTGCGAATTGTATTTGCAATTTCCTCGTCGTTAGTTGTAACTCCACCAGCATCACCGAGTGCGCCAAGATTTTTTGTTGGATAAAAACTAAAAGCGCCAATACCAAAAGTTCCAGTAGTTTGATTTTTAAATTTAGATCCGTGCGATTGTGCACAATCTTCAATTAAGTGCAAATTATATTTATTTGCGATTAAACAAATTTTATCCATCTCACAAGATTTACCGTAAAGATGAACAACCATAATTGCTTTTGTATTTTTTGTGATTGCATCTTCAATTTTATCAGCATCAATGTTGTAAGTTTCAATATTTGGTTCAACTAAAACTGGAATATGCCCTGCTTGGAGAATTGCTAAAATTGTTGCGATGTAAGTATTTGATGGAACAATGATTTCAGATTTATCAGAAAAATTTAAAGATTTAAGCGAAAGCAATAATGCTTCAAGTCCGTTTGCAACACCAACTGCATATTTCGTTCCGATATAATTTGCAAAATCATTTTCAAAAGATTTTACTCCATCACCAAGAATAAACCAACCTTTTTGGACTGTTGAATTAAATGACTTTGTAAATTCATTAACGAAAGGAGAATTTACTTTTGCGAGATTTTCGTATTCAATTTTTGTATGGCTCATAAATATAATCTGTCTGGTTAAATTCTTCGGAAGCAATTACAAGCAACACTGCATCGGGAGTAAAATGATGCATTGTATGAAAATCATTAGGTTGCAAAATCAAACATTTATTTGGATGGTCAAGAGCGAAATCATTTTTTGTCTCACCATCGTTACTTGAGACGATACAACTTCCATGAACGCAAATTGCGGCTTGAATTGTTTTGTGATGTCGATGTCCGCCTCGAACTGAATCATCAACACCATAGATATAAAAAAATCTTTTAATTGCGAATGGAATTTCTTTTTCTATTACAGTTAAATTTCCTCGTTTATCGGAGTGAGTTGTGAGTATAATTAAATTTGCCATGCGTCAAGATAAGAATTTTTCTTTTTGGTAAATATTATAAATGCCAAGAAGCTTGCGAAACAAAAACAAAAATGGTGTTTTTAAACTTTGAGGTTCAATTGAAGCCCCATGCGAATCGAGATTTGAATCATATTTTAATAGGGAATTCTTAATTTTATCGAGTTCCAAAATATATGGACGATAAAATAAATTTAAAACATCATTAGATAAAGTTCTTCTGCCAAGCTCTATTTTATTATTTTTATAAAATCGCAAATAATGAAAATGATAAAATATCATTTGGAATTTATTTTGAGTAGATATTTCTTTTAAAAACAATTTATCATTTTCGTAATTGAAATTATATTGTTGAACATTCCATGCGGCAACACCTGCGCCAAGATTTCCTAAAACATGAACTCCTTCAAAACGAGTTGTCCAATCATCTAAATATTTTTGGTCGCCGAATTTTCCATCTTCAATTCTATTGTAGCACCAATTAATGCATTGATCTCGCCACCATTTTAGCGCTTTCAATCCAAATTCATTATTTTTAAAAGTGATGAACTGAACGCAATACTTTCCACTTTTGCGAGATTTGTCGTATCGTTTTGTGTAACGATGCTCAGTTAAAAGAATTGATGCATCGCCCATTTCTTCAAAAATTGGTTTTGGAGATGAATAAAAAAATAAATCAGCATCGAGATAGGTGCAATATGGCAAATTATATTTTTCAATTGCATAAAGAATTGTTGATGAAGTTGATGTCCAGCAATATTCTGCAATTGTACGAGTTGATTTTACTTTCAAAAGATCAGCATCTTCAAAATCATTTAAGGAAATTATAGTGGCGTGTTTTAGATTTAATTGTATTAAAATACTTTCCGCTTTTGAATCGAAAGCAAATATATAAAGATGAAAATCGTCGCAGACTTTTTCAAGAGAATAATACATTGCCAAACCACGAGATAAATAATTAGAATCGAAAAGTGTGCAGAAGTTCATTTAATTTATTTTGAAAATAAATTATTAATTTTTAATATAATGGCATTCAATAAGTTTTTATTTAAAACTGAATATTTAATTTTAAAAGAAGAATGCCTTTTCATTTTCAAAAATATATCTTCGGAATATTTCTCAAAACCTATCTCCGCAAGTTTATGAGCAAAGCCATATTGTTTTTCTATTGTTGCAAAAACCCATCCCAACAATAATTCTCTTTTCGTGGAAATATTTTCAAAAGAATTAAAATATGTCAACTCAATCCAACCAGGATTTATAGATTGGGAAAAAGAAATTATTTTTTGGTGAAATTTTGATTTAGTTAAACTATCAATTTGGCATTGTGTAATCCGCGAAGAGCCCTTAATTTCTGCGGCGGAAATCCAAAAATTATTATTTTCCATTGATTGAAGCAAAGTATAAAGTTTATCTTCGCCAAAATACGCATCAATAAAACCGGGCTTAAACTCAGCAACAATTATGTTTTTATTTATTCTTGATTCGAGACTGTTAAAAATTCTCAAATCAATTCCCTGAGAGTCGCTTTTAAACCAATCAATATAATTTATATTTATTTTCGCAAGCGCACTTGAAAGAGAAGTAGAGTTGAGCATGATTTCTTTTTCAATAATAAACTTCTCAGAAAATGACCAAACATTAAGCGCATCTTGACTTGGTTTTAAAGTGCTGGAGCAATATGGATTTTTGGTTAAATAAAATTTAGTTGATGGCTCATTATTTTCGACAACTAAAGTATTAAATACGAATTTCTTTAAAAAACCAGAATTTGAATTCTCATCAATTGAAAAATCTCTTGTATCGCCATCGAAGGCAACACAAATAGAATATTTCGCAATTGATTTCCATTTTGGGTTAATCTTTTCTGATGCACCAATATCAATTAAAACTGGAGGTTGGTTTTTTAATTCTGGCAATGAAAATATTAAATCGAATAACTTCATTACTTTTTCTCCAATAAACAGACAAATAATACTTGAAATAAATTAGGAAATAATTTTATAAAAAACCATTTAAGATTATTTTTCGGTTTCAACATTTCAATATGTTTAATTTTTAATCCACCAATATTATTTACCAACTCTTCAAAATCTTTTAGAGAAAGTTGATGAATATGACCAGTGTTGTACCAATTGTAACTAAACAAAGTTGGTTTTGGCATTCTTCCATTAAAAAGTAAATCGATTCGGTTTTTATAAAATCCAAAATTAGGGAAAGAAACAATTTGATATTTTGCAACTCGTTTCATTTCGGAAAGTAAAACTTCTGGATACATTACCATTTGAATTGTAACATTACAAATTGCATAATCAAATTCATTATCGGCAAATGGGAGTTTTTCATCAATTCTCCATTCAAAAACATTTAATCCTTTTTCTTTACAAATCGTAATCCCGCTTGGAGAAAGTTCAATTCCTTTTGCTGAAACATTATTCTCCTTAATTAATTTTGCAATTAAAGCACCGTTGCCACAACCGAGATCAATTATTTTAGAATTATTCTCGACCATCTCAGAAATTAATTTATATTCCGCTCGTTCATTAAATTCAAAAGAAGAATAATTGTAATTCCGATTATCGTTTATTTTAGGATTATCAATTTCAGACATAATTTATTAAGTATAATTTTTATTCGTAACAAATGAAAAAGCCTCCAAATATCCTTTAATTACAATATCAATATTGATTTCGTTATTTATTATTTCAAGCGAATTGCGACCCATTTCTTGAATCAACTCATTATTTGATAGAAGATTATTTAGCTTTTCAGCTAAATCGATTTCATCTTCTGCTTTAAAATATTTTCCATTAAATCCATCACGCACTAATATTTTTTCTGTGCCGTCACAAACTGAACAAACAATCGACTTGCCAAAGCTCATCGCTTCGTTAATTGATAAACCACCCATTCCGGCCAAAACATAAATTGAAGATGATTTTAAATATTGACCAATTGTTTTGGGGTCATAAACTCCACCGATGAAATTAATATTATTTTGGACATTTAATGATTTTGCTAACTGGACCAATTCATCTTTTTGTGGACCATCGCCGATAACGATAAGTTCAATTTCAGGCAAATCATTTTTAATTATTGAAACAGCTTTAATAATTAAGTCGACCCTTTTCCAATTTACAAGTCTTCCAATATGAATTATTCTGAATTTATTTTCAGGTAAAATATTGGGCAATAATTGCACCTCTTTATTTATCTCAAAATATTTATTTGTATCAATTGAATTGTAAATAATAAAAATCTTATTTTTATCCACCCCGTAACTTGGTAAAATATCTTTTGCTTCTTCAAGGTAATCAACATGGGCATCAGCAAAAGTATAAACTCTTTTTCTAATGAATGTATAAATTATGAAACGAAAAAATCCAGAAATAGTTGGTTTATACAATCCACCTTTTTCTTCGGAGTATAAATTTTCATTCCAATAAAATTTATAAATATTATTAAATCTTGGAAGTTGAAATGGAATATCTTTAACAATAAGTTTTATTTTGTTTCGTCTAAAATAATCTCGGAGAAATGGATTAAATGCAAACTCGAAAATATAAGGCCAAGTCGTTACAACAACATCAGGTTTTTCTCTTTCTAAAAATGGAATAAATCCACGAAAAAAATTCTTTCCGTAAAATCTTTTATTCTCTTCAAGGCGATGAAGAGTAAACTCAACATTATCTGTCTTCTCGAAAACTCCAGCACCAATTGAAGAACTTTTTGTGGCAGGAATCAAAACATGCAAATCAATATCATTTATTTTATTTAATCGATTTAAAATAGGATTATAATAATGAGCAAGTCCGCCAAAAGTAAAAATAACTTTCATTTAAATTCCCAAACAATTTTTGGTTTTATAAAAAATTGTCGTGCAATTTTCATGCGCCGCGATTGGTATTTGCCCCCAAAAATCTAATCGCTTAAAATTATTTTTTTGTAGAAAATTTAGCGCCTCATCGTATTCGGTCAATTGAGAATTATCAAAAACAATCACTCCATCAAGAGTCAATTTTTTCACCGAATTGTAAACCGAATTATTTCTATCTCGGCCATCAATAAAAATAAGATGATATTTTTTCTTTTCCGTTAGAACTTCCTTTGAATAATCACCTTTATAAATCAACTCTTTATAGATGATAACTGCATTTGTAGGAATTTGATTTTTTATTTTTTCGAACCAAATTTTATCGTGCTCGACAGATTTTATTGATTTAACTTTTTTTGCAAACCACTTTGTTGAGTTGCCACAACCAAATTCGAAAATATCCATTTTTTTTGATAAGCGATTTTCGATAAATGAAATAAACGAATATGTACACCATGGGATTGGATTGCCATTTTTATCGATTGATTGTTTTAAATTGTAACTTTTAAACCAACCTTTTTGATTTAAAAAATTTACTTTTAATGCGAGTTCAACTATTGCATCTAACTTAAATGTGTTTAGTAATTTCCAAACGATACTTTTTATTATTTTCATTTTACTTTATTTAAAAAATTATTATGTGCAAAGATTAAAGTGCTGAATGTTTTTGATACTAATTTATAATTGACTTGTGATAAATATTTAAAAATTTCTAATTCCTCAAACGATTTAGCTTCGGTATTTTGATCTTCGACTAAAATAACATTTGGTTTAAACAAATCCCAATCGTTTGATTTTAAAACCTCTAAATCTAATCCTTCAACATCAATATCAAAAAAATCTATTTCTGTATTTATATTCTGTTTTTTTAAAACCTCAGCAAGCGATATAGTTTTAATTTCTGTTGTGCCAATAAATTTTAACCAAGATATTTTCTTTCTTTCATCGCACAATTCTTTTGAAAATGTATTTACTGCAGATTCACTAAATTGATAATATGTCAAACAATTTTGCGATTGACTTATTCCTGCGTTTATATTTTTATCTCGTTTCCGAAATCTATTAAATTTTAAAATACTTTCTGGGTTAGCGTCAATATTAATACCACTCCAACCTTTTCTGTAAAAATAATAAGTATTTGAATTTATTTTCGGGTGATAGCAACCAACATCAATATAAAATCCGTTCTTTTTGCCATCAAATAATTTTGCAAGAATTAAATCCTCTCCTTCGCCAGAATAAGATTTCATTCTGTTTGGGAAATAATCCCTTCGGATATTTTCAAGTGGCTTCCAAATATTATTTGGCAATATATTTTTCCAGTAACCCAAATTATTATTTTAGTTTAAATTTATAAAATGTCAACATTGCATAAATCATTGCTTTGAAATTTGTCTGAGTCTTTTTTGCAAATGCATCAAATAAAAAAATTGTTACAATAAAACTTAAGTGAGTTGAAATAATTGCGCCAACAATTCCAATTTTTGGAATTAAAAAATAATTAGAAATTAAATTTACAGTTACTCCACAACTCGAACTAATTAGTGTATGCGTAAAAAGATTATCGGCAGAAATTACGATACTTCGCGCGACACCGTAAAAAGCGTAAAATCGTGTCCAAATTAAAAGGGAAAGTATCGAAGCAGAAAATAGAAATTCTTTTCCGTAAAGTAAATTTACAATTGCCTCACTAAAAAATGAGATTGGCAAACAAATTAAAATTGTTAAAATAAACATAAGCCGATATAAATTTGTAAGTCGTTCATAAAACTCCTTTTCACTTTTTTCTTTTATTTTTAAAAAAACAGGATAGACGGAAGTTAAAATTATCATCGGGATAAAACCAAGTGGCTCGGAAAGTCTTTGCGCGGCGGCATAAAATCCAAGTTCTTTATTTGATAAAAAATGCCCAATCATAATTTGATCAATTCTGATTTGAGCGAAAACTGCAATGTCAGATATTATTATTGGCCAGCAACTTGCTAAAAAATATTTTGCTTGTTCGGAGGAATATTTCCATTTACGAATTGTATTACCCGATTTTTTATACATGTAAATAAGTGCGAGTGCCGCAACTACAAATTCAATTGAACCTAAAATAATAAAAACTAAAATATCCGCATTAAGCAATACAAAAATAATTTTAAAAATTGCGATAATAAAAAATGCTAAATTTTTTGCAATAACTGTATATTTTGATTGGACTTGTGATTGAAACCAAAAATCAATTACCTCAAATGCTTGAAACGCTAAACCAATCGAAGTGATGATTACAAGAATTTGCATTCTATAATCATCAGGCTTGATTAAAAATATTCCAATCGCTGAAAATATAATCGCAACGACTCCACCATATTTTCTCAAAACAAATGCAGTTCCAAGTATCTCATCTTTATTTTCTACATTTCTAACAATATCGCGAATGACAATTGCATTTAGCCCAAGTCCAATAATTGGTGTAAATATTCCAGCAAACGCAATTGCGTAATTTAATATTCCAAAATTCTCTGGTCCGAGGTAGCGAGTAATAATAACATTTACAAAAACTGCGCCAATAGTTCTAACGACTCTATCGAAAGAAAGCCAAGTCAAATTTGACATTGCATTTCTAAAAGTCGGAGTAGTATTTTTTAAAATATTTTTAAGATTATTCAAACCGATTTATTTTTCTTTAAAAAATAATTTGCAATAAAATATCCAAATAATAAAATTATTATTATGTTAATCCACAAACTGAGATTTTTTCCCAAATAAAAATTCTCTGGTTCAAATTTCATTTTTAAAATATGTTCACCTTTAGAAATAACCACACCGCGAAACATATAATTGAGTCTGTGAATTGGAATTTCATTTTCATCTAAATACGCTTTCCAACCTTTCGGATACCAAGTTTCGCTAATAAATAAAAGGTTATTTCCGCTTGCCTTAACTTTAATTTCAAAATCTTGAATTCCGTATTTAGTAAAATCTGCTTCATTTTCAATTGTGGCAGGCTCAATTTTTAAATTTGGCTCTTCCATAAAAAATGCAACATCAATTGGATTGAAACTTAAATCTCTGATTGAATTTAAAATCTCAATTCCACTTTTTACTTTGTAACTATTTACAAAAAATGCTCTTGGTAAAGCTGTTCGATTGAAAGAAATAAATTTTTCACTTTGATGAATTACTTGCAAAAATTGATTTGAGTCTGGCTTATCCGAAATAATATATTTTACATTCATCAAACTCCACATTAAAGGATTTCCAATTCCAACAACATCATACATATCTTGAATCTGTCTCATCTTTGCACCTTGATAACCATACGCGCTTTGTATTCGCCAGTAAGCCAAAGAATTATTGTACGGAGGTTGACCTTTTTCAAATTCAAGAGTTCGATATAAAGTTGTATCTTGTTTTAGGAATGATACAAATTGAGGAGTTGAAAAATTTTGTTGCGCAATTCGTTTTGGATGAGTTTCGTAGGGTTTGTAATTGATTCGCCATAAATCTAAAATCAGAGTTCCAATTATAATAATTGTAAAAAGCGTTTGCTTTAAATTATTTTTCAAATAAAAATAAATTCCGCCAAAAATAAAAGTTGAAATCAAAAATGCAACCAACACATCAGTTGCAACCATTTCGGATATTATAGTGTAAAAAGCCTGAATTGTATTTTGGTCAGCCCCTTGAAATTTTGTTAAAAGATCTTGTGTGGTAAAAAATGTTTGATAAATGGAAATGACAATTTCTTTCCCAACAAAAGAGATAAAAAACAAAATTGCCGAAGCAATAAAAAATTGCATAAATCTTTTTTTACATTTCTCATCAAAATCATTTTCTAAAATAGATTTAAATCCATAACCGGCAAGTATCGGCATCATAATTTGGATTAAAATCAAAATCATCGAAGGGATTCTAAATTTGTTAAAATATGGGAAGTAATTAAACATCGCATCATAAAAAATAGAATTTCTGCCAAACGAAATTAAAAGCGAAATCAAAATTAAAATCACTGAATATTGCACAAAACTATTTTTTCTATTTTGCCAAATACCAATTGCCGCTAAAATCAAAATTGCAATTCCCATATATTGAGGCGCATCGGTAAATGGCTGCGGACCAAAATAAGTATTTAGTCGCATCGATTGATTTTGCGAAAGCGCCCCTTTGTAAGTGTGATTACCAAAACCATAAATTGATGGCACAACAAAACTCAAAACCTCAGTCGGGTCGAAAGACCAACTTGTAGCGTAATCGTAATCAAGTCCGCCACTTTGGGTTGATGTTTGGGACGCATTATCAGCTTGATTTTGCAGGGCGATTGAGCCGCTTCCACGAATTGAGTATTTTGAATATTCCAAAATTGAAAGATATTGGTCGCTCGTCATCGCAAAAGAAATTCCCGTAGCGAGAGAAAAAATTAAACCAGCACGAAACACGCCAGTTAATATTTCTTTTTTGAATGCCGAGAGAATTAAATAAAAAAGGAAATAAATTCCGATTGCAAAGTAAACATAAAAAATCATTTGCAAGTGACCTGGTAAATACATAAAGTGAATTAGCAAAACTAAAATTAGTGATAAAACAAAATTAAATTTTATTCGGAGTTTTTCTAAAATTAAAAGTATAAAAGGGAAGAAAGCAATAACCGGGATTTTTGTCATGTGCCCGACAGTAATTAAAATTATTACAAATGTGGAATGTAAAACGCCAAGCGAAGATAATAGCGCCGCAAGTTTATTTTGCAATTTATAAAAAACAAGCGAGTAAACCCCAATTCCAAAAAGAAAATAATAAAATAATTGCCAACCCAAATCAGGGTTATTCATTAAATAACCAAACCAGTGAGAAGTTTTACCAAAAATGTAAGCTGAGATGTCAAAAGTTCTTTCGCCACTAATTGTTAAACTTGCGTATCCGGGCATTCCGCAAAAAATATATGGGTTCCAAAGTGGAAAAATATTTTGATCTTTCGCATCGTTTGCTAAAGTCTCAAAACTTTTTGAAGCCATCGAGTCACCAGAAATAAAAACTCTTCCATCAAAAACTACTTCGTTAAAAAAAAATATAAGCGATAAAAATATAACGAGGATTGCCGCAGGGTGTTGAAACTTTTCTGATATAAAACTTTCGTTATTAATTTTTGATTTTAATTTTTCTGCCATTTTATTTCCTAAATATTAGTGATGATAAGTTGCCGATTATTAAAGTAATACTTGTTCCGATAAATGTGTGCCAAGTGTAATCAATTTTTGTAAAGTAAATTATAAGAGACATTCCAACAATTCCAAATATAAATCCAATAAATGCATCACGCTCGTTTGTATTTTTAAAAAATAGCCCAAGAAAAAATGTCCCCAACAATCCACCATAAGTGAATGAAGCAATCTTTAATCCAATTTCAACAACGGGATTTTTTGTATCTGTAAAAAGCATTGCGCCGCCGATAAGAACAAATCCCCAAACGAGTGTAAAAAATTTTGACCAAAAGATTTCTTTTTTATCACTTATATTTTTTCCGTACGAACTCGTTTTAAATAAATCCAAATAAGTTGAAGAGGCGAGCGAACTAATTGCGGATGAAAGTGTTCCCATCGCCGATGCAAGCACTCCAGCAATTACCAAACCAGAAATTCCGGTTGGAAGATTTTCAACAATAAATTTTGGAAAAATTTCATCGGACGATTTTAAACCTAACTCGGAAAAAGGAACTCCACCATAAAAAGCGAATAAACAAAGGCCTAAAATAAGGAAAAATGCAAATTGTAAAACGATAAAACTTGCATCGAGCATCAAGGCGCGTTGCGAATCCCATTTTGTTTTACATCCTAAAAGTCTTTGCACAAGTAATTGATCGGTTCCGTGCGAAGCCATTGTTAAAAAAGTTCCGCCAAGAATTCCTCCAATTATTGTGTAAGGAGTTGAGATGAATTCCCAAAAAGAATTTCCAAAGTTAGGATTAAAAATTTCAAATTTATTTAAACTATTTAATTTTGCAAATGATAAAACATCATTCCAACCGTTTGGTAGTTTATCTAAAATAATATACATCGATGCAATTGCGCCTAAAAGATAAATACTCATTTGCACAACATCCATCGAAACAACTGCTTTTAATCCACCGATGTAAGTATAAATCAAAGTAAAAATTCCGATAATAAAAATACTTTGAGTGTAATCGAGCCCAGTAATTAAATGAACAGGAATTGCAGTTGCAAAAAGTCTAACGCCACTTGCCAAAACTCTTGTTACGATAAAAACTGACGAAGTAAATTTGCGAAGAGAAGTTCCAAATCTTTTGCCGAGAAAATCGTAAGCAGTATCCAAATTTCCACTATAATAAGCTGGGATAAATAATATGCTCACCAAAAGTCTTCCAATAAAATATCCGAAGACAAGTTGTAAAAAATGCAAATCGCTTTTGTAAGCAAGCCCTGGGATGCTGATAAAAGTAAGTGTACTTGTTTCGCTCGCAACAATTGAAAATCCGACAAGCCACCAATTAAGTTCTTTTCCGCCGAGAAAATAATCGCGCGAAGTATTTTGTTTTCTGCCGATGTAAAATCCTGCAAAAGTTACACCTACTAAATAAAGTAGGACAATTATATAATCAATAGTTGAGAAACCCATTAGAACATTGAGATAGTGTTAAAGAAATTTTGATATTGAATATCAAGTGGCAAAGTATTTGCAACATTAAATTGAAAATTATAAAATAAGTCGCCATGTTTTTTTGAAAAACTTATTTTAAAATCAGCATGCGATAATCTGGTTAAATAAGCCGCAGGTAAAACCAAAGTTCGATTTAAATCAATTACAACATCAAACTTTTCATGTAATAAATTTGAAATTGATGCAGGTTTTGTTAACTGTAAAAAATTTATTTTATCTTTTGTCAATTGAAATAAATTTGAATTTGTAAAAATATCATTTTGTGGTAAAATATCCGAATAGACAAAAGTCAAAGCTCTCCTGGAAAATTTTTTATGCAATGAACCAGTAAATTTTATGGACGCGTTAAATTCCTCTTGAATAAAGGGCAAAATAACAAGTGCGTTTTTAGCAAAAGAAAATGATTTTGTAAAATTAGCAATCGGTTCAATTGAAGAGTGAAATTGAAAGTAAGAATAAAATAAACCAAGCTGGTTTTGAATATTTTTTAACATATTGCGATAAATGTAGCAGTAAATTACTCTTTTCGCAAAAAAGTAATGAAACTTTTCTCGTCGAGAATTTTTACACCAAACTTATTTGCCTTTTCAATCTTCGAGCCGGGCTCTGCGCCAACAACCAGAAAATTTGTTTTTGCACTGACACTTGAAGAAACTTTTCCGCCAAGTGATTCAATTTCTTTTATGGCTTCCTCGCGCGACATCGACGACAAAGTACCAGTTACAACAAAAGTTTTATTTTGTAAAAAATTATTTTTAATAGATACAACTTCGTTCATTTTTATACCAGCAAGTTTTAATCTTACAATAATATTTTTCGATTTATGAATGGATTGCGGATCTTGAAAATATTCTACAATGCTTTCTGCTATCTGTTGGCCAACGCCATTTATTTTTATTAACTCATCAACAGTTGTAATTGTTAATTTATCAATGCTTCCAAAATTATTTGCCAAAAGTTTTGCAACTCCCGCTCCGACATTTCTAATTCCCAGACCAAAAATTAATTTCCATAAAGCTCGCGATTTACTTTCATTGATTCCCTTTAAAAGATTTTGTGCGCTCTTAATTCCCATTCTTTCAAGTGGTGCGAGTTTTTCTAAACTCAAATCGTAAATATCTGCAATTGTTGAAATTAATTTTTCGTTTACTAATTGGCTTACAATCGCTTCACCAAGTCCATCAATATCCATTGCTCCTCGATGCGCAAAATGTTCAATCCTTCCTCTAACTTGTGCAGGACAATTTATATTTTTGCAATAATAAGCCGCTTCGCCCTCTTTTTTATAAATTACATTTTTGCATTCTGGGCAATCTTTTGGCATTCGAAATATTTTAGTTCCACTTGGTCGTTTTGAAATATCAACAGCAATTACTTTTGGAATTACATCGCCACCTTTTTCAATTTGAATTGTGTCGCCAATTCGAATATCCAACTCGCGAATAAAATCTTCGTTGTGCAAAGTTGCTCTGCTAATCGTTGAGCCAGCAAGATGCACTGATTTGAGTTCAGCCACAGGAGTAATCGTGCCAAGTCGCCCAACTTGTAATGTGATTTCATTTAATTTTGTAAAAATTTTTTTGGCAGGAAATTTAAATGCCGTAGCCCAACGCGGACTTTTAGCGATTTGCCCAAGTATTTCCTGCTGATTTAGCGAATCGATTTTTACAACTACGCCATCAATTTCGTAGGGGAGTGTCTCTCTTTTATTTTGCCAAAACGAACAAAAATCAATCACATCATCAATTGTTTTACAAATTTTATAATTTGGATTTACGAAAAATCTCAGATCGTTTAAAATTTTTAATGATTCACTATGCGATTTTATTTGAAAATTATTTGTGCGAAGAAAATATAAAAAAACATTTAGAGGTCGCATTGAAACGAGTTTGGGATCTTGAAGTTTTAAAGTGCCAGCAGTTGAATTTCTCGGATTTGCAAATAATTTTTCTCCGATTGATTCTCGTTCTTTGTTCATTTCCGAAAAATCTTTTTTCATCATAAATGCTTCACCACGAACTTCGAAATCAATTATTTTAAAATTTGATTTCCTGACTTTTAAAGGAATAGTTCGAATTGTGCGAACATTATTTGTTATCTCATCTCCCTCTGTTCCATTTCCTCGAGTTGCTGCGAGTTGAAGTTTTCCATTTTTGTATTTTAAACTTAAAGCCACTCCATCAATTTTTAATTCGCACACAAATTGATAGGAATTATCTCCAAGTAGTTTTTTAATTCGTTTGTCGAAGTCGCGAAGTTCTTGATGCGAATAAGTATTATCTAAACTTAACATTGGAGAATCGTGAATTACTGTTGCGAATTCTTTTGTTGGATCTCCGCCAACTCTTTGAGTTGGTGAATCCTCAGAAAAAAATTCGGGAAAATTATTTTCGAGCGAAATTAATTCTTGTAATAATTTATCAAATTCTAAATCGGAGATTTTTGGGTCAGCTAGGGTGTAGTAATTGAAATTGTGTTCGCGAATTTCTTCTCGTAAAATATTTATTCGTTTCAACGCATCAGATTTTAATATCATTCTACTTCTAAATTTTTAAGAGAGACTTCAAAATTACTTACTTTACCAATTTTTCCGAGCGGTTTACCATTTAATTCAACAGTAAATCCACTTGGGTTGCCCGAGGTAATTGTAAATTTTTCTTTCGCATTCCAATAACGAATTTCATTTGGAAGAAGAAAATAATTTCTTGCTCGAGATGTATCAGATTTAATATTCAGCCAAACAGTATCTTTGCCACCGATTGTTTTAAGTCTAAGTGAGTCAAATGTTAGCGGTGCAATTATTACTTTATTTGCGTCTTCAATTTTTATTTCAGGAACAATATCTAGTTGATTTTGTTGCACAATTTCAGATTTTTCTACTATTGGAGTTTCCTCTTTAATAATCTCTTTAAAAGGAGTCTCTTTAATTTCTGGCTCTTTAGTGGAATCGATTACAAAATTTAATACATAAATTAAAATTACAATCGCAACAAAAATAATCGAACTGATAAAAATATATTTTCTTTTCTTTTGTTGCCTTTTTGCTTTTTCAACATCAAATATATTTTCAGTAGTTTGTTCTAAAATTTCAGATATCTTTTCGTTATCACCTGATGAAAATCCCGAACCCTCGATTATGGATGCAACAGAATCATCTTGAAATCCGAGAACCATTGTTTCGTATTTTTTTAAAATATTATCTGGTTCAAGTCCGACGAAAAGAGCATATTGTTTTAAAAATGATCTGATATAAGTTTGAGGCAAAACATCAAATAATCCCTGATCGATTGCTTCAAGATGTTTTATGTTGATGCGAGTGTGAGCGGAAATTTCGGCAAGTGAAATATTCTTTTTAATTCTCTCTGCGCGAAGATATTCGGAAAATGTATTCATCTATTAAATTATTATTTTGGTTTGAATATTTAAAACTTCATTCATGCTCCCACTTCTTAATCCAGCCAAATCAAGTGCAACATAAATAAATCCTAATCTTTTTATTTCGTTAATTATTTTTATTCTTAAATCGTCGTTTAATATTTTCTCAAATTCATTTTTAGGTATTTCAATCCGCGCTGTTTTTTCATCTTGAAATCTTACTCTAACTTCTTTAAATCCATTTGATTTTAAAAATTCTTCGGCTAATTCTATTTTTAAAAGATTTTCTTTTGTGATTTGAGTTTCGTAAGGGAAGCGCGAAGACAAACATGGGCTTGATGGTTTATCCCAATTCGGAAGATTTAAAAATTTCGCAAGTTCGCGCACTTCATTTTTTGTAAACCCAGTTTCTAAAAGTGGAGAGATAACATTTTGTTCTATTCGCGCTTTTGCTCCGGGACGATAATCATTTAAATCATCAGCAATCGATCCATCTGCAATCCATTTAATATTATTTTCGTGCGCAATAATTTTTAATTTTTCAAAAAGTTCAGTCTTACAAAAATAACATCTATCAATCGGATTAGATTTAAATTTTAAATTATCTGTTTCCTCGGTTTCCACTTCAATCACGCGCGCACCAAAACTTTTAGCAGTTTCAATCGCGCTAAAATAATCACTCATCGGCAAAGTCGCAGAGCGGCCAATTACGGCAATCGCATTTTGGCCAAGTATTTCAGTCGATATTTTCGCTACGAGCGTGCTGTCAATCCCACCAGAAAATCCGATTACAACAGACTGAAGATTACGAACAAGTTCTTTTAAATTTTCGTATTTATTTTTTGTTGATAAAGATAGCTCATTCATTTTTTATTAAAAGATTTTATTACAACTTCTCGTGCTTCATTGATTGGAAATATGTTTCCAGTCCAAATCTCAAAACTTTTTGCGGCTTGATGAACAAACATTTCTACTCCATTTAAAACTGTTGCGCCCGAATGTTTGGCATGCTTCAATAGTTTTGTTTCGATTGGATTATACACAATATCGAAAAATATTTGTTCACTTGAAAAATGAAAATCTTCCGTAATCGGCATTTCATAAATTTTTGGAGACATTCCGACAGATGTCGCATTGACAATTAATTTAGGATTTACTTGCGCAAGAGTTGTAACCAAATTTATTTTCAGATTTGGAAAAGATTTTGCAAACTCATTTATTAAAATATTAGCGCGCTCAGTTGTTCTATTATAGAGGAGTAACTCTGATGGATTAAAATATTTTGCGAGTGCAACTATTACAGCGCGAGATGCTCCGCCAGCTCCGATGACTAAAATATTTTCGCCCGAAATTCTATCCTTAAATGGTTCGAGAGTATTTTTGATTCCGTAAATGTCGGTATTGTATCCAATCAACTTTCCATTTTTATTTGCAATCGTATTAACCGCACCTGTAATTTTTGCTTCATCGCTAATTTCATCTAAAAATTTTATGACAGATTCTTTGTGCGGAATAGTTACATTCGCCCCGAGAATAAAATCCTTCCTTAAATAATTTATTGTTGTGGCAAGTTCGTTTTTTCCAATATTTAAAACTGCATGTCGATAATCTAATTGTAATAATTCAAACGCTTTCTTAAAAATTAAAGGAGAGAGCGAAAAAGTATTTGAATTTTTTATAAGTGCTATGTATTTCATAATCAATGGTAAAATACAAAAAAGTTACATTTATTAAATTATTGTTTTTCAAACTCTTTTCAAATATATTTAGACCTTAAAGACCAAATGATTTCAGAAAATCTTCAAATTTTAAGGGACAAATTTCAACTCGCTTCCGAAAAAGCAGGTCGAAACCCAAACGAAATCACTTTAATTGCCGTTAGTAAAACATTCTCGGCTGATTTGATTTTAGATGCATTCCGATTAGGGATTTTTGATTTTGGAGAGAACTATGCGCAGGAATTTGTTGAAAAAGAAAAATTGCTAAAAGATGAAAAAATTATTTGGCATTTCATCGGACATTTACAGCGCAACAAAGTAAAATATATTGCAAGCAAAGTTTCCTCAATTCAATCGGTTGATACAATTCAATTGGCGAATGAAATTGATAAACAAGCTTTTCAAATCCAGAAAAAAATTGATGTATTAATTGAAGTTAACACTTCGCTGGAAGCAACGAAATATGGCGTTGCTCCTGAGAAATCTTTAGAATTAATTGCGCAAGTTGGAGTTTTAAAAAATTTAAATGTAAAAGGTTTGATGACTATCGGACCTTTTGTTGAAGATGAAATTCTTACGCGAAAGAGTTTCGCTACTTTGCGCGAAATAAAAGATAGAGTGAATACTGAAAAAATTTTATCAACTGAAATAAAAGAACTTTCGATGGGAATGACGCACGATTTTGAAATTGCAATAGATGAAGGTGCAACAATAATAAGAATTGGAACAGCGATTTTTGGTTCACGATTAAAAAAATAAATTGAGGTAATTATGACAATCACATCAATTGAAATACAAAAAAAAGAATTTAAAAAATCTTTTCGTGGTTACAATCCACTTGAGGTTCGCGCATTTCTTGAGTCGCTTGCGAAAGAATTTTCTATTCTTCATTTACAAATTAAATCTTTAAACGAGCAGTTGATTGAAAATGAAGTTCAATTGCGAGACTTTAATATGATTGAAAAAACTTTGCAACAAACAATGCTTAATGCACATCAAATAAGTGAGAAAACTTTAGAAAATGCTCGCATTGAATCTAAAAATATTTTAGATTCAGCCGATGAAAGAAGAAATTTAATTTTAGATGAAGCTTATTTTGAAATCAAGAAAACTAAAGAAGAGGTTGTTCGTCTTCAATCTAAAAGAGATGCATTGGTTTCTCGTTTGAAAATTTTATTAAGTTCCGAATTAGAATTAATTACTCAAATCGAAAAAGATTATGACGAAAAAATAGATTCTTCGCTTGGAACTGGTAAAAGTGATTTTCCAATTGATGATGTTGTAAATAAATTAAAATAGAAATGAAAACTTTAAAAGAAGAAATTTTTGAATCAGTTGATTATTTAAAAAATAAATCAAAATTAACCCCAAAAATAGGCATTATTCTCGGCACTGGACTTGGCTCGTTGGTTGATGAGATAGAAATCGAAACAGAAATCCAGTACAATCAAATTCCAAATTTCCCAGTTTCAACAGTTGTTGGCCACAAAGGAAAATTAATTTTTGGAAAACTTTCCGGGAAAGATGTTGTCGTCATGCAAGGACGATTTCATTTCTACGAAGGCTACTCGATGCAAAAAGTAACATTTCCAATTAGGGTGATGAAATATCTTGGAGTTGAAACATTAATTGTCTCAAATGCAGTTGGCGCAATTAATTTAAATTTTAAAAAAGGAGATCTTGTAATTATTTCCGATCATTTAAATTTAACCGGTACGAATCCTCTTATTGGTCCGAACGATGATGAACTTGGCGAAAGATTTACCGATATGTCGGAAGTTTATTCAAATGACTTAATTAAAATTTCTGAACAAGTAGCAAAACAAAATAATATTAAATTACAAAAAGGAGTTTATGTCGGACTTTCAGGTCCAAGTTTTGAAACACGCGCAGAAATAAATATGTTACGATTACTTGGTGCCGATCAAGTTGGTATGTCAACAGTTGCCGAAGTTATTGTTGCTAAACACATGTCAATGAATGTTCTCGGGTTTTCAATAGTAACAAACGAATGTAATCCGGAAGTTGTTGAAATATTAAAACACGAAGATGTTATTGCTACCGCAAATCTCGGAACCGAAAGATTAAAAACAATTGTAAAAGGTCTGATAGAAAAAATATAAATTATGTTCAAAGAGTTAAACGATAAAATTAATTATTTAAAAACAGAAAAACTTCTTCTTGAAAAATGGGATAGCCAAAATATTTTCGAGAAAAGTATTTCATCAAAAAAAGATAAACCACTTTTTATTTTTTACGAAGGTCCACCAACCTCAAATGGTCGTCCCGGAATTCATCATGTAATGGCACGAACACTGAAAGATGCAATTTGTCGTTACAAAACTATGCGTGGATTTCAAGTCCCACGAAAAGCAGGATGGGACACGCACGGGCTTCCGGTTGAAATTGAAGTTGAGAAATCTCTCGGCATCAAACATAAAGATGAAATTTTAGATTTTGGCGTTGAAAAATTTAATATCGAATGTAAAAAATCGG
Source organism: uncultured Chitinophagaceae bacterium (assembly GCA_964367235.1). Classification (GTDB taxonomy): domain Bacteria; phylum Bacteroidota; class Ignavibacteria; order UBA10030; family UBA8401; genus JBBTLW01. The sequence goes on along the minus strand of CAYIXI010000003.1, from coordinate 28,707 downwards.
TTTGGAAATATAAAACTGAATGGGAACAAATGACTCGCGACATGGGTTATTGGGTTGATATGAAAACGCCATACATTACTTTTGAAAATAATTATATCGAATCGGTTTGGTGGGCGCTCAGCGAATTCTTCAAAAAAGAGATGATTTATAAGGGTTTTAAGATACAGCCATATTGCCCTCGTTGCGAAACTCCACTTTCGTCGCATGAAATTTCTCTCGGTTATCAAAATGTAACCGACAACTCTTTGTACATAAAATTTAAATTAGTTGATGAAGAAAATAGTTTCATTTTGTCTTGGACGACAACTCCGTGGACTTTGCCAGGGAATGTTGCGCTTGCAGTCGGAAATGAAATCCAATATGTAAAATTAAAAGTTGGCGAAGAGTTTTGGATTATTGCAAAAGATTTAATTGATTCGCTTGGCGAAGTTTATCCGATTGTTGAAAATTATTTAGGCAAAGATTTAGTTGGAAGAAAATATTATCCTCTTTTTGAAGTCGCACCTTTGAAATCTGAAACCTCGTATAAAATATATTCTGCCGATTTTGTTACAACGACTGATGGCACAGGAGTTGTCCATACAGCAGTTATGTACGGAGAAGATGATTATCAATTAGGAAAACAAGTTGGGCTACCTCAACATCACACTGTTGATAAAAGTGGAAACTTTACAAACGATGTAAAAGATTTCGGAGGATTATTTGTAAAAGATAAAGCGACTGAGAAAAAAATTGTCGCACATTTAAAATCAAATAATAATTTTGTAAAACTTTTACCTTATGCTCACGAATATCCTCATTGCTGGCGCTGTACTTCGCCACTATTATATTATGCTCGAAACTCATGGTACATCAGCACAACAAAATATGCCGATAAAATGGTTGAGAATAATAAAAAAGTAAATTGGTTTCCGCAAGAGGTTGGCACTGGAAGATTTGGAAATTGGCTTGAGGAAAATAAAGATTGGGCACTTTCACGAGATAGATATTGGGGAACGCCGCTACCGATTTGGATTTGTGAAAAATGCAACGCAACAAAATGTGTCGGAAGTGTTGAAGAGTTTAAAAAAGGAAAAAATATTTCCGAGCCACTTGATTTGCACAAACCATTTGTTGATGCTGTAACTTTCGATTGCACTTGCGGTGGCACAATGTTTCGCACACCAGAGTTGATTGATGCTTGGTTCGATTCGGGCTCGATGCCTTTTGCTCAACATCATTATCCTTTTGAAAATAAAGAATTGTTCGAAAAATCTTTTCCCGCCGATTTTATTTCTGAGGGAATTGACCAAACGCGCGGTTGGTTTTACACGCTTCATTCAATCGGCACATTTCTTTTTAATCAACCAACTTTTAAAAATGTTTTAGTCAACGAACTTATTTTAGATAAAAAAGGACAGAAAATGTCCAAATCTAAGGGGAATACTGTTAATCCGTTTGATGTGATGGAAAAATACGGAGCCGACTCGACCAGATGGTATTTGATGTCGAACAGCCCGGTTTGGAAACCGACGCTTTTTGATGAAAACGGAATTGCTGAAGTGCAGAGAAAATTTTTTAACACTTTGCTGAACACATATTCTTTTTTTGCGCTTTATGCAAATATTGATGGCTTTACTTATAGCGAAGAAAAAATTCCTGTTATCGAACGAAGTGAAATTGATAAATGGATTCTTTCTGAATTAAACTCAATGATAAAAAGATATTTAGAAAGTATGGAAAAATATGATTTGACTCGAGCCACTCGCGAAATTTCAGATTTTACTTTGGACTATCTTTCTAATTGGTATGTACGAAGAAACCGTCGCAGATTTTGGAAAAGCGAAAAAGGAAAAGATAAAACTGCGGCTTATCAAACTTTGTACGAGTGTTTGATTGCTGTTACAAAACTAACAGCGCCAATTGCTCCATTTTTAGTTGATGATATATTTTATAATTTAAACTCAAATTCTAAAAAAGAAAATGTTGATTCAGTCCATTTAAGTGAAATTGAAAATCCAGATTTGAATTTGATTGACGAACAATTAGAAATTAAAATGGAACAAGCCATTCGAGTTGTCGGAATTGTTCGCGCAATGAGAATGAAATCTAATTTAAAAGTACGACAACCACTTAAAAAGATTTTGATTCCTGTAATTGATAAAAAAGATGAAGAAATATTTTTATCGATGAAAGATGTAATTTTGGAAGAAATTAATGTAAAGGAATTAGAATTAATCTCTGGCGATTCATCAATTGTAAATAAAAAAGCAAAACCAAACTTCCGAGTGCTTGGTCAAAAATATGGGAAGGAAGTTCAGCAAGTTGCATCAATAATTAAAAATTTAAATTCAACCGAAATTACTTTGTTGCAAAAAAATGGAAGCGCAAGTTTTAATATCAATTCGCAAAGTTATATAATTACAAATGAAGATTTTGAAATTCACTTTGATGATGTGCAAGGTTGGCTTGTTGAATCCGATGGAAAAGTTACAGTTGCACTTGATACTGAAATCACCGAAGAATTAAAAAAAGAGGGATTGGCTCGCGAGTTTGTAAATCGAATTCAAAATATGCGCAAAGATGCTGGCTTTGAGGTTACCGATAGGATTAAAATTTCAGTAAGTTCGAGTGAAGAATTTTTGCATTCGATTCTCGCAAAAAAAGAATATATTACGAAAGAGACTCTAGCAGTTGATTTGAACTTAGGCGAGCCCAATGGCGATTTTAAATCATCAGAGGAAATTGAAAATTATAAATGTGAAATTGTAATATCCAAAGCAAATTAACCTTAAAAAACAAAGGAATTATATGGCAAAAAAAATAATTAAAAAAAGCAAAAAAATTACGAAAGTTGTTAAAGCCAAACCCAAAAAAATAAAAATATATGGTAAACGCGATTTGGCATTTTTCAAAAGTATTATTTTGGAAAAGCGAAAAGAAACTTTGGAAAATTTGCAGTTGTTAAAATCGTACATGGTCGATCCGAATACCGGCGAAAATCAAAATGAGATTTCGAGTTATTCACTTCACATGGAGCAGGGCACCGATACAATGGAAAGAGAAAAAACTTATCTCTTTGCCGCACGAGATACAAAATATTTAAATTATTTAAACGAAGCGCTTTTGAGAATTGAAAAAGGTGGATATGGTGTTTGCTCCGATTGCAATAAATTAATTGAAAGCAAACGACTACTTGCTGTGCCAATCACACAATTATGTGTTAAATGCAAATTAAGTAAATAAGTGGCTCTTCTTTTTTTGACATTTGCAATTGTAATACTTGATCAAGTAACAAAATTTTCTGTCAAGGGGATTGATATTCCACTATTTGGATTGCACCACACTGGAATGGAACTCAACACTTCTAAAGAATTAATTGACGGATTTCTTTTTATCACTTTCATTGAAAATCCTGGCATGGCTTTTGGAATAAATGTGGGCGCAAAATTTTATTTTTCACTTTTTACAATTTTAGCCACAATCGGAATTGCATATTATTTTTATTCTGCAAGAAAAGAAAATTATTTTATGCGACTTGGAATTGCATTGGTACTTGCAGGTGCGATAGGAAATATGATTGATAGAGTTTTTTACGGAGTTATATTTAACGAAGCACCACTTATGTATGGAAAAGTTGTAGATTTTATTGACATTGCAATTTTTAATTATCATTGGTTTGTTTTTAATGTTGCCGATAGTTCAGTTTCTATTGGAGTCTCAATTTTATTTTTACATTATTTGCATGAATCCAGAATTTCAAAACAAATTGAAAACGATAATCCTTCCAATTAAAAATAATTTTACTAAATGAAAAACAAGTTTGAACTTGTCATCCCGGCGGGTCAAACAAAAATTCGGATTGACCTTTACTTAACTCATCATGTCGAAAATGCAACTCGCACAAAAGTTCAAGATTCAATTATTCGAGGAGAGGTTTTAGTTAATTCAAAAAAAATCAAGCCAAGTTATTTAGTTCAACCAAAAGATATTATTTCAATTCAACTTTCAAAGCCCGAGCCACCGCAAGTTTTGCCAGAAAATATTCCACTCGAAATTGTTTATGAAGATGAATTTTTGCTTGTCGTAAATAAACCTTCGGGAATGGTAACTCACCCTGCTTATAAAAATTACACTGGAACGCTTGTAAATGCGCTACTTTTTTACTCTCAAAATTTATCTTCTTCAAACGAAAATCGTCCAGGCATCGTTCATCGTTTAGATAAAGATACTTCTGGTTTGTTGGTGGTTGCAAAAAATGTTTGGACGCATCAAAAACTTGCAAAACAATTTGCAGAAAAAACTACTGAGCGAGAATATCACGCGATTTGTTGGGGAGTTATAAAAAATAATTCTGGTATTATTGATGAGAAACTTGGAAGAAGTAAAAGTGATAGAAAAAAAATTGCAGTTTCATCTGATGGAAAAATTTCTGTAACTGAATATTTTACCGAAGAAAGATTTGAATATTTAACTTACTTGCGACTGAAATTAAGAACTGGACGAACTCACCAAATTCGCGCGCACATGTCACACATTCATCATCCTATTTTTGGTGATGCAACTTATGGCGGAAGAACTTCCTCTTGGGGCGGATTGACGGGAAAGAAAATTGCAGAGACAAAAAATTTACTTGAAAAAATGAATCATCAATGTTTGCATGCAAAAATTTTGGGATTTGTTCATCCCAACACAAAAGAACAAATGAGATTCGAAAGCAAGTTGTCCAAGGATTTTGAAACACTTTTAAAATTTTTGAGAAAAAAGAAAAAATAGAATTTTATTTTATTGCGGTATCTTCTAAATATATTTTTTCCAGCGATGGAAAATAATCTAAAACAAAAACCTCTTCAAGTCGTGTAAAATTTACAGCAGGTGCTATTACAATTTCTTGAAATAATTTTCCATCAATTGGTTTAGCAGATTGAACAACTCCGATTTTTATTCCTTGCGGAAAAGCATTACTATATTGCGAAGTGATTATTGCATCTCCAGGTTTTACATCTAAAGTTTGAGCAACATTATTTAAAATTAATTTCTTTCCATTCCATAAAATTATTCCATCGACTCTCGAGCGTTGATCTTTTGCGCTTGCTCTAAAATCAACATTTAACATTAACTGAATTAAAGAATAATTATCTGATGCATTAATAACTCTTCCAACAAGTCCATCACCAGTAACTATTGGATTACCAATTTTTATTCCACTACTTAAACCTTTATCAATTGTAATTGTATTACGCATCATCGTTAAATTTTTTGCAATAATTTTTGTCGCAATTAATTTTACATTGCTTGTATCTTTAAGATTTAAAAATGAACGAAGTTTTATATTCTCTAATTTGGATTCTCGCAATTGATTGACTTCGTCGGCAAGATTGACATTTAATTTTCTCAGCAGTTCGTTTTCTTCTTTTAGCGCATAATAATTTGGAATGAACGAAAATGTATTTTGCAAAACGCCAGCAATCCCAATAGAATATGCACGAAATCTGTGAACTTGAGAATTATCGTTCAAAAGCATCATCATTATTGAGAGAATTAAGAAGAGGGATAAAATGAAATATTCGCGAAAAAGTTTGTAGAAATGATAAAGCCTATAAAACATTTTATTTTAGTATTGACGACTTTTAATTAACATTTTAGAAAAACGATCAAGATTTTCTAAAACTTTTCCTGTTCCGCGAACAACTGCGCTTAGCGGATCCTCAGCAATATGAATTGGAAGATTTGTTTCAAGTCGCAGCCGTTCGTCAAGACCTCTTAAAAGTGCGCCACCACCGGTTAACATTATTCCTCGTTCTAAAATATCGGAGGCAAGTTCGGGAGGAGTTTTTTCTAAAATTAATTTTACTGCGTCAACAATTGCTTGAACTGTTTCGTTTAATGCTTCTCTGATTTCGGCGGAATTGACTTCGATTATTTTTGGAATTCCATTTACTAAATCTCTTCCTTTAACTTGAATTGTAATTTCTTCTTTCAGCGGCATCACAGAGCCGACTTTGCATTTAATTGATTCGGCAGTTCGTTCGCCAATTAAAATATTATAATTTTTTTTGAAAAATTGTACGATTGCATTATTCATTTCATCGCCAGCAATTCTTATTGATTCATCATTAACAAGTCCGGAAAGTGCGATAACTGCAATTTCAGTTGTGCCTCCTCCGATATCAACAATCATATTTCCAACAGGCGCATCAACATCAAGTCCAATTCCAATTGCCGCCGCCATTGGTTCTGCAATCAAGTGAACTTCTTTTGCTCCAGCATGTTCAGCAGAGTCGCGCACAGCTCGTTTTTCGACTTCAGTAACTCCACTCGGGACACAAATAACAATTCTTCTACTTGGAAACCAATTAGCATGAATTTTTTTTATAAATTCGCGCAACATTCCTTCAGCGATTTCAAAATCTGCAATCACACCATCACGCATTGGTCTAATAGTTCTGATATCGCGATGAGTTCTTCCCATCATTTCCTTCGCTTCATTTCCAATTGCAACAATTTTTTTTGTATTTCTATCGAAGGCAACAATTGAAGGTTCGTTTAAAACAATTCCTTTACCCTTCATGTAAATAAGTGTGTTTGCAGTTCCAAGGTCAATTGCAAGATCGGCAGTAAAAAAAGAGAATAGACTCATCGTAAATTTATTTTGTTTGTGTTTAATTTTTTCAAAGATAAGAAAAAATAGATGTAATTCAATTAATGTTTAAAATGTCGAACGCCAGTAAATGCCATCGTAATATTATTTTGATTTGCCGCTTCAATTATTTCAGCATCGCGAATCGAACCGCCGGGCTGAACCACGGCAGTTGCGCCAGCAGAGATTGCTTCCAAAAGTCCATCAGCAAAAGGGAAAAACGCATCCGAAGCCACTGCGCACCCTTTTAAATCAAGCCCTTCAGCGTGCGCTTTAAAAACCGCAATTTTCGAAGAATCAACGCGCGACATTTGTCCCGCACCAAGCCCCAAAGTTCTGTCCTCCCGCGCGTAAACGATTGCGTTTGAGTGAAGATTTTTTGCAACTCGCCACGCAAACCTCATCGACGCAAATTCATTTTCGGTTGGCGTGCGATTGGTTACGATTTTAAAATCTTCGCCGAGAAAATTATCTTGTGTTTGAATTAAAACTCCGCCGATGACACTACGAATATTTAATGAAGAATTTATTTTTGCCGATGGAAGTGCTAAAATTATTCTTCTATCTTTTTTCTTTTTGAATAATTCTAAAACCTCATCTGAAAATTCTGGCGCGATTACAACTTCTGTAAAAATTTCATTTATCAAATTTGCGCAATCCAAATCCATTTTTCTGTTTACTGCAATAATTCCACCAAAAGGAGATTTTTTATCTGTGGCAAATGCTTTTTTAAACGCATCCGATAAATTATTTGCGCTTCCAACTCCGCACGGATTTGAATGTTTGATGATTGCAACTGTTGGCTCAGAAAACTCATTTACTAATTGTTGCGCTGAACTAATATCTAAAATATTATTGTACGATAATTCCTTGCCATGAAGTTGTGAGAAATAATTTTTAAAATCGCCGTAAAGTTTTCCTTTTTGATGCGGATTTTCGCCGTATCGAAGCGAGAGTGATTCTGGTAGAAAAAGTGAAAAATTCTTTGGTAGTTCGTCAACAGGTTCAATTTTTTTATTTAAGAACTGCGAAATAAGTAAATCATATTTTGCAGTATGCGTAAATGCTTCGGCAGATAATTTAAATCTCGTCTCTTGAGAAATTGTAAAATTATTTTTCTCTAATTCGCTTTTAATTTTATCGTATTGGTTTGGGTTGCAACTAACAACTGTAAACTTGAAATTTTTTGACGCGGCGCGTAACATTGCTGGTCCGCCAATATCAATATTCTCGATTGCTTCTTCAAGCAGAATATCTTTGTTTGAAATAGTTTTCTCAAATGGATATAAATTTACAACCAATAAATCAATCGACTTGAAATTTAATTTTTCCAATTCCTCTTTATGTGCAGGATTATCTAAAACTGCAAGTAAACCAGAGTGAATTGCTGGATGCAAAGTTTTTACTCGTCCATCAAAAACTTCGGGAAATTCAGTTACATCACTTACCAGCGTAACAGGTATTTTATTTTCTTTAAAAAGTTTGGCAGTCCCGCCAGTCGAAATTATTTCGACATTATTATCTGCCAAAAATTTTGCAAACCCCAAAATTCCTGTTTTATCGGAGACTGAAATCAGCGCGCGTTTAATTTTTAATTCATTCATTTTAAAATTTCTACTTTATTATTTTTAATTAATATTTTGTTTTCAGCAAACAATTTAACTACTTCGGGTAAAATTTTGTGTTCAATATTTAAAACTTTTTTTGCAAGCGATTCCTTTGTTTCGTCCGATGAAATAAGAACTTTATCCTGCAAAATAATTAATCCTCGGTCATATTCCTCATTTACAAAATGCACCGTCGCGCCCGATTCTTTTTCGCTGGCAACAATTACCGCTTCGTGCACACGCTCGCCAAACATTCCAGCTCCGCCAAATTTTGGCAAAAGTGCGGGATGAATATTTATAATTCTGTTTTCAAATTCTTTTACAATTTTTGGAGCAATCAACTTCATGTAACCAGCAAGCACAATAAAATTTATTTTGTTTTCCGATAAAACATTTCTCATTCCATTTTGATAATCTTCTTTTGATTGAAAATTTTTTTCACTCAAATAATATGATGGAATATTATTTCCCTTTGCAAACCCAATTGCACCTGAGTTTGAATTATTGCTGATGAGGATAGAAATCTTCGCTTCAACATTTTCTTTTTGTAGAAAATTATAAAGTGCGATAAAATTTGATCCTCGACCAGATGCGAAAACTGCAATTTGTAACAATAAACCCTCTTTGGAAAATTTACTAATCTGTTAAATTGAATCTAAAAAAATTACTCTATGCAACCTTCTAAAAACGAAAGAGATTCCGTTTCCGAATTTATTTCAGCATTAATTCCGATTGGCATTGTAATTTTTCTTGGAATATGACCGTAAGGCAATCCATCAGCAACCGGAAAATCTTTATTCTTAAAATAATCTTTCAAAATTTCTTCAATTGTCAATGTTGGTCCATCGGAAGTTGGCTTCATATTTGTCAACTCGCCAATTAGTACGCCAGCACAATTTTTTAACGCGCCAGAATTATTTAATTGCGATAACAATCTATCAAATCTGTACGGCGCTTCTTCAATTTCTTCAAAAAATAAAATCGAATCTTTATAATTTGGGGAATAGGGAGTTCCTAAAATAGAATTCATCAAAGCCAAATTACCACCGAGTAAAATTCCTTTTGCAATTCCTTTGGTGCGAAAATTTAATTTTACTTCATTTTGCAATTTTGCCACACCTAACTTTTTCTTCGATGTAAGCATTTGCCAAAAAAAATCTTCCGAAAATCTATTGAACTCTTTCCACATTTCCACTCCAACCATCGGACCAGAAAAAGTTACAAGTCTTGTCTTTTTAAAAATTGCAAGTTGAAGCGCGGTTATATCGCTGTAACCAACAAAAATTTTCGGATTATTTTTTATCAAATTAAAATCTATCAAATGTAAAAATCTCGGTGTTCCGTATCCGCCACGAAGAGAAAAAATTGCTTTTATTTTTTTATTTCCAAAAAAATCATTTATGTCATTTGCGCGCGCAACATCGTAGCCAGCCAAATATCCTCTTTTTGCAAAAAGATTTTTTCCCAATTCAACTCTGTATCCAATTTTTTCTAAATACTCGGCGCCACGAATTATTTTTTCATGAGATGAAGGCGGACTTGCAGGAGCGACAATCCCAATTACATCTCCTTTTTTCAATGCTTTTGGCTTAATTTGATTTTGTTTCATTCAGAGTTTTTTCAAATGTGCGAATCATTAAAATATGAATTGTGATGATTGTAGAAATTAAAATTAAAAGTACAATTGCTAATCGTGAATTTAAGAAAAACAAACTACTTAAAATAGTGGATGCCCATAAAAATATTATTGAACCTATTTTTAATTTTATCGGCACACCAAATCCGTTTTTGTAATTTTGAATTAGATTTGAAAACCGTGAATTGTACAAAAGCCAATCGTGAAAACGATTTGAACTTTTACTAAAAAAATAAAGTGATAACAAAAGTAGAGGAGTAGTTGGTAAAAAGGGTAAAAAAATTCCAACAAACGCAATCGCAACAGAAAAAATTCCTGCTACGAGAAAAAAATATTTCTTCATCTATAATTTATTTTAAGATTTTATTTTTGCTTCAAACTCGCCGCGGAATCTTTTAATCATACTTTGAACTGGCCACGCCGCCGCATCTCCAAGAGCACAAATTGTATTGCCTTCGATATTATTTGCAACATCTAAAAGCAAATCAATATCTTCAGCTCGCGCTTCATTTTTTTCAAAACGATTTAAAATTTTTTCCATCCATCCAGTTCCTTCTCGGCACGGAGTACATTGTCCGCAGGATTCGTGATGATAAAATTTTGTAACTCTTGTAATGACTTCAATCAAATCTGTATCTTCGTTCATCACAATTAAACCAGCAGTGCCAATTGATGAGCCCGCTTGTTTTAAAGAATCAAAATCCATCGATACATTTTCAATTTTATCGGCAGGCAAAATCATTGTTGATGAGCCACCGGGAATTACAGCTTTTAATTTTTTTCCACCTAAAATTCCACTGCCAAATTTTTCATCGTAAATTAAATCGGTAAGTTTTACACCTGTTGCAATTTCATAAACTCCTGGTTTATTCACATGTCCAGAAATTCCAACTAAAATTGGTCCCGGATGTTTTTGCGCACCGTAATTTGCAAACCACTCCCAACCTTTATTAATAATTAGTGGAACATTTGCAATCGTCTCGACATTATTTATTGTGGTCGGATTTCCCCACAAACCATTTTGAGCAGGGAATGGCGGTTTCACTCTCGGATAACCTCGTTCACCTTCCAACGAATTCATCAAAGCAGATTCTTCACCGCAAATATATGCGCCAGCACCTTTGTGAATAAAAATATTTGTGCTGAAATTTGTCCCTAAAATATTTTGTCCGATATAATTTTTTGCATAAGCATCGTCAATTGCTTTTTGCATCATTCGAATCCATTTTCCATATTCACCGCGAATGTAAATATATGCAGTTGTAATTCCCATCGCGTAACACGAAATCAAAATTCCTTCAATAACTTGGTGCGGATTAAATTCAAAAAGGTATCTATCTTTAAAAGTTCCCGGCTCCGATTCATCGCCATTAACGCAAAAATATTTTGGCTTGGCGTCATCCTTCGGCATAAAAGTCCATTTTAAACCTGTGTAAAAACAGGCTCCGCCGCGTCCTCGAAGATTTGATTTTTTCACCTCCTCTATTATATCGGCAGGTTGTTTGGCGATTGCATTTTTTAATGCTTGATAACCACCGTGCGATTCGTAGATGTCGATTAAATTATAATTTGGAATTTCGGGAAGTAAAAATTTTTCCATTATTTTAAGTTTGATAAAAGATTTTCGGTTTTTTCGGGATTTAAATTTTCAAAATATTCTTCGCCGATTGCAATCATCGGTGCGCCGCCACATGCCCCCATGCACTCAACTTCTTCGATGCTATATTTTCCATCTTTTGAAACTTCGCCTTTTTTTATTCCACAATGTTGCTCAACCGAATCGAGAATTTTTTTTGAACCACGCAACAAACAGGAAATATTTGTACAAACTTCGATGTGATATTTTCCTTTTGGCTTATCATGAAACATTGTGTAAAAAGTTACAACTCCTAAAACATGCGCATAGTCCAAATGTAAAACATGCGCGATGTGTTTCATCATATCTTGCGAAATAAATCCTTCTTGCTCCTGCGCTAACCACAAAGCTGGCAAAAGTGCCGCTCGCGGTTCAGGATATCTTTTAATTATTTCATCAAGCTCGTGAAGATTATTTTCGTTCAACATAATTATTTATCCGCTTCTCCCATTACGGGATCCAAGCTGCCGATGATTGCAACAATATCTGAAATCAAATATCCTTCAACCATAAATGGCAATGCTTGTAATGACATAAAACTTGGTGAATGAATTTTTAAACGCCATGGGTTTCCTTCGCCACGGCTTTGAATATAAAATCCGAGTTCACCTTTTGATCCTTCAATTGCGTGATACACTTCGCCAACTGGTGGATTTGTTCCGAAATTTATTAACATAAAATCGTGAATCAATTCTTCCATCTTTGTATAAATTTTATCTTTTCGCGGAAGAACTTTTTTTGGTTCCAATGCGTGAATCGGACCATTTGGAATTTTGTCGAGCGCTTGTTTTATAATTTTTAAACTTTCTTCGATTTCGTAAAAGCGAACATAATATCGGCTAAGCGCATCGCCAGAATTAAATGTTGGAATTTTAAAATCAAGTTCGTTATAAATTAAATATGGCATCGAGCGACGAATATCATATTCAACTCCAGTGCCACGAAGATTTGGTCCAGTCAATCCGAGTGAGATTGCTTTTTCTTTTGAAATCACTCCGACATTTTCCATTCGCTCAATAAAAATTCTATTCTCGTGTAAAAGATTTGCGCACTCTTCAAGTTTAGAAGGGAACTCATCAATAAAATTTTTTATTTCGTTTGCGCTTTCGCTTGTCATATCGTGAGCAATTCCACCAATTCGTGTAAAACTCGTTGTAAATCGTACGCCAATTAGCTTTTCAAAAATATCATAAATTCTTTCTCGTTCGCGGAAAGTCCAAACAAAAACCGTAAGCGCGCCAATATCAAGTGCGGTTGCGCCAATTGCCAAAAGATGAGATGAAATTCTTGCAACCTCCGAAACAATCACTCGAATAAATTGTGTTCGCCGTGGCGATTCAATTCCTAAAAGTTTTTCAACAGCAAGCACATAAGCGGTGTTGTTTGCAAGTGGAGAAATATAATCGAGTCTGTCGGTGTGAGTAATAAATTCGTGAAGCGAACAATTCTCTGCGAGCTTTTCGTAACCGCGATGTAAATACCCAAGTTCGGGTACGAGGGTTTCGACTGTTTCGCCGTCGAGTCGAACAAGTAATCGCAACACACCGTGCGTTGCAGGATGTTGCGGTCCCATATTGATAATCATTTCATTCTCAAGCGGATCGGAAAAATCGAGGCTTGTATTTTTATCCTGCAAAGCTTTAATTATTTTTGCTTGACGAATATGATGAATATCGAGTGCGCTGAGTTGTTCCATTTTAAAAATTATCTTTCAGGTTCAGATGGGAGTGGAAGAGAATTTGGAATCCCCATTAACGGAAAATCTTTTCTCAAAGGATAATGAGTAAAATCCTCTGGCATATACATTCTTCTTAAATCTTTATGTCCGTCAAAAATAATTCCAAACATATCGTAAACTTCTCTCTCTGCCCACTCGGCGCCTAACCAAATGTTTGAAATTGTTTCGATGTGCAAATCTTTTTCATCAATAAAAGTTTTAATGCGAATGCGATGATTAAGTCTTAGCGAATGAAGAATATAAATAACTTCAAATCTATTTTCGGGTGTAAATGCATCTGCGCCAATTACATCAATAAATAAATCGAACGAGCAATTCTCATCAACTTTCAAAAATTTACAAATATTTTGCAAATCACTTTTTGAAATATGAATTGTAGTATCATTTCTGAAATTTTCGATTTTTAAAATTGAAGTAGAAAATTTTTCGCCAAGAAGAGATACAACAGTTTCAATCATAAAGAAATTTGAATAGGTTTAGATTGCAATCGTTTTTCATCTGCAATCGTCATTGGAGAACCTTTGCTTTCGTTTCGAGAAATTTTATCTTGAATTACCATCAAAGCTTGAATTAAATTATCTGGTCGTGGCGGGCAACCTGCGACATAAACATCAACAGGCAAAAATTGATCGATGCCTTGAACAACCGAATAAGTTCTATACATTCCGCCACTTGAAGTGCATGCGCCCATTGCAATTACCCATTTCGGATCGGGCATTTGGTCGTAAATTTTTCGCACAACGGTTGCCATTTTGTAAGTTGTGGTGCCAGCAACAATTAATAAATCGGATTGGCGAGGAGAGAAACGAAAAACTTCGGAGCCGAAACGCGAGACATCAAATCGTGGACCAGCGAATGCCATCATTTCAATTCCGCAACAAGAAATTCCAAGTGGCATTGGCCAGAGAGAATTTTTTCTACACCAATTTATTGCTTCATCAATTTTTGTAGTAATTATTCCGTCGCCGAAAGCATGCTCTAATCCCATTTCAATGCGCCTTTTTTCAAAATATAAAAATAACCAATTAGCAAAGTTAAAATAAATAAAATCATTTCGACATAACCAAAAATTCCCAACTCGCGAAAATTAACTGCCCACGGATACATGAAAACAATTTCGATATCGAACAAAATAAAAAGTACAGCAACCATATAATATTTAACACTGAAACGAAGATGCGCATTGCCAATTGGCTCCATGCCACTTTCGTAAACCATTTGTTTTTCTTTGTTTGGATTTTTTGGACCGAGCCACTGATGAAGTTTTAAAAGCAAAACGCCAAGCGAGCCAGCAACAATTAACATTAACAAAATTGGAAGATATGCGTTCATTATAAATAGATTTTTACTACACAAAATTAGCAAAAAGTGTTATGAGAAACAATAATTAAGTAAAAGATATGTTTTGAAAATGTATTTAATTTTTTATTTTTTAATTTGATACATCGACTCAATCAACTTTTTATATTTTTCTTCTACTATTTTTCTTTTAATTTTTAATGTTGGTGTAAGTTCGCCATCTTCAATTGAAAATGGTTTGTGCAACAAAACGAATTTCCGAACTTGCTCGTAACTTGAAAGATCTTTTTGCAATTCTCCAACTTCATCTTTTATTAAATCGTGAATTTCTTGCGAAGTCAATAATTCTTTTTGGTCGCGGAAAACAATATTTTTATCTTTTGCATATTGAAGAACCGATTCCAATTGCGTTACAATTAGTGCAGTCAAATACATTCTTGCATCACCAATCAACATCAGTTGATCGATAAATTTACTTTTTAATAATTTATTTTCGATTGGTTGAGGCGCAATATTTTTTCCGCCAGAACTAACGAACAAATGTTTTTTTCTATCAGTGATTTTCAAATGTCCCTGTTCGTCAAACGATCCAATATCGCCAGTGTGGAACCAACCATTTTTATCAATTACTTCATTCGTCGCTTTCGGATTTTTGTAATAACACTTCATAATATTTGGACCTTTGGCAAGAATTTCTCCATCCTCTGCAATGCGAATAGTTACATTTTCAATAGGTTTTCCAACGGTTCCAAACTTATAATCATCAAGTGTGTTGATTGAAAGAACAGGTGAGGTTTCGCTCAATCCGTATCCCTCCAAAATTTTTATTCCGATTGCTTCGAAAAATTCTCCAATCGATTGAGGAAGAGCCGCGCCACCAGAAATAAAAAATTGTAATCGTCCACCAAAAACATTTTGCAATTTTTTAAAAACTAATTTATTTGCAATTGAGTGTTGAAAATTTAAAATTGGATTTACGAAACCTCTTTTTTTTGCGTGAGCAAATTTGTTTCCTATTGACAAAGCCCAATAAAAAATATTTTTTTTCAATTTCGTTCCGCTATCAACTTGTTTTATTATTTTACTTTGCAATCTTTCAAACATTCTTGGCACGCTTGTCATTTTGGTGGGTTTAATTTCAAGCAAATTTGAGGCAACGGTTTCAACCGTTTCTGCGTAAGCAATTGTGGCGCCGCAAGCAAACGCCGTGTAATATCCCCCCATTCTTTCAAAAATATGGCAAAGTGGTAAAAAAGATAAAAGCGTATCGCTCTCGGACATCGGAATTACTTTAATACTACTTTTTATATTTGAAACAATATTATTATTTGTTAAAACAACACCCTTGGGTTTTCCAGTAGTTCCACTTGTGTATATAATAGTTACGACATCACTTGGTTTAATTTTTGAAGTGAGAGTTTTTAAATTTAATTTTTTCTTTTGATTTAATTTCTCACCTCTTAAAATTATTTCGTTAAAACCAACAACTGATGAATTGTTAGTTTGAAAATTTTGATTCATAACAATTATTTGCTTCAACGATTTTATTTTTTTACTAACGGATAAAACTTTATTTAATTGAAATTGGTTACTTACGATTGCAATTTTCACCTCTGCATTATTAAAAATATATGCAATTTGTTCTGGGGTTGAAGTTGGATAAATCGGAACATCGACTGCGCCAAGAGAAAGAGTTGCGATGTCGGCAATTACCCACTCAGGACGATTTTCAGAAATTATTGCAACCGTATTATTTTTATTTAACCCAATTTGCGACAATCCTAAAATAAAATATTCTATTTTTTCCCGTAACTCTTTGTAAGAAATATTTTGGTATTTTTTTTCAACTTTATACATCAAAACTGGGCGAGTATCGCCAGAAAATTTACTCGTGATTTTTTCAAACATCTCTGGTATTGTCGAAAACTGAACTTGAATGCTCATAAAAAAATCCTTTCTTCCTTAAAATGATAATTAAAAATATAACAGTAAAAGTTATTTATCAAGTGTTGCAAAAAATAACAGCCCTAAGTGAAAATAAAACGCAAATTTTTATTTTTTTTGTGTTTGTCAATAGCAAAAAAATAATAAAAAAATATTTATTAATTTAACTTGGTTTGAAATCACTATAATACTATATTCTCAAGCGGTTAAATTGATGTTATTGATTATTTAACTATAATTTATTTATTATTTAACCATTACTCGAAAGTTCAATCGCATTTTTTTTAAATTGAAATTAAATTTTTCTGAAACACTTATTCTATTTTTGAGGCAAAAATGAATCAAACAGATACAAAAACAGCAACCGACATTTCCCAAATTCAAATTGAAAATCAAAGCCAAAAAAAGGGTCTTAAATTTGAAAGACACTTTACAAAGGCAGGAGTTCATCCGTTTGATGAAATCGAGTGGGAACAGCGCACTGCGCTTATCTCAAATGAAAAAGGGGAAAAAGTTTTCGAACAAAAAAATGTAGAAATTCCTAAATTTTGGTCGATGACGGCAACGAATGTTGTCGTTTCAAAATATTTTCATGGAAAAATAGGAACTCCAAAAAGAGAATCAAGCGTTCGCCAATTAGTTGATAGAGTTGCGCGCGCCGCAACAAAATGGGGACGAGAAGGAAATTATTTTGCCACAGACGAAGATGAAAGAACTTTTTACGATGAATTAAGTTATTTGATGGTAAATCAATATATGGCTTTTAATAGCCCAGTTTGGTTTAATGTTGGAATCGAAGAGCGACCGCAATGTTCGGCATGTTTTATCAATTCGGTTGAAGATAACATGGAATCAATTTTGACTTTGGCAAAAACCGAAGGAATGCTTTTCAAATGGGGCTCGGGAACTGGTTCAAATCTTTCAACACTTCGATCTTCGCGTGAAACTCTTTCTGGTGGAGGAACTGCATCTGGTCCAGTTTCATTTATGCGTGGTTATGATGCGTTCGCTGGAGTAATTAAATCTGGTGGCAAAACTCGTCGTGCCGCAAAAATGGTAATCTTAAATGCTGATCATCCCGACATTGTCGAATTTATAAATTGCAAAGCTAAAGAAGAAAAAAAAGCTTGGGTTCTCATCGATGCAGGTTACGATGGTGGATTTAATGTTGTTGGCGGAGCGTACGACTCGATTGATTATCAAAATGCAAATCACTCCGTTCGCGTTACAGATGATTTTATGAAAGCAGTTTTGGAAGATAAAGATTGGTCAACAAAAGCAGTTCACGATGGACGCATTGTAGATAATTACAAAGCTCGCGATATTTTAAAACAAATTGCCGAAGCAACTTGGATTTGTGGCGATCCCGGAATGCAGTACGATACACAAATAAATAATTGGCACACATCTTCAAACACTTCGCGAATTAATTCTTCAAACCCGTGTAGCGAGTATATGTATTTAGATGATAGCGCTTGCAATTTGGCATCGCTTAATTTGATGAAGTTTGTCCGTGAAAATGGCGATTTTAATGTCGAAGCATTTATTCATGCAGTATCGGTAACCACTTCTGCTATGGAAATATGGGTTGATAATGCAAGTTATCCAACTCCAAGAATTGCAAAAAATTCTCACGAGTTTCGTCCGCTTGGTTTGGGTTACGCAAATCTTGGCGCACTTTTGATGACAAATGGTTTAGCATACGATAGTGAAGCAGGAAGAGATTACGCCGCGGCAATCACATCAATTATGTGTGGACAAGCTTACAAACAATCTGCTTTCATCGCTGGAGAAATTGGAACTTTCAAAGGATACGAAATTAACAAAGAGCCGATGATGAATGTTATGATGAAGCATCGTTTGTACGCAGAAAGAATTAGTAATACTTTCGTTCCACTTTCGATGACTGAAGCATCAACACAAATTTGGAATGATGTTGTTGAACTTGGAAAACAATTTGGATTTAGAAATGGACAAACTACTGTGCTTGCGCCAACTGGTACAATTGGTTTTATGATGGATTGCGATACAACTGGTGTTGAGCCAGATATTGCACTTGTGAAATATAAAAAACTTGTTGGTGGCGGATTTATGAAACTCGTCAACAACTCAGTTCAAAAAGCGCTCGAGGAATTAAATTACAATCAAGAACAGATTGAAAATATTTTAAGCTACATCGAAAAAAATGAAACGATTGAAGGCGCGCCATTTTTAAGAGAAGAACATCTTTCAATTTTTGATTGCGCATTTAAAGCTTCACGCGGAACTCGCTCAATCCATTACATGGGACATATAAAAATGATGTCAGCAGTTCAACCATTTTTATCTGGCGCAATTTCTAAAACAGTAAATTTACCAAACGAAGCATCAGTTGATGAAATTATGCAAGTTTATATTGAAGGTTGGAAATTAGGATTAAAAGCAATCGCAGTTTATCGCGACGGATGCAAACGAACTCAACCGCTCAGCACATCAATGGATGATGACAAAAAAGAAATCAAAAAAGAAAATAAAAAATCATCTTCAAAAAATATTTTACGAAGACATTTACCAACTGAACGACAATCTTACACACATAAATTTAGTATTGCTGGGCACGAAGGTTACATCACAGTTGGAATGTACGAAGATGGTCAACCGGGAGAAGTTTTTATTACGATGTCAAAAGAGGGTTCAACAATTTCTGGTTTGATGGATGCGTTTGCAACATCGATTTCTCTTGCGTTGCAATACGGCGTTCCGTTAAAAATTCTTGTAAACAAATTTAGTCACATGAGATTTGAGCCATCAGGATTTACAAATAACGAAAATATCCCGATTGCAAAATCTATTTGCGATTATATTTTTAGATGGCTTGGTCTTAAATTTTTACCAAAAGATGAACAACCCTCGTCAATAGTGGCTGAAACTGCGGCACTTATATCGGCACAGGAAAGCGAAAATAAAAAATCTCAAACAGAAACTAACGAACGATTAATTTTTCAAACTCAATCCGATGCACCACCTTGCCACGAATGTGGATCGATTATGATTCGATCAGGAAGTTGTTATAAATGTTTGGATTGCGGATCGACAAGTGGTTGCTCGTAATTAAAAGTTAGAACAAACAAATTTCGCCGACAATAAGTCGGCGTTTTTGTTTCTTGAAGTTCAATTAATTTTTCTGCATTTTAAAACACATTTCTATGATACTAATAATTCCAGCATTAGACATTCGAAACGGAAAATGTCTTCGTCGTATAAAAGGTGCAACTGATCTTCAGGAATACTCCGATGACCCAGTGAAAACTGCGGTGTTGTGGAGAGGAGAAAACGCAAAATCAATTCACATAATTGATAATAATTACACACTTCAGAATTTAGATTTAGTTCAAAAAATTGTTAATACGATTGATATTCCAATTCAGATTGAAGGCGAAATAAAAAAATTTGAAGATGTCGAGCGTGCAATCCAAATTGGAGTCTATCGAGTGGTTTTGGATTTAGATGTGATAAAAACGCCAGAATTAATTTTAGAGTGTGTGAAAAAATTTGGCGAGAGAAAAATCTCTTTGCGATTAGATGTTGAGAATGGCGAATTGCTTTTTGAAAACTCACACATAAACTTATTAGATATTGTAAAACTTGCAAAAGAAAAAGGATTGTGCCGAGTATTTTTTACAAATATATCTCACACAAATACTTTATCGGAAATAAATTTAAACACAATTAAAAAAATTTCGGAAGATTGCAAAATGTCAGTAACTGTTGCCGGAGGGATTAGCGGTTTCCAAGATTTAATTCATTTACAAGAATTGCAAAAATTCGGAGTCGACTCGGTAGTAATTGGTCGCGCTCTGATTGAAAATGCGTTTGCTTGTCAATTATTGTGGAGAAAAAATGAAGAAATGCTCGAAGATTACGGACCAACTCGAAGAATTTAAATATGAAAAGAATTTTAATTTGCGGAAGCAACGGACTTGTTGGTCAATATTTATCTCGTCAACTTGAGAATCAAAATGATTTTGAAATTCTTCATACATCAAATAAAAGAGAATTATATTTAAAAGAAATCAAATCCGATTTCACTCAACTCGATATCACAAATCGAAGCGATGTAAAAAGTTTGCTATCAAGTTTTCGCCCCGATGTAATTGTAAATGCTGTTGCAATTTCGAATGTGGATTTTTGCGAAGATGAAAAAGAAACTGCGTGGAGAGTGAATGCTGAAGGAACGAAAAATCTCGTTGAAATATCAAAGCGAATTGGCGCAAAATTAATTCATCTTTCAACCGATTATATTTTTGATGGCGTAAAAGGAAATTATTCGGAAGAGGATATTCCAAATCCAATAAGTTATTATGGAAAAACAAAACTTGCGGCAGAAAATGCAATTTTAACTGGCGAGATAAATTTTTGCATTTTAAGACCGATGGTAATTTTTGGAGTTGGAACAAAATTAAAATATAATTTTCCGAGTTGGGTTATTGAAAGTTTGCGGAACAAAAAAAATATAAATTGTGCCGATGACCAAATTGCAAATCCGACTTATGCTCGATCGGTAGCTGAGGGAATAATTTACTGTGCAAAAAATAATATAAATGGGATTTACAATTTTTGCGGAGAGAGTGAAATAAGTAGATTTGATTTGGCGAAACTCTGCGCAAAAATATTTGAACTAGATGGAAATTTAATTCAGAAAATATCATCGTCTGAATTAAAACAAAAAGCCAATCGACCAAAAAATACAACAATGAATTTGGAAAAATCCAAAAGAGATTTGAAAATTAAATTCTATAATATCGAAGATGGGCTAATTGAAATGAAAAAAGATGAAGTAAATTTTAAATGAAAAATTTAACAATCATTTTTGTTTTCTCTATTTTATTTTTTTCGTGCGCGCCAAAGGAGAATATTCTAAAAAAAAAATCGCAATTATCATCTTCGGTAAAAATATTGGTTGTCAATTCTGGTCATGCGCTTAATTCGAAATCACCAATTTCTAAATTTGCAGATTGGGTAAAAAAGAGTGAATGCGATATTTTATTTATTCAACAAATTGAACAACCAAAATCCGGGCAAGGTGGATTTAATGCTGTAAGAAGTTTAGCAAAAAATTTAGATTGGAATTATTATTTTGGAAATGCTCGTTACTACGAAGGTTTCGATTCTGGTAATGCAATATTTTCTCTTTTCCCGGTAATGCAAACTACAACGCAAGATTTACCAGTTTCAAAAGGACGAGTTCGTCGGTCGTTGGCATTTGGAGTAATTGATGTCGGAGTAACTTCGCTTAGTTGTGTATCGGTAGAGTTTGATGAGGAATTAAAAGCTGAAAGAATTTTGCAAGCAAACAATTTGAAATCATTTTTAAAAAAATATGACGATAATTTATTTTTGGTTTGTGGAAGTTTTTACACAAATAAAACTGAATTGGCTTTTAAAAATTTGAGCGATAATTTTAAATCGGATAATGAAAATCTTTCAAATGTAATTCGTATCTTTACTTCAAATAGTCCTAAAATTGAAATTGAATCGGTGAAATATTTAAAATCACCTTTAAATAACGATGGATTATTAGCTGTTATAAAAATTTTACAATAACTATTTTAAGGAAATAAAAATGTTAGATTTAAAATTTATCAGAGAAAATATTGAACTTGTCAAAGGTGGAATTTTGGCAAAATCGGAAGTTGACAATGTTGATGAAATTATTTCGCTCGATGAAACCAGAAGAAAATTTATTCAGGAAGTGGAAAGTTTAAAAGCCAAACGAAATGATTTATCGCAAAAGATTGGAGAAGCAAAACGCATAGGTGAAAATGTTGATACACAAATTGAAGAATCAAATTTAATTAAAGCCCGTGCGCAAAAAATTGATGAAGAATTAAAAAATGTAGAAATCTCTTTAAGTAAATTATTATTGACTGTTCCAAATGTACCACATCCCACAGTCCCAATTGGCAAAACTCCAAACGACAACAAAGTAATTTATGAATTTGGCGAGAAACAAATTAAAGAATCTTGGCGTGTACCACATTGGGAGTTAACGGAAAAATTCGGAATAATAGATTTTAGTCGTGGCGCAAAAGTTGCTGGTGCAGGATTTCCATTTTATGTTGGAAAGGGAGCGATACTTGAGCGAGCGTTGATAAATTTTTTTCTTGACGAAGCAAATAAAAAAGGTTACACCGAAATAATGCCACCAATTGTTGTGAACGAAGAAAGCGCGCGAGGCACTGGACAAATCCCAGATAAAGAAGATTTAATGTACATCGCTGAGCGAGATGGATTATATATGATTCCGACTGCGGAAGTTCCTGTATCAAATTATTTGCGAAACGAAGTAATCGAAGAAAATAAATTACCAATAAAATTTTGCGCGTACACTCCTTGCTTTCGTCGCGAGGCAGGTTCGTACGGAAAAGATGTTCGAGGACTCAATCGTCTTCATCAATTTGATAAAGTTGAACTTGTAAAATTTGTTCATCCAAACTCAAGTTACGATGAACTTGAATCTTTACGAATCGACGCGGAAGATTTGCTAAAACTTCTCGGACTAACTTACAGAACTTTATTAATGTGCACGGGCGATATGGGATTTACTCAAACAAAAAAATATGATTTAGAAGTTTGGGCAAGCGGACAAGAAAAATGGCTCGAGGTTTCATCCTGCAGTAATTTTGAAACTTTTCAGGCGCGACGCATGCAAGTAAAATTTAAATCTCGCGAAACTAACAAACAAGAATATCTTCACACATTAAATGGAAGTGGGCTTGCGCTTCCTCGAGTTGTCGCGGCAATCATCGAAAATTATCAAACCCCCGAAGGAAAAATAATCGTCCCGAAAGTTTTACATCCTTACACAAAATTTACTGTAATCGATTAGAACATCGAAATGAAATCGCTTTTAAAGCTTATTCCATATCTTAAACGATACAAAAAAACGCTCGCCTTTGGAGTTTTAACCGTAATCCTAAGCAACCTTTTTTATATTTTGATGCCGCACTACATCGGCAAAGTGATGGACGAAATTGTTTTATCGGCAAAAAATAAAATTGTTGATAAAACTATTTTTATAAATTATGCGATGCTGATTGTTGGCTTTGCAGTTGCTGGCGGATATATGACTTACTTGACGAGGCAAACTATAATTGTTGTTTCGAGAAAAATTGAATTTGATTTGCGAAATGATTTTTTAGAACACATACAAAAATTGCCAATGAGTTTTTTTCAGCACACTTCAACTGGCGATTTAATGGCGCGCGCAACAAACGATATTGCTTCGGTTAGAAATGTTCTTGGACCAGGAATAATGTATCCTGTGGATACGCTTTTGACTTTAATTTTTGCTTTGGGAATAATGTTGACGAAAGATTGGAGTTTAACTTTGTACTCATTAATTCCATTGCCATTAGTTTCGATTGCAGTTTTTAGGATTGGTAAAAGCATTCATAAAAAATATACGCAACGGCAAGAACAATTCTCGCAACTCACAACTGCGGCGCAAGAAAATTTTTCCGGCATTAGAATTATAAAAGCATTCGCAAGAGAAAAATTTGAAATTGGTCAATTCAAAAATTTGAGTTTGAAGTACATGAATAAAAATCTTGAACTTGCAAAAATTCAATCTTTAATGTGGCCATTGATGTTTTTACTTGTTGGAATTTCACTTCTCATCGTAATTTATTTTGGTGGATTAAAAGTAATTCGAGGTGAAATTACAATTGGAACTTTAAGTGCGCTCATCTCATATTTACTAATGCTAATTTGGCCAATGATTGCGATTGGTTGGGTAACAAATATTTTACAACAAGGTGCCGCATCGATGCAACGACTTATAAATAATTTCGAAACAATTCCCGAAAT
Organism: uncultured Chitinophagaceae bacterium; assembly: GCA_964367235.1. Taxonomy (GTDB): domain Bacteria; phylum Bacteroidota; class Ignavibacteria; order UBA10030; family UBA8401; genus JBBTLW01. The sequence continues at coordinate 4,380 of CAYIXI010000003.1, read as the reverse complement.
CCGCGATACAGAAAAAACTGATAAATCTATTAAATCAATTTCTGGTAAAATAGAATTTAAAAATGTTTCGTTCACACATTTAAATGCAGTAAAGCCATCGCTTAAAAATATCAATCTACAAATTAGCGAAGGGGTAACAGTTGCAATTATTGGACCAACTGGTTCGGGAAAAAGTACACTTGTAAATTTAATCCCGCGCCTTTTTGATTCAAGCGAAGGTGAAATTCTAATCAATGGAAAAAATATAAAAGAAATTCCACTTGAAATTTTACGAAAAAATATCGGATATGTTACGCAGGAAACTTTTCTTTTTTCCGAAACGATAAAGGAAAATATAAATTATGGATTAGATTTTTTGGACATCGAGCTAATAAAAGAGGCTGCAGAAATTTCGCAAATAAGCAAAGATATGGCTGATTTTCCACAGGATTATGAGACTTTAATTGGCGAGCGGGGAATTACACTTTCTGGCGGACAAAAACAGCGCACAAGTATTGCGCGCGCAATTTTGCGAAAACCAAAAATTTTAATTCTCGACGACGCGCTTTCATCAGTTGATACTGAAACTGAGGAAGCGATATTGGTTCGACTAAAAATTTTGATGCGAGAGAGAACAAGTTTAATTATTAGTCACCGTGTTTCAACTGTAAAAGATGCTGATATAATAATTGTCTTAAAAGATGGAGAAATATTCGAGCGAGGAACTCACAAAGAATTAATTTTGCAAAATGGTTATTACACCGATTTATACAATAAGCAATTGCTCGAAAAAGAATTGGAGTCTTTATAAAAATGCAACAAGACGAAATTCTCGGTAAAGCATACGACAGTGCTTTGATGAAGCGCTTGATAAAATATCTTGCGCCATATAAAATGCAAGTTGCTTTTGGAATTTTATTAAGCGTTGTTGTATCTCTATTGGAAGCAGTTCGACCATATTTTACAAAAATTGCAGTTGATGAAAATATTAAAAATGGTGATGCAGAAGGATTGCTAAAAACTACACTTTTATTTTTTGCTGTAATGATGATTCGAGGTGTGGTTCAATTTTTTAATGCATACTTGACACAATGGGTTGGACAAAAAGCAATTTTTGATTTGCGAATGAAAATATTTGAACACTTGCAAAAGTTATCAATTCGTTTTTATGATACAAATCCGATTGGACGATTAATTACTCGCGTAACAAATGATGTTGAAGTATTAAACGAAATGTTTTCCTCTGGTATTGTAATGGTTTTTAGCGATATATTTTTAATTATTGGAATTATTTGGTTTATGGTTTCGATGAGTTGGCAACTTACTTTAGTCTCATTAAGCGTTTTGCCTTTTTTATTTTATGGGACTTTTCTCTTTAGGAGAAAAGTAAGAGATACTTACCGAGAAGTGAGATTGCAGATTGCAAAAATTAATACTTTTATGCAAGAGCATATTAGTGGAATGATAATTGATCAAATATTTGTGAGAGAAAAAAAATCATTTGAACAATTTAAAGAGCATAACGCAAATCATCGCGATGCAAATATAAGAACAATATTTTATTACGCGCTATTTTATCCCGCAGTTGATTTAATTGGTGCAGTTTCAATCGGATTAATTATTTGGTACAGCGGCGCAAATATTTTTGGCGGTGCAGTTACAGTTGGAACTTTGATGGCTTTCATTCAATTCAACGAAATGTTTTGGAGACCGATTCGTGATTTATCGGAAAAATATAATATTATGCAATCCGCGATGGCATCTTCGGAAAGAATTTTTACATTATTGGATAATGAAACTTTTATAAATGAAACTGAAAACCCTCATAAACCATCAAAAACATTGGGTGAAATTGAATTTAGAAATGTTTGGTTTGGTTACACAGAAAATAATTTTGTTTTGAAAAATGTTTCGTTTAAAATTTCGGCTGGCAAAACGGTTGCAATTGTTGGGCACACGGGCGCTGGTAAAACGACAATTATAAATTTACTTTTAAGATTTTATGAAATACAAAAAGGTGAAATTTTAATTGATGGAATTAATATAAAAGATATTTCACAGGAAGATTTAAGGAAATATTTTAGTCTTGTATCGCAGGAAGTATTTTTATTTTCTGGAACGATTGCGAGTAACATTACACTTGGAAATAAAAATATTTCAAACGAAAAAGTTATTGAGTCGGCAAAATATATTGGAATAGATAATTTTATTGAACAACTTCCAAAAAAATATAATGAAGAGGTAAAGGAACGAGGCGCGACACTTTCAGTTGGACAAAAACAATTAATTTCATTCACACGCGCATTGGCATTTGATCCTAAAATATTAATTTTAGATGAAGCAACTTCAAGTGTTGATACAAAAACAGAGCAACTCATTCAACATGCAATTGAAAAATTATTGTCTCATCGCACATCAATTGTAATTGCGCACAGACTTTCAACAATTCGTAAAGCAGATTCAATAATTGTTATGCACAAAGGAGAAGTTAGAGAAAATGGAACGCATCAGGAATTGTTAAAACAAAATGGAATATATTCTAAACTTTATCAGTTGCAATTTAAAGAACAGGAAGCAGTATGAAATCTATTTTTATAACAGGCGCAAGTAGCGGAATCGGAGAGCATCTCGCATATTTATATTCGAGTAAAGGTGTAACTCTCGGATTATCTGCGCGAAGAGTTTCAGAATTAAATCGCGTTGCAAAAAAATGTGAAGATCTTGGTGCAAAAGTTTTTATTTATCCGCTTGATGTCAAAAACAGAATCGATTTAAAAAATGCAATTGAAGATTTTGCATCAAAAAATGAAACTTTGGATTGTGTAATTGCAAACGCTGGGATTGGAGAAAATGAAAATATTTTAAGCGGTGATGCATCAAAAATAAATAATGTTATTGAAACAAATTTGCTCGGAGTAACAAATACACTTTTGCCAGCAATTCCTTATATGAAAAAACAAAAATTTGGAAAACTTGTCGCAATTAGTTCTGTCGCATCATATATTCCAACCCCAAATAACTCAGGTTATTCAAGCTCAAAATCGGGTGTGAGAATGTTGATGGATGGATTTAGGCTAAAATTAACTCGTTTCGGAATTTCATGCATAACAATTTGCCCAGGATTTATTGATACACCAATTGTAAGCAAAACACACGCAACACCGATGATTTTGGAAGTTGAAGTTGGAGTTAAAAAAATTGCCAATGCAATTGGGAAAAATAAGAAAAATTTTATTTTTCCGTGGCAATACAAATTTATTTTACCAATTCTACGATTTATTCCCGATTGGATTTTAATAAAACTAATGAATTAAATTTAAAATACAAAACTTGCACCAATTTGAATGATTGAAAAATCTGTTCGAGATTTTTTAAAGTCATAAATAGGATTATTGTTTGCGTCAATACCTTTAACGGCATCTTCGGTAAGATATTTTGCTATTCCACCACGAATCATTTTAAATCCAAAATTTAAAAACAAATCGTAAGATGTGCTATCGAGTGTTAAATCGTTTGTAATATACGATGAAGAAATTTTTATTTCTCCACCCAAACCAAATCCATAACTCAAAACATTATCGCTGGAGTTTTCCGAACGAGCGATTTCGTTTGGTTCATTATTGTTATTATAAAACTCACTTTTAAGGGAAGTTTGAGTAGACAAATTATGTCCTCCACCAAAAATTTCGATGTATGGATTTACAACTGAAAGATGAGGAGATATTTTTGCAAGAAGTTGATAAACAAGAATATTATTTTGGCGGTTCATTAAAATATTTACTGTGCCAAATGTACCCGGAAAAGGAATTTTATCTTCAACACTTCCATAATTTAAAAAACCGAGATGTGCTCCAACGCCAATACTTGGAATTGATGGGAGATAATATATTCCATTCATACCTAAACCAATACCGGGTCGTTTTACATTTTCACGAAACTCACCCTGCAAATTTGCAACATCAAGTGAGATACCAAATTCACCAATTTGTGAAAATGATATTTGAGAAATAAAAATTGAAAGAAAAAATATATTCCGAATCATTTTGTCTCCATAAAATATAAAGGTGATTATAAAATTTTTACAATATAATACTGTTTTTATATATATCATATTTTTAATTTTGTCACTATTAGCTTATTGAATTGTTTTGGACTAAAGTCTGGGGTTATTATTTGCTCTCATCGATACATTCTTTTGGAATAACTCGGAGAAGTAATTAATCTTTTCGTGTGGCAAATCGAAATCGTCGGCGGATGAGCGAATTGGGTTGAATTATATCATTTTAGCATCAACATTTTTTTAATTTCTGTTTGTCCCAAAGGGATGCCTTCGGCATTATTTGAGTGAAGTTTGTCCGAATGGATCGCTATGCGATAATAATATACGCCAGAGGCGTATCC
>CAYIXI010000002.1:0-118508 GCA_964367235.1 uncultured Chitinophagaceae bacterium | reverse complement strand
CATTATTCTGCGAAGAAATGCTTATTGAATAAAGAGCAATTTAATTTTATATTTGCTCAATCAAACTTAAAGAATAGGATAAAAAATGTTGTTCGATTATAATATTATAGAAAAATTATACAAATCATTTGATAAAAATATTTCACTTGCTCGCAAAACTATCAATCGCTCATTAACTCTTACCGAAAAAATTCTTTATGCTCACGCTTTTGAAAAAATTTCTCTCGAGGCAGAAAGAGGAAAAACTTATATGGATTTTTCTCCCGACAGAGTTGCGATGCAAGATGCAACTGCGCAAATGGCGTTGCTTCAATTTATGAGTGCGGGAATTAATAAAGTTGCAGTTCCATCAACCGTGCATTGCGATCATTTAATTCTTGCTGAGTTAGGTTCTAAATCTGATTTAAAAAAAGCAAAAAGTGATAACAAAGAAGTTTATGATTTTCTATCGAGTGTTTCAAATAAATATGGAATCGGATTTTGGAAACCGGGCGCAGGAATTATTCATCAAGTTGTTTTAGAAAATTATGCATTCCCCGGTGGAATGATGATTGGAACAGATTCGCACACACCAAATGCTGGCGGACTTGGAATGATTGCAATCGGTGTTGGTGGAGCAGATGCTGTTGATGTAATGGCTGGCATGCCGTGGGAATTAAAATTTCCAAAAATTATTGGTGTAAAATTAACTGGAAAATTAAATGGATGGACTTCTGCAAAAGATGTAATTTTAAAACTTGCGGGAATTTTAACTGTTAAAGGTGGAACTGGTGCGGTTGTGGAATATTTTGGCGAAGGCACTTCAACAATTTCTTGCACTGGTAAGGGAACAATTTGCAACATGGGTGCCGAGATTGGCGCGACAACTTCTATTTTTCCTTTTGATGAAAAAATGGAAAAATATTTAAAATCAACTGGGCGATCAAAACTTGCAACGCTTGCAAAAAAATATTCTAAATTTTTAATAGCTGATAAAGAAGTGTTTTTAAATCCTGAAAGATTTTACGATAAAGTAATCGAAATTAATTTAGACGAACTCGAACCGCACATCAATGGTCCATTCACGCCTGATTTATCGTGGACTCTTTCAAAATTTGCAAATGCAGTTCGAACAAATAATTATCCCGAAAAATTAAAAGTTGCGTTGATTGGAAGTTGCACAAATTCAAGTTACGAAGATATCGAACGAGCAACATCTGTAGCAAAACAAGCGCTTAAAGTAGGGCTGAAAACAAAATCAGAATTTACAATCACGCCGGGAAGCGAACAAATTCGCGCAACAATTAAACGAGATGGACAACTAAAAATTTTAACAAAAGTTGGTGGAGTTGTGCTTGCAAATGCTTGCGGACCATGCATCGGGCAATGGAAACGGCACGATGTTGAAATGGGTGAAAAAAATTCAATCATAACTTCCTTTAACAGAAATTTTACTGCGCGAAATGATGCAAATCCGGCAACTCACGCATTTGTTGCAAGCCCGGAAATTGTTACAGCATTTGCAATCGCAGGCAATTTAACTTTCAATCCAATGACAGATGAATTGCTAAATAGTAAAGGAGTTGCTGTAAAATTAAATCCGCCAAATGGAGATGAACTTCCACGAAAAGGATTTATGCCAGATAAAAAAGGATTAATTGCGCCAGCAAAAAATGGAACGAAAATAAAAGTTACAATAAATCCGAAGAGCGATAGATTACAAAAACTTGACGCTTTCCAAAAGTGGAATCAAAAAGATTTGGTTGGATTAAAATTACTTTTGAAAGCAAAAGGAAAATGCACGACTGATCATATTTCGCCAGCAGGTAAGTGGTTAAAATATCGTGGGCATTTGGATAACATTTCAAATAATATGTTTATCGGCGCGGCTAATGCTTTTAATAATGAAATAGGAAAAGGAATAAATTTATTTTCAAATGAATTGAAAACTTTTTCGGAAAATGCACGAGATTATAAATTGCGCGGAGTAAATTGGATTGTTGTTGGCGATGAAAATTATGGTGAAGGATCTTCACGAGAACATGCCGCTATGGAACCAAGATTTCTTGGTGGAGTTGCAATAATTGTAAAAAGTTTTGCGCGAATACATGAAACAAATTTAAAAAAACAAGGCATGCTACCGCTAATTTTTAAAAATCCGAATGATTATGATTTGATAAAAGAGAATGATGAATTTTCAATTAAAGGATTAACAAGTTTTACGCCAAATAAATTTTTAATTTTAGAAGCCAAACATTCTGATGGTTCAGTTGACACAATAAAACTTAATCACACATTTAATGAATCTCAAATTAATTGGTTCAAATCTGGAAGCGCACTAAATTTAATTGCGGAACAATCAAAGAGTTTTAAAAATAAAAAGCGCAAATAAGCCTGATTTAACAGCCAAATAATGATAAATAGTTTAAAAGCTGATTTACGGAAAATTGCAAATCCTGAAAAAGCAAAAATTTTACAAAGATTTTTTAAAACTGGAAAAGGTGATTATGGCAAAGGGGATTTGTTTTTAGGAGTTACAGTACCGGAGTCAAGAAAAATTGCAATAGAATTTAAAGCGCTAAGTTTAGAAGAAATTTCACGGTTATTAAAATCTAAAATTCATGAAGAAAGATTAATTGCACTTTTAATTTTGGTTTATAATTTTCAAAGAGATGAAAAAAAGCGAGATGAGATATATTCTTTTTATATAAAAAATAAAATAAATATAAATAATTGGGATTTAGTCGATTTGAGCGCTGATAAAATTGTTGGAGCGCATCTTTTTAAAAAAGATAAATCGATTTTATATGAATTAGCGGTGTCTGAGAATTTTTGGGATAGACGAATCGCGATTATTTCAACTTTTTATTTTATAAAAAATAATAAGTTTGATGATACTTTAAAGATTGCAAAAATACTTTTAAATGATAAACATGATTTAATCCAAAAAGCTGTCGGATGGATGTTAAGAGAAATTGGGAAAAGAGATATTAAAAAATTAGAAAAATATTTAAAAGAAAATTATAAATTTATGCCGAGGACAATGTTGCGATACTCAATCGAAAAATTTGACGAAGCAAAACGAAAAAAGTATTTACAAAATAAAATTTAATTAAAATCAAAACAAAGGAAAAAATATGCCATACGATCCAATATTTATTCAACCATTTAGAGATGAGTTGACAAGCGCAGGAGTTGAAGAACTTTTAACTTCGCAATCGGTTAATGACGCGTTTGAAAATAATAAAAATACAACAATGCTTGTAGTTGTAAATTCAGTTTGTGGTTGCGCCGCTGGTTGCGCAAGACCTGCAATTGTTCATTCATTACAAAATGCAATTAAACCAAAAAAAGCCGTAAGCGTTTTTGCTGGACAGGATTTCGAAGCAACTGCAAAAGCACGAGAATTATTCGGTCCAATTCCGCCATCTTCTCCATCTATGGCATTATACAAAAATGGCGAAATGGTTCATTTCATTCCGAGACACAGAATTGAAGGAAGAACTGCGACGGATATTGCAAACGAATTACAATTTATTTACGAAAAATTCTGCTCGTAAAATTTTATGTGATTTCAGTAAAAAGTGCCATTTTTAATGGCATTTTTTACTTTGTTCTTGATAAAATAAAATCGGATAAATTTAGAAGTGAAGTTTTAGCAGGAGAATTTTTAAATATGATTAAAGATTTTTTTGCCAACTCAATAAGTTCTTTTGCTTTTGCTTCGGCATAAGCAATGCCTTTATATTTTTCGATGAACATATAAATTTGCATTACATCTTTATCGCTTGCGCCATGAGCAATTAAATTTATAATTTCTTTTCTCTCTTTTTTATCTGCTCGCTCAAGTGCATGAATTAGCGGTAGAGTAATTTTCTTTTCTTTTAAATCGCCAGCAATCGGTTTTCCTAAAATTGAAGTGCGGCTTGTGTAATCCAAAACATCATCGCGGATTTGAAATGCAAGTCCGAGATTTTCTCCAAAATTAATTAATGCTTCTCTCTCTTTTTTAGAACAATTAACACTCACTCCACCGATTTCAGTACAAGTTGAAATTAAAGAAGCAGTTTTACCAGAAATTATTTTGAAATAAGTTTTCTCATCAATATCTAATTTTCTGCTTTTGTTGATTTGTAGAATTTCTCCTTCGCTCATCTTCCGAACTGCACTTGAAGTAATTTTTAAAATTTCAAAGTCGTCAGATTTTAGAGCGAGTAAAAGTCCAGTTGAAAGTAAATAGTCTCCCATCAAAACAGCAATTTTATTTTTCCAATGAGAATTTATTGAAGGAAAGCCGCGTCGCATTTCTGCTTCATCAACAACATCATCGTGGATAAGTGTTGCTGTGTGTAAAATTTCAACAAGTGCCGCACCACGATAAGAAGCAGGGGAAATATTTTTACACATTTTTGCAGTCAAAAAAACTAAAATTGGGCGAAGTTGTTTTCCTTTTTGCCTGAGAATAAATCGAGTAACTAAATTAACAAATGGTATTTCAGATTTTACAGATAGGTTTACAAATTTATCAAAATCTTTTAATTCGCTTTTAATTGGTATTTTTATTTCGTCGAGCGAAATTGTTTTTGAACTGAAAATGTTTTTCATACAATTTCTTTTTTCTGCGCGAATTTAGAAATGAATATGCTCAATTCGTAAAGTAAAAACATCGGCATTGCTAAAAGGGATTGAGTCATCAAATCGGGAGTTGGAGTTACGATTGCGGAAATTATTAAAATTCCGACAATTGAATGACGACGATAATGACGCATAAAAGCAGGGGTTAAAATGCCCATTCGAGATAAAAAATATGCGACCATCGGCATTTCAAATAAAATGCCGGAAGCAAAAATAAATGTAAGTACGAAGCTAATATATTTATCGGCAGAAATATTTAGCGAAATCATCTCTGTTCGGAAATGCGCGAAAAAATTCATCGAAGTCGGAATTAAAATAAAAAATCCGAAAGCGACACCTGCAAAAAAACAAAAAGAGGTGAAAAATGTAATCCAAAAAATATATTTACGCTCTTTCTGTAAAAGAGCAGGGGAGATAAATTTCCAGACTTGCCATAAAATAATTGGCATACTAAAAATAATTGCAGAAGTGATTACGACTTCCATATATAAAAGTACAATTCCATACGGTGTAAGAACTTGAACTTTTAAATCGAGTTGATTGAGATGATAAAATAAAATATTATTTACAAGTTCATCAACATAAATTGCGCAAACTATTCCAACTATAATAATTGCAATTAGCGAATGAAAAATTCTACCACGCAATTCCTCGAGATGATCGAGGAACGACATATCTTTTTTTTGTGAAGTTGAATCGCTCATTTACTGTAACTCGGGATAAAGTGGAAAATTTGCACAGAGATTATTTACATCATTCTTAACTTCGGATAAAATATTTTTGTCATTTAAATTCATCAATGCTTTATCAATTAAATTTGCAATCAATTTCATTTCCGTTTCTTTCATTCCACGGGTTGTAATTGCCGCAGGACCAATTCTGATTCCACTTGTAATTAGTGGCGACTTATCATCAAACGGAACAACATTTTTATTTACCGTAATTGCGGCAAGGTCAAGTCCTTCTTGCGCATCTTTTCCTGTAATATTTTTATTTCGCAAATCAATCAACATTAAATGATTATCAGTTCCACCAGAAATAATTTTGTAATCTTTTTCTATCAAAGAATTTGCCAAAGATTGCGCGTTTAAAATTATTTGTTTTGCATAAACTTTAAAATCATCAGAAAGCGCTTCTTTAAATGCAACAGCCTTCGCGGCAATTATGTGCATCAAAGGTCCACCTTGAATTCCGGGAATCACCATTGAGTCCAGTAACTCGGACATCATTTTTGTTCTTCCAGATTTTGGCGCAACAATTCCAAATTTATTTTCAAAATCTTTACCCATTAAAATTAATCCACCTCGAGGACCGCGCAAAGTTTTGTGAGTTGTCGAGGTTACAACATGGCAATGCGGAATTGGCGAATTGTGAAAACCCGTAGCAATTAAGCCTGCAGGATGAGCCATATCAGCAAAAAGATAAGCGCCGACTGAGTCAGCGATTTGCCGAAAAATTTTGTAATCGATGTTGCGCGAGTAAGCGCTGGCGCCAACTGTAATTAATGCGGGACGAACTTTTTTTGCCATCGCTTCAACATCGTTGTAATCGATAAAACCAGTTTCGCGATTTACGCCGTAAGCATGGAATTCATAAAGTTGGCCAGAAAAATTTACAGGCGAGCCATGAGTTAAATGTCCGCCGTGCGAAAGATTCATTCCCAAAACTTTTGCGCCAGGTTTTAAAAAAGTAAAATAAACTGCCATGTTTGCTTGAGAGCCAGAATGAGGTTGAACATTTGCATACTCTGCGCCAAAAAGTTTTTTAACTCTTTCCCTTGCGATGTTTTCAACTTCGTCGACAAATTCGCAACCGCCGTAATATCTTTTTCCCGGATATCCTTCAGCATATTTATTTGTCATTACACATCCAGCTGTTTCAAGCACTGCGCGACTGACAAAATTTTCCGAAGCAATTAGTTCAAGTCCGTTTGCTTGGCGATAAACTTCATTTTGGATTATGTTAGCGATTTCAGTGTCAAATGTTTTTAAGATATTCATAAATTATTTTTTAAAAGGAATTTTATTAATTCGAAGTTCGTGTCTTCCACCAGCAAAATTTGTAGATAAAAATTTTTTAATCATTTCCTCAGCAACATCCCAAGTTACAAGTCTTTGGCCGAAGCAAAGTATATTTGCATTATTGTGTTCGCGTGTTGCAACGACAGCATCAACAGTTTGACAAACTGCGGCTCGAACATTTTCGTGTCGATTCGCAACCATCGACATTCCGATTCCAGTTCCGCAAATTAAAATTCCTTTTTCGCATTTTCCATTTGAAACTGATTCGCTGGCGGCGTGTCCAAAATCGGGGTAATCAATTGAGTCAGTAGAGTTTGTTCCGAAGTCTAAATATTTTTCGCCGAGAGAATCTAAAAGATTTTTTGTTTTTTCTTTAAAATTAAATCCGGCATGATCACTTGCAAGTGCAATCATAATTTATTCAATTGGTGGTTGAACGAACCAAAGTTCTCCGAGCGTAATGTTGACGAACGCACCAAAAATATTTTCTTTTACAAGATTATTTTCAATTTTTCCGCGCGTTGTGTAAGTCAAACCAATTTGGCATTTGCCCGTTGCGCTTAAAGGAAAACCTGTTCCAACCATAAAAATTTGTTCAGAGATATTTTGATTACTAATTTGAAGATATGTGTTTCGTGTTGAAAAACCGAGCGATAAAGTGATATTCTCCAGATAATTTGGAGATTCTTTTGGCAAAGTTGTAATTCCAAAACTAAGTCGGTTGTCCGAAGCGAATTTTTCGATTGATGAATTACTGTTTTTAAAATTACTCCAATCCTGGATTGAATAATCCAAAGCAATTAAATTATTTTTGATTTGAACTGAAGTGCCAAGAGTGATTTTTAATGGAATGTTTGAATTGTTGTTTGATGATAGAGTATCAAATAGTTGTGAAAAATAATCTTGATCATTAAAATAACTTCGTTCGGTATAAAAATCTTTTGATGAAGAAAGAGTTCTTGGCATCATTAAATTTCCACCAATGGAAATATTATCAACCGAATTAATATTTAATAATTGATTTAAATTTTCATAAACAAAGCCGAAAGAAACGCCTATCGAACTTTCGCTGTAGCGAGTTAATGTATTAATTTCATTAAAAGTAGTATCGGTAAAAGAACTTGAGTGATTAAAATTTCTTTCGCCAAAAAGATATTCTGTAGAAAATCCCAAATACAAATTTTTAATTGGTGAGTATGAAATTCCAATTTGCGCCATTGATAATCCACCTGAAGATTTAAAACTTTCAAGCACAGAATGTTTCCCGATAATTTTTTTTAAAGAGGATTCATCACTTACAGTGGAAAAGGGGAGAATTGAAGCTGTTGCAGTAATACCTTTTTCAACATCAATCGGAACCGCAATCGAAACAGAATTAAAATAACCGTCGTCTAAATTATCAATAGAATTATTTGCGTCTGCCAAAGATGTTTTTGAAAATATCGTACCAATATTAAAAATCGTAAATCTGGTTTTTGCATTTGCGGCAGGATTTAAATTATTTATAAAATCTCTTCTGATAAATCCAACGCCCGGTCCACCTTGCAAACCAACCACGGGGCTAAATTGTGTTGGCAATAAACCAATCCCAAAACGAGAATAAGGTGAAATATTTTGAGCAAACGAAAGCTCGCACAAAATAAAAATCGCAATAAAATATATTTTTAATTTTATAATCATTTAATTGAGTAAGTAATTTTAAGTTTTGGTCTTAAATTTTTATTTGCTGTCGGAAGATAAAATAAATGTTTGTCGAGCGAACTATTTTCGTTAAGCGATCTAATTACGATTCCGAAATTTTTTGTTGAATCAATCACCCAACTTTGAGCCTGAGTAGTTAAATTAGCCCAATATACAAGCGAATCCGCGCTTTGGCGATATGAATAAACAGGGAAATAAAAAAGCGAATCCGCAGGGGCAGTTTTTCTGACCATCGAAACAATTAGCGTATCTAAACTTAAAGCGCCAATTTTTTTTGATGACAAAACTAATTCCAATGTTGCGCGATTTATAAATGCTTTATTTGGGATGTTACTCAAATCGAATTTTAATTGTGTGCGATAATTTAGCCCAGCTTGTGTAATTAAATTTTGCAAAGGAGTTTGATATTGAATTATTTGCTTTACGCCAAAGGTTGAAACACCTGTTGAAATTGTAATTGAATCGCGCTTATTATTTTTTGAAAATTTAATTTTTAATTTTGGATAAAATAAAGGATCAGAATAATTAAAAGAATAAAATCCGACAAAACCGTTTGTACTAATTTTTGGTTTAATAGCAAAGCCATTAAATTGTGGTTTGGTTGTGTCAATTAAATCATTTATAAATTTTCGGATTGTTGTGGTATCAATAATTGCACTAAAGATTCTGAAAGTTTTAATTGTGTCACTAATTGTACCAACCAAATTTGCAGTCGTTAAATTTTGCAATGAATCGTTTGAAAAAGAATTTGACCATGGCGAAGTAATCTCAAAAAATTCAAAATCGTTTTTAGCATTTGCAACATCTACAAAATCGGAGGTGATTAAAGTTATTTCTGCAGTATCAATTTTTACACTATTAAGTGTATCACTTAAAGTTGCGTTAAACTTCAAAAGTGCTGTTACTTCCAAAGTATCAGATTTTCCAGAAATAATTCTATCGCTTGTGCCGTTGGGAATAGAGAATTTATAAGAAGAAAAAGTCGCAGTATCAATTACAACATCGTTCACAAAATAATATTCATCTCCAGCGATTAGCGATGAACCAATGTTATGCGGTTTTTTTGCGCAAGAGGAAATCAAAACAACAATTAAGAAATAATATAATAGATGAAATTTTTTAAACAGCATAAAGTTTTTTAATTTTAGATGAAATAAATTTTACAGCGTCAAGCAAATCGTTTGCAACAAAATCGGTTGATGAAACAGAACTATCTTTATCTCTTTTTCCGTAGCCCGTTTGGACTAAAATCGTAAATGCTCCGACATTTTTTCCAGCCAACATATCTGCGGCGCTATCGCCGATAACAAATGAAGAATTTAAATCAATGTTGTATTTGTTAAACGCTTGCAAAATCAAGCCCGATTTTGGTTTTCTGCAATCACAATCAACGGAATATTTTTCAATTGTACTATCAATCAAATGCGGGCAATAAAAAAATTTATCAATTTTTGCGTTGTTAGATTTTAAAATTTCATGCATTCGAAAATGAATATCATTTAATATTTCTTCCGATAAAAATCCACGAGCAATGCCAGATTGATTTGTAATTACAAAAACTTTTACTCCGATTTCATTCAACAAACGAATTGCTTCAACACTATTTGGTAAAAACTTTAACTCATTTGGATTTGCCAGATATGGAACATTTTCAATTATTGTTCCATCACGATCTAAAAAAACTGCAACCCGATCAATTGAACTGCCACTCATTATCAAATAAGTTTACGATAAAGAGAAATATATTTTTTTGCAGATGCTTCCCATGAAAGATTTTCCGACATCCCGTTACGCATAATTTTTTGCCACTGAGTTTTATTTTTGTATAATTTCAATGCTCGTTCAATTGAAACTAAAAGTTCGTTCGCATCAAATTTCTCAAATTTAAATCCGGTGCCATTTGGTTTTTTGACATCGCGAATTGTGTCATCAAGTCCGCCAGTTGATCTGACAATTGGAATTGTTCCGTAACGAAGCGAATACATTTGATTAAGTCCGCATGGCTCGCACTCCGATGGCATTAAATAAACATCGCAACCAGCTTCAACTAAATGAGCAAGCTCTTCATCAAAAGCATTTATAAATCCAACTTTGTTTTTATATTTCTTTTGCAATTTTTCAAAAATTGATTGATATTTTTTTTCTCCAGATCCAAGTATAACAAATCTGACATCGTGTTTTAAAAACTTATCGGCAATTTTTTCGATTAATTCGATTCCTTTAAGTGGAACTAATCGAGAAATCATTCCAAAAAGCGGGACATTGTAATTAGATTCCAAGCCGAACCGTTCGAGCACTTCAATCTTATTTCCTAATTTTCCTTCAATCGATTTTGAATTAAATCTTTTCGAAATAAGTGGATCAATTTCTGGATTCCAAACATTATAATTGATGCCATTTAAAATTCCGGTCAAATTTATTTTTTTCTTTTTAATAAATTCCTCAAATCCATAACCAAATTCTTTCGAAGAAGAAATCTCTTTCGCGTATTGGTCGCTAACTGTGGTAACCATATCTGCAAAGGCAATTCCAGCTTTTATAAAACTAAACTGATTTTTAAATTTGACTCCGTCATCGTTATAAAGTTCCTTTGGCAATCCTGTTTTTGCCAAAGTAGATTCAGGAAAATTTCCTTGATAAGCCAAATTATGAATCGTAAAAATTGTTTTAATATTTTTATAAAAAGGGTCGTTCGCGTAAATCGTCTTCATATATGCGGGGATTAAGCCGGTTTGCCAATCGTTGCAATGGATAATATCGGGTTGCCATCCAAGTCGCTTCAAAGTTTCAAGCACACCGCGACAGAAAAAAATAAATCTTTCGTCGTTGTCTTTAAAATCAACATGAGTTTTATTTGAAGCGTAAAGCCCATCGCGATTAAAATATTCTTTGTTCGATAAAAAATAAACTTGAACTTTTGTTTTGATGGTTGCTATAAAAGATGAATTGATGCTTGTTAATTTTTCTTCTTTTCCGACTGGTATTGGAATTTCTTTTAGGCGAATAACATTGTGAATCATAAATTTTCTATCGGAGATACTTCCATAACGAGGCATCATAACGCGAACCTCTTGCCCCATTTCTTTTACCATGTGTGGCAAGGCGCTACAAACATCTGCTAATCCACCAGTTTTTGCAAACGGGTCAACTTCGCTTGAAACAAATAAAATATTTAATTGTTTTGCCATCGAGTTTGATTTAAATTTAAATCAATTTAGCAAAAAATTAGATTATAATCAACGAAGCGAATTTACTTTTTTTAATTAAGCCAAGATAAATAAGTTTGCTTTTGTATTGCTGATGGATTTGAAATTTGTTTTAAAATGTAAGCATCTTGTTTTGCAATATTTAAATTAAGTGAAATTATTTTTACATCGTCGCCGTGAGAAAATAGTATTGAAATTTTTTCATTTATTTTTAATTGCGAAGTTGAATTTGCAAAATTTCCCTTAACTCTTTTATCGTTAATTGAAATTATTTCATCGCCAACATCTAAACCAGAATTGAAAAAAGGAGAGCCACTTGAAATATTTGTTACGATTGTTTTCTCATTTGATTCTTGAACAGAAATCCCAATCAATGGCTGTTGGATTGAATCTTTTTTCATCAATTCAAATCCGACAACATTAAAATATTTTTCCCAAGGAATTGGCGCAACGCCATAAACATATTTATTAAAAAATTCATTCAAATTTTTATTTGAAAGTTCTTCGCAAACTTTTTTGAAATCAGTTAAATCGTAACCAGCGGAAGCAAACGGAAATCTTTTTAACATTTCTCTAAAAACATCATCGAGTGAGATTTTATTATTTGTTGAAGCGCGTAATTCCATATCGAGAATAAAAGAAACATTGGCGCCCTTTTCGTAATAATCGCTTTCAAAATTAAAGGATTGCGGAGTATTGCGCCAAAATTTTACCCACGAATCAAAACTGGATTCGGAAACAGATTGCACTAAATTTCCGGGACGAGCTCGGTCGTTTTGAACTCTTTGCGCAAATTCTTTTAAATAATTTTCGGTGGATTTAAATTTTTCGCGAACTAAAATTAAATCATCAAAATAAGAAGTTGTTCCTTCGGCAATCCACAATTCTTCAAGATAATTTTCTTCCATAAAATTGTATGGAACAATTCCTTTTGGTCGAAGATACTTTACATTCCAAGTGTGAAAAAATTCGTGCGAAACAAGTCCGAGAAATTTTGTGCGATATTCTTCAATCGAATTTAAATTTTGCGGAGTGGTTCCCATAATTGTAGAATTGATATGTTCAGTTCCGCCTCCGCCAAGCGAAGTTGAATGAATCATGAAAATATATTTTTTGTACGGATACATTCCCCAAAATTTTTTCTGCGACTTAATTATTTTTGTAAAATCGGAAATCATTGTATCGCGAGGAACTTTATTATTTCCAAAAATCATAATCGTGTGAGGAATTCCATCAACATCAAAATCAATTTCAGTTTGGTTTCCAATCTCAAGCGGACAGTCAACTAAATAATCGTAATTTGGCGCGCTAAAAATATTTTTCGATTCATATTGAAGCCCGGTAGTTACTTTCCAATCGTCAAAAGGGAGAGCTTTTAATTCGATCGGGAGGTTGCGAAATTTTTCGACAAACATAAATACGCTACTGCCATCAACAAAACCATGTTCGCTATTTAATCCGCGAGTACGAAATTTAAATTCATTCGCATAAATTTTGTACTTGATTGATATTTCTTTGGAATTATTAGTTTCAACTCTCCAGATTGATTTTGAAGTTTTTTTGAAATTCAATTTTTTACCGGCATCATCGATTGCGATAAATTCTAAAACTCCGCTGGCAAAATCAAAAATCATATATCTTCCACTTCTCCAAACGGGAAGTTGAAAGTCGATAAATTTTTCTTTGTGCGAATAACCAGAGATTTTCATTTCAACTTCAAAAATATGAGTTTGCGGCTTTGGCATGCTCAATATGTATTGGATTTTAATCTGATTTGAGGAGTTCATTGTAGTCCAAAAAAGTAATAAAGAAAAAAATAATTTTTGCATAATAATTTTATGATTAATGGGTTTAAAAAACTAAAATATTAGTGCAAAAACAAATTCAATTGCTTGATTTATAAATTACTCTTCTCTATATTTGAAAAAACGAAAGGATTAGATTTTATAGAAAATTGTTAAAGGTGTTTTAGTTTTTGTTCTTCAGAGGCAACCTTTAACTATTGTATGGAAATTGTTCCGAATGTTATAGGCTTTGCCTTAATATTCGGATTTTTTATTTTATAGAGATGAAATACTTAAATTTTATATTTTTATTTATTTTGGCAACAGATGGTTTATTCGCCTTCGATGACGAATTACGGCTGATTGAATCTTCGCGTAGTTATTTAATTTATGAATTCAAGCCGAAATTTATTGAAAAGAAAATTACAATTGATGGTATGGAATTTTTACTTCCAGTTTTTTTTAATTGTTCGGCGCAACAAGAAAGTGATAGTGGATTAGCCGATTTGAGATTTAGAAGTTTTCCGTTAGATTTAAATTCAAAATCTGGAAATATCATTACTATAATAGAGTCTGAATTTGAAATTACTCCAAATTATAAAATTGCATTTGTACCAAAATATGAAATTAAAAATGGTTCGATTCAAAAAAAATATTTAATTAAATCTTTTAAGGACGAAAAAAAAGAAATTGTAGAAATATCAAATGCTTTTGATTATCAAAATAAATTAATTGGGTTTGTAAAAGTGAACCCACTACATTTTGATGTTCAAACATCAACACTAAAAAAATACACAAAAATAATTTTTAAAATTGAATTGTCAAACGAAACTCATATTAAATCATCTCTAAATATTGCAAATCAAAAATCTTTATTTGCAGATGGCGATTGGTGGAAGTTTGGAATTACCGAAGATGGACTTTACAAAATCGATGTTTCGCTACTTAAAAAAATAGGAATTACACCAGCAAATCTCCCATCAATTTTTGATATTGCAATTTTTGGTGGTGATGGAAAAATTTTACCGACTCAACTCTCTTCGCCAAGGAAAACTGAAAACCAGCAACTCCCATTAAAATATGTCGATAATAATAACAATAATAAATTTGATGACGATGATTATATTTTATTTTTTGCGAAAGGTGTTTTAGGTTGGGATTATTCGTCGCTTGAAAAAACATTTTCTCACTATACAAATCCATACACGAACACAAATTATTATTTTTTAAGAATTCAGCCTCAACAAAATCCTAAAATAATTCAAACCAAAAATATAATCGGAAGCCCACAAAATTATTTAACACAAACTATTGGCAAAATATTTTTTGACGAAGAAAAAGCCAATGTAACGCAATCAGGTTTAGAATGGTTTAGTTCGCCAATGAATCCAAACGATTCAAAAGTTTATTCTGCAAAATTAAATGGCTACACCTTAAACACTCAAATATTTTACAACACAAAAGTATTTGCTCGCTCAAATGTCAACTCAACTTTTACAATTGATGAAAGTGGAAAAAATATTGGTACGATTACAATCCCTTTTATGAATGATTATGAAATCAATGGAGATCCGATTGGCGAATATGCTCGCCCAGCGATTGAAAAATATTCTCTCCTTCCAATTTTAAATGATGATAGAACCGTTTTAAAATTTAGTTACAAAGCATCAAGTAATTTTGCCACCGGTTACATTGATTTTGTAGAAATATTTTACACGCAAACTCTCCGTGCAACAAATGATATTTTAAATTTTTCATCACCTGATACCAGTGGCGAAATAAAATATTTTATTTCTTCTTTTTCAAAAAATTCGATTTTAGTTTTTGATGCAACCGATATATTTTCAACTTCACTTATAACGACAAATACTGAACAGCAACTTGGCACTTTTACTTTTATCGACGAAAATACTTCAAATCAAATTAAAACTTATTGGGCAAGCACTGTTGATGTTGCACAAACAATTTCCTCTGCAATAAAAATTCCGAATTTTGATTTGCGTTCAAACAATCTTTCTTCCGACTTTGTAATTTTTACTCATCGCGATTTTTTGAGCGAAGCAAAAAGATTAAAATCTCACAAGGAAAGTTTGCCGATCGATGAGAAACTTACCACTACTATTATAGAGATGGATTCGCTGTACAACGATTTTTCTTTCGGAATGCCAGATCCTGTTTCGATGCGGGATTACTTGGCGTTTGCGAGGAAAAATTGGACGATTAAGCCAAAACATGTTTTATTTTTTGGCGATGCAAGTTACGATTTTAAGGGAATATTAAAAAACGATAAAAACTTTGTCCCTTCATTTGAAACTGCAAATAGCAATTTGCAAATTGCAACTTACAATTATGATGATTTCTTTTGTGGACTTGATAGTTTAAATAGTGGGATAGTTTCACTTTCTAATGGCAGATTAACTGCGCGAACTTTAAATGATGCAAAACATTTTGTTGATAGAATTATTGCGTACGAAAAAAATTTCCTATTTGGTAATTGGAAAAATTTAATTACAATCGTTTCCGATGATCATAATGTAAATAATTCAATTGATGGCGCTCCGAACGAAGATCAATCTGAAATTCTTTCGAATGATTTTGTGCCACAAAGTTATGATGTTAAAAAAATATTTATCGGTGATTATCCAACTCTTTTAACTTCCAGTGGAAGAAGAAAACCTGAAGCGCGACAGGCAATCATCAATCAAATTAATGATGGAACATTAGTGATGAACTACATCGGTCATGGCAATCCGAAAGTTTGGGCGCACGAAAGTGTTTTAACAAAAGATGATGTCGAATCGCAATTAACAAACGAAAAAAACTTACCACTAATTGTTGCCGCAACTTGCGATTGGGGACGATTTGATGAAGCAGGTCAATCTAGTAGCGGAGAGGAAGTTATTTTAAATCGCGATGGCGGAGCAATTGGAGTTATTAGCGCGACAAGAGTTGTTTGGTCTGGTGACAATGCTGCAACTAATTATATGTTGTACAAATATTTATTTCCAATTAATCCATTTGATAAAACTCCTCGACTTGGAGATGCGCTTGCGTTAGCAAAAAATGATCCATCAAGCGGAAGTACTGAAAATAATCAAAAATATCATTTGCTCGGAGATCCAACTTTGAGACTTGCAATTCCAAAATTAGTTTTCACTGTTGATTCGATAAATGGAAAAAAGATTTCAAATAATTTATTTGACACACTGCGACCACTTTCTAAAGTCACAATCACCGGGAGTGTTAAAAATTCTATCGGACAAATTCAAAATCAATTTTCAGGTACAAGTCTTTTAACCATTTACGATGCGTTTAGGTTTAAAACAATTTCAGATCTTGGAATTGATTTTACTTTCAAACAAAACGGCGCTGTAATTTTTAAAGGCGAAAATTCAATCAAAAATGGAATACTGAATTCGTCTTTTATTGTGCCGAAAGATATTTCGTACGAAAAAAATAACGGGCGTTTATCCCTTTATTTTGTTACCGATTCCAGCGATGGTCGTGGTTTTTCAACAAATTTTATGATTGGCGGAGATGCCGTTTCTACAATAATTGATAAAACTGGACCGAATATTTTTGCTTATTTTGACAATAAAAATTTTAAAAGTAGTGATGTTTTAGGAAGTGCGCCGAAACTTTTTATTGAACTTACCGATTCAAGTGGAATAAATTCAACTGGTAGTGGAATTGGTCATCGGATTGAAGCGTGGCTCGATAATAATTCTTCCAGTTTTGATTTGACTGAATTTTATCGCGGCAAAAAAGATACTTATCAAGAGGGAATTATTGAATATCAAATGAATGATTTGGCAAATGGCGAACATATTTTGAAAATTAAAGCGTGGGATACTTATAATAATTCAAGTACAACTGAAATTAATTTTAGAATTGCAACGAGCAACGAATTAAAAATAAAAGATCTTTTTGCAATTCCAAATCCGATGAAAAATTTTACCCATTTTACATTTCAGCAAAATCAAACTTCGGCTGTTGATGTAAAAATAAAAATCTATACAATCAACGGAAGATTAATTCAAACTCTCGAAGAGTTCGCATTGATGGATCATTTTATTAAAATCCCTTGGAATGGATTAGATGCCGACGGAGATGAAATTGGAAATGGAGTTTATCTTTTTAATGTCGAAGCAAAAACGATTGATGGAAAATATTCTTCATCATCAATTGGTAAATTAGTAATTGCCAAATGATGAAGATTAAAACTTATTTAACTATTTTAACACACTAAAGGAGTAACATTTTAATGCTTAAAAAAATATATTTTGTAATTTTATTTTCGTTTCCACTTTTTGCGCAAGTGAAAACTTCCGCAGTCCCATTTTTATTAATCGGACCAAACTCGCGAATGAGCGGAATGGGTGAGGCAGGTACCGCATTAGCCGATGATGCTTCGGCATTATTTTGGAATCCCGCCGGGCTTGCTCAATTAACCGGAACCGAAGTCAGTATAACACATTCAAGTTGGCTTCCTCAATTTCAAATGAAAGATTTATTTTATTCATACTTGAATTACAGAAAAGATTTGCCAGATCTCGGCGGAACTTTCGCAACAAGTATTACATATTTAAATCTTGGAGAATTTATCCGAACTGATGAAACTGGTCCCGAAGAAATCGAGCGATTCAAATCTTTCGAATATGCAATCACAGTCGGCTACGGCACAAAAGTTACCGACGCGCTAAGTTTGGGTCTCAATGCGCGATTTATAAATTCTCGGCTCGCACCATTTGGCGCTGGACAGGAAAAAGGTAGCGGAATTGCTTACGATTGGAGCTTTGATTTGGGGCTTTTGTATCGTCCACAAAATCTTATCATTCCTTTAATTGATTTAGATTTGGAAGATAATTTTAGTCTCGGAATGAATCTTTCAAACTTAGGTCCGACAGTAACTTATATTGATGAAGATCAGGCAGATCCGCTTCCAACAAATTTGCGACTCGGTTTCGGTTATCAGGCTGAGTTTGATGATTACAATATGATGAATGTAGTTTTGGATTTTAGCAAATTGCTTGTTCAATCTGGTAAAGATTTAGATGGTAATGGAATTATTGAAACCGATCGTGAACGAGATTACAACGATCCTTTTTATAAAGCGATTATTACTTCTTGGATGGATGATCCGAAAAGCGAAGAATTGCGTTCGATAATTTCTTCAATCGGAATTGAATATTGGTACGGCAACCCGAAATTAATTGCACTACGAGCTGGATATTTTTACGAAGACCCCGATTTTGGAAATAGAAGATTTAAAACTTTCGGTGCAGGAATCCGATGGGATATTTATGGATTTGATTTTAGTTACATCGCAACTGAAGAAGAAAAACATCCTTTGTCGGATACTTTGAGATTTACACTTTCAATTTTGTGGGATGCGATTAAGCCATAAAAATGATTTTTAAAAAGATATTATTTGTTTTGTTTTTTTTCTCTTTAACTAATTTCATTTTAGCAAAAGAGAAAATTAGTTTCAATCATTCACTTCGAGCAAAAGAACTAATTATAAATAAATCGAAAATTCAATTTCGCGATTCTTTAAAAATTCTTGCGCTTCGTGTTGAATTCCAAACTGATGATGACTCTAAAACAACCGGAACAGGAAATTTTGATCTAACAAAAAACCTTCAAAAGATTATTGATCCACCGCCACATGATGCAGTATATTTTTCGAATCATTTAGAATTTGCAAAAAATTATTTTGCTCGCTCATCAAATAATAAATTAAAAATAACTTCCGAAGTATTTCCATCAGTTGTATTGCTATCAAAAAATATGCAGTCGTATTCTCCATCTCAAAATAAAATCGGACTGAGCGAAATGATCATCGAATCTTGGCAAAAAGCCGATTCAATTTTGCCGCAATTCAATTTCAAAAATTACGACATGTTTGTAATTTTTCATGCAGGCGTTGGGCTTGATATCGATTTGGTTTCGCTGTACGGTTACAATCCAACTCCGCTTGATTTGCCTTCAATTTATTTTTCGCATTCCAGTTTTAAAAATATTTACGGAAACGATTTTAACGGAATCATATTGAAAAATCAACCTGATTTTAAAATTACGAATAGTGCAATTTTGCCCGAAACGGAAAGCCGCGAACTTGCTTCGTTTGGCGGAACTTTTTTACTGCAACTTTCAATCAACGGAATTTTAACAAGTTCAATCGCATCGCATCTCGGATTGCCCGATTTGTTTGATACAAAAACCGGTCGATCAGCAATTGGTCGTTTTGGTTTGATGGATGGACAAGCGATGTTTAGTTTGAGTGGAATTTCTCCACCAGAGCCATCAGCTTGGGAAAAATATTTTTTAGGTTGGATAAATCCAATTTCTATTTTTAAAACTGATACAACAATTTCAATTTCATCAGTTGGTGGCTCGCTTGTTGAAGATAGTGTGATTAAAATTCCAATAAATTCGAAAGAATATTTTCTTTTAGAAAATAGAAATCGTGATCCCGAAAATGATGGAGTAATTGTTACAATCAGAAATGGTATTATTGAGGAGAAAAAAAGATTTTTGTACGATTCATTGAATGGAACAAACTCAATTGTTGATTCGCTTTACGGAGTAATTGTTGATATTGATAATTTAGATTGGAGTTTGCCAGGATATATTTCTAAATCTTATAATCTATCGGGTGGAATTTTAATTTGGCATATTGATGAAAATATCATAAATAAAAATATTTCATCTAACACAATAAATAATGATAAATTCAATCGTGGAGTTGATGTTGAAGAAGCAGATGGCTCACAGGATATTGGAGAGACTTACGGATTTATTAGCGCAGGGCTTGGAAGCGAAGAGGGAACACCTTATGATTTTTGGTTTGATGGAAATATTGCTCCACAATTTAAAAATATATTTTCAAACAACTCAACCCCAAATTCGTTGAGCAATAGTTTTGGAAAAACAAATATTACTTTGAAAGATTTTTCAAAATCTGGAAGTAAAATGAGTTTCAAAATAGAATCATTTGAAAATTCTATTAATCTTGCAAAAATTATAAAACATAAAAATATTACCGCAAGTAAAAATAATCAGCCAACAACAGTAGATTTGAACAATGATGGAAAATCAGAATTGATTTATAGTAGTGGCGATTCAATCTTTGTATTGGACGAAAATCTAAATTCATTTTCGCAATCATTTTCAATTTTAAATATTGGTTCGGAATTTCATCCGTCATTTGTAAATAATTTTTGTACGAAAATCCAACGAACAAACAAGGACATCATTGCTTCAAAAGATTCGAATATTTTT
Source organism: uncultured Chitinophagaceae bacterium (assembly GCA_964367235.1). Classification (GTDB taxonomy): domain Bacteria; phylum Bacteroidota; class Ignavibacteria; order UBA10030; family UBA8401; genus JBBTLW01. Next base: position 97,898 of record CAYIXI010000002.1, on the reverse strand, counting down.
TTAATTAGAACTGAAAACAATCTTTCGGTTTCAGTAAACAAAATTCCAATTCCTAAAAAAATTATTGGCTCATCACTTATTTTTAATAGCGATATAATCGTCCCGACAAATGAAGGGATTTACAAAATTGACTGCTCTGCCGATGCGCCAAATGTTACAAAAATAAATAATTTTGTAGCGACAAAAATTGCAAACATTGATGGCTCGTTGATTGTTGTTTTACAAAACGAAATTGTTTTTGAAAATGCGAAATATTTCATCTCAAATAAAAATATTTCTGATGCATCATTTTTTAAAATTATCGAGAATGATAAAACTGAGTTGATTGGAGTTTTTGTTTTTGAAGATGGAAAAATATTAATTCGTTCGATTGCAGAAAACCCAAAATATAATTTTTCGCCAAATGTAAAATCTGTTTCGAGTGGTATTGCTTTTGCAGATTGCGATAGTGATGGCGATGCAGATATATTAATTGCAGATGGAGATAAATTATTTTCTTTTAATAAACAAGGTGTGTCGATTTCTAATTTCCCTTTCCAAACAAAAGATGATGGAAATATTATTGGAACGCCACTTGTAATAGAAAATAATAATTCCGAACAAATAATATTATTCGGAAGTTCGAATGGACATCTTTATGCAATCGGTCAAAATGGAAAAATGATTTCTGGTTTTCCTTTGCAAGCAACATCAATTTCTTCATCACCATTTATTTTTGGAAATAAACTTGGTGTCGCAACAATCGATTCAACAATTCATATTTGGGATTTGTCTTCAACTTTTAAAGATTTCAAAATAATTTGGAATGGAATTTTGGGAGATGAAAAAAACTCAAATTATTTTTCGCAATCAAAGCAAAAAACATTTCGCACTCAAAATCTTCTGCCAAAAGAATATGCTTACAATTGGCCAAACCCAGTTTACGATGGCAAAACTCAAATCAGATATTATTTGAGAGAAAACTCCGAAGTAAAAATAAAAATATTATCTCCCAATGGAGAAATTCTTGAGGAACTTCGTGGCACAGGTTACGGCGGAACTGACAACGAAATAATTTGGGATGCAACAAAATATCAAACTGGCGTTTACATCGCAAAAATAGAAGCAAACTCATCGAGCAAATCTGAAACGGCAATCATTAAAATTGCAATTGTAAAGTAAATGAGAAAAATTTTATTTTTTATTCCAATTTTTCTCTTTGCACAGGAGAGTCATTTCAATCATTCAGAATTAATTTGGCGTACAATCCAAACTGAACATTTTTTTATCAATTATCACATCGGTACTGAGCGAACTGCACAGGTCGTTGCAAAAATTGCCGAGGAAATATTTCTGCCAATCACTTCGCTTTACAATCACACGCCCGACCAAAAAGTTAGTTTTGTAATTAAAGATGTTGACGATTACTCAAACGGCGCCGCGTATTTTTACGATAATAAGATTGAAATATGGGCGCCTTCGCTGGATTTTGATTTTCGCGGAACTCACAATTGGTTGCGAAATGTTGTTACGCACGAGTTCACGCATATTGTGCAGATGCAAACGGCTTTTAAATTTTCGAGAAAAATACCGGCAATTTATTTGCAAATGATGACTTACGAAAATGAACAACGCCCCGATGTTTTGTACGGTTTTCCAAATTCAATTGCTTCGTATCCGATTTCTGGATTTGTTGTGCCGAGTTGGTTCGCTGAAGGTGTTGCGCAATATAATAGACCAGAATTAAATTATGATAATTGGGATTCTCATCGCGATATGATTTTAAGAATGTATGCGCTTGATGATAAAATTCTTTCGTGGAATGAAATATCAACTTTTGGTAAAACAAGTTTGGGAAATGAATCATCGTATAATATTGGATTTGCGTTTGTAAATTATTTATCTCTAAAGTACGGAACTGATGTTGTTGAAAAAATATCGCGAGCACTTTCGTTGCCAAATGTTGTTTCGATGGATAAAGCAATTGAGTTAAGTGTTGGAAGAAATGGAAAAGATGTTTACGAAGATTGGCAAAAGTATTTAAAACAAAATTATTCAGAAAAAACAAAATATATAAAAGAGAATTTAAACGAAGGGAAGATATTATTCGATAAAGGATTTGGAAATTTTTATCCAATTGTTTCTCCCGACGGTAATAAATTATTCTTTATTTCAACCGAAGAGAGAGATTATTTAGGTCAGACAAAAATAATCATTTACGATTTACAAAATAATAGTTTCGAGTCACTCGATATGAAAGTCTCTTCCCAAATATCATTTTCAAAAGATGGAAAGAAAATATATTATTCGCGAACATCGGAAGATAATCCGCAAGGCTCAAAAGTTTTTGATATTTACGAATTCACAATCCAAACAAAAGATGAAAAGAGATTGACTTTTAATTCACGAGCCGGTCAACCAATAGTTTATGAAAATCAAATTGCATTTTTAATCTCTCGCGATGGGACAATAAATCTTGGAATTAAAAACCTTTCCGATGATAGCATTCGAATCATAACAAAATTTAAAAATGGCGAACAACTTTTCACTCCAAAATTTTCGAATGATGGAAAAAAAATTGTTTGTGGTTTTTCCGATAAAGCCAATCAGGATATAATTTTAATTAACATCGAAACTGGCAAAATCGAAACTATAATAGAGGACAACTCTGATAATCGTTCGCCAATTTTTAGCGAAGATGGAAAAACCCTTTACTTTGCAAGCGATAAAAGCGGAATATTTAACATTTATAATTTTGATTTCGAAACTCGTGAACAAAATCAAATTACAAATTCAGTTGGTGGCGCTTTTATGCCAACAATTAAAAATGATACAATTTATTATTCCGGTTATACTTCAGGTGGATATAAAATATTTGCAATCAAAAACAAAAAGAATAATTATGAAAATAACTTATATGCGCAATCGAGATTTGCAAAACGAAATATTTCCGAAAGTGATTTTCAAAATATTATTAACTACGACGACAAAAATATTTCGGAGCAAACCTCAAATCCATATAAAACAATTTTTACAACTTTATCGCTTGTTCCCGTTTTTAGATTTGACAATTACAATAAAAAAGTTGGAGCAATCGACCATTTAAAATTTGGAACATATTTCTTTTCGACTGATGTTGTGAATCATTATAATTTATTTGGCGGAGTTACACTTAATCGATTGCTCGAAAGAGATGTTTATTTATCTTTTGAGTATCGAGACAAAATTCCGATTTTATATCAATTGGGAATCTCTCCAACTTTAAATTTTGAATTGTTTAATGTCTCGCGAAATGCAAAAGCCGATTTAACATTTCCAAGTGAAAATATTGAAGTTGATGTTAATTATGGTTTGCTTGAGTTTGATGCTTCATTGGCTTACCATCTTTTTTCATCGGATGATCTTTTAAAATTAAAATATAGAATAAGTCGCTACTCAATTGATATTGGCTCTTTCGTTTTAAGAGAATCTAAATTATTAGTTCCAGCATCGAGCGAAATTTATTTTAAAGGAAAAGCGTTTGATATTACTTTTAATTTAAACGCAATCAAACCTTCTCGAGTAAGCGATATAAATCCTGTTGGTAGAAAATTTAATTTAATTTATTCTTATGAATCTAATCTTTACAATTCAACCGGAGATTATGAAGCAACCGAAACAGGTCTTTCGCCAAAACTTTCAAAATTTATTTTTCATAAATTAGAGTTAAAACATACAGAGCATATTTCTATTTTCAAAAATCAAACTTTAAGTTTATCTTTTAAAGGAGGAACAATTTTCGGTCCTCAAATGCCAGACTTTTTCGATTTTTATTTGGGCGGACTTATTGGAATGCGTGGCTACTCGTTTTATTCAATCAGTGGAAATGAAATGGCAATGCTAAATGCGACTTGGCGTTTTCCAATTTTAAATAAAATCGATACACGAATTGGTCCAATTTTATTTGACAAACTTTACGGTTCATTTCACTCCGATTTTGGAAATGCGTGGAATTCCTCAACAAAATTGAGCGATTTTAAAAGCGACGCCGGTTTTGAATTACGACTCCAAGCATTTTCATTTTATTCCTATCCGACCAGAATATTTTTTAATGGCACTTATGGATTTGATGATGTAAAAATTAAAACACGATTTAATTCAGATGTAGATTACAAGCCACAATGGCGATATTATTTTGGAATTCTTTTTGGATTTGAAATTGAGTGAGGCACTTATGAAAAATATATTTATGATTTTATTACTTTCGCAATTAACTTTTGCGGATGAAAATATCCTTTCAGGAAATTTAAAAACAGATTTGCTCTTTTTTAAAATTGATTCAGTTAAAAATTTCTCGAATATTAAATTGAGAAGAAATCCGATGTTAATGGGAACTTACTCATTCTTAATTCCTGGGCTCGGTCAATATAAAACTGATAGAATTACTCAATCAATTATTTTTAGCGCAATTGAAATTACAACGGTTGCCGCATTCCTTTATTTAGAAAATGAGGGAGATAAAAAAACTCAAGATTATAAAAATTACGCCAACAATAATTGGTCTGTTGTTAAATACGCCGAGTGGATAAATATTTATGGTGCCGAATATGGCGACTCAACAAAAATTTACATAAACCCAAATACAAATTTAAAACCGTGGGAAAGAGTAAGTTGGTCAGATGTAAATAAATGGGAAAATTCTTCGCACAAACAAGGAGGATTTACTCATCACTTGCCAGCACACGGTGAACAGCAATATTTTGAGTTAATCGGAAAATACATTCAATATAAATTTGGGTGGAAAGATTATACTTACAGTGGAAATGCGCTTTCTAAAAGCGATATCCCTAAACAAGTTGATGATTATATGAACGAAAGAGGAAAAGCAAATCAAATGTATTACAATGCTGGATTAATTACAGGAATAATATTTATAAATCATTTAGTTAGCGCACTTGATGCAGTTTACGGTACATCAACTTACAATAAAAATGTAAGCGCAAATATTGGAATTGAAAATATAAATTATGCGGGAAGAAAAAATATTTATCCAGTTTTAAAATTAACTGTTAAATTATAATTATTTAGAAACTCGAACGAGATTTATTAATCCAAAAAATAAAAATATTAAATTCGCCATCCATGCAGTAAATAGCGAATTCATCTCGCCGCTATAACCAAAAACTTGGCTAACTTTTATAAACGCCAAATAAATGAAGCAAATTAAAAGCGAAATCCCAAATTGAATTGCCAAGCCACTTCGTCGTTTTCCGTAAGCAAATGGGACGCCAAAAAAAACAACAATAAAACTTGCAAACGGAAATGAAATTTTTGAATAAAGTTCAACTTTCCATCTCGCAACATTGTGTCCACTTCTTTCTTGCCGATCGATAAATTTTTGCAAATCAAAATATCCCATTTCGTCGGGCTTCTCTTCTTTTTTAATTATTTCAATTGGTGTGATGTGAAGCGAGCCGATATTTAATTTTACGGAACGAGTTACTATTTCGCTATCATTTGAAAAATTTCTTTCAATTACATCTTCCATAAACCAATTGTTTGATAGAGTGTCGAACGAAATAAATTTTGCATCAATTCTTTTTATGGGAGAAATTCTGGTTGAGTCGGAAAATTCGTAAATAGTTGCATTGCTTCCATGATTTTGCAATCGGTCAAAATAATTTATTGAAATCATTTTTTGCGGACCATCTTGCAAAACAATATTTGCTCGGCTGAACTCTGTGTAACTATTTTCTAAATATTCACGCCGAATTGCAAACTTCTTTTTATTTGCATCTGGCACAATCCATCCGTTGAAGTAAACTGAAAGAAGAGAAATTGCAAGCGATATAAAAAAAATTGGGCGCAAGTATTGAAACATACTCATTCCACTTGCTTTCATTGCAGTAATCTCGTTTGTGTTTGTAAGTTTGCCGGTTGTAAATAAGCTCGAAAGCAAAACTGCAATTGGCGTAATTAATTTTATAATTTCCGGAATGTAGGCAATGTAATATTCTATTATTACATCGGTAGAAACTTTTTTATCTAAAAAATCATCAAGCTCTTCCATCAAATTTATTGCGACAAATAAAATGGTGAAAGCCACAATCGCAAAAATTGTTGTACTTAAAAATTGACGAGCAATATATTTATGTAAAATTTTCATTTCTCAAAATAAATATTAAATCGTTTTGGTATAAATTTTTTCCACCAATTAAATTTTATTTCAACATTCTCTTTCGCAACTCGGTAGTATAAAATTAATCCAAATAATCCAATAACAATATTTGCAATCCACATTCCAAGCCAAGGCGACATAAATTCTCTATCGGCAAGTTTTTCTCCACCAATTAAAGATGCCCAATAAATAACAAAAAATATCAAACTAATTGTAGCGGCAACTCCAAATCCTCCGCGGCGAATCATTACGCCAAGTGGCGCGCCGATTAAAACAAATACAAAACAGGCAAATGGGATTGAATATTTTTTTTGAATTTCAACTTCGTACGAAAGAATTTGCAATTCGATTGAATTTAAAAAGTAATTTTCATTTTCGATTAGCGTATTTAACATTTGTAATTGCGAGCGAGCATCGGTAAATGAAATTATTTGTTCCCACACTATTTTATCTTTTGTGTCGATTTTAGCGCTACCAGTTTTTAATTTTTCATTCCAATAATTTGAAATGCGATTTATTCTATCTTTTATTGTTGAGGCTTGAACATTTAAACTATCAACAATGTATTGCATTGCGGAGGCTGAAAGTTCTCTATCGCCGCGACTAAAAGTATTTTCATCGGATCGAATAAATTCAAATCCTTCAGCGTCGGTTGTAATTAATTGATGATTAAATTTTACAATTCTGTAACTGGAATATTCTGGCAAAGTAAGCTCGTGAATTTCACCTTCGTGCAAATCTAAAATTATTTTTTTATAATCTGGTGAAAATTTAATTGAACCATTTTTTGCAGTTATTAGAGAATAAGAATTTGGATTTCTATGATCGACTATTGAAACATTTTTAAAACTATTATTTTCAGAAAAAGTTTCTTGCACCAAAATACTGTAACCTTGTAAATCTTGTGAAATTAAACCAGGAGTTAAACTTAGCGTCGGTTTTTTTCTGTGGATATCAATAGTTAAAGTTTTTAATTGATGATTTGCTTCGGGTAAAATTTTATTATTAAACTCAATCGCAAACCAAGTTACAGCAAGTGATGAAATTAAAACTGGCAACATCATTTTTGATAAACTCATTCCGCCAGCTTTCATTGCTGTAAGCTCGTTTTGTGAAGATAATTTTCCGAAAGCCATTAAAGTTGAAACCAAAACTGCCATCGGTAAAGTTAAAACTACAATCCAAGCTAAATTTAAAAATATCAATTCAAAAATTACTGTTCCGCTTAATCCTTTTCCAAGTAATTGATCCATTAATTTCATTAGCGATTGCAAAACGAAGAGGGACATCAAAACAAAAAAAGAACCAAAGAATGGAGCCAAATGCATCTTTAAAATATATCGGACTAAAATCATACGACAATTTAAAAAATTAACTGATGAAATTAAAGAAAAGGTTTGTCATCGACAAAAATAAAATCCATTGATTTTTTTAAAATTCAAAATCAGTTAGAAATATTTGCAATTTCTTATCAATTTTTTGTATTTTCCCATATCAAATCATAATTTCTTTTCGTCGGAAGGAGAAGAGTCTAAAGTAATTTGCTACAATTTTAATGAATTAATGTTTTAGAGTTAAAGACTCTTTTTCTATCTTTGTGTTTCAAAAACCTATAATAAAAAATATTACAAAATTCTATTTTTGCATTTGCATAAATGCGATTTCTATTTTTGCGCAAAATAGCGATACTTTAAAAGCCAATTCGAGCGATTCATTATTTATGAAGCGCGATTCAACTTTTTTGTTGAGCGATTCTTTAAAAGCCAAAAGCGATTCGTCCGTTGCATATTACGATTCCTTATCTGTCATTCGCGATTCGCTAATCCAAAAACTTTATCCGTATAAACGAAAAGATAATTTGTCTGCGCAAATTTTTGAGCCTGAAAAAAATATTTTTTATCTCATCGCACCGACTAATGTTTTGATGAAAGAAGTCAAACTCGACTCAACAGGTAAATTTGTAATTGTTCGCGAACTTGTAAATGGTAAAGATGTAAAAATTCCACTCGTTTATCCGATTGCAGAATATATTCGATATAGAATGCAAGACGACATAAAAAAGAATTTTGAATTATTTATTCACAAACCAAGCGATAAAAAGAAAACCGACGGACTTGGCGAAATAATTAGCACTTTTACAAATATAGATATTCCAATTCCGCCAAATCCGGTTTTTAGTATTTTTGGTCCGCCAAGAATTAATTTACAAATTTCTGGTCAAGTTGATATTCATACTGGTTTTAGAAATATTTTTACCGACCAAGTTACAACTTCCTTGCTTGGTCAATCGCGCAACGAACCAGATTTTTCGCAAGAAGTTCAAATCAGTGTTAGCGGAACAATTGGAGATAAATTAAATATTTTAGCCGATTGGAATACGCAACGAACTTTTGAATACGAGAACCAACTCCGAATTAAATACACCGGCTACGATGATGAAATCGTTCAAAGTGTTGAAGCGGGAAATGTTTCACTCGGAACTGCTTCGTCATTTATTTCAAGTAGTTCTGCTTTGTTCGGAATTAAAAGTGTGATGCAATTTGGTAAATTAAAATTAACTGCAATCGCATCGCAAAAAAAAGGACAGATACAAGAAAAAACTATTAGCGGTGGTGCGCAGGAAATCCCATTTGAAAAACGAGCTTACGAATATTCTCGCGATCATTATTTTGTCGATACAAGTTATATAAAATTATTTGAACCGTTTTACACAACTCTTCAAGGCGATGCAAGTAAGCAACTTGTCGATTACGAAATTTATGTAACTCATTCCGGTCCATTAACTCAAAAAGAGTTTGAAGCAGTTGCGTTTATCGATTTGCCAATGCAGTTTGATTCATCTTCGTATAAAGATTTTAGAAAGATCACAACAACAATCCCCGGCGAAGTTGAGGTTGGAGATTGGGATAAACTTGAACCGCGAGAATATACTATGCACGAGTTGACTGGTTATGTAACTTTTAATCGCACAATCCAAGATGGACAAGCAATTGCAATAGCTTATCGTGTTGCAAATGGTGCAGGCGCAGATGATGATATTTTTTACGGAGAATTCTTAAAACGCAAACCTAAAAATGATTCGATTTATGTTTTAAAATTAATTAAGCCAAAAACTCTTTTACCGCAAAATAAAGTTGCGTGGAAATTAATGTTGAAAAATATCTATTCGCTCGGTGGAAGAAATATAAAAGAGAGTGGATTTGATCTCCAAATTAATTATCAACTCCCAGGTAAAGAGCCAATAAATGAAATTGCTGGAGTGAAAACTTTACAACTTTTTGGTTTTGATAGATTTAATTCAAGTGGAGGAAATCTTTCAGATAATAATTTTGATTACAAACCACCTTACACAATTGATGAATCTCGTGGCGAAGTTATTTTTCCATCAATCGAACCATTTAGAAAATCAATCGAGAATTATTTTAAAATAAATAATATTTCTGTTCCGCCCGACTCTTTTATCTACGCAAAAATTTACGACACAACTCAACTTGCCGCACAGTACGAAACTTCTCGTGACAGATTTACGATTAAAGGAAAAACTACCGCAGGCAGTTCCAGTACAATACAGCTTGGTTTTAATATTGTTGAAGGAAGCGTTGAAGTTTTGCTCGATGGAAATCCGATGATTGTAAATATAGATTACACTGTTGATTATATTTTGGGACAAATAATAATTAAAAATCAAACTGCACTTATTCCCGGCGCGAATCTGCAAGTTAAGTTCGAGCAAAATGATTTATTCCAACTTGCATCGAAAACTTTAATGGCAATCCGTGGCGAGTTACCACTTTCAGAGAAAACTTTTCTCGGTTTTACTTTGATGAATCTCGATCAACAAACTTTGAGCGATAAAGTCCGATTAGGTGATGAGCCAACAAACAATACAATTTTTGGAATTGATGGAACGACTTCCGGCAAATTTGATTTGCTCACAAAAGCAATCGACTTGCTTCCGGGAATTTCAACAAATGCTCCATCGGATTATTCTTTGCGTGGCGAGTTCGCTTACATGTCTCCGGATCCGAATACAAAAAAAAGTACAATCGTTGGTGATGGTTCAAAAGGAATTGCATACATCGATGACTTTGAAGGAGCAAAAAGAATAATTCCACTCGGCGTTCATTACGCGATGTGGCAAGATATGAATCCGCCAGCAAATTTATCAGATCAATTACAAAAATTTTCGAAAGCAAAAACATATTGGTTTACAGTTCAGCCAAGCGATGTATCTGTAAGCGAAATTTGGGGGGATAAAAAGAAAGTAGCCAGAGGTGCAGATTTAGTGATGACATTGAACCTCAATTATAATCCACGCGAAAGAGGGCAATATAATTTTTCGACAAATCTTCAACAAACAATTTTGGATAATCCAAAAGCGAATTGGGGCGGAATCCAGCGTTCGATTTCCAGTAGCGCAGTAGATTTTGTAAAAGAGAATATTACATTTATCGAATTTTGGGCGAAGATTGAAAAAGGAAAAGTTACAAAACAAAATAAAATTTATATCGATCTCGGAATGATAAGTGAAGATATAATTTTAAATAATAAAATTGATACGGAAGAAAAAGGATATGTAAATGGAATTCTTGGCGATAACGAAGATAATGGAATTGATGGATTAACTAATGCCGAAGAAAAAGTTGCGCATTCGGATTTCGTGCAACAAAATAAAAATATTTTCCCTTCAATCGAAACTGATCCGGCTGGAGATGATTATAATTATCAGCAGTTAAGTCTGAATTACAAAAATATTAATGGCACTGAAGGAAATAGAATTTCTGAAACTGGTCGACTTCCCGAATCGGAAGATATAAATCATAATAATAATTTTGACAGAACAGATAGTTATTTTGAATACGAAGTAAATTTAGATACAACTGATTTAAATCCACTTCGTGTTGGAAAAGGTTCAAATGGTTGGTATCAATATCGAATCCCTGTGAATGAATTTTCTCGAAAAGTTGGAGTGCCAGATTTTTCACTGATTGAATCGGTTCGTTTGTGGTTGACTGAATTTGATTCAACTGTTCAAATTCGTTTTGCTGAATTAAATCTTGTTGGCAACCAGTGGGAGGAAATCCAAAAAAATGATAGCACGATGCGAGTCAGCACAGTTAATTACGAAGACAATCCCGATTACACAATTCCGCCGGGAGTAATTCGTGAACGCGATAGAACTCGTCCCGACGAAGAAGTTTATGGAAATGAACAATCTCTCTCTCTTGCACTTAAAAAATTGAAAGATGGAGAGAGCCGTTTTGCAATCAAACGATACAGTTACAAACCGCTTGATGTTTTTAGTTACAAAGAATTAAAAATGTTTGTGCATGGGCAAGAAGAGCGCGCGTTGTATTCGCAATTTTCCGATGATCCAACAAACCCCGATGCAATGATTGTTTTTCGTTTTGGAATTGACACATTAAATTATTACGAATATCGCACTCCAATTTTGCCCGGATGGAATTCATCGAATGAAATTAAAATTCGATTTGAAGAATTAACTGCGATAAAACAGGGACGCGATTCATCAAACTTAAAAATAATTATACCTGTTAAAAACGGACCAATTGGCGCCACTTTTGGAGTTTTAGGAAACCCTACTTTAACCCGTGTAACTTTTATCGCAATCGGTGTTGAAAATCCGATTGGCAAAGGAACTGCAACTCCGCTTAGTGGAGAGGTTTGGATTAACGAATTACGATTAACAGATGTTGATGACACGCCGGGTTGGGCGTATAGTTTTTCATCGCAAGTAAAGTTAGCTGATGTTGGTTCGATTGCTGTTAGTTTTTCGGAGGTTGATCCGAACTTTCACGGACTTGAACAAAAATTTGGTTCGCGCACAACAAATAGAAGTTGGAATGTTTCGACAAGTTTAGCGATGGATAAATTTTTACCCGATGCATTAAAGGGTTCAACGCTTCCATTTTCATATTCTCACTCGGAAGTAATAATGAAACCAAAATTTTTACCAAGCTCTGATATTTTAATTGACGAAGCGGCAAAAAGACAATACGATATTGTTAAACAAAAAACTGGCTCGGAGGAATCTGCAAAAAAAGAGAGTGAGAAACTTATTTTTGAAACTCAAACTTTAACAATTACCGATACTTATGCTTTACCAAATTTTGCATTTCAATTACCATTTAAAAATTTTTTAGCGCAAGATTTTTTTAACAAATTAAATTTTGGATTTACATATACTTCATCTCAACTTCGTACGCCGACAGTTCAATATCAAAACTCGTGGAGTTGGAATGCGCGAACTTCGTATCAAAAAACTTTGGAGGATTATTCGATTGAGCCATTTAGTTTTCTTTCAACTTTTGGTATTTCGGAGTGGATGAAAGATTTTAAATTACATTATATTCCAATTACAAATTATTCAATTAATTTAACTGCGGCTCGCTTGCAACGATTTGAAAAATTACGAGATGCAAAGAAAGAAAGCGCGCCATCGCGAAATCTTTCAGCGAATCGTTCATTTGCTTTCGGTTGGAAATTAACTGAAAATGGTTTTTTAAATTTAAATGGCGACTACTCAGTCGACATCAGCAGTACATTGGCGCATTTGGAACTTGATAGATTTGGCAGACAAAAAAATTTCAACGACATTTTATCCGAATTATTTTTAAAAGATCAACTCGTAAATTTTGGATACGATTTTAGTTACAATCAAAGTGTGAGGGTAAATATGCAACCTCCAATCCCGGACATTTTTGATTTGAAACAATATCTGACGATGACTTCCGCTTACAGTGTTGGCTATCGTTGGGGAAATAATTTTCAACAAGGTCCGCTTGGAAAAGGTGCTGGCTGGTCAAATAATATTTCTGCAAATGTTGATTTTAGCCTTAAATCATTTGTCGATTCGTGGTTTCCAAAAAAAGGTACCGAACAAATTCCTCAAACAATGAGCGTGCCAACAATGCGTGGTGATGCCGATAGGGAAAGTGACGACGACGAAGTTAAAGATGTAAAATCGATTTTAGAGAAACCCGACACAACTAAAACTCCAATAATTTCGGATTCAACAATTACCGAAAAAAGTAAATCAATAAAAGAAAGTTTGATAAATATTTCTCGTTCATTTATTAAAACTCCATTACTTGATTTTGAAAAATTATCTTTGACTTACACGCAATCGAACACTTCGCAGAATGGTGGAATTTACGGCCGTCCAGGATTTGGAAATCTTTTTGCGAGAGTTCCATTTGCACAATCAAGTTTGATTGAATTTGGTCCAACTCGATCTTATCAATTGGGTTTAGTCAGCGACCCAACATCTGAAATTGATTTTCAAACACAAAGAGCATTTCCTTTTGTAAAACTTGGAGTAACAGAAAGAGGATTACGCGCGCCAAATGCAAATTTGAATGATGCTTTTAATCAGAGTAATAAATTTACATTGCGAACTTCGCGCGATTTATGGGAAGGTGCAAATTTGGATTTGAATTGGTCTCTCACTGTTGACTATTCGCGAAACATGGCTTTAAAAACAGATTCGCTCGGAAGAGCTGAAGTACAAAGTACAGCAACATCGGGTGCACTGGAAAAATCTTTTTTATCTTTTCCACCAATATTTATTTTTTCGATTTTCAATAGTGGAATAGGACAAGTTGGAAAAGATTACAATAAATTGAGAGACAACTTGCAAGATACGAGATCCGAAGAAGAAAAAATTTCTGAAGCATTTGAATCGGGATTTGAATCATTACCAATTTTGAGCAAAATTCTTGGCGAGTTTGCGCCGAAATTAAATTATTCGTTGCGATGGGGAGGACTTGAAAAAATTCCTCTTTTGCAAGAATATGTTTCAAATTTAAGTTTGGATCATGTTTATCAATCGACATATCGAAAATCTTACAAAGGAAATCTTTCTGGCGGAAGAATAATTGAGGGACAAAGATTGCAATACGGATTTTCGCCACTACTTGGAATGAATGTAACTTTTAAAGAAATTTTAAAAGGAAACATGAATGCGAATTTCCGTTACAATACTCAAACAGCATTTGATTTAGTTCCGGCGGCAAGAAATATTTCAGAAAATTCGATGGAAGAAATTTCAGTTACTGGAGGATTTTCTCGTTCGGGATTCGAGATTCCACTTTTTGGAGTTTCATTTTCAAACGACATCGACATAAGTTTTACATATTCTTATTCGCATAATTCGCGTCAAACTTTTGAAATTAATTCAATTTCAGAAAAAGGAATTCCGGGCGAAGGTTCATCACGAACGCAATTTGAGCCTCGTATTCGTTATGTTTTAAGCGCGCGCGTAAATGCTTCGTTCTTTTATCGATACACAAAAATTGCGCCAGATGAAGGTGGTTCGAGAATTCCCGGCTCGACAACAAACGAAGGTGGGCTGGATATAAGTGTTGCAATCAGATAGATAAATTTTTTAAATTATACTAAAATGGAAAATAGAAAAAAAATTCTTTGGGTTGATGACGAAATAGAACTTTTGCGTTCGCATGTAATTTTTTTGCAGGAAAAAGGTTTTGATGTTTCAACTACAACTAACGGCGATGATGCAATTGATTTAGTTAAGCGAGAAGATTTTGATTTAGTTTTTCTCGATGAGATGATGCCGGGAAAAGATGGATTGCAAACTTTATCTGAGCTAAAAGATATTCGTCCTTTTTTGCCGATTGTAATGGTTACAAAAAACGAAGAAGAAAGTTTGATGGAAGAAGCAATCGGTGGAAAGATTGCCGACTATTTAACTAAACCAGTTAACCCAAGCCAAATTTTGCTTACTTGTAAAAAAATTATTGAAGGAAAAAAAATTAAAAGCGAACAACTTTCAAAAGATTATATTGGCGAATTTAATTTAATCGGGCAACAACTTGCAAGCGGACTCGATGAAAATGGTTGGACAGATTTTTATATCAAACTTACAAATTGGGAAATGGATTTAGATGAACATCCAGAAAGTGGATTGCAAATGATGTTGACTTCTCAAAAGAAGGAAAGTAATGCGGAGTTCACAAAATTTGTTGCAAAAAATTATAAAAATTGGATTGCCTCAAAAGAAAATCGCCCAACTTTAAGTGTTGATATTTTAGATAAATTTATTTTACCAAAAATAAAAGAGAACGAAACGGTGGTTTTTATAGTTGTGGATTGCATGAGATTGGATCAATGGTTGGAAATGGAAAAAATAATTTCAGAAAAATTCTTAATCCAAAAAGATTATTATTATTCTATCTTACCAACAGCAACACCGTACGCACGCAACGCAATTTTCAGTGGATTATTTCCATCTGATATAGAGGAAAAATATCCGCAATATTGGACAAACGAGAATGATGAAAACGAATCGAGTTTAAATAAATTTGAAAAAGAATTGCTCGAAAAATATTTTGAGAGAAAAAGAGTTCAATTAAAAACCGAATTGAAGTATTACAAAATTCTCAACGCCGATATGGGCAAACAAGTTTTGCAATTAAGTCACTCGTTCGACAAAAATAATTTAACTGCAATCGTAATAAATTTTGTCGATATGTTGGCACATCATCGATCCGATAGCGCGCTACTTAAAGAAATTGCGCCTGATGAAGCGGCGTATCGATCGCTCACGAATTCGTGGTTTAAACACTCATCTTTTTTGGGTATGTTGCAAAATTTGTCTGAAAAGAAAAATCTTAAAATAATTATTACAACCGATCATGGTTCTATTAGATGTCATCGCGGAACAAAAATAATGGCTGAGAAAGATGCGTCGAAAAATTTACGATACAAGTTTGGAAGAAATTTAAAATCGGAAGAGAAGCAATCGCTTTTTGTTCGCTCGCCAAAAGAATTTAAGTTGCCGCAGAATTCTGTTACTTCAAATTTTGTAATTGCGTTTGAGGATTATTTTTTTGTTTATCCAAACGATTATCATAAATATCTTGCACAGTATCGGGATAGTTTCCAACATGGAGGAATTTCGATTGAAGAAATGATTCTTCCAGTAATTACCTTGCAAGCAAAATGAAAAAAGAATTTTTAAGTAAACAAGATTTGGAAACACAAAATATTGGCGAAGAATTTTCAAATAATTTAATTGCGGGCGATGTGATTGCATTGAATGGCGAATTGGGTTCGGGTAAAACACAATTTGTAAAAGGAATTTGTAACGGACTGAAAATTACCGAACATGTAACGAGCCCAACATTTACTTTGGTAAGTGAATATTTGCATGGCAAACTCCCGATTTACCATTTTGATTTTTACAGAATTAATTCCGAAAAAGAATTGGAAGAAATCGGATTTGATTCGTATTTAGAAAGTGATGGAATTTTGCTTATTGAATGGGCTGATAAAATTTCGCAATCACTTCCAAAAAAAAGATATGAAATAAATTTTAAATATGGTTCAACTCAAAACGAACGAATAATTTCCATTGAAAAAATATAAATGATTTTAGCACTCGAAACATCAACGACAATTTGCAGTGTCGCAATTGTAGAAAATCAAACTATAATTGCTCATAAGTTAATTGATGAAAAAAATATACATTCCGAAAAATTACTTTCATTTATTGATGAGTTATTATTAGAAGCGAAATTGAATCTTTCAAATTTTAAAGCAATTGCAGTTTCTGCTGGTCCCGGTTCTTTTACCGGTTTAAGAATCGGAATGAGCATCGCAAAAGGAATTTGTTTTGCAAAAGATATTCCTCTTATTTTAGTTCCAACGCTTGATGCGATTGCGAACGAATTTATCCGACTAAAAAATCCGACGAGCGCTACAACAATTTGCACTATTATAGATGCGAAACGAGATGAAGCATATTTTTCGTTTTATAAAATTGAAAACGGCAGTTTCACTCGATTAAATCGGTATGAAATTAAGGAGAGAATTCATATATTCGAAGAAATGAAGAGCAAAAATGCCTCATTTTTAGTTGGTGATGGAGTTGAAAAGTTTTTAACATTTGATCAACAAAATTTTATAATTCTGAATGATGTAAAATTGAATGCAATATCTGTCGGATTGATGGCTGAAAAAAACTTTGAGCCAACCGAGATTTTAAACGCAGAACCAATTTACATTCGTTCATTTCAACCAAAATAATTATGGCGTGGTTTAAAAGAGAAAAAGCAAATATTAGTTCGGTAACAAAAAAGCGCGATGTCCCCGATGGATTGTGGAGCAAGTGTAAAGAGTGTGGCGAAATAATTCACACAAAAGATTTAATTAGCGCGCTTTGGGTTTGTCCGAAATGCAATTATCATTTCAGAATTGGAAGCGCAGAGTACTTTAGTTTTTTGCTCGACGAAAAATCTTTAAAAGAGTTTGATAAAAAAATGACTTCAAAAGATCCACTTAATTTTAAGGATACAAAAAAATATAAAGATAGAATTAAAGAGACGATTGCAAAAACTGGACTTTACGATGCTGTAAGATACGGTACGGCAAAAATTGAAAATTATAATATTGTAATTGCTTGTATGGATTTTGATTTTATTGGTGGCTCGATGGGTTCGGTTGTTGGAGAAAAACTTTCGCGCGCAATTGATAAAGCATGGAAAACAAAAACGCCGTTGATAATTATCTCTTCAAGCGGAGGCGCGAGAATGATGGAAGCAACTTACTCGCTGATGCAACTTGCAAAAATTAGTTCACGGCTTGCGCGACTGTCGGATGCTGGAATTCCCTACATTTGTATTTTAACTGATCCAACTTTTGGTGGAGCAACGGCAAGTTTTGCGATGCTTGGAGATATTCATATTGCAGAGCCGGGTGCGTTGATTGGATTTGCTGGTCCGCGAATTATAAAACAAACAATTGGAAAAGATTTACCAGAAGGATTTCAACGATCAGAATTTCTTTTGGAAAAAGGTTTTATCGACATAGTTGCAAACAGAAAAGATTTACGCTCAATACTTCAAAAATTATTAAAACAATTTGCATCATAAAATGAAAATTCATTTAATTGGCGTACCAATGGATTTAGGTTCCGGACGGCGTGGTGTTGATATGGGACCATCTGCGATTCGCATTGCAGGTATTGGGGAAAAACTTGTTTTGCTCGGTCATAAATTAAATGATTTGGGAGATATCGCTACAAAAAATCCGGAGTTGCAAAAATTATCAAATAAAAAATTGAGATACTTGCCCGAAATAATTCGGAGTTGTAAAATTTTATCAAACAAAGTTCAGCGAAGTCTTTCGTTTGGGAATTTTCCACTTGTGCTTGGTGGCGATCACTCAATCGCAATCGGGACAATTGCTGGGTTGGCAAATTTTTGCAAATCGAAAAAAAAGAAACTTGGCGTTTTGTGGATTGATGCTCATGGCGATTTGAATACTGATTTGACAACTCCGTCTGGAAATATTCATGGAATGCCATTAGCGGCATCGATTGGAATGGGAGCAAAGGAGTTGATAAATCTTTCTGGCGATTTTCAAAAAGTAAATCCGAAAAATGTAGTTTTGATTGCAACGCGAGATCTTGATGAGGGAGAAAAAATTAATATCAGAAAAAATAAAGTTTCAGTTTTTACGATGGAAGAAATTGATAAACTTGGAATGGCTGAAGTAATGAAACTTGTTTTGAAAAAATTAAAAAATGTTGATCACTTACATGTAAGTTTTGATTTAGATGCAATTGATCCGACGATTGCGCCGGGAGTTGGAACGCCAGTAAAAGGAGGATTAGATTATCGTGAAGCGCATTTAATTATGGAAACTCTTTTTGAAAAAAATAAAATGCAATCGCTTGAAATTGTGGAATGCAATCCGATTCTCGATCAAAAAAATCAAACAGCAGAGTTAGCAGTAGAACTTATTCAATCAGCATTTGGGAAAAGGATTTTATAGTGCGAAATTTTGCAATTGTAATTATGGCGGCGGGGAAGGGAACGAGAATGAAAGATCCGAACAAAGCAAAAGTGATGTTTGAAATCAGTGGCAAGCCACTTGTTGCACATGTGATTGATTTGGCGCAAAAATTTAATCCACAAAAAATAATTTCAATTGTCGGATTTCAAAAAGAAAGTGTTTCGGATTTTATAAATTCAAATTTTAAAGATGTTGAGTGTGTAAATCAAGAGCCGCAACTTGGGACTGGTCATGCAATAATGCAAACCGAAAATTCGCTCAAAAATTTTGATGGTGATGTTTTGGTGCTTTCTGGCGATGTGCCCAATTTAAAATTTGATACGATAGACGAGTTGCAAAAAATTCATATTTCATCTGATGCGACAGCGACGATTTTATCAACTATGCTTGAAAACCCCTTTGGTTACGGGCGAATTTTACGAAACAACGAAGGATTTGTAACTGGAATTGTTGAACAGAAAGATGCATGTGATTTGGAAAAAGAAGTAAAAGAGATAAATTCTGGAATTTATTTATTTGACTCGAAAAATTTATTTGAAGCGCTCAAACATATAAATAGTCATAACTCACAAAACGAATTTTATTTGACAGATGTTTTTAGTTATTTTTGGAAAGAAAATAAAAAAGTAAACGCGTATATTGCAAAAGATTGCGACGAGGTTCGTGGGATAAATACAATTGAGCAACTTGAAGAAGCAGAAATTACAAAAAATAAAAATGTTGCATAAAATTTCATTTGATTAATTTTTTATTTTTCTTTATTATGATACGGAAGGTAGGTTAAAAATGAAAAAAATAATTTTAATTTGTTTGATGTCGGTAGGCATTTTAACTGCGCAATTTAAATCGCAAAGCGCGCAAATAAGTGTGTTTCGTTCGCAAGTTAAACCTGCGTCGTTATCTTTTTTTCAATCTTTAATTGATCCATCGAGGATTGAAATGCGACAGCAATATAATTTATCTGTTTCATCTTTTGGAAATGAAACAATTTCACTTGGTCAGTACACAAATAGTATGTTTTATAATTTTGCACCAAATTTAAATGCAAGAATGGATGTAACATTGCAACACTCTCCGTACAACTCGCTCGGAAAAAATGGAGATGCTTTAAATGGAATATTTTTAAGTCGTGCTGAAATAAATTATCAACCATTTGATAATATGGTGATGCGACTTTCGTATCAAAAAGTTCCATCGATGTACAACAGAAATTATTTTGGAAATTCTAACAATGATTATTTTAATAACTGGTAAAAAATTTTAATGACTCAAGATTCAAATTCTTCTCAAAACTCAAATCAATATAATTTTTTAATTTATCTTTTCGTCGCAGTTTTTTCAATTGTGATTGGAGTTGAGGTTTGGGGATTTTTTAAATACGATAATACCAAAAAAGATGAAATTGAAAATTCGTCGAACGAAATTATTCAAGTTGATGTTTTAAATGGATGTGGAGTTTCGGGCGTTGGACAAAAAATGACAGACCGTTTGCGCGATGGTGGATTTGATGTTGTTGCAAGCGGGAACTATAAAAATTTTTTAATTGAAGAAACCTTTATAATAGATAGAGTTGGCCTCGATGAATCTGCGAAAAATATTGCATCAGTATTAAATTTAGGAAATGAAAAAATTATTCGGGAAATAAATCCGGGATATTTTGTTTCATTCTCAATTGTTGTCGGAAAAGATTATAAAAAACAAATTTTAAAGAAGGAATAAATATTGAAATCAACACAACTTGTAAAACTCGCCAGTAAACTTGCTCTCACCAAAAAAGCGGAAGATGTAAAAATTCTTGATTTGCGAAAAATAACCAGCATGGCAGATTCATTTTTAATTTGCTCTGCTGAGGTTGATGTGCAAGTTCGCGCAATTGCCGATGCAATTGAATTTGGACTGAAAGAAAAAAATATTCGAGCTTGGAGAAAAGAGGGATTGCAAACATCGAGCTGGATAATTTTAGATTATGTTGATGTTGTAATCCATGTGATGAAAAAAGAATTGCGTTCGTATTATCAATTAGAATCACTTTGGAGCGACGCAAAAATTTCTACAGTCGAAGATAAGCCAAAAAAAATTACTATCAAGAAAAAAATCACGCCGAAGAAAAAGAAATAATGAAAGAGTATCTTTTAAAAGAGATTACTCAAACTCTCAATGAATTAGGTTTTGGCGCAATCGAAATAATTTTAGAAAAAACTAAAATTGTGGCGCATGGAGATTTAAGTTGCAATGTTGCATTACAACTTGCAAAAAATTTAAAATCTAATCCACGAGAAGTTGCAAATAAAATCCTACAAAATTTAAAACTCGATAAAAATAAAATAGAAAAAATAGAAATTGCTGGACCAGGTTTTATCAATTTTACATTTACAAAATCATTTATTATTGAGGAATCAAAAAAAATAATTTCAAATTTAAATAATTTTGGAAAATCTGATTTTGGAAAAAATAAAAAGGTAAACATTGAATGGGTAAGTGCAAACCCGACTGGACCGCTTCATAGTGGGCACGGACGGCAGGTTGTGCTTGGCGCAACGATTGCAAATATACTTGAATGGTGCGGTTTTGAAGTAACCAGAGAATATTATTTTAACAATGCCGGCAACCAAATGCGAATGCTTTCGCAAAGTGTTTTGGCTCGATACGGAGAAATTTGTGGCAAAAATTTTCCTTTTCCCGAAAAAGGTTATAATGGAAATTATATAAAAATAATTGCGAAAGAGTTGTTTGAAAAATATGGCGACAAACTAAATGACAACGAAACTGATTTAACGACAATAAAAAAATATGCAGAAACTTGGTGCTTTGAAAATATTAAAAATAGTTTGCACAAATTAAAAGTTTATCACGATGTTTTTTATAATGAAGATTCGCTTTACGAAACTGGAAAAATAAAAGAAGTAATTGAAGAATTCAGAAATAAAAATCTTGCGTACGATAAAGATGGAGCAATTTGGTTTAAAACTTCATCACTTGGAATGGAGCAAGATCGCGTGATAGTAAAAAGTAGCGGCGAACCGACTTATCGTTTACCTGACATTGCTTATCACAGAGAAAAATTTCGTCGAGGTTATGATTTAATTTTAGATATTTTTGGCGCAGATCATATCGCAACAATTCCCGATGTCATAAAAGGAATTGAAGCGCTTGGTTTGGATTCAAACAAAATGAAAATAATAATTCATCAAATGGTTTCGTTTGTTGAGGCAGATGAAGTTGTGAAAATGTCAAAACGAAATGCAAATGTTTACACACTTGATGATTTGATTGAAGAAGTTGGAACCGATGCAGTACATTATTTTTTTGTAATGCGAAGCGCCAACACGCATTTGGAATTTGATATTGCGCTTGCAAAAAAACAATCGGAACAAAATCCGGTTTATTATGTGCAATACGCTCATGCGAGGATTGCGAGCATTTTAAGATTTGCCGAAAGCGAAGGAATTGAAAATGATTTGCAGAAAAATCTTCAATCATTAAATAAATTAGAAACTTCGGAAGAGATAAATATATTAAAAACACTTTTAAATTTTCCAGAAATTATTTCTAATTGCGCAAAAAGTTTTGAACCTCATCATCTTACAAATTATTTAAAAGAAGTTGCGGAAGCGTTTCATTCTTTTTATCATGCGAACAGAGTTTTAAATGATGACGAAGAACTTACGCGCGCGAGAATTACCTTATGTTTAATGGCGAAAAAAGTGTTGGCTAACGGATTAGAAATTTTAAATGTCTCAGCGCCAGAAAAAATGTAGTTGAATTTTAAGCTAATTTTTCTTAAATAGTGCTAACAAAAAGATTTAATTATGAGGACTCATCGATAAATTAGCTACCGAATTTCGTATTAAACTAAAGTTTAATACCCGCGCGAACTTTATGTTCGTTGGATTTACTTCATTTTGCAATATATTTTAAAAATTTAAAAAGATGTTCACAAAAGGTAAAATAAAAGATTTAGTATTTTGTGTAATCAACAAAAATGTTGACGAGCGAGGATACCTTGCCGAAATGCACAGAATTGATGAATTGCAAAAAAATCTTCAGCCAGTGATGAGTTATATTTCGGTAACGCATGCTGGAGTTTCGCGTGGACCACACGAACATAAAAAACAATCTGATATTATGATTTTTGTTGGCGCATCAAAATTTAAAATTTATTTATGGGATATGAGAAAAAAATCTGAATCGTACAAAGTTAGCCAGATTTTATTTGCAAATGAGGGAGAACTCTCAAAGTTGATTGTTCCAAATGGAGTTGTGCATGCGTACAAAAATGTTGGGAAAAAAGATGGAATTGTAATAAATATGCCAAATCAACTTTACAAAGGTAAAAACAAAAAATATAAAGTTGATGAAATTAGACATGAGAATGAATTAAATACAATTTATAAAATAAAATGAAAAATATTTTAGTTACAGGCGGTGCTGGGTTTATCGGAAGCAATTTTCTTTGTTTGATGACGAAGAAATATCCAAACTATAATTTTATAAATTTAGATTCGCTAACTTACGCTGGAAATTTGGAAAATCTTCGTGAAATAGAAAATCTTCCAAATTATTCTTTTGTAAAATGCGATATTCGAGATTCAGAAAAATTGGAAGAAGTTTTTCAATCAAAAAAAATTAATTCAGTAATTCATCTTGCGGCAGAGTCGCATGTTGATAGAAGTATTCTCGGTCCCAAAATATTTGTCGAAACAAATGTTGTCGGCACACAAAATCTTTTGGATCTCGCAAGAAAATACGAAATCGAAAAATTCATTCACATTTCAACCGACGAGGTTTACGGTTCGCTCAGCGAAAGCGGAAAATTTACCGAAACCACTTCGCTTCATCCAAACAGTCCCTATTCGGCAAGCAAGGCGTCGTCGGATTTACTCGCGCTTTCCTACGAGCACACTTTTAAAATGCCGGTCATCGTTACGCGGTGTTCGAATAATTATGGTCCGTTTCAATTTCCCGAAAAACTTATTCCGCTTATGATTATCAATGCTTTAAATGATAAATCACTTCCGGTTTATGGCGATGGATTAAATGTTCGCGATTGGCTTTTTGTTGATGACCACTCGATGGCGATTGATGAAATTTTTCACAATGGAAAAATTGGTGAGGTTTATAACATCGGTGGAAATAATGAATGGCGAAATATTGAAATTGTAAAATTTATTTTAAATGAAATTGGAAAACCTGAGTCGCTGATTACTTTTGTTAAAGATAGACCTGGGCACGACAAACGATACGCAATGGATGCGACAAAATTAAAAAATGAATTAGGGTGGGAGCCGAAAACTACATTTGAAAATGGTTTGCCAAAAACTATAAAATGGTATTTGGAAAATAAAAATTGGTGGGAAAATGTTACAAGTGGCGAATACCAAAAATATTACGAAACACAATATGTAAAAAGGATTAAAATTTGAAAAAGAAACTAACATTTTTAAGTGTTGTTGGCGCACGACCGAATTTTATGAAAGTTGCTCCGATTGATAGAGCATTTCGAAAATATGAAAATGTAAATCATTTAATTTTGCACACTGGTCAACATTACGATAAAAATATGTCGAAAATATTTTTTGAAGATTTGGAGTTGCCACAGCCGAGCGAATATTTGGGAATTGGTTCGGGAACGCATGCAGAACAAACTGCAAAAGTAATGATTGAATTTGAAAAAATTATTGACAAAGTAAAACCAGATTTAGTGATTGTTGTTGGTGATGTAAATTCGACAGTTGCTTGTACGCTTGTATCGGTGAAAAAAGGAATTCCTGTAGCGCATATTGAAGCGGGACTGAGAAGTTTTGATAGAACAATGCCGGAGGAAATTAATAGAATTGTAACAGATTCAATTTCAGATTTTCTTTTTGTAACTGAAAAAAGTGGAATTGATAATTTAAAGAAGGAAGGAATTGCAGATAACAAAATATATTTTGTTGGGAATGTGATGATTGATTCTCTCAAATATCATTTAGAAAAATCTGAAAATTCAAAAATAGTTTCAGATTTAAATTTAGAAAAACAAAAATATATTTTAGTTACTCTTCACAGACCAAGCAATGTCGATGACGAAAATATTTTAAAACAAATCGCAAAAATGTTCAGCGATTTGCCAATCGGATATAAAATTGTTTTTCCAGTTCATCCACGAACAAAAAAAATGTTTGAGGAATATAATTTGACAAATCATTTAAACTTAAATGATAGAATAAAATTAACAGAGCCAATCGGTTATCTGGATTTTTTATCACTTATGAAAAATGCAAAAATGGTTATTACAGATTCAGGTGGAATACAAGAGGAAACGACTTATTTGCAAATCCCTTGTATTACAATGCGAAAAAACACCGAGCGACCAATTACAATTGAAGTTGGCACAAATATTTTATGCGGAAATGATTTTGAAATGATAAAAACCGAAGCAGAAAAAATTGCAGGCGGAAAAAATAAACTTGGAAATATCCCTGAATTGTGGGATGGAAATGCGGCAAATAGAATTGCAGAAATTCTTTATAATAAATTTTAAACTAAATGGCTTAATATGAAAAAATATCTCTTTAAAAATTTAATAATTATTTGTGCTGGTTGTTTTGTTTTGATTTCTCAAACTACCGAAAAAAATAATTTTCAAAACCAAAATTTAATTGAGGCACAGGAAAAATTACGAACTCAAAACCAACAAACATTGACAGAAAAAATTGCTCTTGATGGACCAATTGATCCATCTAAATATTATGTTGGTCCGACTGATGTAATTGCTATAAATTTGTGGTTGAGTCCTTCAATTTCCTATACTTTAACTGTAACTCCTGAAGGAACAATTATTATCCCAACATTTGGAGAAATTAAAATTACAGATTTAACTTTGCAAGAAGCAAAAAATAAAATTAAACAGAAAATATTAAAAGGACAGTACAAAGGAGATATCTCCGTTACACTTTTAGTGCCAAGGCAAATTGTTGTTACCGTAAATGGATTTGTGCCATCGCCCGGTAAGTTTACAGTTCGATCAACCGATAAAGTAGAAGGAGTAATTGATTTAGGAAATGATTTAAGAAGTGAAGATTTACAAGATGAAATTACTGTAAAAACAAAAAGAAATATTAGAAATGAACAATCAAAAAGAAATATAATTTTAACAAGAGATAGCTCAAAAATTAGAATAGATTTGCAAATGTATAATGCTACAAAAGATGAAAAATATAATCCATATTTAAGAGAAGGGGACGAAGTGTTTGTTGCAAAGAGTGATCCGCAAAAAAACTTTTTTGCAATTTATGGTGGAATAAATTTACCCGGTCAATATGAATTAATTGATGGAGATAAAATTGAGGATGCAATTAAATTAGCTTACGGTTTAACAAAGTCAGCTGATTTGGAAAATGTAACTTTATATAGATACGATAAAAATCAGAAAAACTTAATTAGTAAAAATTTAAATTTAAGATTAGCAGAAATAAAAAATATTACACTTGAGTCTGGTGATAGAATTATTGTAAAAGAAAAAATTGATTTGAAAAGAAATTATTTTTCTACAATTTTGGGAGAAGTTAATTTTCCTGGAACTTATCCAATCAGTTTTGACTCAACATATTTGAGCGAAATCGTTGAAATTGCTGGAGGATTTACTACGAATGCTTCGCTTAACATTTCATATTTACAGCGCTCATTTGAAAAAAGAAATAATATAAATCAATTGCCAAACCAAAAAACTTCCGATTTAATCAACGACTCAATTTATGCAAGACTTGAAAATGAATTGCTTCAAAAAAGAGAATTGGTTTCAGTCAATTTTGCAAAAATATTTAAAGATAAAAGCGAAGATGTGATTTTAAAACCGAACGATACGATTTATGTTTCTTCGAAAAAGCAAGCGGTATATTTATACGGACAAGTTTTGAAACCGGGTTATTACGGATTTGAATCGAACAAAGATATTTCTTTCTATTTGCAAAAAGCTGGAGGAGTAACTGAACTATCGGCTGAAGAAATTATGATTTTCAAACCTGCTTCAAATCAATGGCTTAAACCAAATGAAACAAAAATTGAAGGGGGGGATTACATTTGGGTTCCGATGAAAAAACAAAAAGATGTAACTTATTATCTTTCATCAGTTGGGCAAGTTGCTGGAATAATTAGTACGCTCTTAACTTTGTATTTGATAACTCTATCTCGCTAAAGGAAAAATTATGTCAATCTCTGCATCTCAACTTTATGAGTTGATTAAAAAACAGAAAAAATTTATTTTGATTTTTACATTTTCAATTACAACAATTTCAGTTGTTGTGAGTTTAATGTTGACAAAGTATTACACTTCAAATATAAGTCTCTATCAATCCTCTGAAAAGAAAAAAGTAGGTGGTGGAGGATTAAAAGATATTTCAAATATTGCATCAAGTTTCGGAATTGATTTTGGTGGAGGACAATTTGCATATCATATCCCGGATATTATTAAAAGTAGAAGATTGCAATCTGAAATTTTACAAAAAAAATGGAATTCAAAATTTTATAACGATTCACTTTCGCTAATTGATTACTGGGAAAAATTAGATGACGAAAAAATAATATCGATAAAAAAAATATCAAAAATATTTACATCTGAAATTATAAATAATGATTTAAAAAGAATCGAAGATGGCTTGGAAGAATTATCTTCGCGAGTATCGGTAAAAGAAGATCAGTCGGGATTATTTATCGCAACTGTTACAATGGAGGAACCAAAACTTTCTACGGAAATTGCAAATCACATTGCTGAGTTTATTCAAAATTATGTTTCGGAAGAAACCAAGCATAAAGCGACGCAATATCGAGAGTTTATTGAGGAACGGATGTCAATTGCAAAAATTGATTTAACTTTTTCGGAAGATAATTTGACGATTTTTCGAAAAAATCATCCATTGCAACTTGATACGCCGGAGCTGACTGCCGAGCGAGCGAGATTTATGCGAACGATTGAGGTTAACCAACAAGTTTATGTTACGCTACGACAACAATTTGAAATTGCGCGACTTGAAGAATTAAGAGATAAACCTGTAATTGAAATTTTAGATAAAGCCATTGAGCCAGTAAAAAAATCGTCGCCAAAAAGAGTTTTGATAGTTTGCGGAACTTTTATTTTATCATATTTACTGGCGATGTATTTTGCTTCGATTATGCAAAGAAGAAAAGAGATTTAGTGATTGCTACTCCAATTGATTTAAAATCTTCAGTAATTTTTCAGCGCGATTTATTTTTAAATGAAAAATTGCTTTTTATTTTGTTAGTTATTGCGGCGCCAATCCAAGAAACTGCATCAATTAGTTATGAAGTATTTCTTGGAATTAAATTTGCAATTTCACTTTTATTTATTGGTG
Organism: uncultured Chitinophagaceae bacterium; assembly: GCA_964367235.1. Taxonomy (GTDB): domain Bacteria; phylum Bacteroidota; class Ignavibacteria; order UBA10030; family UBA8401; genus JBBTLW01. The sequence continues at coordinate 69,572 of CAYIXI010000002.1, read as the reverse complement.
TGTTTGCAATCAGTGATTATAAATTATTATTTAAAATTGAAAATGATACAATAGAAATAAAATTATTCTATTTAATACTTGCAGTTTTAATTTCGACAATAACTTCGTTTAATGTTTCAACGAGCATTCCCCATCTTTTCCGATTAATATTTATTTTATTTTTATTTCGTTCGCTAAGATTATTTTTTGCAGAAAAAAAGAATACTGAATTGTTTTTTCAAGGAGTAATAATAATTGGATTGTTTGTTGGAGTTATGGGACTACTCGAACAAGGAAATGTACTGGTTCGTTCTCGGTCACTATTTGCAAATGCAAATTCGTTGGGACAGTTTAGTTCAATTATTTTATTAGTTATAATTTTTAAATTGTTATTTTCAGAAAAAAATAAAAATTATTTTGTAGTAATTTCAGTTATCACAGTTACTGTACTTTTAGCAACAATGATATTTTCATTTTCTCGCTCATCGTGGGTTTTATTTTTTATTGGAACCGTAATTTTATTTTCGTACAAATTTGGGAAAAAGATTATTCCATATTGGTTTTTAGCAATTATTTTCTCAACAATAATTTATTTTACTTTTCAAGAAGAGGTAAATTTATTGTTGCGGATTGATAGACTCATTACTTTTCGCGATGAAATATGGGATATTGCATTTAGAGTCTTTAAAGATAATTTTATTTTTGGAGTTGGACCGGGAAATTTACCTTCGCAAATTGGATATTATTTTACAGCGCCACCTTCAATTATTAGAACGATAGTTTATACAATTAATTTTTCAGCGCACAATGATTTTTTGCAAATTCTATCTGAAATTGGCATTGTAGGATTTCTTTTTTATTTACTTTTCCTTTCATCAGTTGCAAAAAAATTATTTACCGAAATAAGTAAAAATAAAAATGACAACTCCATTTCTAAAAACTCAATTTTAGCATTTTCTATTTTTGTTGGATTTATGTTTGCTTCGTTTTTCGAAACATCATTTTTATTTGGGAGTTTTTCTATTGCGATATATTTCTGGATTACAGTTGCAATGACTTTTCCGTTAGTTGAGGAGAAACCCTAAATGTCGTTCTTTAAAAAATCTTTAAAAGGATTTGCGTGGAATCATTTAGCAAAATTATCTGAATATGGATTGACATATTTAATTGGAATAATATTTGCAAGATTATTGCAACCAAGCGAATATGGAATTTATGTTACCGTAATGAGTATTGCGTCAATTGCAATAATTCTTGGTGCGGTAGGTTTTGATGAAACATTAAATAAAATTATTCCACAACTGCGAGTAAAAAATGAATTACCACAATTACGATATATAGTTTCAAAACTATTTAAAATTAGATTTATTGTTTTAATTATCTTTTCATTATTGATTTATATTTTCAGATTTGAAATTGAAGGATTGCTTCAAACCAAAAATATTTCATCGTATATATCTTCAATTACAATATTTATTGTTGCACAAGGGCTTGTTAATTTTTCGGTAAATTATTTAATTGGAAATTTAAAAACTAAAAAAGTATTCATTTTAAATTTATTATTAAAAATATCAACTTTGATTATTTCAACATTATTACTTTATTACAACTTCGGATTACGAAATATATTTCTCTATTTCGGAATAATTACATCAACCTTTTTTCTTTTTTATTTTAAGGAAATAGTAAATTCATCCGCTGGAGAAAAATTAAAAACCGAATTAAAATCAATATATAAATTTAGTTTTGCAACATGGGGAAATGCTATATTAGGGCTTGTTTTGGGGCGATATTCAGTTCTTTTAATTTTAGGTTTTTATTTTGGTGTAACTGAGCAATCGGCATATTTTGAAATTGCTTGGGCATTAACACTTGTAATTGAATATTTATTTGCAGTTGGTTTTGTAGGAGTTTCAATTACATTATTTTCAGAATTAGCGGCAGAAAAAATAAATGAACTTGCTGATGCTCGAAGCAAAATGATGAAGTATCATCAATTATTTATTTTCCCTGTTTCATTATTTTCAATTATCTACTCAACTGAAATTATTTCATTTCTTTACTCACCAAAATATTTACCTGCGGCTGAATTATTTAAAATATTTTTAAGTTGCAATTTAATTGCTGTTTCAATTTTTGGAAGCGGACTAAATGCAGGCGTTTTACTTTCGATAGGAAAACAAAAAATAGTGTTTGTAAATAGAGCAATAATTGGAGCATTTAGTTTAATTGCAAATATATTAGTAATACCGAATCATGGTGCAATTGGCGCAATAACTGTTAGTGGTATTTCCATAATAATTACATTTGCAAGCGAGTATTTTATTGCATCAAAATATATTGGTTCCAAATATGATTATGTATTTATTTTGAAAGTAATTATCGTATCAATTGTATCATTAACTATAGTTAGAAATGTTGGTTTTGATTCACAATTTAAATTATTTATCTCGGCCACATTTTACAGCACTTTGATTACTCTTGGTTATTATCTTACAAAAATTGTTAATAGAGAAATAAAAGAAAAACTATTTAATTTGATTTCTAATGGATAAAGAATTACTCAAAATATTAGTTTGTCCCTACGATGGAACGAGTTTCGAAAATATTTATGATGATAAATTAGACTTAGGAATATTATTTTGCAATAATTGTTTGAGATGGTATCCTATTAAAAATAATATTCCAATTATTTATAGAGACGAGGATAGAAATATTTCCGAACTTTCAGTATTTGATTATTTTAATAATAAACTTCCAAAAGAATTTACTGAAAGTGGATTACCATTTAATGCAAAAAATAATTCAAACTCTATAAATCAATCTCAGTATTTTGATTATGACCCTGAATTTTATGACGATTTATTAGATTCTGATTATATTCGTAAAATTGAGTTAGAATATTATAAAAATAAAATCGAATGTAATTCGCCTATAAATATTTTGGAGTTAGGTTGTGGTAGTGGAAGAATGACTTTGGAAATAGCAAAAACGAATAAAAATATAATCGCTGTTGATTATTCGTTCCAAATGCTTTTGAAAATGAAAAATAAAATTGATTCAGCATCATTAAATAATATAAAATTGATTTGTTGTGATATTTCATTTCTACCGATTAAAAATATTAAGTTTGACTCAATTGTTTCATATCAAGTATTTGAACATTTTCCAAAATCATTCCGTTCAAAAACATATAATAAAATAAACGAGTTACTTGCAGCTGATGGTTCATTTCATTTAAGTGTTTATAATTGGTCGCTTGCAAAAAAAATATACTCTAAAAAAATAAGTTACAACGAAAATGAATATGGTAAAACGAAAGAACAATATTGGTTTAATTTTACATCAAAAGAATTAAAAACTGAATTACAAGAATGTTTTGAAGTTCAGAACATTTCAGGAATAAGAAACATTCCCGCAAGATCAATTGTTGATAAAATTAATATGGCTTTTGTAAGCAAGATATTTTATGTTTTCGATAAATTCATAACAAAAATTGGTTTGGGTAAATATTTAGGACATTTACTTTACGCAATTGCAAAAAAGAAATTATGAATATTGAAATAATAAATAATATTGATGCAAATATATTTAACGAATATGTTTCTAATTCGACATGCTCGAGTATTTATCAAACAATCCAGTGGAGCGAAGCGAGACGAAAAGATAAATGGCAAGTCGAAAAGTTTATTTTAAAAAATGAAGATAAAATAATTTGTACTGCTATCTGTTTGTATAAAATCTTACCATTAAATTTATCAATATTTTACCTACCAAGAGGTCCAATCATAGATTATTCCGACGAAAGTAATAAAGAATATTTCAATTTATTATTCAGTCAAATAATTAAATTTGCAAAAAGCAAAAATGCAATATTCATTCGTTCAAATCCTGATATCGAAAAAAACAATTTAGCTGAAAGTTGGTTTGATGATTTGAAGTTTATCAAAAACACAAAACCGATTTTGCACACGACGACCTTTAGGATTGATTTAACAAAATCTGAAGATGAGTTGATGAATGCGATGGAAAGCCGCACAAAATATGATATTAGACGGGCTGAAAAAGAAATTATTAAAATTGAAATTGATAGTGGAGCCGAAAATGATTTGAAAGAGTTTTATACAGTTTTAAAAACAGTTTCAAATAAAAATGAATTTCCGATTTATAATTTTGAACAAATGAAGGAATTATGGAAAATATTCAGACCAAATAATATGTGTCGAATATTTTTTACAAAAAAAGATGATAAAATTATTTCAGCGGCTTTTGTTTTTATTTTTGGAAAAAAAGTAATTTATCAGTGGGGAGGCTCATTAAATCTTTCTAAAATAAATCCAAACCAGTTGCTTCATTGGGAAATTATTAAATGGTGTAAATCAAATAAATATTTAATTTACGATTTTCAAGGTGTTCCAGAAAATCCAACGAAAGATAATCCTCTTTGGGGTATATATTTATTTAAAAGAGGATTTGGTGGAAGATTGGTAACTTTATCGGGTGAGTATGATTATGTTTTAAACAAAGCAATATATTTTATTTGGAAAAAAATTGAATTGATTTATCCAAAATTAAAATTTCTATTCACGAGAAAATGAAAAATAAAATTATTCTTGCTTATCACAGAGTGTTGCCAGATGATTTTGCAAATGAAAGAGGAACTCTATCAGTAACTACTGATAATTTTGAAAATCAAATAAGATATTTATTATCGAATGGATATGAATGTGTACCTGTAAATGAATTTATGAGAAATACAAATAATTCTAAAAAAACATTTTCAATTACATTTGATGATGGATATCGTGATAATTATTTTTATGCATTTCCTATTCTAAAAAAATATAATTTATCGGCTACTATTTTTATAATCTCAAATTATATTGATACAACAAATTCACTTTGGTTTGGTTCAACTCGTCAAAATTATAATACAAAAGAGATTGATTTATCTTTATCAAAAAATCAAATCACTGAAATGCTCAATCATAAAATTGAATTTGGTTCGCATACTTTAAGTCATCCAAAGTTGACAAAAATTGATAAACTAGTTGCGAGAAAAGAAATCGTTGAATCAAAAATAAAATTAGAGGATTTGATTGGTGTAAAAATAAATCAATTTTGCTATCCTTACGGCGATTGCAATAACGAAATAATTAGTGAAGTTGAAAATGCAAACTATAATTATGCTTTAATTACGCCTCCAAAACATGGAATTCAAAATTCAAATTTTACAATTAAGAGAACTGGCGTTTATTTAAATGACACAATGTTTAAATTTAAATTAAAATGTACTTCGATGTTTTACTCTTTTAGAGAAAGAAATATTAAAGAATTATTTAATGCATAAAAAAGAAAAGATAAAAATATTACAATTTATAACCGGCATCGATGTTGGTGGTGCTGAAAAATTACTACTTGAAACTATGCGGAATATCGACTCCAAATATTTCGAATGTTCAGTTTGTTATTTGAAAGGCAATGGCGCTTTACGAACTGATTTTGAAAAAATAAATGTGAAAGTTATACCATTAAATTTATATTCAAAAACATTGATCGGAAAAATATATCAGTTTTATACATTATTGAAAGAATATAAATACGATATTTTGCATACTCATTTAATTCATGCAACTCTAATTGGTAGAATTATTGGAAAAATTGCAGGAATAAAAATAATTATTACAACTGAACATAATACATCAAACTATCAATCGAAATACTTTTTAATTTCTCTATTATATAAATTATCAATCAGATGCACTAATCACATCATTGCAATTTCTGAAGCTGTAAAAAAAGAGATTGTAAATAAAATTAAAATCAATCCAGATAAAATTACTGTAATTTATGATGGCATCAATTTAGATTATTTCAATAAATCCAAAAATATAAATATCATTAAAAAGAATTTAAATATCGAAAATGTTTCGCCAATTATTGCAATTGTTAGCAGACTTGATAAACGAAAAGGAATTACATATTTATTAAATGCAATTCAAATTTTAAAAAACCGATATCCAAATATTGCTTTATTAGTTGTAGGTGATGGCAAGGAGAAAGAGAATTTAATTACTCAAACAAAAGAATTGCAAATCCAATCAAACATAAAATATTTAGGAACACAAAACGATGTTCGTCCGATTCTTTCAATTGCAGATATATTTGTATTGCCATCTTTGCACGAAGGACTTTCAATTGCAATAATTGAAGCAATGGCAATGAATCTTCCGATTGTAGCAACAAATGTTGGAGGAATTCCCGAAGTTATTGAAAATAATTATAATGGTTTTTTGGTTGAACCACACAAATCGCTTGAATTATCAGATGCAATTGAGAAAATAATCCTCAATAAAAAAACTGCAACAAAATTTTCCAAAAATGGTAGAATAATTGTTGAACAAAAATTCAATATTATTACTACTACTAAACAGTTAGAAAATCTTTATAAATCAGTATTACGAAAAAATAAAATATGAAAAAATATTTAGTTACCGGTGGAGCCGGATTTATTGGTTCAAATATTGTTGCCAAACTTTTAGAGTTGGGTAACGAAGTGCGAGTTTTAGATAATTTTGCAACTGGCAAAAGAGAAAATCTTCTTCCATTTGAAAATAAAATTAAATTGATTGAGGGAAGTTTGACCGATTTAGAAACTGTTCGACTTGCAATTAAAGGAGTTGATTATGTACTTCATCAAGGTGCGTTGCCAAGTGTTCCTCGTTCAATTGAGCAACCAATTAATTCAAACGATGTAAATATTTCCGGCACTTTAAATGTTTTAGTTGCAAGTAAAGATGAATCGGTTAAGCGAGTTGTAATCGCTTCGTCATCTTCGGTTTATGGAAATTCTAAAATACTTCCAAAAAAAGAAGAGCATCAAACGATGCCACTTTCTCCTTACGCAGTTTCAAAATTAACTGGCGAAAATTATGCAAAAGTATTTTCAAATCTATTCAATCTTGAAACTATTTGCTTGAGATATTTTAATGTGTTTGGTCCAAACCAAAATCCTTATTCGCAGTATTCTGCTGTGATACCAAAATTTATTAAAGCAATTATAAAAGATGAAAGTCCGATTATTTTTGGAGATGGATTGCAGTCTCGCGATTTTAGTTATGTTGATAATATTGTTGAAGCAAATATTATGGCAACTGAAATCGAAAAAACAAATGGAGAAGTAATTAATATCGCATGCAATGATTCGCACAATTTGATAGAATTAGTTGATGCAATTAATTCCATCCTTTTAAAAAACATCAAACCAACTTTTCAAAATGAAAGAACAGGAGATGTAAAACATTCTTATGCCGATATCTCACTTGCAAAAAATATTTTAAATTACGAACCAAAAGTAAATTTTATTGATGGACTTAAGAAAACAATTAATTGGATTCAAAAAAATAATTTTTAATGACACAGCAAAAAATAAATAGAGAAAAAATTAAAGTTTTACATATAATTACTGTTTTCAGTATTGGTGGCGCAACCGAAAATACCCTTTTATCTGTTGAGTATTTACAGGAACTGGGCTACGATGTTTCGATTTTGACTGGAGAAAATATTGAAAGCGAGGGGAGTTTATTTGATAGAGCAAAAAATAATAATATTCGAGTTACGATTTTAAAACAATTGCAAAAGAGCATCCATCCATTTTACGATTTAGTTGCGTTACTAAAAATATTTATATTTTTGAGAAAAAATAAATTTCAAATTGTTCACACTCATAGCTCTAAAGCTGGATTTTTAGGAAGATTGGCGGCGTACTTTGCTGGTGTCCCGATAATAATTCACACAATTCATGGATTACCTTTTCACGAGTATCAAGGCAAATCGTTAAAAAATATATTTATCTTTGTCGAAAAGTTAAGCGCTAAAATTTCTGATAAAATTATTACAGTTTCTGATACAATAATTCAAAAATGTTTAAAGGAAAATATTGCTCTTGAAAATAAATTTGTTACGGTCCGTAGTGGATTTGAAGTAGGGAATTATCTCAAACTTCAAAAATCGAATGAAGAAATTCGCAAAAGATTTGGGATTTCAAAAGATGATTTGGTGATTGGAAAAATTGCAAGATTTTCTCCATTAAAAGGGCATGAATATTTAATTGAAGTTATTCCAGAAATTGTAAAATTATTTCCAAATGCAAAATTTGTGTTTGTCGGGAGTGGCGAATTAGAAAATATATTTAGACTTGAAGTTGAAAAAAGAAATATTTTATCCAATGTAATATTTACTGGACTTATTCCACAAAACCAAATTCCAGATATGATTGCAATGATGGATATTGTTGTTCACACATCGCTACTTGAAGGATTGGCCAGAGTATTGCCTCAATCATTACTGATGAAAAAGGGAGTTATTTCTTTCGACATCGATGGAGCGCACGAAGTTATAAAAAATAATAAAACTGGATTTCTTGTTTCTCCAATGAATAAAAATCAATTGCGTGATGCAATTATCAAAATGTTAAATAGTAAAAAATTACGAAACGAACTTGGTGCAAATGGAAGTAAATTTGTTCGTGATAAATGGAGTGTGGAAGCAATGGGAAGTGGTATTGATAAATTATATAAAAATCTTATTTTAGAAAAACAAATTAAATTGAAATGATAAAAATATTAATTGTTGCTGGTACTCGTCCCGAAATTATTAAAATTTCTCCAATTATTTTAAAAGCGAAATCCGATTTTAATAATTCAATCGAAATCAAATTATGCCTTACAGGTCAACACAAATCTATGGCTCAAGAGGCTTTGTTGATTTTTGAAATTGGCGCAGATTTTGATTTAGAAATAATGAAACCGAATCAATCTTTAAATGATATTGCAAAATCTGTTTTTGAAAAATTACCAAAAATATTAAATGAATATAATCCCGATGTTGTGTTAGTCCAAGGTGATACAACAACAGCGGCAGTTTCTGCAATGTGTGCATTTAATTTAAAAATTCCTGTTGGACATATTGAGGCTGGATTACGAAGTTTTAATCTCGAATCTCCTTTTCCTGAGGAAGCAAACAGAAAAATTATAAATACTTTTTCAACTTTTAATTTTGCGCCAACTCTTTCGGCGAAAAATAATTTACTCAGCGAGTCAGTTCATAAAAATAATATTTATACTGTTGGTAATACTATTGTTGACGCGTTTAAAATTATTTCGAAAAATAATTCGCTTGATGATTTAGCAAATACAAATTCTTTAATTAGGAAACCATTTATTTTAATAACCGCACATCGAAGAGAAAGTTTTGGCGATGGATTTAAAAATATTTGCGAAGCTATAAAAAAATCGGCGGAGGATTTTCCTGAATATCAATTTATTTATCCCGTTCATTTAAATCCGAATGTTAAAGAACCAGTTAATAAAACATTAGGAAATTTGCAAAATGTTTTACTTATGGAACCAGTTTCATATTTGAATCTTTTAACACTTCTAAAAAATTGCGAATTTGTATTAACCGATTCTGGTGGAATTCAGGAAGAAGCCCCTTCGTTTGAAAAATTTTGTATTGTAATGCGCGATGTAACCGAAAGAATTGAAAGCATACAAAATGGCTACGCTATTTTAGTCGGTACTAATCAAGAAAAAATATACGATGCAGTTTCAAATCAAATAAATTACAAGTCAAAAATATCAATTGATAAAAATCCATACGGCGATGGGAATGCAAGTGAGCGAATTTTAACAATCATCGAAAATCATTTTAACTAATGAAAATCAAAAAAGAAATCTTAATAATTATTATTCTCGATTTAATTTCTCTTATCGTTTCATGGGGTGTATTTTACGCGTTCAAAATTCAAAGTGGCTGGTTCGAGTTTCAAATTCGTCCAGATTTTTTACTCCCAATGATTGTGATGAATTTATATTGGCAAATTATTTTTTCACTTTTAGGTTTATATCGAAAATGGCATTTAAAATCAAGGTTAGATGAACTAAGTGCAGTTTTTAAAGCGCTCACAATTGGCGCACTTATTTTTTATTCGATGATTGCTTTTGAAGATTCATCTGTTGCAACTTCTATAAATTCTCGGACATCAATGATTATGTATTGGGGAATTTTATTTTTATTGATTGGCGGTTCACGATTTATTTTCAGAAGTATTAATAGAAGATTGCTTCTTCGTGGAATTGGTTTGGAAAATGCACTTGTGATTGGAACTCCCAAATTATCAAAAAAATTATTTGATGATGTAAATGCCTTTCCGCTTTTAGGATATAAAACTATTGGAATTGTTTCTCTCCAAAAAAAGATTGACACAAATGAAAAACATTATATTGGTTCGATTGAAGATTTAAATAAAATTATTAAACAAAATAAAATTCTTCATGTTTTAATTGCGCTTGAGTCTACACAACATAAAATTATGCTTGAAATAATTTCAAAGTGTCCGACAAATATCAGCATGAAAATTATTCCTGATATGTATGATATAATTAGTGGACAAGCGCGAACTAATCAACTTTATGGTTTTCCATTGATAGAAATAATGCCTTTGGTTTTACAACCTTGGGAAATTATTTTAAAAAGAATTTTAGATATTACAGTTTCAATTTTAATTTTAATTATTTCACTTCCTCTTTGGTTATTAATTGCTGTCGCGATAAAAATAAATTCTCGTGGTCCGATTGTTTTTAATCAAGAAAGAGTTGGGAAAGATGAAAATATGTTTTTCATGCACAAATTTAGAACAATGAATCAAGATGCCGAAAAACATTCTGGTCCAATATGGTCACAAAAAGATGATCCAAGAATAACTTCAGTTGGAAATTTCTTACGAAGAACTCGACTTGATGAAATCCCACAATTTATAAATGTATTAAGCGGCGAGATGAGTCTTGTCGGTCCTCGCCCCGAGCGACCATTTTTTATCGAAAAATTAGAAAAAGAAATTCCACTTTATAAAAGACGATTGCAAGTTCGTCCTGGCATAACAGGTTGGGCGCAAATCAAACAAGGTTACGATACTTCAATTGACGATGTTCGTTCAAAAGTAAAATTTGACTTATATTATATCGAAAACATGTCACTGCAAATGGATTTAAAAATTTTGCTTTTCACTTTTTACACAATGATTAGAGGAAGAGGACAATGAAAAAAGCCCTTGTAATTATACCGACTTATAACGAATCTGAAAATGTTAAAAAAATTATTCAGGAAGTTTTAAAACAAAATTCGATGATTGATGTTTTAATTGTCGATGATAATTCTCCCGATGGAACTGGCGAGATTGTAAAAAAAATTAAAAAGAAAAATAGTAAAGTTCATTTGATTGAGCGCGCTTCAAAAAATGGACTTGGCACAGCTTATATTGCGGGATTTAAATTTGCGCTTGAAAATAAATATAATTACATATTTGAAATGGATGCAGATTTTTCTCACGACCCAAATGACATTCCAAGATTTTTAAAAACAATTCAAAATTGCGATGTAGTTCTTGGCTCGCGATATGTTGGAGGAGTAAGTGTTGTAAATTGGCCAATAAAAAGATTGTTGCTAAGTTATTTTGCAAATAAATATTCTAAATTTATAACTGGGCTACCTGTTTGCGACGCAACAAGTGGATTTAAATGTTTTCGTCGAGAAGTTTTGGAAAATATTCAGCTTGATGAAGTTAAATCTAATGGGTATGCTTTTCAAATAGAAGTTAGTTTTATGGCATGGAAGAAAAAATTTCGTATTGCAGAAATTCCAATAATATTTATTGATAGACGAGTTGGTACTTCTAAAATGTCTAAAAAAATTGTACACGAAGCGGCTTTTATGGTTTTAAAACTTCGCACAAAAAGTATTTTCGGAAAAATATAATATTTGATGAAAAAAATTTCTATCATAATTGTAAATTACAATGTAAGAAATTTTGTATTCAACGCGATTAATTCCATTCAAAAATCTCTTACCAATTTCGATTCAGAAATATTTGTGGTTGATAACGCCTCGACTGATGGAAGTGTTGAATATCTAAAAGAAAAATTCCCGAATATAAATCTAATTTCAAATAAAGAGAATGTAGGATTTGCTCAAGCAAATAATCAAGCACTAAAAATTGCAACAGGAGATTATTTAGTTTTAATAAATCCCGATACACTTGTTCAAGAAGATACTTTTTTAAAATTAGCTGAATATTTTGAGTCGCACGCCGATGTTGGAATGCTTGGATGTAAAGTTTTAAATCCTGATGGAACTTTGCAAATGGGATGTCGAAGAAGTTTCCCAACTCCGTGGAATTCTTTCGCGAAATTATCGGGACTGACTTTTATTTTTCCAAAAATTAAAATGTTTGCCGAATATAATTTGACTTATCGAAACGAGAACGAAACACACGAAGTGGATGCAATTAGTGGCTCTTTTATGATGATTACAAAAGAAGTTTACCAAAAAGTTGGTGGACTTGACGAAACTTTTTTTATGTACGGAGAAGATATTGATTGGTGTTATCGAATAAAAAAAATTGGATGGAAAATAATTTATTTACCAAGCACACAAATTATTCACTTTAAAGGTGAAAGTACAAAACGAAGTAATATTGATGAGTTGAAAGTATTTTACTCTGCGATGAGAAAATTTTTTCATAAACATTACAAATCAACTTTTATACTCGAGCAAATGATTGAGCTTGGAATTTTGGTTCGACATTTTTTAAGTTCGACTGCAAAATATTTTCAAATGTTTGTTGATGTATTGATTGATTCAGTTTTAGTTTTTCTATCAATAATTTTGGCGGAATATATTAGAAAGGGAAGTTTGTTTTCATTTCCTGTTTACGCTTATCCTTATGTTTATATTGTTCCGATAATATTATTAGTTACAGTGATGTATTATTTTCAAGCATATACAGTATCTCGTCATTCAACTTCAAAAGCATTTACTGCAACATTCGTTTCGTATTTAGTAATTTCAACTATTACAGCTTTTGTAAAAGATTTTGCATTCAGCCGAATTATTATTTTACTTTCTGCGACCATTTCACTTTTTGCAATACCGGGATGGCGAGTGGCTTTAAAAATATTTTCTAAATCAATATTTGATAAAAGTTCCTTTTTTAAAAGCTCCACTATTATAGTAGGAACAAACCAATCGGCTTTATCAATTTTAAATTATTTTAATAAAAATAAAAATCATCGATTTAAATTAGTTGGTTGTGTTGATAATGGAGTTGAGAAAATAGGATCGAAGTGGAATGATATTGAAATTCTCGGATCATTCGATATGCTTGAAAGGATAATTGAACAAAATCGAATTTCGGAAGTGATTATTTCGAAAGATACTTTGCCATATTCAAAAATTATGGAGTTGAGAACAAATCCAAAATTTCGATTTGTGAATTTCAGAGTTTCAATTAGTTCCGAAGATTTATTTTTACAATCTCAAATAAGTTTAGATGATGAATTGCCACTTGCCGCATTCACTTTAAAAAAATCAAATTTATTTAATCGCATTTTTAAATAAACGAACCGAAGTTTATCAATTAAAAATCGGTAGAATTTTGTATATTTAATCAGTTTAATATTTGAAAGAAAGGATTTTATGGCAAAAGCTGTACTGGATTTTGAAAAACCTATAATAGAATTAGAGGAAAAAATCGCACAAATGCGAGTGCTTTCTGATAGTTTAGATATTGGAAATGAAATAAAAACTTTAGAAAAAAAAATTGATCAATTAAGAAATAATATTTATTCAAATTTAACTCGTTGGCAAAAAGTTCAACTTGCGCGTCATCCTGATAGACCTTACACTTTAGATTTTATACAAATGATGACAACTGATTTTACCGAGCTTCACGGTGACAGATTTTTTGGAGATGATAAAGCAATCGTTGGTGGATTTGGAATGCTTGATGAAATGTCGGTTATGTTCATCGGTCATCAAAAAGGACGCGATACAAAATCGAATCTTTATCGAAATTTTGGAATGCCTCATCCCGAAGGTTATCGCAAAGCTTTACGATTAATGAAAATGGCCGCACGATTTAATAAACCAATTGTAACTTTGCTTGATACTCCCGGTGCATATCCTGGACTTGGCGCGGAAGAACGAGGACAAGCGGAAGCAATCGCAAAAAATATTTTTGAAATGTCTCATCTGCCTGTTCCAATAATTGTGGTAATAATTGGTGAAGGTGCATCGGGTGGTGCACTCGGAATTGGTGTTGGCGATAAAATGTTGATGCTTGAAAATGCTTGGTACACAGTAATTTCACCGGAATCGTGTTCAAGTATTTTATGGAGAAGTTGGGAATACAAAGAACAAGCGGCAGAAGCACTTCGCTTAACAGCTTCAGATTTGGTTGAACAAAAAATTGTTGATAGAATTGTTCCCGAACCTTTGGGTGGTGCACATCGAAATCCAGAACAAGCGGCAAAAATTTTAAAATCAATTTTAATTGAGGAAATAAAAAAATATAAAAAGATTAAACCGGAAAAATTAATTTCGAATCGGATTGAAAGATATTCGACAATGGGACATTGGAATGGTTGATGGAGTATTTTCGATTTCAAAAATTCGTGTTCGTTACGCCGATACAGATCAAATGCGAATTGTTTATTACGGAAAATATTTTGAATATTTCGAAGAAGGTCGCTCGGATTTTTTTCGCTTGATTGAATTATCGTATAGTGAAATTGAAAAAAATGGAATTGCATTGCCTGTAGTTGAAGCTAAAGCAAGTTATAAAAAACCCGCAAAATATGACGATTTACTTGAAGTGAAGACTATTTTGAGTGAATTGCCAATGGCTCGGATAAAATTGAATTATGAAATTAGAATTGATGGAAGCCAAAAAATAATTGCCGAAGGATTTACGGAACACGCTTTTATAGATTTAAAAAATAACAAAACAACTCGAGCGCCGAAAAGTTTGCTCGACACACTTAAAAAATATTTTAAATAGTTATGTTATCAAAAGATTTGTTGGAAATACTTTGTTGCCCAAAATGCAAAGGCGAACTCAATTATAAATTGGAAGAAAATAAATTAATTTGTAAAAATTGCAACGAGGATTACTCCGTAGTGGATGACATTCCAATTATGCTTCCAAAATCGCAAGAGGAAAAAAAGAGTGATTGAAAACTCACTCGATAAAATAATCGAAGATGCGCTTCGCGAAGATATTGGAATGGGTGATGTTACAAGCGAATCTACAATCGATGAAAATCAAATTAGTCGCGCAATAATAATTGTAAAAGAGAGTGGAATACTTTCCGGAATAGAAATTATACCAAGAATATTTTCGCTTGTTGATGATGAAATTGAAATTAAAATTGATTTTGAAAGTGGAAGTTTGATTACAAATAAAACAATTGTTGCAAATATTATTGGTCCGACGCGTGGAATTTTAATGGGTGAAAGAGTTGCACTTAATTTTTTGCAACGAATGAGTGGCATTGCAACTTTAACTCATAAATTTGTTCACGCAGTTAGTCACACAAAAGCAAAAATTACCGACACAAGAAAAACTGCACCACTTTTACGATTAACAGATAAAATTTCCGTTCATCACGGCGGAGGAGTTAATCACAGATTTGGACTTGATGATATGGTTCTTATAAAAGATAATCACATCTCTGCAGTTGGAAGTATTGAAAAAGCAATCGTAACTGTAAATAATTATTTATCAGAAAAAAATTTAAATTTAAAAATTGAAATTGAAGTCGATTCAATCGAACAATTGAAACAAGTTTTATCAATTGGAAAAGTCAACAGAATTATGCTCGACAATTTTTTAATCGACGAAATGAAAATTGCTGTCCAAATGATAAATAATAAATTTGAAGTTGAGGCATCGGGAAAAGTAAATTTGCAAACGGTAAAAGAAATTGCTGAAACGGGAGTTGATTTTATTTCAATTGGTGCGCTCACTCACTCGGTAAAAGCCCTTGATATTTCGCTCGAAATCATCGAAACTTATGCTCGAAAAAATTAAATCGCTCGGCGCCGATACTTTAATTTACGGCATCAGCACAATTGTTGGCCGCTTCGTCGGATTTTTGCTCGTACCAATTTATACGCACGCGCTTGCGCCAAATCAATATGGAATTGTTGCGATTATTTTTACTTACATCGCTTTCCTAAATATAATTTATACTTATGGAATGGAGTCGTCGTATTTTAGATTTGCTTCGAAATTAGAAAGTGGCGATGCAAAAGAAAAATTTTCAACTTCATTTATTTCTTTATTGATTACCTCGATTTTCTTTTCGTTGATTTTAGTAATCTTCTCAAAATATTTTGCTGATGTAATTCAAATTGATAATTCCGAAATGATTTTGATTGCCTCGGCTGTAATATTTTTTGATACAATTTCAATTTTGCCTTTTGCTGCATTACGACTGGAAAGAAAATCTAAAATATTTGTTGCGATAAAACTTGTAAATATATTTTCGAATGTAATATTTAATTTGTACACACTATTTGTTTTAAATTTAGGTGTGATGGGAATTTTGTATAGTTCACTTGCTTCAACAGTTTTGACATTTGTTTTACTTTTGCCAGAGGTTATTAAAAATTTTGAATTAAAATTTTCTAAATCTCTTTACATAGATTTATTAAAATTTGGATTGCCATACATTCCAGTTGGATTATCTGGGATTGGATTACAATTAATTGATAGAATAATTTTAAAATCAATGATTGGCGATTCAGCAGTAGGAATTTATCAAGCAAGTTTCCGACTTGGATTTATTATGAATCTTTTTACATTGATGTTTGAATACGCGTGGCGACCATTTTATTTGAATCATGCAAAAGATTTAGAAGCGAAAAAAATATTTGCACGAATTCTTACTTATTATTTATTAATTGCATTTTCCATATTAGTCTTTTTTACAATTTTTATAAAAGATTTAGTTACGATTGAAGTATTTGGAAGAACAATTATTTCAAATAAATATTGGAATGGACTTGAAATAGTTCCAATTGTAATGTTTGGATTTTTATTTTTGGGATGCGGAATGAATTTTAATGCTGGAATTCAAATCATGAAAAAAACTCATTCACTCATTTGGATTTCATTATTGAGCATTTTAATCTCTGTTGTTTGCAATTTTGTTTTAATTCCAATTTTTGGTTTAGTCGGTTCTGCGCTTTCATTTTTAATCGGAGCAATAGTTTCATGTTGTGGAATGTATTATATTTCACAGAAATATTACCCAATAAAATATGAGTATTTAAGGATTTCAAAATTATTTCTTTCTGTTATTTTGCCTCTTTATCTATTTTATAATTTTGCAGTTGAAAATATTATTTTTAAAATTTTAATTCTTTTTATTTGGATTGTACTTCTTTATGTTTTAAAGATTTTTGAAAAAGAAGAAAAAGATATCATTAAAAATATCTTGACATAAAGAAATAATTATTTATATTTGCACACAATTGTTCTAAAAAATATATTTTGGTGTCGCGCTTCGGCGTGATGAAAATGGGAATTCCGTGAAAATCGGAAGCTGACCCGCAACTGTAATTTAAGCCAGGAGACCTGCCAAAAAATAATTTAATCTGCCTTCGAGGAACGAGGTTAGTTTTTTTAATCCCTATCTTTCATCGATGGGGTTTTTTGTTTTTGAAATATTTTAAGGAGTCTATTATGAATAAAAATGTTACTTTAGTTTTATCGATTGTTTTAATCTTTGCTGGAACATTATCGCGATTGCTTCCACATCCACTTAATTTTACACCTATTGCGGCGATTGCACTTTTTGGCGGAACATATTTAAATAAAAAATATTCAATCGTGTTACCAATGTTAGCATTGTTGATTAGCGATTATCTACTTGGATTTTATAGTGGCATGATTTGGATTTACGGTAGTTTTGCTTTAATCGGTTTGATTGGAATTTGGTTGAAAAATAATAAATCAGTTCCAATGATTTTTGGTGGCACACTTTTAAGCTCGATTTTATTTTTTGCAATTACTAATTTTTCTGTTTGGATTGATGGTTCGCTTTATCCAAAAACATGGGATGGTTTAATTGCATGTTATGTTGCTGCAATTCCATTTTTCAGAAATACAATTGCAGGAGATTATTTTTTTGTAGTAGTATTATTTGGAAGTTTTGAGTTAGTTAATTATTTTGCAAAAAAATATTCTGTAAAGATCCAAAGTATTTAATTTTAGTTCTTTTAAATAATTTCTTTTGGTGTCTGCGCTTTAAAGCGTGGAGAAAAGGGAATTCCGTTAAATTCGGAAGCTGACCCGCAACTGTAAGTGGTATCATTTATTTTAATCTCACTAAAATTTTGGGAAGAGATTAATTTTACACAACCACGAGCCAGGAAACCTGCCCAAAGAAATATAATTTTTTCCTTCGTGGATTGAGGAAAAGCATAATTTTATTTTTAAAACCCAATCCATCTTGATTGGGTTTTTTATTTTATAAATGAAAAAACAATTCAACACATTATTACTATTGATTTTATTGACTGCAAATGCTATCGCAAGTCTCGACACATCAAAAATAATTTTAATGGAAGAGGTTAAGGTGCTTGGCGAAAAATTTTCAATTTCAAAAGAGGAAATTCCTTTTTCGTATTCTTCAATTAGTAAAAATAAAATTGAAAATCTAAATGGCGGAGTTATCAGTAATGTTTTGAAAAGTGTAAGTGGGTTGCATTTGAAGTCATACGGAGGAGTTGGAAGTGTTGAAACAATTTCGATTAGAGGAATGGGAAGCGAATATGTTGTTGTGCTAATTGATGGAGAAAGAATTTCAAGTTATCAAAATGGATTATTTGAACTTGGAAAATATTTAAGTGGCGATGTTGAACAGATTGAAATCTTAAAAGGGGGCTCCGCTTCTATTTTTGGTGCAAATGCAGTTGGCGGAGTGATAAACATAACAACAAAAAAACCTAAAAAAGATTTTAGCGCAAAAATAAGTTCAGGTGTTGGCTCGTATAAATTGTTTTCAGAATTGTATGAATTTAATTATGGAAATGATAATTATCTTTTGCGATTTAATCGCTCTATTGAATTTGCGACCAACGATTATGATTTCGATTATAATGATGGATTGAAAACATATTCACTAAAAAGAAATGGTAGCGATTATAAAATTACTTCGACTTCTTTTAAAATAATTCCACAAATTAAAAATAGTAATTTAGTAATTTCAATAAATCATTCGAATGCAAATAGAGGTGTGCCAAGCGCAGTAACAAGTCAATATCAATTTAATAATGCAAATATTTATGATGAACAAGTAATAGTTCAATCATCATTTAAAAAAATTATAAGTGATAATTTATCTTTTACAAATAATGTTTCATTTAATAAAAGTTATTATCAATTTACTGATTTACGCGGAAATATTAAAACAAATGAATATTCAGTTAACAATGTAGCAAGTGGTGCGATTGGGCTAAATTATTCTCTACCGAATGAGAATATAATTACTGTAAATTTGGACGCATCACAAATTGATATTTATGGTTCAAATCTAAAAAAGCATTTAAGAAATCAAGTTGGATTTAGTCTTTCCTCAACACTAAAAAATATATTATTGAAAGATTTAATTATTCTCCCCAGTTTTCGAAAAGAATATTATTCGGATTTTGAAAGTGCGACGAGTTTCCAAATAGGTGCAAATCTAAAAATATTTGATAATCCAAATGTTCGAATCAAATCAAGTTTTGGGAAAAATTATCGTACACCAACTTTCAACGATTTATTTTGGATTGGAAGTGGAAACGAAAATCTCAAAATGGAAAAATCATTCAGTTTTGATTTTGGTATTATTTCTGAAATCGAGTTGATTGGAAAAACATCGATAGAAGCCAATATTTTCAACATAGATTCGCGAGACAGAATTATTTGGATGCCGTCAAAAGGTGAAATTTGGAAACCCGAAAATGTTAGCCGAGTTGTTTCGAGCGGTTTTGAATTTGATTTAAGTGAAAAATTGTTTGACGAAAATTTGCAATTTGATTTTAGTTACACTTTTATGAATGCTTTGCGAAAAGATAATTCTGAAAATTATAATAAGCAGTTGGCTTATTTGCCACACGAAATGTTAAACGCTGGTATTAGTGTAAAATATTCAAACATCAATTTTACTCTCAATCATAATTATACGGGTTTTCGTTTTGCAAATGAAAATAATAATCCGCGTTCTGTTATGAACGAGTTTAATACGACGGATGTTTCGGTTGCAACCGAAATAACATTATCAAATTATATTTTGCAAACAAACGGAACGGTTGAAAATATATTTAATAAAAATTACGAACTTATAAAATCTTTCCCAATGCCAAAAAGGAAATACAAACTAACTATCTCAATCATTTACAAATAAAGGATTTAAAAATGAAACAAAATATTATAAAACAATTATTAATATTTACACTTGTAATTACAGGATGTAAAAAAAGTAATATTTTAGAAACAGAATTGCCGTTACCAGAAAATACAAAAGGCGTTTATATTTTGAACGAAGGAAATTTTATGAAGTCAAATGCATCGCTTTCATATTTTATTCCAGACTCGCAAAAAGTTTATCAAGATGTGTATTACTCTGCCAACAATCGTGCGCTTGGAGATGCCGCAAACGATATTGTGATAAATCAAAATCGTGCTTATATCGTAGTAAATAATTCTCACAAGATTGAAGTTGTTTCAACAGAAACAAATAAATCTCTCGGAACAATTCAACTTCCAAATAAAAGTCCGCGACGGATTGTAATTTACAATTCAAACCTCGGCTATGTTTCAAATTGGAATGATAATTCTATTACAGTTTTTAATCCAACAACTTTAGAAATTATAAAAAATACAATCACAGTTGGTAATCAGCCAGAGGGAATGGCAATCGCAAATGGAAAAATTTATGTTTGTAATTCTGGATGGGGAAGTGATAGCACAATTTCAGTTATCAATACAACTACAAATGAAGTTGTTAAAAAAATAAATGTTGGTAAACAGCCGTACGATATTGCCGTTGATAGCGATGGCGAAATAATTGTTAAATGCAGTGGCTATAGTGATTGGAGTAATCCATCAAATGATTTGCCGGGAGGAATTTTTGTAATTAATTCGACAAGCGATTCTGTAGTTTCAAAAACAATTTTGTCCTTGCAAACTTTTGGTCATCCTGATAAAATGGCTGTTTCGCAAGGGGGATTTGCGCTTTTAAAAGTGTTGAATGGAATTTTAAAATTCGATACAAAGTCAAATCAAATTATAAATCAAAATTATATTTCAAATCTTTCAGCTTATGGAATTGGAATTGACGACGCGAAGCAGAAAATTTATGTAACTGATCCGAAAAATTATACAGTAAATGGAAAAGTTTATATTTATGAGTTTAGTGGCGCATTAAGAGATTCGATTACTGCTGGACTTATTCCATCGGTAATTGCTTTTAAAAGATAGAAGATTTTTTTAAATTGTTGCTGAGATGAAATTCAACAATAATTTTGAGTGGTACTGCGATTTAAGTACAAAAGATAATTTAAAGGAATTTGAGAAAATTCCTTTAAATATATTTTCCGCAACAAAAAATATTTACAAAGAGGATATTTCCATTTCAGTTGGTTATGATGGAAGAATCAACTCAAAAGAAATTGCAAAAGATTATTCCTCTATTTTAAGTAAATGTGGTGCGATTGTATTTGAAAGTTCCGATTTAATTTCTTCTTCGCAGTTTGATTATCAAATTACAAATAGTAATTCACAAATTGGAATATATATTACAGGAGGAGAAAACCCTTCGAATTGGAATGGAATTAAAATATTTACGAATGAACAATTTCCGAATAAAGATTTATTTTTAGAAAATATTAATTCCAATGAATCAATTGTTTTAAAAAACCTTTCCCAAAATAAAATTAATTACATCGACAACACAAAAGATTATTATGAATATTTAATTGCCAATCTTGAAACTACTCGTTTAATAAATTATGCAACTCAAAATCCTAATAAAGCAGGAATAATTATTGATGCGATGGGAGGGGCGACCGCAACTATCGTTGAGGATATTTTAACACCATTATTATGGAGATCTCAAACTATTTTTAGTGAGCCAGATTACAATTTTTATTCGAGAACACCGAAAATAATCGAGAGTGAACTCGAAAGTTTGCGTTATAATGTTGAGTCGACAGAATCACTTCTTGGGATAATATTTAACGGAGATGGAAGTGATTGTGGTTTTATAAATAAAAATGGTGAGTTCATTTCAAAAAATAATATGTTGGAAAAGATTTCAACTTCGGGTATATTTCAATATAAAATTGATAAAATGATAAAAGACCCAATTTTATTGGCTTTAAGTGCTGTTGAATATTTTATTATCTAATGAGACGGATTATTAATTTATTCCTCTTTCTGCCACTTATGTTATTTGCGTGGATAAATGGTTCGATTGGGTTTAACATAAATGAGGATTATGAATTTGAAAAAGAAAATTATTTAAATAAAGAAAAAGAAAAAAGGCTTTTTAAAAAATTTAGCAAGTACGAAAAAGATATAAAATATTTCTCAAAACAATATGATTTTGATTGGCGTTTAATTTTAGCAGTTTTAAGAGTTGAATCTACATTTGATGACTCAGCAATTAGTGAGAAAGGTGCAACTGGTTTAATGCAATTAATGCCTGTAACAAAAAGTGCAATTATTAAGGATTTAAAAATTAGTGATGATTCAAATTCAACTCGTAACAACATTAAAAGTGGAATATATTATCTTTCAGTTTTAAGAAATCAACTTACAAAACAAAATATTTCTGATGATGATATTTTACAATTAACACTTGCATCTTATAATGGAGGAATTGGTCGCGTTATTGATGCTCAAAAAATAGCAAAGCTCATTCATAATGAGTCAATTAATTACGATGATGTTAAACATGCAATGCCACTCTTATCAAAAAAATACTCTTCTTTGCATTATCAAATATGGAAAACTCAATTACCACCAAGTGGATATTTTAGAGATTGGAAAGGGACAGTTAGATATGTCGATGAAGTTTTGAAATATTACAATATTTATAAAAATATTTATCCAAATAATATTTAAAGATAATTATATGGCTTATAAAAATTCCTTTAAAATATTTATAATTATAATTACCACTATCGGATCGGTTAAATCGCAATCACTCCAGCAAATTGAAAAAGATTTATTCCGTTCAATAAATAATTCACGCGCTTCATCAAAAGATTTTTTCTTTGAAAATATAGATAAAACACTTTGGCCCGTAGCAATTGGTTCACCAATAATATTATATGGTATTTCAAAATATAAAAATGACGAATATTTAAAAAACGCTTCAATTATTTTAGCTTCGAGCGAGTTGGCAACTTTAATTGAGTTTACTATTTTAAAACATTTTATTAAAAGACAAAGACCTTTTAGAAATCTGCAAAATGTAAATACACTTGATACTATTGGGATTGATGAGTTTTCCTTCCCGAGCGGACACGCTTCAACTGCTTTTTCAATTGCTACAACTATAAGTTTGCTTTATCCCGATAAAAAAATTATAATCCCGATTTTAATTTGGGCAACTACTGTTAGTTACGGGAGAATTTATCTTGGTGTGCATTATCCGAGTGATGTAATTTCTGGTGCGATAATAGGAGGGGCAACTTCGTATTTCTGCTTTAAGTTTCAAAATGAGATTTTAAATTTTACGGAAAATAAAAAAGGAGAGTCATTGACTCTCCTTCCAATCCAAAATGGATTTTATTTAAATTATCAAACTACTTTTTAAGGAAGTAGCACTGCCGCAGAAATTACCGTTGTCCATTTTCCTTCTTTATCACCTTCGGCAGATTGTGTAATATTATAAGTTTTCAAAATCTTTTCACTCATCTTAAAATGTTTTTCTCTTTCGTCCCAATCTAAGTTAGCATCAAAATTTACTCCTAAAGTTGTTGCGAGCATTGTCGCGGCTAAATCTTCAGCGTAATCGCCGGCTTTTTCATCAGTTTCTCCAAATGGATGATGCTCTGATAAATATCCGTATTGCAATTCATCAGCCGCTTGTGCAACTCCAAGGGAAGCCGCAATCAAACGATTTGGCTCGTTGGTAGCATTTCGCGCCATTACGCAAAAAGTAACTTGACCTGGCTCAAGAAATTTTAAACCTTCGGCTGGCGAAATGCGTTTGCATTTTGGTGGAAAAATACTTGAGACTGTAACGAGATTGCATTTTTCAATTCCCGCATTGCGAAGTGCAAGCTCAAATGATTGTAAATAATCTTTATGACGACCTACCCCTTTTGTGAAAAAAATTTTTGTTGGTACGAATGACATTTTCTATCCTTTGAAAAAAATTAATGAGGAACTACTTTTAAAAACTTCCTTTTACCAACTTTTAAAATTATTGGCTCGCTAAAATATAAAATATTTTTCATATCATCAACTTTTTTATTGTTAATTGAAATGCCTCCTTGCTCAACCAACCTCCGTGCGTCACCTTTTGAGGAAACAAGTTTTGTATCAACCAAAAGTTGTAAAATATTTATTGCATCGCCAATTTTTCCAAAATTAATTTCAGGAATTTCATCTGGCATTTCTTTTTTGATAAAAATTCTGTCAAATTCATTTTCTGCATTTTGAGCTTGATTTTGGTCGTGATAAATAGAGACGATTTCACGCGCAAGTTTCCTTTTCACATCTCTTGGATGCGCAGTGCCACTTGATAAATCTTTTTTCAAATTATTTATTTCATCGCTAGAAAGATTTGTTGCCAACAAAAAATAATCGATTAATAATTTATCCGGGATTGAAAGTGTTTTTCCATACATCTCGTTTGCGTCTTCATTTAGTCCGATGTAATTATCAAGCGACTTGCTCATTTTTTCAATTCCATCGGTGCCAATTAAAATTGGCATTGTCAAAATTACTTGTGGTTCTTTTCCAAATTCTCGTTGAAGTGCGCGGCCAACTAATAAATTAAATTTTTGGTCAGTTCCGCCAAGCTCGACATCAGAATTGATTTCGACAGAATCCATTGCTTGCGCAAGTGGATAAAGTAATTCGTGCAAACTAATCGGCTCTTCATTGTTAAATCGAGAATGAAAATCTTCTCTCTCAAGCATTTGCGAAACTGTGTATTTACTGGAAAGATTAATTACATCGGCGAAATTCATTTTACCGAGCCAATCGGAATTATATATAATAGAGATATTTTTTTCAGATAATATTTTCTTTGCTTGATCGAAATATGTTTTACCATTTTCTCTGGTTTCATTTAGCGAAAGAGAAGGGCGAGTTTTGTTTCTTCCTGATGGATCGCCAATCATTCCCGTAAAGTCGCCAACAATTAAAATTGCTGTATGTCCTAAATCTTGAAATTGGCGAAGCTTTCTTAAAACAACCGAATGCCCCAAATGCAAATCTGGACGAGATGGATCGCATCCTAATTTTATTTTTAGTGGAGATTTATTTTTTATCGAAGTGGAAATTTTTCGTTCAAGTTCAGTTTCGGGAATTATTTCCGAAACTCCTCGGCGAATCAAATCCATTTGTTCATTTAGTGGTGGAAAGTTTTTCATCAAAATTATTTAAATTTTTTATGTAATCGTTCGAGCGATTTTTTTGCATCTCGCTCAATTATTGTTTGTCGCTTATCGTGAATGGCTTTTCCTTTACACAATCCAAGTTCAACTTTTACAAGTCCATTTTTAAAATATAATTTTAGTGGAATCAAAGTCAAACCGCGCTCTTTAATTTTCGCTGAAAGTTTTTTTATTTCAGATTTGTGCAACAAAAGATTTCGCTCACGCAAAGGATCGTGATTAAAAATATTTGCCTCTTTGTACGGATTAATATGCATTCCGTTCAATAAAACCAGGCTTCCTTTCACATACGCATATCCATCTTGAATATTCGCGGCGCCTTGCCGAAGCGATTTTACCTCCGAGCCGGTTAAAACAATTCCAGTTTCAAACGAGTCGAGAACAGAATATTCGAATCTTGCTTTGCGATTTGTTGCGATAACGCGCTCTTCTTTATTCATCTTTTATACTTGAAAATAAAATAATTAAAATCTTTATTACAATCAATGAAAGTTGAACTTTTCTTTTGTAAATTTAAAAAAAAATAGGATAAAGTTTGAATCACACAGGACACATTTTAATTTTAGATTTTGGCTCACAATACACACAATTGATAGCAAGAAGAGTTCGCGAACAAAATGTTTATTGCGAAATTCATCCATTTAATTTTTCGATTGAAAAGATTTTAGAAAATCCTCCGAAAGGAATTATTTTATCTGGTGGACCGACGAGCGTCTATTCTGAAAATGCACCACACAGCGATGAAAAAATTCTCTCGCTCGGAATTCCGATTCTTGGCATTTGCTACGGCTTGCAACTTATTTCGCAACAACTTGGTGGCGAAGTTATAAAATCAAATCAAAGAGAATTTGGAAGAGCGGAAATTAAAATAAAAAATCGCAATGGAATTTTTGATTCATTTGATGAAACGACTTCGGTTTGGATGAGCCACGGAGATAAAGTTCAAAAACTTCCCAGCGGATTTTATTCGATTGCAGAAAGTCAAAATGCTCCGCTTTGCGCAATCGAAAATGTGGAGAAAAAAATCTACGGTGTGCAGTTTCATCCCGAAGTTGTTCATACAAAAGAGGGAACGAAACTTTTAAGAAATTTTATTTTTAAAATTTGCAATTGCACTCCAGATTGGAATCCGAAATCATTTATTGAAAACTCAATTACAGAAATAAAAAACAAAGTTGGTTCGAGCAAAGTTATTTGCGCTTTAAGCGGAGGAGTGGATTCATCGGTTGCGGCAATTTTAATTCACAAAGCAATCGGAGATCAATTGCTATGCGTACATATTGATAACGGAGTGATGAGAAAAGATGAAAGCAAAAAAGTTATCGATTTGTTTAAGGAAAAATATCACATACCTCTAAATTTTATTGATGGCTCCGAAAGATTTTTATCTGAATTAAAAAATATTTCCGATCCCGAATCAAAAAGAAAAATTATTGGAAAAATATTTATCGAACTTTTTGAAAGTGAATCCGAAAAAAATCCTGAAATAAAATTTTTAGCGCAGGGAACTTTGTATCCAGATGTGATAGAATCGGTATCATTTAAAGGACCTTCCGCGACAATCAAAACGCATCACAATGTTGGTGGCTTGCCAGAAAAAATGAATTTAAAATTAATTGAACCGTTTCGCGAATTATTTAAAGACGAAGTTCGCGCAATTGGCTATGAGTTGGGTTTGCCTAAAAGTTTAATTGAGCGACATCCATTTCCCGGACCGGGACTTGCAATAAGAATTCTTGGCGATGTTACAAAACAGAGAATTGAAATTTTACAAAACGCAGACGAAATATTTATTAATGAACTTCACAAAAATAATTTATACGATTTGGTTTGGCAAGCATTTTCAGTTTTGCTTCCTATAAAAACAGTTGGCGTTATGGGAGATGAGCGCACTTACGAAAATACAATTGCACTTCGCGCAGTTACAAGTGTTGATGGAATGACTGCTGACTGGGCACATCTGCCGTATGAGTTTTTAGCAAATGTTTCAAATAAAATTATAAACGAAGTTCGTGGTGTGAATAGAGTTGTTTACGATATCAGCTCTAAGCCTCCTGCTACAATTGAATGGGAATAATTATAAAATACTTTTTTTATTTTTTGATATTTGGTTTGATAGATAATATTTCTGCTCAAACTATCAATGATAAAAAAATAGATAAAGGATTTACAGAATACTCAAATGGAAATTACTCAGTTGCTTCATCTATTTTTTATTTGATAGCAAATAAAAAAAACGAAAAAGAATTATCGCAAGTTGCAACAATTATGCTTGCAAAAACGCAAACCGCGTTAGGTAACAATAACGAATCAATTGTAATCCTCACAAAATATTTAAAAAACAATTCTAAGTATTTAGAAGATGCGTATTTAATTTTAGCAATAAACTTCTATCACCTAAATAAATTTACCGAATCTATTTCTTGGCTTGAATCAGTTATTAAAATTGCTGCGGAAGAAAAAAATATTTCAATGGCAAACCTATTACTTGAAAATGTAATCTGCGAAAATATTTCATTTACAGAGGTTGAAATATTAAAAGATAAATATTCAAAAAAGAATTTTCTCGATTATTTGAATTTTTATGAAGCAAAAAAATATTATTTGATAGGTGATAAAAAAAGAGCATTAGAATTATTTGAAGAAATTATTGATGATAGCGAAAATAAAAATCTGATAATAAAGTCGAAAGAGATTATTTATTCAATTGAAAATATTGCAACAATTAAGTTTGGCGTGTTTCTTCCATTGTTTTTAAAGGGCGATTCACTTGGTCGAGGAAAAAAGATTGCGACTGAAATTTTAGAAGGGATTGAACTTGCAAATAAACATTTCAATCAAAATGCAAAAATAAAAATCGAACTTGTAATTCGCGATACTGAACGCAAACCTGTAAAAGTTGCTGGCGAATTACAAAAACTTGTCGATGATAAAAATGTTTTCGGAATTCTCGGTCCTATTTTTAGCGATGAAACAATTATACTTGGCTCGTTGGCAAACACGAGAGGAATTCCGCTGATTTCTCCAACCGCAACCGATACTGGTATCGCAAGCAAAAATAAATTTGTATTTCAACTTAATCCCGATTTGTTAACGCGCGGAAAAATTATTGCGCAATACGCAATTCAAAAATTAAAATTATCAACTTTTGCAATTTTAGCTCCATCAACTTCGCAACAAAATATAATTGCAAATGGATTCTCGAATGAAATTCAAAATCTTGGTGGAAGAATTGTTGCGGATGTTCGCTATCCGAAAAGTTCAACTGATTTAAGATATTTTATTAATACAATTAGAAAAAGTGGAAATGTACTTCAATCGGATTATAAAATAAATTTGAATGCAAAATTAAAACCAAATGAAATTGAAAATAAATTGAAATTAGTTGGGGTTACTTCTGAAAATATTTCAAAAGTTTTAAATAAGACTAATCAATTGCCCCTTTCGAAAATATTCGGAAAAAATACAAAAAATATTTCTGACTCACTTAAAATTCCACTTTTAAAAATATCAAACAGTTTGGATAGTTTGGAGTATCCAATCAATTCAATTGATGCTATATTTTTACCAATTACAAATTCAAAAGAAATCGCAGTGGTAACCTCGCAACTTAAACTCTACAACATCGAAACTATTTTACTTGGCACGCAGGAGTGGAATGCGCCAGAAATTTTGGAAGAAAACAGTAATAATATTTCGACTCTATATTTTATTCAAGATAGATTAAAAGATGATTCTGATGTTGAAACTAAATTTTATAAAAAATATTTTGATGAGCTCAAACATTATCCAACAGAAAATAATTTAATTGGTTATAATTCGATGAATTTTATAAATGGGATTATTGAAAGTGGTGCTTTGAGTAGAGAGGAATTTAAAATAAAACTCGACAATTCTGCTGATTATAAAGGCGTTGGACTCAATATCAATTTAAATCAGAATAGAATAAATTCTTCAATGAAGATTTTAAAATTTTCAAATGGTGTTTTAACTAAACTTGGAAGTATTGAATTACAGGAAAATTAATCTTGTTTTTTTAGAAACACTTTCTTTAAAATGTAATTAACTGAAAGGAGATATTTTACAATAGAAAAGAAATTTAAACTCGAAGGAGTCGATCCGCTATCGCTTCTTGGCTACAACGACACACATTTGCATTTAATCCAAAACAGATTTAATTCTTCAATTAATGTTCGCGGAGATAATGTTACGATGCGTGGCGAACAATTTGAAATTGATCAAATTGAAAAAATATTTCGTGAACTTGTTTTCCTTTTAACAAAGAATGGAATACTTAACACAAATGATGTTGACACAGTTATCGATTTAATTTGCGATAGCAATCCACAACAAAATAATTTTGTTTTAACTTCTCCCGATGAAAAAGAGCACATTGTCCTTTTAGCAAAAAATAGTTTGATTCGCGCAAAAACTCCATCGCAAAAAAAATATGTTGATAGTGTAAGAAATAACGATGTAGTTTTTGCAATTGGTCCGGCTGGAACTGGAAAAACTTATCTTGCAGTGGCAATGGCAATTGCAAGTTTAAAAAATAGAGAAGTAAATAAAATTGTTTTAGCCAGACCTGCAGTTGAAGCGGGAGAAAGTTTAGGATTTTTACCAGGAGATTTAAAAGATAAAATCGATCCGTACCTTCGTCCTCTTTACGATGCGCTGGATGATATGCTTCCTCCAGAAAAATTTAAAAATTTTATGGAGCGAAGAGTAATTGAAATTATGCCGCTTGCTTATATGCGAGGTAGAACAATTCATAATTCGTTTGTAATTTTAGATGAAGCGCAAAACGCAACTGCAATGCAAATGAAAATGTTTTTAACTCGTCTCGGAGTGAATTCAAAAGCTGTCATTACTGGTGATGATACGCAAATTGATTTGCCACCAAAAATAATTTCTGGATTGGTGCAAATTCAAAATGTAATTAAATCAATTGAAGGGATTGCGTTTGTAAAATTTAATAGCGAAGATGTTGTACGACATCGTTTGGTAAAAGAAATTATTGACGCTTACGATGAATACAAAAAAAAGGAAAACGGTACTATTTAATAGCTTTTGCCTTGTTCCAAAATTCGTCTAATTCTTCTAAATTTGATTTGTAAATATCTTTATCCAATTTTATAAATTCACTTTCGATAAAATTAAATCTTTTAATAAATTTTTCATTTGTAGATTTTAGCGCATCCTCAGAATTTATTTTTAAATGCCGCGCATAATTTACAATGCTAAAAAGTAAGTCGCCATACTCTTCAAAAATTTCACTTTTCGATTCATTTGTTTCAGCTTTTTCAAGTTCATTTAATTCTTCTTTTATTTTTTCGAAAACATCTTTTTTATTTTTCCAATCGAATCCAACTTTCGCGGCTTTTTCTTGTAACCGTTCTGCTCTAAAAAGTGAAGGAAGAGTTTTTGGTAATCCATCTAAAACAGAAATTTTTCCCTCTTCTCGTTTTATTTTGTCCCAAATTTTAATTTGTTCGTTTTGATTTTCTACTTTCTCACCCAAAAAAATATGAGGATGTCTTCTGATTAATTTATCTTTTAAATTTATCATTAATGATTCAAAACTGAATTGATTATTTTCTTCTGCAATATTTGCATGAAGTAAAATGTTTAATAATAAATCTCCAAGTTCTTCTTCCAAATGTTTAAAATCTTTTTTGTTAATTGCGTCAACCGATTCGTAGCACTCTTCAATCATTGTGTAGCGAAGTGAATCGTGTGTTTGTTCTTTATCCCACGGACATTCGTTGCGAAGTCTTCTGACAACCTCAATTAATTCTTCAAAATTATTTTTATTCATTTTATGCCTTTATCTGTATTTTTAATAAAAGTTTATCTATTTTATTTGTATGAAAAATAAAATTCCATTCAATCTTATTGCAACAATATTAATTTTTATCGTTTCAATATATTTAACAGAAACTTCAAAAAAAAATGCCTCTATTATAATTCACTCGGCGGTAATTTATTCTGTTGATGAGCAAAATAATATTTATCAAGCAATTGCAATTAGAGGAAGTAGAATTATTGCACTTGGCACAAACGATGAAATTTTATCAAAATATAATGCTGGCAATATAATAGATGCAAAGGGAAAAACTTTAATTCCCGGACTGATTGATTCACACGCGCATCTTTTTGGTTTAGCGCAAACTTTTTTGGAGGTAAATTTGGTTGGAACAACATCATCAAAACAAATTGTTGAACTCTTAAAAGAAAGCTCAAAAAATTTGCCTGATGGAGTTTGGATTCGTGGAAGAGGTTGGGATCAAAATGATTGGAGCGAAAAGAAATTTCCTACTTCAAAAGAATTAGATAATGCCTTCGATAAAAACCCTGTGATTTTATCAAGAATTGACGGGCATGCAATTTGGGTCAATTCACTTGCGATGCGAAATGCGAATATTTCGACTCAAACAAAAGAGATTGATGGCGGCAAAATTTATCGCGATGCAAGTGGAAATCCGAACGGAATTTTTGTTGATGAGGCGATGAGTTTGATTTACAAAATTGTTCCATCGATTTCTGAAAAAGAAATTTCAAACGCGCTTCAAAAAGGATTTGAAAAATGTTTGTCGCTCGGTTTGACTTCTGTTCACGAAATGGGAGTGAGCGAAGATGAATTTAATTTGCTCGACTCATTAAATAAAAATAATATTTTACCAATTAGGATTCACGCCGCCGCAAGTGGAGTTGGAACGCTTTGGCAAAAAATGTTGGCATCAAAGTTGCTATTGCACGAAAAAAATGAAATGCTTGCACTTCGCTCAATCAAATTATATGTTGATGGTGCGCTCGGTTCTCGTGGTGCGGCATTGATTGAGCCATACACCGATTCTCCCGATAGCCGTGGAATGGTAATTACGAAAGAGGAAGAAATTAAATTAGTTACGCAAGATGCTCTGGAAAATAATTATCAAGTTTTAACACACGCAATTGGCGATAGAGGAAATAAAATTGTTTTGAATGCTTATGAGCGAGCGCTTGAATCTTCAAAAAATATTGATGCGCGATTGCGAATTGAACATGCGCAGGTTATCGATGAAAATGATTTTGAAAGATTTAAAAAATTAAAAATAATTCCAAGTATGCAACCAACTCACTGCACATCGGATATGTATTGGGCTCAAGCCAGACTTGGTCAAAAAAGAATTCGTAACGCTTACGCTTGGAGAAAATTTTTGAATGATGGAAATATAATCCCAAGTGGTTCTGATTTTCCTGTTGAAGAGGTAAATCCTCTTTTTGGATTTTACGCGGCGATAACTCGACAAGATAAAAATGGAAATCCGAAAACAATTGAAGATGTACGAAAAAATTTCGAACTTTCGCCAGAAGGAGTTGAGGACTCACTCGATTTTAATAATGGTTGGTATGTGAAGGAATTGATGACGCGCCAAGAAGCTTTAAAATCATTTACAATTTGGGGCGCTTATGCTGAAAAAATGGAGAAGGAAAAAGGAAGTCTTGAAATTGGAAAACTTGCCGATTGCGTTTTGCTATCGGAAAATATTATGGAAGTTCAGTCAAAAAAAATAATTGATACAAAAATAATTTACACTATCGTAAATGGAAAAATAAAATTTTCATCAAAATAATTTATGTACGATACTTTAGTTAATGAAGCCGCGAAAGTTTTAAATTTTTACAAAAAAGGAATTGAAATTGGCTACCTTTGGAAAATTTTAATTGAAGAAGGGAAGCGAAAAAATTTTGCAGTGCCAGAATATTTAAGCGATTTTGTTCTTTTAATTGAAGGGGATAAAAGATTTAATTTGGTTTCCGAGGAAGATGAAGATAATATCTCCTATGATTCTATTGATGATCCGTTTGAAAAAGATGAACGAAAAAAACTTAATTTAAGTGAATTGCAAATTGTCAAATTACAATTTGTAGTTGAAGATGACGATGATGAAGCGCCGTCTTTGGCTCACTCCACAGCGATTGCGAAAAAAATGCAATTGCTTAAAAAGAAAATTTTGAAAAAAATAAATCCTAAAAAAAATAAAAAATCTACAAAAATTAAGCCACGAAGAATTGGTAAAAATAAAAAGTAGAAGGAGGATTTATTTCTCAAATTGAAAAAGAAAAAAAAGTATGGACGATTTTATCGATTTTAAATTGGTGCAGTAAAGATCTTGAAACGAAAAATTATCCCGAGCCGAGAGTAACTTCAGAAATTCTTTTATCTTATTTTTTTCAAAAGCCACGAATTTATCTTTATACAAATTTCGATCAGCCAATGACCGAAATTGAACTCACTAATTTTAAAAAACTTTATCAAAATATCTTAACAAATAATCCGCTTCAATATGTAACAGGCGAAACATCGTTTATGGGATTGAAATTTAAAACTGATAAAAGAGCATTGATTCCAAGAATTGATACGGAAGTTTTAGTTGAGACTGTTATAAGTATTGCAGAAAAATATTTTACTGAAGAAAAACATATTTCAATTTTAGATATTGGTACAGGCAGTGGAGCAATTTCTGTTGCGTTAGCGAAGCTAATTCCAAAATCAAAAATAACTTCGATTGATATTTCTGCCGATGCGATTAGTTTGGCAAACGAAAATGGAATTTTAAATAAAGTCGAATTCCAAATTAATTTTTTGCAAAAAGATATTTTAACCGAAGGTGTGAATGAAAAATTCCACTTGGTCGTTTCAAATCCTCCATATATTTCTCTTGATGAATATCAAAATCTTTCCGAATCAATAAAAAATTTTGAGCCGCGCAATAGTTTAACAGATGAAAAAGATGGATTAACATTTTATAGAAGATTTGCTGAGGTTGGAAAAAATTGGCTTTTTGAAAATGGATTTTGTATTCTTGAACATGCTTACAATCAACAAGAAGATATTTGCGAAATATTTTCCGATTGGGAAATCGTAAATAAATTTAAAGATTATAATAAATTACCAAGAGGCATTGTCGCAAAAACATGAAAGCCGTAATCCAAAGAGTTTCAAAAGCAAGCGTTGAGGTTGAAAACGAAATTGTTGGTAAAATCGAAAAAGGATTTTTGATTTTGCTTGGAGTAAAAACTGGCGATGAGAAAAAAGATGCTGAGTTCCTCGCAAAAAAATGTTGTGCGATGAGAATTTTTGAAGATGAAAATGAAAAGATGAATTTATCTTTGCAAGATATTGGGGCGAAAATGTTGGTGATTTCGCAGTTTACTTTGTACGGCGATGCGCAAAAAGGAAATCGCCCAAGTTTTATCGGAGCCGCCGAACCAATTATTGCGGAGGAACTTTATAATTATTTTATAAATTATTGCAAAGAAATTATTGGAAGTGAAAATGTTGCTACAGGTTCTTTCCGAAAAATGATGAATGTTGAACTAACAAATTACGGTCCGGTTACAATTATAATAGAGAGTTAAATTTACAACAGTTTTAAAATTTTTCATTTATATGAAAAAATATCCAGCGTTTAAAATTGCCATTCTTTTTATCCTTTCAATTCTAATATCCGATTTTATAAAACTTGATTTAATTTATTGGATTGCGTTATTTGTTTTAACTTCTATTATTTTCTTTGTTTATGAAAAAACTAAAACCCTTATAATTTATTTGCTGATATTTTTTCTTTTCGGGTTTTATAATTTGCAAAAAGGGAAACAAAAGAGTTCAATAGAAAATATTTTAGATTTAGAAGACCCACATTTTGTAACTTTTGAAATTGTTGACGAACCAAAAGAAATTAGTGGAAGAGTCTCTGCGATAATTGAACTTCAAAATATTTCTATCGAAGGGAATAATTACAAAATAAATTCCAACGCTTTGCTCAGTTTTAAAAATAATTCAAAAGTTAAACCTCAATATGGTTCAATTTATCAAGTAGAAGGATTTTTAGATTCTCCAGCTTCAAGTAGAAATCCAGGAGAATTTAGTTATAAAAATTATTTAGCATTTCAAAATATTTATTCAATTTTATCTTTCGATGAAAAATCAGATTTAAAATTAATAAAAGCTGAAGGTGGAAATATATTTTTTCGCAAACTTGTAATTCCAGCAAGAGAATTCGTACGCAAAATTGTAAATTTATCATTCGAGCCCGAACGAGGCAATTTTCTACTCGGCTTATTGCTCGGAGATAGAACAAATATTTCGCCTGAAATAAAAAATGCGTTTATAAAAACTGGTACAATTCATGTGCTTGCCGTAAGTGGTTCGCATGTAATTTTAATCGTCGCAATTATATTTTATTTTTTTACAATGCTTCGCTTGCCACAAAAAATAAAAATCATCTCAACTATTTTAGTTTTGATTTTTTATACTTCGTTTACAGGCAATACCCCATCGGTAGCGCGCGCGACATTAATGGCAATTGTAATTTTACTTGGCAAATTATCTCAGGAAAAATCAAATATTTATAATAACATAGGTTTTGCCGCAATAATATTGATGATTATCAATCCCAAGGAATTGTACAATGCAGGATTTCAACTTTCATTTGCCGCAGTGCTGTCGATGATTTACTTTTATTCGAGGATTCTGCAAAAATTTAATTTTATTCCTTTTAAAATTAGAAAAAATTATTTTGTTGAATCGCTGATAGGATTATTTTCAATTACACTTGCGGCGCAAATTGGGACTTTGCCTTTTACTGTGTTTTACTTTAAATCACTTTCCTTTGTTTCACTCTTTGTAAATATTTTTGTTGTGCCAATTGTTGGATTGATTATCGTAATTGGATTTGTTGCGGTAATTTTTGGAGTTTTATCTATTCCGATTGCAATGTTTTACAATAATGTAAATGAAATATTAATTTGGATTACTTTGAAATCAGTTTTATGGGCAAATCAAATCTCATTTGGAGTATATTCAATTCCGACAATATCTTGGATTGGGATTATGATTTATATTATACTCTTAATTGGATTAACAAATATGAAAAATAAAATAATTATTGGCAAAACATTAATTGCAATTATAATAATGTTAAATATTTCTATTTATCAAAATATTTTTTCAAAAGAAAAATTAAAAATTATATTTTTTGATGTTGGACAAGGCGATGGCGCTTTAGTTGAGTGCTTCTGCAAAGCAACTGCAATGATTGATATTGGCGCAATTAATAGAAAAGATAACAGCGCAGAAAAAGTGATTGTTCCATATTTAGAAAGAAATGGAATGAAAAAGATTGACAAATTATTTATCTCTCATCCTCATACCGACCATATTGGCGGAATATTATCACTCATCAAAAAATATCAAATCGATTCAATTTACGAATCTGGACAAAAATCAAACTCAACACTTTATAAAAACTATTTCACTCTTTCGAAAAATAAAATAAAAATAGTTGACGCAGGTGAAATAATTCCACTTTGCGCACACTCTAAATTTTACATCTTTTCTCCTACAATAAATATGATTGACACCGATTCAACTGACGGATTTGGAGATTTAAATAACAAATCGATTGTGATGAAATTTGTTTCCGGGAAAAATTCAATAATGTTTTGTGGCGATGTTGAGAACGATGTCGAAGAAAAAATTGCAAATTCTTATCGGGAAATTTTGAAAAGCGATATTCTCAAATCGCCTCATCACGGCTCAATTACAAGTAGCTCAAATAATATTTTAAATTTTATCAATCCGAAGGAAATCGTTATTTCAGTCGGTAAATTCAACAAGTTTGGGCATCCATCGGAACAAATTTTAAGTCGCTACAAAAAAATAAACGCAAAAATTTATCGAACCGATGTTGATGGTGCGATTTTGTTTGAAGAAAATAATTTTGAAATGAAAAATGTTTTCTGGAATTTGAATTAATTTCTGAAATCCTTCAATCTGATTTTCACTCAAAAATTTTTTACATTTGACTTGCGATGAAAGAAAAAATAATTAAGAGCGATTCTCAAATTGAAATTAAATCTTTTTACTCTGAAAAAGATTTGAGCCAAATCAGAAAAAACGAAACTCCCGGCGAATTTCCATTTACTCGTGGCATTCATAAACAAATGTATCGCACTAAACTTTGGACGATGCGCCAATATGCAGGATTTGGAAGCGCGCGACAATCCAATGAGAGATATAAATATTTGCTTTCCCAAGGCACAACTGGTCTTTCGGTTGCGTTTGATCTTCCAACACAAATGGGATACGATTCCGATGCGCCGATTGCAGATGGTGAAGTTGGAAAAGTTGGAGTTGCAATTGATTCACTTCGAGATTTAGAAATATTGTTTGATGGAATTTCGCTTGAAAAAATTTCTACATCGATGACAATAAATTCTACCGCGGCAATTCTTTTAACAATGTATGTCGCGCTTGCAAAAAAACAGAATGCAAATCTTAAAAATATTTCTGGTACAATTCAAAATGATATTCTAAAAGAGTACATCGCTCGCGGAACTTATATTTATCCTCCAAAAGAATCGATGCGATTAATTACTGATACATTTAGTTGGTGCAACGAAAATCTTCCGAAGTGGAATCCAATTTCAATTAGTGGATATCATATTCGCGAGGCTGGCTCAAACGCTGTGCAAGAAGTTGCTTTCACACTTGCAAACGCAAAAGAATATGTTTCTGCGGCAATTAAATCTGGACTTGATATAAATAATTTTGCTCCGAGGATTTCATTTTTTTTCAATTCGCATAATAATCTTTTTGAGGAAGTTGCAAAATTTCGTGCCGCGCGTTTTCTTTGGTCAAACATTATTAAAAATAATTTTGGCGCCACAAATCCCGAGGCATCAAAATTGCGTTTTCATGTTCAAACCGCTGGCTCAACTCTAACCGCTCAGCAAATCGACAACAACACAGTTCGCACAACAATTCAAGCACTCGCCGCGGTTTTGGGCGGTTGCCAATCGCTTCATGTCAACGGTTGCGACGAGGCGCTTGCGCTTCCGTCGGAGGAATCTGCACGACTTGCTTTGCGGACGCAACAAATTATTTCGACTGAAAGTGGCGTGATTGATACGGTTGACCCGCTTGCTGGCTCTTTTTTTATTGAGGCGATGACTGATGAAATTATTAATAGAGCGAGCGAATATTTGAAAAAGATTTCTGAAATTGGTGGCGCAGTTATTGCGATTGAAAAACAATTTTACCAAGATGAAATTGCGAAAAGTGCTTATGAGTATCAACAAAAAATTGATGATAAAGAAAAAATTATTGTTGGTGTGAATGAATTTAAAAACGAAGAAGAAAAAGATTCAACTATTTTTTCTGTTCCGATTGAAACACAAAAAGAGCAAATTAGTGCGCTTCAAATTTTGAAAACTGAAAGAGATAATTTAAAAGTTAAAAATTCTTTAAACGAACTTAAAGAAACTGCAATGACTGAAAAAAATATTATTCCATCGATTTTAAACGCAGTTGAAAATTATGCAACATTGGGAGAAATCTCCGATGTTTTGAGAAATGTTTGGGGAGAATATAAAAATTGAGTATCTCTAAAATAAAATCAATCTCAAAATATTCTCAAAAGAAATTTCGCAAATTAGAAAACCATTTTCTAATTGAAGGATGGCGAAGTGTTGAGGAATTACTTTTAGCAAAAATTGAAATTGAAAAATTAATTTTAAATTCAGATCTAAATTTGGATTTAAATAAAAAAACTTTGCTGAAAAAATTAAAAAATATTTCGTGCAATATTATAGAATTACCCAAAAAAGAATTTTCCAAAATTACAGATACGGTAAACTCGCAGGGAATAATTGCTGAAATAAAAAAAATAAATTATGATTTGGAAAAAATTTTATCCGAGCAAAAATCGAAATCAACAATAATTGCATTGGATAGGATTAGCGACCCCGGAAATCTCGGAACGATAATAAGAATTTGCGATTGGTTTAATGTTGACGCATTATTAATCGGAAGTGGTTCGGTTGAACTTTACAATCCGAAAGTAATTCGTTCAACAGTTGGCTCGATTTTCCATTTCCCAATTTTAGAAAATGTTGACTTAAGTCTTTCACTTAAAAAATTAAAAAATTATAAAATCATTTCCGCCGATTTAAATGGAACTTCATCAATCGATAAATATAATTTTTCAGAAAAAATTTGTATCATTATTGGTAGCGAAGCGCACGGTATTTCATCAAACTTAAAAAATTTAATTACCGATTCAGTTTCAATTCCAAAATTTGGCAAAGTAGAATCACTCAACGCTGCAGTCGCATTATCAATATTTTTAACAAAAAGATTTATATGAGAGAAAAAAATTTATTGCACGGTTTTAAAATTGGGCATTACACAAATAAAAAAGCGCAAACTGGTTGCACGGTTTTGCTGGCGCCAAATGGGACGATTGCAAGTGGCGAGATTCGCGGAAGCGCGCCTGGCTCGCGCGAAACTGCGCTACTTTCTCCCGAAAAACAAGTGCAGGAAATTAATGCAATTTTTTTAACTGGCGGAAGTGCGTTTGGACTTGGTGCGGCAAATGGAGTTCAAAAATATTTGCACGAAAAAAATATTGGATACAAAACTCCGTGGAATATTATTCCGATTGTGCCTGCCGCAGTTATTTATGATTACAACATTGGAAGCAATAAAATTTTTCCGACAGAAAAAAATGCATACGAAGCTTGCAAAACTGCTTCGAATAATTTTGAAGTTGGTCAAGTTGGCGCGGCAACTGGCGCAACTGTTGGCAAGTGGAATGGAATCGAAACTGCAATGCACGGTGGTTTTGGATTTTCGCGAATTATTTTTAAAAATTTAATTGTTGAAGTTTATGCCGTTGTAAATTCTGTTGGCGATATTATTGCAGATGATGGAAAAATTATTGCTGGCACAATTAAAAATAAAAAGTTTTTAGGAAGTCTTGGAAGATGGGAAAATTTTCACACTGAACGAGCTTTGTTAAGAAACTCAAATACTACACTTGTTGTAGTAACAACAAATGCAAAATTAAATAAAGTTGATGCATTTAGAGTTTCACAAAGAGTTCACGATGGAATGTCGCGCGCAATTAAACCGAGCCACACAACTTTTGATGGAGATGCGTCCTTCACACTTTGCACAGGCGAAATTCTTGTTGCAGTTGATTTGGTAGCCGAGATTAGCGCGGAAGCAACATCGATGGCAATTAGAAATTCTGTAAAAAATTCTACTCCAATAAAAAAGTAAATGCCAAGTTTTAAATCTAACATTATTGAAGTCTGCATTTTTTCAATCGTAAAAAAATCTACAAAATATTTATTGCTTCGAAGATCAAAAAGCGAAAAAATTTATCCCGACACTTGGCAAATTATTAGTGGCAGAATTGAAAAAAACGAAACGGCTTTGCAAGCATCATTAAGAGAAATGATTGAAGAGACCTCGCTTCGTCCAAAAAAATTTTGGGTTTGTCCACACTCAAATGTTTTTTTAAATCCAATCAAAAATGAAATACACGCGACAAGCGTTTTTGTTGCCGAAGTTTCCGATGGAATTAATCCAAAACTTTCAGCGGAGCATTATCAATTTAAATGGTGCAGTTTTGCAGAAGCAAAAAAATTATTAGTTTGGCCCGGCCAAATTAATGTAATTAAAATATCAAATGATTATATTGTAAAAAGAGGGGAAACCTCGCGTTGGGCAGAAATCCCAATTTCGACTTATAAAAAATTTTTGAAAGGATAAAAATTGAGTTTACTTATTGTTGGGTCATTAGCGTTTGATTCGGTTGAAACGCCATTTGGAAAAATTGAAAATGCGCTTGGTGGCGCGGCAACTTATATTAGTTTAGCGGCAAGTTTTTTTACTCCAAATGTAAGATTGGTTGGAGTTGTTGGAAGCGATTTTCCGCAAAGTGCTTTTGAACTTTTTAAAAAAAATAAAATTGATACTGAAGGAATTGAAATTATTGAAGGTGGAAAAACTTTTAGATGGAGTGGACGATATCATAAAAATATGAATGATAGAGATTCGCTTTCGACTGAACTGAATGTCTTTGAAAAATTTTCTCCGAAACTTCCGCAAAATTATATTAATTCCGATTTTGTTTGTGTAGGAAATATTGAACCATCTTTACAACGACTTGTAATTGAGCAAGCTAAAAATCCTAAAATGATTGTTGGCGACACAATGAATTTTTGGATTACAGGAAGAAAAGAAGAACTTTTAAAAACAATAAAAAAATTAGATCTCTTTTTTATTAACGACACCGAAGCGCAACTTTTAGCTGATGATGATAATTTAATTAGATGTGGAAAAAAAATTTTACAGCTTGGTCCAAAGAATCTTGTAATTAAAAAAGGTGAGCATGGCGCAATGTTATTTTGCGGAGATCAATTTTTCTCAACCGTTGCTTTACCACTTGAAAAAATTGTCGATCCAACTGGAGCAGGCGATTGCTTCGCTGGAGGTTTCATCGGACATATTGCAAAAACTGGCGACACATCTTTTGAAAATTTAAAGCGAGCAGTTTTGTACGGAAGTGTAATGGCGTCATTTTGCGTTGAACATTTTTCAATTGATGGACTTTTAGATTTAGATTCTGAAAAAATCGAAGAGAGATTTAATAAGTTAAAAAATATTTCGCAAGTAAATTAAATGATTGTTTCATCCGAAGGAATAATTATACATTCGATGAATTACAGCGATACAAGTAAAATTGTAACAATGTATTCGAAGGAATTCGGAAAAATAAAATTACTTGCAAAAGGAGCGAGAAAAAATTCAAAATCGTTTGGTTCATCGCTCGAAGTTCTTTCACATATTCGCGTAATATTTTACAAAAAAGATGAGCGAAGTTTGCATCTAATTTCTAAAAGCGAAATCATTCGTCCTTCGACAAAATTATGTTCAAGTTTTACACAGCTTTCCTACGCACTTGCTATTGCAGAGTTGGTGAAACAAGTTTTTCATGATGAGGAAAAAAATTTACCGATTTACCAATTAGTAATTGATGCGATGGACGAGTTGACAAAAATTGATAGAGGATTTGAAAATATTTATTTCTCTTTTTTAATGAATTTATTTTCTCTATCTGGTTTTGCTTTTGATATTAAAAGTTGTTTTTCGTGTAAAAAAGATTTATCAATTACTAATGATGATAAATTTTGTAATATCACAAATGGAGTATTTTATTGTGCCGTTTGCCACAACAAAACAAAATATGGTGAAGTCAAATTTCGAGAAGATGTATTCAAAGTTTTAGATTTTATTTATAGTGGTAAAATTAGTAATTCAAAAAAAATAAATTTTAATGATTCGATTGGAAATGAAATTAAAAAATTTTTACATCGCTACGGCGAGTTTCATCTTCATGGAATGAAAAGTTTGAACTCATTAAAATTATTAGATTCGTATTCGCAATTTCAAGGAGTTAATTAGAAATGAAAAATAAATTTAAACTGTACTTAATTATTTTTGTAACAATTATTGTTGCATCAACTTTAATTTCGCATTTAAGCGGATTTGATTTTAGTTTCGCGCAAAATAAAAAAGTCAAACTTGGCTCAAATAAAAAAGAGTTAAAAGCAGATGCAAATCTGCAAAATATAAATTCCCTTTTTACCACTGTCGCAAAGGAAGCGACTCAATCGGTTGTATCGATAATTGTAACTACGAAAGTAAAAAATTCTCCAACAAAAGAATTGGAAGAATATTTTCATCAATTTCCGGAATTTAAAATTCCTCATCCAAAAGAGGAAGATATGAAATCGCAAGGTTCGGGAAGCGGAGTAATTGTAAGTGAAGATGGTTACATAATTACAAATAATCATGTTGTGGAAAATGCAATCGAAAATGGAATTGAAGTTGTTACAAACGACTCGAAAAGATTCAAAGCAAAATTAATTGGCACCGATCCGCTAACTGATGTCGCAGTAATTAAAATTGAAGAAAAAAATTTATCTGTCGCGGCGCTTGGCAATTCGGAAAATCTGCAAGTTGGCGAATGGGTTTTGGCAATCGGTTCACCGCTCGGATTAAGTTCAACCGTTACAGCCGGAATTGTAAGTTACATCGGGAGACGCATCGACATAATAAATGATAGTTACGGAGTTGAAAATTTTATTCAAACCGATGCAGCAATAAATCCCGGAAATAGTGGCGGCGCGCTTGTAAATATTTACGGCGAGGTTATCGGAATAAACACAGCAATTGCAACGACAAATGCGCGTTATCAAGGTTATGGATTTGCGATACCAATTAATTTGGCAAAAAATGTTGCTGAAAATTTAATCGAAAATGGAAAAGTTGAACGAGGATATATTGGCGTACAAATTCAAAGTATTGATGAAACAATTGCAAAGGCGAGTGGGCTTGATAAACCTGAAGGAGTTTTAGTGCAAGATGTTTTAGAAAATGGCGCGGCGAAAAATGCTGGAATAATTTCGGGCGATATTATTTTAAGTGTTGATGGAAAATCTGTTAAATCTGCAAATGAGTTGCAGGCTTATGTTGCATCGAAGAGACCCGGCGATATTGTTGAAATAAAAATTTGGAGAGATAAAAATAAAATTACAAAAAATGTAAAATTAAAAGCGCGAGAAGAAAAAGGGACTGAAATTGCATTGAACCAAAAAAATGAAAACTTGGATAATGCCGAAGAGATTTCATCTAAACCAATAAAATTTGATAAACTTGGTTTTACAATTTCTAAATTAGATTTGCGTTTGAAGAATGAAAGAAAAAGTGAAAGCGATGTTTTAGTTTCCGAAGTTACAAGATTTGAAGAGGCAGAGTCAAGAGGATTGCGAGTTAGAGATATTATAGTTGAAGCAGACAAAAATTCAATTAGAACAATAAATGATTTCAAAAAAATTATTGAGTCAAAAAAATCTGGCGATGCTTTAATGCTTCGCGTTAAAGATGAAAGAAATACAACCAGATATGTTGCATTGGAGATTCCATGATTAGATATTTAACCGCAGGAGAATCTCACGGAAAAGCGCTTGTTGGAATTATCGAAGGCGTGCCATCTGGTTTATCAATTTCCGAAGAATACATAAATCAAAAACTTTCTCGTCGCCAAAAAGGATTTGGTCGTGGCGGAAGAATGCGAATTGAAACTGACCAAGTTAAAATTCTTTCCGGCGTTAGATTTGGAAAAACTCTCGGCTCTCCAATTTCGCTGATGATTGAAAATCGTGATTGGGAAAATTGGAAAGATAAAATGTCAATTTCAGATTTGAAAAAAGAAATTGAAAAAATTAATATTCCTCGTCCCGGACATGCTGATTTATCTGGAATGATAAAATATAAATTTGATGATATTAGAAATGTAATTGAAAGAGCCAGCGCAAGAGAGACCGCAATGCGTGTTGCGCTTTGTTCTATTTCGCAAAAATTTTTGGAAGAGTTTAAAATTGAAATCGGAAGTTTTGTAGTTTCAATCGGAAAAGTTGAAGATGAAAATTCAGAAAAAAATAGAGATAAAATTTTGCAAAATTCAAATGCATCAAAAATTTCAGCAAAGGCTGATTTGAACGAACTTAGAATGT
Organism: uncultured Chitinophagaceae bacterium; assembly: GCA_964367235.1. Classification (GTDB taxonomy): domain Bacteria; phylum Bacteroidota; class Ignavibacteria; order UBA10030; family UBA8401; genus JBBTLW01. Next base: position 24,650 of record CAYIXI010000002.1, on the reverse strand, counting down.
TGAGCATTGATGAATCTAAAAATGCAATTTCGTTAATTAAACAGGAAATGAAATCTGGCGACACTTTGGGCGGAATTTTTGAAGTTGTGGTTTCTGGTTTGCCGATTGGGCTTGGAAGTTATGTTCAGTGGGATAGAAAACTCGATGCGAAATTAGGCGAAGCGATTTTGTCGATTCAAGCTGTGAAGGGAGTTGAAGTTGGGGAAGCATTTGAGAATGCAAAAAAATTTGGCTCGGAGGTGCATGATGAATTATTTTTTGAAGGAAAGAAAAATATTTTGCGAAAAACAAATCGCGCTGGCGGAGTTGAAGGTGGAATGACAAATGGAAATGCAATAATTATTCGCGCCGCAATGAAACCAATTTCAACTTTAGCAAAAGGGCTTTCTTCAATTGATTTGGAGAAAAATAAAAATGTGCAATCACGATACGAACGCTCGGATGTTTGCGCTGTGCCAGCATGTTCGGTGATTGCCGAATCGGTTGTTGCGCCGGTGATTGCAAATTCATTTTTAGAAAAATTTGGCGGCGACTCGATTAGCGAAATAAATCAACGGTATAAAAATTTGTGAAATATTGATAAATTTGCATTCAACCCGAAATTGTTTTTATATTTAATTATGAAAAGATTTCAAAATAATTTTCCCCGTAAAAATAAAAATTATGGGGATTTCTTTTTAGATTGGCAATGAATTGATTAAAGTTGAAATTTCAAAAACAGTTGCTTCGACAATTTTAAACGAAAAAGGAATTGTGAGAATTTTGAAATTTGTTTATTTGAAAGAGAGAGTTACAAACGCAAAAGTCTCATCAATTTTTATCGGAGATAAAATGATGAAACGGCTTCATCAAAAATATTTAAGCAAAAATTCGACAACCGATGTTTTGACTTTTGTTTTAGAAAAAAATCCATTGGAAGTTGAAATTTGTGTAAATGTTAATCAAGCCAAAAGGCAAGCAAAAAGATTTGGGGTTACTTTAAAGAACGAAATTACGCGACTTTTAGTCCATTGCGCGCTTCACTCATTAGGTTACGACGACACGACAAAAATAAAAAGAAGAAAAATGTTTGCACTTCAGGAAAAATATATTTTATTTGTAGGTAGGAATTAATTGTTTTTAGAAAGAATATTGTTAAATTCGCAAAATTAGGTTTTTAAAATGCAAGAAAAAATAGTCGACATAATTGTTTTTATACTTCGTAAAATGAAAAAAGAAATTCATTTAAAGGATATCGATATGAAAATATTGGCGAAAAAAGGATACACGCCAAATGAAATCAGCACGGCGCTTTCGTGGCTCGAAGAAAATATTTCTCGAAAATCAAAATCTACAATTGAGAAATCGAAAAATAAAACTAATGCTTTTAGAATTCTACATAATATAGAGCGAGGCGTAATTAACTCCGAAGCATTCGGATATTTAATTGAACTGAAAGAACTCGGAATAATTAATGATGTTGAAACTGAAAATATAATTGATAGATTAATGGCAAGTGAATTATTAGTTGTTAGCATTGAAGAGATGAAAGCGATTGTTTCATCTTTTATTCTCGAAGGAAAAATTTCTGGAAGAAATTTTACAATTTCTCCATCTCACAATTTTGATACAATTCATTAAAATGACAAAATCTTTAATTATAGTTGAGTCACCCTCCAAAGCAAAAACAATAAATAAATATTTAGGAAAAAATTATTTTGTCGAAGCTTCAGTTGGACATATTAAAAATTTACCAAAAAGTAAAATCGGAGTTGATGTTGAAAATAATTACGAAACGATTTACGATTTAATTCCCGGCAAAGAAGTAGTAGTAGAAAAACTTCGAACCAAAGCCGCTGAAGCAGAAACAATTTATATCGCAACTGATCCTGATAGAGAAGGTGAAGCCATTGCAATGGATTTGTCCGATGAAATTATCGGAGTGAATAAAAATATTTTCAGAGTTTTGTTTCACGAAATTACAAAATCGGGAATTGAAGAGGGAATGTCGAAACCCGCGAAAATAGATTCACATCTTGTAAATTCGCAAAGAGCTCGTCGCGCAATGGATAGACTTGTCGGATATAAAGTTAGTCCATTTATTTGGAAGACAGTTTATTATGGTTTATCGGCAGGAAGAGTTCAATCGGTTGCATTAAGATTGATTTGTGAAAAGGAATCCGAGATTCAAAAATTTAAGCCGAAAGAATATTGGTCGCTCACTGCTGATTTTAATACTTTAAGTAATGAATCATTTCTTGCGAAGCTTGTAAAAATTTCTGGTAAAGATCCGAAGATTCATCACGAAGATGGATCGCAAAAAATTATTGAAACTTTATCAAAACAAAAATTTGAAGTTAGTTTGGTTCAAAAAAAAGAAACCAAAAGAACTCCACTTCCCCCTTTTATTACAAGCACTTTACAACAGGAAGCATCAAGTAGAATACGATTTACAGCAAAACGAACAATGATGCTTGCGCAAAAACTTTACGAAGGAATTGAATTAGGCGAAGAGGGTGCGGTTGGATTAATAACTTACATGAGAACTGATTCAACAAGATTGAGTGATGATTCGGTTAAAGCGGTGAGAGAATATATTTACGATAATTACGGAAAAGAATATTTACCACACGAAGCGAGAGTTTTTAAAAAAGGAAAAGCGTCGCAAGATGCGCACGAAGCAATCAGGCCAACTTCAATAAAATATTCTCCGAAGTATGTAAAAAAATATCTCGATAGAGAAATGTATCAATTGTATTCTTTAATTTGGAATCGCTTTGTTGCTTCGCAAATGCACAATGCATCTTTCGAACAAACAACAATTGAAGTTACTTCGGGCGAATATCTTTTTAGAGCAACTGGAACGACTCCACTATTTCGCGGATTTTTACAAGTGTACGATGATTTGGATTCGGATAAAGATATTAATGATGATGAAGATCCGATTTCTGCAATCCCAAAAAAAATAAATCAAGGTGAAGAAGTAAATCTTAATAAATTTTTACCGAAACAACATTTTACAAAACCACCTGCAAGATTTTCGGAAAGCACACTTGTAAAAGAACTTGAAGCTTTGGGAATCGGACGACCGAGTACTTACGCACAAATTGTTGCAACAATTTTAGATAGAAAATATATTGAGCTAATTGAAAGAAGACTTTATGCAGTTCCACTCGGAATGTTAGTTTCTGGAATTTTGACAAAATCTTTTCCAGATATTTTTAATGTGGAGTTCACTCGACAGATGGAAGAAGAACTTGAAACAATTGCAACTGGCGAAAGAACTTATAAAAAAGTCCTCGACGATTTTTATCTACCATTTCACATTACACTTGAAAGCGCAAACAAAAAATCTTTATCAATTAAAAAAACTTTAATTGAAGAAACTGATATTCCGTGCGAAAAGTGTGGTAAAAAAATGGTAAAAAAATGGGGACGCAATGGAAGATTTATGGCTTGCAAAGGTTATCCGAAATGTAAATTTACAAGCCCATTGCCGGAAGATATGGAAAAGCAAAAACTTGCAGAAGGAATTATGTGTCGCGAGTGTAATGCGCCGATGGTAACAAAAGCAAGTAAATATGGTGTGTTTTTAGGTTGCTCAACTTATCCGAAATGTTCATATACTCAACCAATGACAATCGGAATTAATTGTCCGCTTTGTAAAGATGGACATGTGATTGAGCGAAAAACAAAAAAGAAAAGAAATTTTTATGGTTGCTCTGGATATCCGAAATGTAATTTTGCGGCTTGGTATAAACCGCGACTGACGCCATGTAAAGAATGTCAAAATGTTTATGTTGAGGAAAGATATAGTGCGAAAAAAGGAAATTATATTCATTGCCCAACTTGCAAACATGAAGTGATAGAAGAGGAAGCAGTAACTGTAAATTAAAATAAAAAAATGTTAAACTCAGTTAAAGAGTTTTTAAATTATATTGAGAACGAGAGAAATTATTCTCAACACACAATCACCGCATACCAGAACGATTTAATACAATTTTTTATTTTCCTTTCGAAAGAAGAAAAAAATATCAGATTTGAAAAAATTCAAAAAGATGATGTAAAAAATTTTCTCGCTTTGCTATTTGAAAATGGAGTTTCAAAAAAAAGTATTTCGAGAAAACTTGCATCGCTTCGTTCCTATTTTCATTTTTTGATTCGAACAGAAAAAATTAAATCTAATCCCACACTCGGTGTTAAATCTCCGAAAAAAGAAAAACGATTGCCACAATTTTTAGATGAAGCAACGGTAAATAAATTATTGGATTTACCATCGGCTGAAACAATTGAAGGAATTCGTGATAGAGCGATTTTGGAAATTTTATATTCCAGCGGACTTCGTCGTTCGGAATTGGTTTCTTTAAAAATTTCGAATATTGATTTTCATTCGCAAACAATAAAAGTTTTTGGAAAAGGGAAAAAAGATAGAATAATTCCATTTGGAAAAATTGCGAGTTTGAGACTGAATGATTATTTGAAAATCAGAAAATCTGAAAATAAAGTTTTATTTGTAAATGATGAAGGGGGAAATCTTTCAACACAAAAACTTTACAACATCGTAAAAAAATATATGAGTAAGTGTGTCGAAATCAATCAAAAAAGCCCGCATGTTTTAAGACATACATTTGCTACACATTTACTGAATCGTGGGGCAGATATTAGAGTTGTAAAAGAATTACTTGGCCACGAAGATTTATCATCAACACAAATTTACACGCATGTTACAACGGATAAATTAAAAAAAATTTATCAACAGTCTCACCCAAAAGCAACTAATTAATTATAGGAGGAAATATGAACATAAAAATAACATCGAGACATTTTAAAGCCAACGACACTTTGAAGGCTCGCGCGATTACATCGGTTGAAAATTTGGAAAAATATTTTGATGGAATTATAAAAGCTGAAGTGATTTTTAGTTTTGACAAAACACGCGATAGCGATAAAACTGCAGAAATAGTTTTGAAACTACACGCTCATGTTTTACGAAGCGCAGAAACATCGGATGATTTTGTGAAATCGCTTGAGGTTGCTTTGAAGAAAATGGAGAAACAATTGTTGCATGCAAAATCTAAATTCCGAGAAAAAAATAAAAAAATTTTAAGAAAAGTAAAATTGCAAGAATAATTTGTGAGGCAAATATGGAAATAAAAGATTTAAAAATTTTTAAAAAAGAGTCTATCACTGTAAATTATTTATTTGAGAAATTAGAAAAAAGACTCGGGCTTGTAAAATTAAACGAATGTGGCCAAGAGAATTTAATTACAGATAAAAATCTTCACAGGCCTGGGCTTGCGCTTGCTGGTTATGTTGACTTGTTCACTTTCTATCGAGTGCAAATAATTGGCAACACCGAAATATTTTATTTGCAAAGTTTGAATTTGAAAAATAAAATTGATACTGCTTCTAAGTTAATGCAGTTTAAAATTCCATGCGTTATAGTTACAAACGGAAATACTTTTGATGCGGAAATTTTAAAAATTGCAACTGAAAAAAATATTCCAATTTTTCAAACTCAACTTGAAACAACTCAAGCATCATATTATTTGAGTGATTTTCTCGAAGATCAATTCGCAGAGCAATCAACAATGCACGGTTCGTTTGTCGATATTTATGGAGTTGGAGTTATGATTATTGGACGAAGTGGAATTGGAAAAAGTGAAATTGCACTGGACTTAATTGAAAGAGGACACAGACTTGTTGCTGATGATGTGGTAAATGTAACCAGAAAAGGTGAAAGTATTTTAATCGGAACTGGAAACGATGTCGTTCGGCATTATATGGAAATTCGCGGACTTGGAATTATTGATGTGCAAAAAATTTTTGGAATTCGTTCTATTCGTTTTCAAAAAAGAATTGAAGTTATTGTTGAGTTGCTCGAGTGGAATAAAGATTCGGATTTTACTCGTACCGGGCTTGATAATAAAACAATAAATATTATGGGGACAGAAATCCAACATGTTAAACTTCCAATTTTCCCAGGAAAAAATATTACTGTAATTACAGAAGTTATTGCGCTAAATTATCTTTTAAAATTACATGGGCACGATAGCGCAAAAACTTTTTCTGATAGACTTGAAAAAATAATTAGTGAGAAAAAAGGAAGCGGTGCAAAAAGAATTGTTGATTATTTTGGAGATGATTTTGAATAGTAACATTAAAATCCTTGACTTTATTGATTGAAACAGTTATTTTTGCGTAAGAAATAATCAAACAATGAAGAAAAAAACAATTTATATATTATCGAATGACGGAGTTTCGTTAAAAAAACAACGATTTTTTAAAACAAAAATCAGCACTTTAGTTTTTTTAATTAGCTCGTTATTATTTGTTTTGATTTTGTTTGTCAATAATAAAATTAAATTTATTGATACAAGTTTTCTTGGTGTAATTTCTTATCAAACTGAAAACCAATTTTTAAGAAATGAATTACAATCTACAAATGAAAAATTAATTTCGTTGACAAAAGAAATTAATAATCTTGCCGAACGAGATAACGAAATGAGAAAAATTGTAAATCTTCCGAAGATTGAAAATCAAAAAGAACAATTTGGTTTTGGTGGACGAGTTGAAATAAAACGAGAAGCAATTGTTTCGAAAGATGCAAATGAACTTTTAAAAACTTCACATTTACTTATTGAGCAACTTGAAAATAATATTAATTTTCAAAAAACAAGCTACAGTAAAATTCACAAAAAATCGGAAGAAAATAAATCTTTCTTCGCTTCAATTCCTGCAATCAGGCCGATGGCTGGTTCGTTCGCACTTCATGGTGGATTTGGAATGCGTCTTCATCCAATTTTAGGAATCAGACGACATCACGAAGGAATTGATATTATGAATGATGTCGGTACACCAGTTTATGCAACAGGCGATGGAATTGTAAATCAATCTGGTTCTACTGGGAGTGCTTATGGTATCGCAGTTGAAATTAATCATGGATATGGATACACAAGTATATATGCTCATTTATCGCGCACTGTTGTTTCATCTAATCAAAAAATAAAACGGGGTCAACTTATTGCATATTCAGGTAACACTGGTTTATCAAGTGGACCGCATCTGCATTACGAAGTAACTTTTAAGAATGAAAAAATTGATCCGAGAACTTTTTTTCTTGATGGAGTAAATTCATTTTTGAAATATTCTGCAAAATAAATTTAAAACACAAACCTTTAAAATCGAGAAAATATGATTTGGACAATTGAATTAGCGAATTATTTAGAAGATGCACCTTGGCCTGCAATAAAAGAAGAATTAATCGATTATGCTGTTCGTACTGGCTCGCCAATAGAAGTCATTCAAAATCTGCAGGAACTTGAAGATGGCGATGAACCATACGATAGTATTGAAGATATTTGGCAGGATTATCCTCAGAATGATGATTTTTTTTACGACGAAGAGAATGAATAAATTTTTATTTGAGAAAAATAATTTAGCCCAGCATTTTACTGCTGGGTTTTTTATTTATAAATTAAACCACATTGAAAAAGAAAATTAAAATATTTTATCAAATTTTTGTTTTTGTTTTTTTGCCATTTTTGATTTCAGCGCAAAATTCGAAAAAAGATAAATTTGAAATAAAAGAATTAGAATTTGAAATTGATGGAGAACGACCATCAATCGAATATCGAAATCAATTTAGCACACATGTCTCTCCGATTTCAATTTTAACTTTCCTTAATAAAAATGTCTATCACCAAATTGGTTCGCCACCAGAGTATTTTGACACTTTTATTTTTAAAGAAGATATCAATCGCGTTAAAAGATATTTGTATGACCATGGTTATTTTCAATCGATAGTTGATACAAATTTAATTTTTAATTTGGATAAAAAAACAATTAATATTTTAATAAAAATTGATGAAGGCAACCGAACAAAAATTGATTCGATAATTTATAATGGAATTGACTCGATTGCTGTTGCAGTAAAAGAAAAACTATTTAATTATTCTCTTTTGCAAAAAGGAATTCCTTTTGAAAAAAATATAATTGATAACGAACGACAAAGAATTTTAAATCTACTTTACAATTCCGGTTATCGTCTTGCCATAATTGATAGTATTTCTGTAACTCGATTTACTTCTGGAAAAGGAATGATCGTAAAGTATTTAATTTCGCCGTATAAGCAATTTAATTTTGGTAAAATTTCTATCAACAACGAAAATTCTGAAATTGATTCTGTAATTATTTATCGTCAGTTGGAGTTTAGCAAAGGTGAATTGTATCAGGAAGAAAAAAGAATTCAAAGCGAAATAAATTTAAATCGACTTGGTGTTTTTCAAAATGCGCAAATACAATTAGATATTCCAATCGATACAATTTCGCCACCAGAAATTCCTCTTAATATTTTATTACGAGCAAAAAAATTACGCGACATTACACCAGAAATTATTTTGAACGATGAAAAAAATGTTTTAAATACTGGTTTCGGTCTTGGCTTTGATGACAAAAATTTTATTGGTGGAGCGAGAAATTTCTCAATAAATACAAGGCTTTTACTGCACTCAATTCAGGAATTAGATTTTAAAAATGCAATAAAAAATGGAGTGAACGAGCCGACCTTTTTAACTAAATCAAATATTAATTTTAATTTAACGCAACCATATTTATTTTCAAATAAATCTTCCGCTTCAATTTCGTTTATTGCGGAATACGAAAAGCAAAAATTATATTCTCTCACAACTTTACAAACAAAATTTGGAGTTGCAATTAAACTATCTACTTTCACAAATGGATTTATAGATTGGTATTTGGAAAGAATTGCTGTCGAGCAAGTTGACCCAAATGTTGATATTTCTGGTTTCACTGGAAAGCGTCAAAAACAATTCAACTCTATTATAAGTTTCACTTTGCAAAAAGATAAAACAAATAATTTATTTTCTCCAACGAGTGGATATTTTCATTCCATTAATATTGAGGAGGCTGGACTTCTTCCTCAATTGATGAAAGAATTCAGCGAAGGGCTACCTTTCACGGAATATTTTAAAATTAATTTCAACCTTCGTCATTTTTATAATTTTTCAAAATCCGAATCATTTATTTTTGCTTGGAGATTGCGTGGTGGCTCAGCTTATCTTTACAATAGTGAAAATAAAATTCCACTTCCGCCAACAAGAAAATTTTATCTCGGTGGCAGCAGTAGCATGCGTGCATGGAAAGCTCGAAGTCTTGCAACTTTTCAAAATCCTTATCAAGGTGGAAATACTTCGCTTGAGTTCAGTACGGAAACGCGTTATCATTTTGCAAACGAGAGAGATAAATTGGCCGGGCTTGAAGTAACAAAATTTTGGGGAGTATTATTTTTAGATTTTGGAAATTTGTGGGATAAGATTACAGATGTAAATTATAACAGCATTGCAATCGCTGGTGGTGTTGGTTTACGATATGATACTTTTATTGGTCCAGTTCGTTTGGATTTTGCTTGGAGAGTTTATGATCCATCACTTCCAAAAGATAAAGCGTGGATTAGCCAGAAAAAATTTTTCAAGGAATCTTTCAACATAGTTCAAATAGGAATTGGTCATCCATTTTAATTTATGAGTTGGCAAAAAATAATCGGTCAAGAAAGAGTTAAAAATATTTTGAGAAGTTCAATTCTCCAAAACAGAATTGCTCATTCATATTTATTTTATGGCGATGAGGGAATCGGAAAAGATGCCCTTGCAATCGAATTTGCAAAAACTCTTTTGTGCAAAGAAAAGCAAATCGAGGCTTGTAATAAATGCGTTTCTTGTCAGCAAATGAACGATTTACATCATCTTGCATTTCAAATTATAAATTCTACGCCAAGCGATAGCTCTGAGGAAAGTGGAAAAGGAAAATATTTTGATGAATTGCAGGAACAAATAAATTTAAAAAGTAAAAATCCATATCATAAAATTCAAATTGCAAAAGCAAATTTTATTCGGATTGAAACTATTCGTTCAATCCGTTACGAGGCAATGCAACATTTACCAAATTATAAATTTCGATTTTATCTCGTAACTAACGCCGATGAAATGAATATTGAAGCGAGCAATTCTTTTTTGAAAATTTTAGAGGAACCAAATCCTTCAACAATTTTTTTATTAACAACTTCGCGAGAAGATTTGCTTTTGCCGACAATTAAATCTCGTTGCCAACATTTGCAATGCGAAATTTTATCGGATGATCAAATCGCTCATGCATTAATTGAAAAAAATAATTTACCACTGGAACAAGCAAAATTAATTTCAAAAATATCGCGTGGAAGTTTTAGACGCGCTCAGGAATTGCTGACTGAAGATTTTAATTCCGAAAGAGAAGATGTTGTAAATTTTATTCGTTCAATCGTAACTAAAAATCCTTTGGAGTTGACTACACAAATTGAAAAACTTTGTGAGGATTACGAACGAGTTGACATTGAAAGAATTTTAAATCTTCTTCAACTTTGGTTGCGCGATTCGATAATGGTTCGCGAAGGAGTTTTTGAAGAAGTTGTAAATTTCGATCAACAAGATTCTCTTGAAAGATTTGTTGCAAAATTTGGCAATACAAATTTAAACGAAACAATTTCTATAATCGATCGTTCGCTCGAACTTCTTAAAAAAAATGTTTATCTTCCTTTGGTATTATATTTTACTTCCATTGAGTTGAGAAAAATTTTTATTTATGCCGAAAAAAACTGAAAAAATTTTAATTACTTCTGCGCTTCCGTATGCAAACGGACCGATTCATCTTGGTCATTTAGCTGGCGCATATTTGCCCGCCGATATTTACGCCAGGTATCAAAGATTGCAGAAACGAGAAATTCTTTTTATTTGCGGCTCCGATGAACATGGCGTTCCAATCACAATCACTGCAGAAAAAGAAGGAGTAACTCCGCAACAGATTGTCGATAGATTTCACGAAATGAATAAAAAATCTTTTTCCGATTTCGGAATGACTTTCGATAATTATTCAAGGACTTCGTTGCCGCTCCATCACGAAACTGCAAAAGAATTTTTTCTCGATTTACACAACAAAAAGTTTTTAATCGAAAAAGAGGATAAACAGTTTTTCTGCAATAAAGACAACCTTTTTTTGGCGGATAGATATGTCGAGGGAACTTGCCCAAAATGCAATTTCAATTCTGCTCGTGGCGACCAGTGTGAGGCTTGCGGCTCGTGGATGAATGCAGTTGAATTGATAAATCCAAAATGTAAATTATGCGGTTCAACTCCAATCGTAAAACCGACAAATCATTTTTATTTAACCTTCGGTAAATTTCAAAAAAAATTAGAGGATTATGTTCACTCGCATCCCGAGTGGAAAGATAATGTAAAAAATTATTGCGAAGGTTGGTTTCGCGAAAAATTACAAGACCGTGCTGTAACTCGCGATTTGCGTTGGGGTGTTCCAGTTCCGCTTCCAAATTTTGATGGAAAAGTACTTTATGTTTGGTTTGATGCTGTGCTCGGATATATTTCTGCAACAAAAGAGTGGGCGATTAAAAAAGGCAACCCGGATTTATGGAAAAATTATTGGCAAGATGATTCTACAAAATATATTGCCTTCATCGGAAAAGATAATATTGTTTTTCACACAATTGTTTTTCCTGCAATGTTGATGGGAAAAGGAAAATATATTTTACCAAATAATGTTCCAGCAAATGAATTTTTAAATCTCGAAGGTGGAAAATTTTCTAAAAGCAGAAACAACGCAATTTATCTTCATGAATTTTTAAAAAATTATTCTCCCGATTTGCTTCGATATACAATTGCAACAAATTTACCCGAAACAAAAGATTCGGATTTTTATTGGAAGGATTTTCAAGCCAAAACAAATAACGAGCTTGCCGATATTTTAGGAAATTTTATAAATAGAACTTTAACTTTTGTTGAGAAAAATTTTGAAAATAAAATTCCTCCTCGCGGAATTTTAAATGAGCGCGACACTGAAATTTTAAATAGAGCGCAAATTTCTCCAGTTAAAATTGCAAATCATTTTGAAGGTTATCATTTTAGAGATGGAGTTTTTGAAGCAATGGAACTTGCTCGTGCATCGAATAAATATTTTAATGATAGTCAGCCGTGGAAAACTTTAAAATCAAATCCCGAGGAATGCGCAACAACTTTATCGATTGCGATTCAACTTGTTAAAACTCTTGCGTTAATTTTTTCGCCAGTAATTCCTTTTACATCTGAAAAAATTTGGAAAATTTTAAATATCCAAACTCCTCTGAAAAATGAAAATTGGCTCGATGCTTCAAAAGATATTTTACAAACTGGAAGTAAATTAAATCAATCTGAAATCCTTTTCACAAAAATAGAAGACACGCAAATGGAAAATGAATTAAACAAACTCGTCGAAAAAAGTAACGAACTAAAAGTAAATGCTGAAACGCTTCCTTTGAAGCCACAAATTACATTCGAAAATTTTCAAAAAATCGATTTGCGAGTTGCAAAAGTCATTTCGTGCGAAGCAGTTCCAAAATCAAAAAAATTATTAAAGCTACAAATTTCAATCGGAAATGAAACACGCCAAATTATTGCTGGTATTGCAAAGGATAAATCTCCAGAAGAAATGGTTGGCAAACAAATAATTGTAGTTGCAAATTTAGCGCCAGCGCAATTAATGGGGCTTGAGTCGCAAGGAATGCTTTTAGCCACTCACGGACCAAACGGAGAATTCTCACTTTTAATGCCATCGACAGAAGTGCCAATTGGAAGCATCGTAAAATAAATTTATTTTTTCTTTGCTTTTAAAATGTTGCTGTAATATATTTGTATGATTTAAAACTAATCGAAAGATAAATGCAAAAAATAATTAATTTTGTAGAAAAAAATAACGATAGATATTTAAACGAACTCTCTTCTTTGCTTGCAATTCCAAGTGTAAGTTCTCAAAAAAATCATAATGACGATACAATAAAATGTGCCGAGTGGGTTGCAAATGAAATGCGTTCAATCGGAATGAATAATGTTAAAATTTTTCAAACTCCCGGTCATCCAGTTGTTTATAGTGAATGGTTAAACGCACCGGGCAAACCAACAATTTTACTTTATGGTCATTACGATGTTCAACCAGTTGATCCAGTAAATTTGTGGAGCTCTCCTCCATTTGAATCTTCAATTCGCAATGGAGATCTTTATGCTCGCGGCTCGGCAGATGACAAAGGACAAATTTTTATTCACTTCAAAGCTGTCGAAGCGTTTATGAAAAATGTTGGCTCGCTTCCAATTAATTTAAAAATGTTGATGGAAGGGGAAGAAGAAGTTGGTAGCACAAATTTAGAAAGTTTCGTAAAAGAAAATAAAAATTTATTAAAATCAGATTTAGTTGTGATTAGCGATTCGTCAATGTTCGCAAAAGGGAAGCCATCAATTTGTTACGGCTTGCGCGGACTTGCGTACATGGAAGTTGAAGTTACCGGTCCAAATAAAGATTTACACAGCGGAACTTTTGGTGGCGCAGTTCATAATCCGATTCAAGCTTTGAGTGAAATGATCTCTTCGCTTCACGATAAAAATGGAAGAGTAACTATTCCCGGTTTTTACGATGAAGTTTTATCTTTATCAAAAAAAGAGAGAGATGCATTTAAAAAACTTCCTCATAGCGATAAAAAATATGCAAAAGATTTAGGCATTGGCGAACTTTACGGCGAAAAAGGTTTTTCAACTTTGGAAAGAGTTTGGGCGCGACCAACTTTGGAATGCAATGGAATTTGGGGCGGATATATTGGCGAAGGTGCGAAAACAGTTTTGCCATCTAAAGCAACTGCAAAAATTTCGATGCGTTTAGTTCCAAATCAAAAATCAAAAAAAATGGAAAAACTTTTTGAAAATCATTTTAAAAAGATTGCGCCAAAAAGTGTAAAAATAAAAGTAACAGCAATGCACGGAGGAGAAGCCGCATTAACTCCGATGGATAGCCCGGGAGTAAAAGCCGCCGCAGTTGCAATCAAAAAAGCGTTTGGCAAAGAACCTTTGTTTCAGCGAGAAGGTGGTTCAATTCCAATTGTAGTTCAGTTCAAACAATTATTAGGACTTGATACAGTTCTTCTTGGTTTTGGTTTGCCAGATGAAAATGCGCATGCGCCAGATGAACATTTAAATTTAGATAATTTTTTTAACGGAATAAAAACAGTTGTTCATTTTTATAATGAGTTACCAAATTTTTGGAAATAATAATTTCGTAACTTTGGTTTAACATTGAAATAGATTTTTTTTAGTAAACTGTAATTCACAAAATTATTTATTCACAAACAATAAGGAGTTTTAAATGAAACGATTTATCACACTTGTAATGTTGATAAGCGTTTGGACAATTTCGAGTTTTGCTCAAGGTATAACTTCAGCCGCATTTTCTGGCAAAGTTTCCGATAAAGCATCTCAAGTTTTGCCAAATGCGAATGTTGTTGCAGTTCACGAACCAACTGGTTCGCGATTTGGCAATATTAGTAGAGATGATGGAAAATATATTGTAACTAACTTAACACCTGGCGGACCTTACACAGTAACTGTCTCGATGGTTGGTTATTCTTCTCAACAAGTTAAAAATGTTTATGTTCAATTGGGACAAAATTTGAATATGAATTTTACAATTGGAGAAGAAGCAATCGAAGCTGGAGAAGTTTTAGTTGTTGCTGATGCTGGCGATGTTTTCTCATCAAGCAAAATGGGTTCAGGTTCTGTTGTTACTTCAAAAGAGATGAATAAAATTCCAACAATCTCCAGAAATTTTGAAGACTTTTATAAACTCTCACCATATTTTTCTGGTAGCAGTGCCGCCGGTAAAAATCGTGGTTACAACAATATTCAAATTGATGGAGCGAACTACAACGACTTATTCGGTTTGGGTGGAACAACTCCTGGAAGCCAATCTCGCGCAACTCCAATTAGCTTAGATGTTATTGAACAATTTCAATTAGAAGTTTCTCCTTATGATGTAAAAAAAGCAGGATTCACTGGCGCATCGATGAATGCAGTTACAAAATCTGGAACTAATCAAGTAAAAGGTTCTGCATACTATTATGGTAGAGATGAAAAAATGATTGGTGTTGCACCAAACGCACTTGCTACAAAATATCCTGCATTTACAGATTTCCAAACAGGATTTAGTATTGGTGGACCAATAATTGAAAATACAATGTTCTTTTTTGCAAACGCAGAAATTCAAAAAAATACAACTCCATTAAATAGAACTTTTGGAGCCGCAACACAAACTACAAATGTCTTCACTTTACCAATTGATACTTTAAATAAAATGACACAAATCCTAAAAGATATTTATGGATATGAAGCAGGTTCATTTGAAACAATGGAAACAAGACAAAATAGCGATAAAGTTTTTGCGCGACTTGATTGGAATATAAGTGACGAACATAAATTAACAATTCGCCACAGTTTTTTAAGCGCTTTGCTTGATAACTCTCCATCGCGTGGTAGAGGTGCAACAAATATTTTTGCCGCAAACAATCGTTATGTAATTGATAATAAAACAAATTCAACCTCTTTAATTTTGAAAAGTGTTTTTGGAAATGATTTTGCAAACGAATTGGTTGTTGCAATGCAAACTCAATATGATAAACCAAATATTTTAGGTGCCGCTTTCCCAATGGTTTATTTGGAAACAAAAGCTCCAGATAATAAAACTTACACAGTGCTTGCAGGTGCGGAACAATTCCGTCATCGCAATGAACTTGACCAGGAAGTATTTGAAGTTTCCGATAACCTAACTTATTATTTAGGCGATCATACAATTACTGCTGGCGCAAGAATGGAAAGTTTCTCTTTCAGAAATTTATTTATTCCGAATAATTTTGGAACTTATCGTTTCACATCACTTTATCATTTAGAAAAAGGTTTGCCAAAAGCAGGTTCGTATGAATATCAATATGCTTTAGCAACTGAAGCAAATCCAAACAAAGAAAATACTTATGCCATAAAATGGAGTGCTATAACTTATGGTGGATATTTACAAGACGAATGGCAAGTTAATTCTCAATTAAAATTATCGCTTGGCGCACGATTTGATTTACCAACTTATCCTGATAAGCCAGCTTATAATTATAAAGTTGATTCAACTTTTTCTACAAAAGGATATGACATTGCAACAAACAAAACACCAAAATCAGCTTGGCAAATTTCCCCCCGATTAGGATTTAATTTAGATGTTACTGGCGATAGAACAACTCAAGTTCGTGGTGGTGTTGGAATTTTCTCTGGACGCGTTCCGTATGTTTGGGTTTCAAACCAATACGGAAACACAGGAGTTGAATATGCTCGCTTAACTGGTTCGCCAGCTGCATTCAGTGCAGATCCAAATAATCAACCAGGACCTGGAAGCCCTGGATTAGCGGCAACTACAACTTATGAAATCGATATTACAAACCCGAATTTCAAAAATCCATCAATACTTCGCTCAAGCATTTCGGTTGATAAAAAACTTCCATTCGACCTTACTGCAACTGTAGAGTATATGTATTCGAAAAACTTAAATGATATTGGTTATCAAAATATTAATTTAAAAGGAATAACAGATACAATTAATGGAGAAGGAAGATCAATTTGGGGAACATCTTCAACAAGAAATATCAATAATACATTTACAGCTGTTGTGTATTTACACAATACTGATAAAGGTGGTCAATCAAACTTCTCTATCCAATTAAATAGAAATGGCGCAGAAGATAAAGTTGACTTTTTAGGCGGTTATGTTTACGGAGTTTCCGAAGACATCAATAGTGGTCAATCGGCAACAGCTTTTTCGCAATGGAGATTTAATCCTATTTCAACAAATCCAAATGAAGCAGTTGTTGCATATTCTGGTTGGGATAGAAGACATCGTGCATACTTTTCATTATCATACACTTATGATTGGGCAGATGGAATTTCTACAAATTTAGGAATGTTCTATAATGGATTTGCAGGAAGAGGTTTCTCATATATGATTGATGGCGATGTCAATGGAGATGGTGCAAATGGAAATGATTTAGCATACATTCCAAGAGATGTAGACAATATTACATTAATTAACACTGCTGGTGCAACATTAGCAAAAACAGATGTTGCTTATCAACAAATGATGACATTCATTGATAATGATGAATATTTAAAAAATCATAAAGGGCAATTTGCCGAAAGAAATGGTGCGCGTGAACCTTGGTCACATCAATTAGATTTCAGAGCAACCCAATATGTAAATCTTATGGGTTATAATTTGGAATTTTATTTGAATGTAATCAATTTGCCGAACTTAATTAATAAAGCAAACGGTCGCATTTATGTAGTTGCAAATCAAAGCGCAAATTTATTTAAATACAGAAGTTTTGATGCCGCAACAAATTCAGCAAAATATGAATGGACAAATCCAGTTGATCCGCGTCAGCCAAGTGATTTTGACTCGCGTTATCAAATGCAATTTGGAATGAGATTTGCATTCTAATTTGTAAAATTTAAAAATCAAGCCCCGCCGAAACTGACGGGGCTTTTTTATTTTATCCGAAAATGAAAAAAATAATTTTATTTTTAATTTTATTAAGTGGATTTTTTTATCAAGCAAATGCTGATGAAAAAATTCAGACAATTTTAATTTCGTTTGATGGTTTTAGGTGGGATTATCTTGATAGAAATTTAACTCCAAATATTGATTCGCTTATTTTTCATGGAGTTCGTGCAAAATCGCTCAAACCAGTTTTTCCGTCAAAAACTTTTCCGAATCATTTCACAATTGTAAGTGGAATGTTTCCAGAAAAACATGGGATTTTGCAAAATGATTTTATTGATGAAAAAACAAATCGCAAATATAGAATTAGCGATTCGAATGAGGTTACCGATGCGAGATGGTACAAAGGCGAAGCGATTTGGGAAACTGCAAAAAGAAATGGAAAAATTTCTGCAAGTTATTTTTGGCCTGGAAGTGAAGTTAAAGATGAAATGCGTCATCCGAATTATTTTGAAAAATACGAACACACTCGTCCGTACGAAGATAGAATTAACGGAGTTTTAAGTTGGCTCGATTTACCAATTGATGTTCGACCAGAAATTATAACTTTGTATTTTGATTTAGCCGATACGAAAGGACATTCATTCGGTCCAAATTCAAACGAAGTAAATTCTGCAATCAGTAAATTAGATTCGCTAATTGGAAAACTTGTAAATGGATTACGAGAAAGAAAATTATTTGAAAGCACAAATATAATTTTAGTTTCCGATCATGGTATGACCGAAGTTAGTTTAAATAAAATAATTGAAGTTGAAAAATATTTAGATGAGAAAAATTATTTAATTCAGTGGAATGGACCAATCATGATGATAAATCCACCAAAAGAAAAAGTCAAATCAGTTTCAAAAATTTTAAAAGATAGTTTAAAAAATTGCAATGTCTATTTAAAAAATGAAATTCCAACGAAATATAATTTTTCAAAAAACGAAATGATTTCCGAAATTTTAATTGTTGCAAATTTAGGTTGGTCTCTTTCAAAAAAATCTTTAACAAAAAGAGATTCGTCCTATTTCGGTGGAGGAAATCATGGCTACGATAATCACGAATTAGAAATGCACGGAATTTTTGTCGCCGAAGGTCCATCGTTTAAAAATAATTTCAAATCTGGAGAAATTTCAAACCTCGATATTTATCCACTGCTTTGTAGAATTTTAAAAATTCCTCCGCAAAAAAATATTGATGGGAAATTAAATCGAATTGAGTTTTTACTCAAATAATCTTTTAAATTGTGGCATTTTGTAGTACATTTGAAAAATGAAAATCAAAATTTACACGAAAACTGGCGATAAAGGGCTGACTTCGCTTTTTGGTGGCTCGCGAGTTTTGAAGAATTCCAAGCGAATAAAAGCTTATGGCACGGTTGATGAAGCGAACTCGGTAATTGGCAAAGCGATTGCCACCAAACCGAATAAAAAAGTGATTTCGATTTTAAGAATTATTCAAAATGATTTGTTTGTCGTTGGTGCGGATTTGGCTACGACTAAAAATAATTTAAAAGTTTTGAGAATTTCAAATTTGCAAATTGAGCAACTTGAAAAATTTATTGATGAAATTGAAATGGAACTACCGCAATTAAAAAAATTTATTCTTCCCAGTGGAAGTATTGCTGGAGCCGAACTTCATTTTGCAAGAACTGTAACAAGACGCGCTGAAATTGAAGTAGTTGAACTTTCGCAAAGTGAAAAAATTAATGAAGATGTTATAATTTATTTAAATCGATTGAGCGATTTGCTTTTTGTTCTGGCTCGATATGAAAATCTAAAATCTAAAGTAAAAGAAATAATTTGGGAATAATTGATGCTAAATTTATTTAAAAATATTTTTGGTGATAAACACGAAAAAGAAATTAAAAAATATCTTCCGATAGTTGAAGAGATTAATAAATTTTTTGCTTCGTACGAACAATTAAGCGACGATGAACTTCGAGCTAAAACTACTTCCCTTAAAGAAAAAATTAAATCCGAAACTGCTGAATTAAATCAGAAATATTATGAGTTTAAAAATATAATTCAAACTGAAGCCCTAACTCCAGAAAAATATGATGAAGTTGTAAATAGTATTGATGATTTAGAAAACGAAATTTTAGAAAAAGAAAAAGAAATTCTTGATGAAATTCTTCCCGAAGCATTTGCAGTTGTAAAAGAAACCTGCCGAAGACTTTGCGGAGAAAGTTGGGATGTTGTTGGAAATAAAATGATTTGGAATATGGTTCCGTTTGATGTGCAATTAATTGGCGGAATAGTTTTGCACAACGGAAAAATTTCTGAAATGGCAACTGGCGAAGGAAAAACTTTGGTCGCAACTTTACCAATTTATTTAAATTCGTTAACTGGGCGAGGGGTGCATTTAGTTACTGTCAATGATTATTTAGCAAGTCGCGATAGCCAGTGGATGGCGAAAATTTTCGAGTTTCACGGTTTAACTATCGGTTGCATTCTTCAACAGATGAATCCCGAATCAAGAAGAAAACAATACAACTGCGATATTACTTACGGCACAAATAACGAATTTGGTTTTGATTATTTGCGCGATAATATGGTGCATATAATAGATGATGTGGTTCAGCGAAAACATAATTTTGCAATCGTCGATGAGGTTGATTCGGTTTTAATTGATGAGGCGCGAACGCCTTTGATTATTAGTGGTGCAGTGGATTCTGACGACTCAAAATTTATTGATATGAAACCTCGTGTTGATAGAATTATAAATCTGCAGAAAAATTTTGTTGCGAAAATTGTAGCCGAAGCCGAAACTCTTTTTAACGAAAATAAAAAGAAGGAATCTGGAATTTTACTTCTTCGTGCGCACAGAGGTTACCCGAAAAATAATAAATTGCTCAAATTATTTTCCGATGGTGGATTAAAAAAATTAATGCTCGAAACTGAATCCGTGTACATGGCTGAACAAAATAAACGGATGCATGAGATTGATGACGAACTTTATTTTGCAATAGACGAGAAAAGCCACTCGATTGATTTAACAGAAAAAGGTCGTGAGATGCTTGCGGCTGGAATTGATAAAGAATTTTTTATTATTCCGGATATTGGAACAGAATTTAGCACTTTTGAAAATGATTTAAATTTATCGGTTGATGAACGACAAATTAAAAAAGATGAAATTACAAGATTGTATTCCGAGCGAAGTGAAAGAATTCATATTGTAACACAATTGTTGCGCGCATATTCACTTTACGAAAAAGATGTTGAGTATGTCGTGCAAGATGAAAAAGTTCAAATCGTTGATGAATTTACTGGGCGCGTTTTGCACGGAAGAAGATATTCAGACGGACTTCATCAAGCCATCGAAGCAAAAGAGGGAGTAAAAATTGAGCGAGATACTCAAACGCTCGCAACAATTACTTTGCAAAATTATTTTCGTTTATATAATAAATTATCTGGGATGACCGGAACTGCCGAAACCGAAGCTGGAGAATTTTTCGATATTTATAAACTCGATGTTATAGTTGTTCCTTCAAATAAAAATATCATTCGTAAAGATTTAGAAGATAAAGTCTACAAATCAAAAAGAGAAAAATATAATGCGTTGATGGAAGAGATTGAAACTATGCGAAAAAATAATCGCGCAGTTTTGGTCGGAACAACTTCAGTCGAAGTTTCCGAAACAATCAGCAGAATGTTGAAACGAAAATCTGTTCCTCACAATGTTTTAAACGCAAAACAACATCAAAGGGAAGCGGAAATTGTTGCGCACGCAGGTTTGCCGGGCTCAATTACAATTGCAACAAACATGGCTGGTCGCGGAACTGATATTAAACTTGGACCGGGCGTAAATAGTGCTGGCGGACTTCACATCATTGGAACTGAACGCCACGAAGCACGCAGAATTGATAGGCAATTACGAGGTCGCGCTGGTCGGCAGGGCGATGATGGCTCGACGCAATTTTTTATTTCGCTTGAAGATGATTTGATGAGAATTTTTGGTAGCGACAGGATTGCAAGTATTATGGAGCGACTTGGGCTTGAAGAGGGTGAAGTGATTCAACACTCGATGATTACAAAATCGATTGAGCGCGCGCAAAGAAAAGTTGAAGAAAATAATTACGGAATTAGAAAACGATTGCTTGAATATGATAATGTGATGAACCAGCAACGAGAAATTATTTATTCAAAAAGAAGAAGTGCTTTGTTTGGCGAAAATCTTCGCGCTGATATTTTAAATTATTTGAACGAATATATTTCTGATGTCGTCAACGAGTTTTACGAAAATGGTGAAATTGAAATTATTCAAAATGAATTCCGTACAAATCTTTTAATCGATTGGAAAATCACAACCGAAGAATATCACAAGATTGGTGCGAATGGAGTTATTGAACAAATTACAAATATTTCAAAAGATTTTTATACGCGAAAAGAAAATATTTTAGGAAAAGAACAACTCGCGCAACTTGAACGATGGGTTACTTTAAATATTATTGATGCAAAATGGAAAGAACATTTGCGTGAAATGGACGATTTAAAAGAGGGAATTTATTTGCGCGCTTACGGACAAAAAGATCCGTTGATAGAATATAAAGGCGAAGCATTTAGAATTTTTAGTGAGTTAATTAATTCTCTCCACAAAGAAGTTTTACATCTTTCGTTTAAACTTTTTCCTGAAACTGCGCAAACTCAATATCAAAAACAATCTAATCGTCCGCAAAAAATGGTTTTGACTCATGATGCAGCCGAAGGACTTGGAATGAAACCAACAGAATCGGGCGATGAAGCATCTCAAAATAAACCACAAATTCAGCAACTTGTAGCAGATGATAAAGTTGGCAGAAATGATCCTTGCCCATGCGGTAGTGGAAAAAAATATAAACAATGTCACGGAAAATAATATTTTTCGCACTTTTTATTTTTGGTTGCTCAAGTCAACTTCCAATCGAACAAATTTGCTACGAAAAAATTTCCCTCCACTTATTTAAAGAGTTTCAATTTAATACCAAAGATGATTTTGCCTTCTCGGTAATTGTAACTTTTAAAAATATTGAAATTATAGAATCTGAATACCCAAAATTAAGAAGAGTTTCCGACCATAAATTTGTAGGCGATTTACAAAAAGATGAAATTGCTAAACTTTGCAAAGACGATAAAATCTTCTTTATTGACGCGGATAAAACAACCTATCCAATTTTTAGCAGATAAAAATTGTTTTAAGCACAAAAGTTTATTTTATTGTTCTAACAATTAATCACACACGGAGCTAAAATGAAAAAATCTTTAATTCTATTTTTTACAATTTGTTTATTCAATATTTCTTTTTCCCAAAATAAATATAGCAACTTAAAAATTGATTCACGGTTAAGCGAGGTTTTTAAAAACCGTGAGGTAATATTTTCAAAATCATCTCCAGCATTAATTCAAAATTTAAATCGTTTTGTAGAAACAAAAAATGGTGAAAACTATTTTGATGTATTTGTCTACACAAACCAAAAATCAAATATTAAATTTACAGATGGACTGATTCGTTCGATTGGTGAAAAATATTTTACAGCGAATTTAACTTTAGATGAAATCGAAAAAATTACAAAAGACGAAAATATTTTATTTGTAACTTTGCCTCGCATTTCAAAGCCACTACTCGAAAAAAGTCTTCCTGCAATGAAGGTCGATAGCATCCATCTTGCAAAAATTAATAACACTTCATACAAAGGAAAAAATGTTGTCGTTGGAGTTTATGATACAGGAATTGATTTTACTCATTTAGATTTTTGTTCTGATGTTGATCCGACAAAAACTCGAATACTTTCAATTTGGGATCAATTCGGTACTGGAACTCCACCAGCAGGATTTAATTATGGTGTAGAGTATTCTCAAACACAAATCAATAATGAAATTGATGGCACGCCAGCAAATGTTGTAAAAGCTATTGACGATAATGGACACGGCACACATGTTGCAAGTACTGCCGCAGGCGATGGTTCATCTTATTCAATTACAAAATATATCGGTGTTGCGCCCGAAGCCGATTTAATTATTGTCGATGGTGGAAACGATGGCTTTGCATCAACAAATGTTATTGACGGAATGAATTATATTAAAAATAAATCTGTTGCATTAGGAAAACCATTCGCAATAAATTTAAGTCTTGGTGGTCATTGGGGCGCGCATGATGGAACTGATCCGCAGGAAATTGTAATTGACGAAATTTTGGCAACAGCAGGAAGAAGTATTGTAATTGCCGCAGGCAATGAGGGAAATGATGCAATCCACGCCGAAGGAATTGTTGCCGCAAACGCTTCGTCAACTTTTAATTTTACAATTCCTCCTTATACTGTAAATCCCGGCTCGCAGGATGATTATGTTAGTTTTGATATTTGGTACAAAGGAAATGATGGATTAAAAATTGAAGTTATTACTCCATCTGGTCAAACAATTACCGCAAATCCGGGCACATCAGCAAATGTAACTACAACTGCAAATGAAGGATTTGTTCAAATTTTAAATGCAACTGCTGGAAAAAATCCAATAAATAATTCAAAAGAGTGTCAAATAACTTTAATTGATTACAACACATCTGCGCCAAAATCGGGTGAATGGAAAATTAAAATTACAGGCGTAACCATTGCCGAAGGTGGTTCATTTGATATTTGGCTTGCAGGAAAATCGATGGAGGCAGGATTTACTTTAGGGCATAATTTTAGAAAATTAGTTGGAATGCCCGGCACTTCAAAAAAAGGAATTACAGTTGGCTCGTATGTTACAAAGTGGTCGTGGGTTTCTGTTAATGGAAGCACTTTTGCTTACAACGGAACAAATAGAACCGGAAATATTTCTACTTTTAGTTCGCAAGGACCAACACGCGATGGAAGAGTTAAACCTGATATCACTGCACCCGGTCAAGCAATTGCGGCGGCAAAAACTTCAAGTTCAATTTTTGATAACTCTGTAATAGTTGCAGGTGGAAAACATGTAATTGAACAAGGTACAAGTATGGCCGCACCTCATATTACAGGGCTTGCCGCTTTAATGTTGCAAATGAATCCAAGTTTGACAAATGATAAAATTAAAAATTCAATTATTTCATCAGCAGTAAAAGATGCGTTTACAGGAAATTTGCCAAACGAAACTTGGGGAAATGGAAAAATAAATGCAGTTGCGGCGATGAGAGCAACTTTAACTTCTGTTAATTATGATCAAAATATTTTACCATCTAAATTTACTTTGATGCAAAATTATCCAAATCCATTTAACAGTGAAACGATTATCAGTTATCAA
>CAYIXI010000001.1:176825-229091 GCA_964367235.1 uncultured Chitinophagaceae bacterium | reverse complement strand
AAAAATATATTGAGAAGGCAGAGTTTTACAATCAGAGCAATGTATTTTTCTTAGAAGAAATTAGTCGGTGGACTTACATCGCAAAGAAGGCAAAGCAACCCGACATTGCTTTAATCATTGACACGGCACTGCACACCATTGAGAAAAATAACAAAGCACTGAAAGGTGCTTTGCCCGACAATTATTTTTCCCGTTTGGGTTTGGACTACACCAAACTTGCTTCACTCATTGATGAGATAAGTAACATTGATACCATCAAAGACAAACAGCAAGACATTGTTGGAAAAGTGTATGAATATTTTTTGAGCAAGTTTGCTTTGGCAGAAGGAAAAGGCAAAGGAGAATTTTATACGCCTAAGAGCATTGTAAACCTGATTGCCGAAATGATTGAACCCTACAAAGGAATTATTTATGACCCTGCCTGTGGCAGCGGTGGAATGTTTGTGCAGAGTATAAAATTTATTGAAGCACACCATGGCAACACCAAAGAAGTTTCTATTTACGGACAGGAATACACTAACACCACTTACAAGTTGGCAAAAATGAATTTGGCTATCAGGGGTATTTCTGCAAACCTTGGGGAGAAAGCCGCCAATACTTTTACCGATGACCAGCACAAAGATTTGAAAGCCGATTTTGTAATGGCTAACCCACCTTTTAACCAAAAACAATGGAGAGCAGAAAACGAATTGAAAGACGACCCACGTTGGGCAGGTTATGAAGTGCCGCCAACAGGAAATGCAAATTATGCTTGGATTTTAAACATGGTGAGCAAACTTTCTGAAAACGGCGTAGCAGGTTTTGTATTGGCAAATGGTGCGTTGAGTGGCAATGGCGAAGAATATAAAATAAGAAGAAAACTGATTGAAAATAATTTGGTGGAAGCTATTGTAGTGTTACCACAGGATATGTTTTACACCACCAACATAAGCGTTACTCTTTGGTTTTTGAACAAGAATAAAAAAGCAAGAACTGTTGACCACAATGGAGAAATAAAAAAATACCGTAACCGTGAAAGAGAAATTCTTTTCATGGATTTGCGACAAGTTGGAATTCCTTTTGAAAAAAAATTCATTCAGTTTTCGGAAGAGAACATTAAACAAGTAACAGACACATTTCATAAATGGCAACAAACAGGTTTTGAAAAAACTTATCAGAACACAGCAGAGTTTTGTTACAGTGCATCGTTTGAAGAAGTAGCGAAAAAAGATTTCTCTCTTGTGCCAAGCAAATACATTGAGTTTGTAAATCGTGACGAGAACATTGACTTTGATGAAAAGATGCAAACCCTGCAAACAGAGTTTGCCGATTTGCTGAAAGCCGAAGCCCAATCAAAAAAAGATTTACTAACCGTTTTTAAAGAATTGGGATATGAAATCAAACTATAAAAAGATTGGCGACCATATCCGTGAAGTGAATGTTCGGAACACCGAACTGAAAGCAAATACTTTGTTGGGAATAAACATTGATAAATACTACATGCCTTCTGTTGCAAATATTGTAGGCACTGATATGTCAGTTTACAAAATCGTAAAGAGAAATCAGTTTGCTTGTAATCGAATGCATGTTGGCAGAGATTACAGATTGCCAGTTGCAATGTCTAAAACTGAAAATGATTTTATTGTTTCTCCTGCTTATGATGTTTTTGAAATCACAGACACAGAAAAACTTTTGCCCGAATATTTAATGATGTGGTTCAGCAGAGCAGAGTTTGACCGCAACGCTTGGTTCTATACAGATGCTGATGTTCGTGGTGGTTTACCTTGGAAATCTTTTTGCGATATGCAATTGCCAATTCCAAAACCCGACAAGCAAAAAGAAATTGTAAAAGAATACAACACCATAGTAAACCGCATTGCACTCAACAACCAACTCATTCAAAAATTAGAAGAAACAGCACAGACAATTTACAAGCAATGGTTTGTTGATTTTGAATTTCCAAACAAAGAAGGCAAACCATATAAAAGCAGTGGTGGAGAAATGGAAATGAATTTGGAATTGGAAAAGGAAATTCCGAAGGGTTGGAAAGTAAATAAAGTTGGTAATGAATTTAAAATCACAATTGGAAGAACACCACCAAGAATTCAAGAAGAATGGTTTAATTCAAATTTAGATTCTACTGATTGGATTTCTATTAAAGATATTGTCAGTTGCGGAACATATATTTTCAATACCAATGAAACTCTTTCTAAAAAGGCAGTTGCAAAATTTTCTATTCCAAAAATTCCAATCAACACAACCATTTTAAGTTTTAAAATGTCAATTGGAAAACTTGCAATAACAACAAAGGAAATGCTTTCAAACGAAGCCATTGCACATTTTATAATTTCAGAAGAAACAAGATTATCTACTGAATATGTTTATTGCTTCTTTGATTATTTTAAGTTCAACGCACTTGGAACAACATCTTCAATTGTCGATTCAATCAATACAAAAATTATAAAAGACATTGACATTGTTATTCCTGATAAAGAAGTTTTATTGTCATTTAATGCTTTGATAAAAAAATTATTTGAGCATAAGAAAAACAAAGAATTAGAAACACTAAAACTTGAAGCGATTAAAGATTTGCTACTCTCAAAACTTGCAACCATAGAAAATTAAAAATGAAAACCGTTTTAGATTTAACCGATGCAGAAGCAAAAGCATTTTTCTTAAAGAAGGAAAGGTATTGCTCATTTGAGTTACCCGAGTATTTTTCATTTCAAAAATTATTAGACATTCTCTCTAAAGAACTTTCAGGAAAATATTTGCACGAATCCACAACAGCATTAAAACCGAAAGATGCTGAAGGTGTAAATTATATTTTGTTCAATAATAAAGATGGAAAATACGCTTGGAGACCATTGCAATTGATTCATCCAGCCATTTATGTTTTCTTGGTTCAGGAAATTACAAAAGCAGAAAACTGGAAACTCATTCAAGATAGATTCAAATTGTTTTTCTCAAATAATAAAATTGAATGCCACAGCATCCCAGTTGCAGAAGAGAATGAAAAATCTGACAAACTAAATCAAATTTATAATTGGATTCATTTGGTAGAACAAAGGTCACTGACCTTTGCATTGGAATACAATCACCTTTTGCACTTAGATATTGCGGACTGTTACGGTTCGCTTTACACACACAGTATTTCTTGGGCTATACACAAAACAGAAGAAGCAAAGAAGCAAGAGAACCGTGATAATCCTAATCTTGTTGGTGTTGTCATTGACAAACACATTCAGTCAATGTCGTTTGGACAAACCAATGGCATTCCACAAGGTTCAACACTGATGGATTTCATTGCTGAAATCGTTTTAGGTTTTGGCGATTTACTTTTGACAGAAGAATTAAACAAGGTTGGAATTACTGACTACAAAATAATTCGTTACCGAGACGACTATCGCATTTTCACAAATAGCGTTCAGGAATCTTCTGAAATTGCAAAAGTTCTTTCCGAAGTTTTAACCAAACTTAATTTCAAAATCAATTCTTCTAAAACACATTCTACTGATGACCTTGTGTTAGGTTCTTTGAAGCAAGACAAAGTTCACTGGATTTACAATAAACGCAAGACAGATAATGTTCAACAATGGCTGATACAACTTTATGTTTTGGGAAAAGAATTTCCGAACTCTGGTTCTCTGTTTACAGAAACAAAACATTTTTTAGAGTGGCTGCAAGCGAAAGAGAATTCAAAAGATGGAAAGCCATTAGAAAATATTGAAGTATTAATAAGCATTTTGGTAAACCTTGCTTACTACAATCCAAGATTGTTTGAATTAGTAACCGCTTCACTGAGTTTCATCATTACAAAAATTGAAGACATAGGAGAGCAAAAAGAAACCATACTTAAAATCAAAAACAAATTCAGTCAATTGCCGAACACAAATTATTTGAATGTTTGGCTTCAACGGCTGACATTAAAGATTGACCCTGCAATTCCATATACAGGAAAGTTGTGTGAAAAAATTATGGATAGAAATGTAGCCGTTTGGAATTCCGATTGGCTCAATCCAAAATTCAAAAAAATAGTAGAAGAAACAGAAATCATAATTGGAGAGAAAGTTGAGAAGATTGAAACAA
This sequence comes from uncultured Chitinophagaceae bacterium, assembly GCA_964367235.1. GTDB lineage: Bacteria > Bacteroidota > Ignavibacteria > UBA10030 > UBA8401 > JBBTLW01. The sequence continues at coordinate 225,023 of CAYIXI010000001.1, read as the reverse complement.
TATTCTCCGAATCAGAAACAGAACAGTTGGTTGAATATGATTATCTGTTTTCCTAAACAAGTAAATTAATAAATGAAATTCACCGAAGCACAATTAGAAAAAGCGTTTGCAGAAACAGTAAATCGGAAATTCCGAACTACTGGCAAAACCAACTTGTCGGAAATTCCGAACAGTTGGAATTTGTCCAGTTTATTTGCAAATAAACTGGACATTTAACTATCTTTGCCCTCGCATGAAAACCACTGAATACATTGCAGAATCAATAAACAGATTGCCCACCGGCTATGTGTTCACCTATGCGGACTTTATCACCGAGGTGAACCGCAAAGAAGCCATCATAAAAACGCTTAACCGTATGGCGGCATCGGGCAAAATTGTAAAGCTGGCAAAAGGAAAATTTTACAAGCCCGAAACCACACCATTCGGAAAACTACAACCTAATCAAAAACAAATTGTAAAAGATTTGCTGGAGAGCAATGGCAAACTCATTGGTTACCTCACGGGCTACAGCATTTACAATCAGTTGGGCTTAACCACACAGGTAAGCAACACCATTCAAATTGGCAAAAACGAAATCCGTCATTCGTTTAAAAGAGACCGCTACACCATTGCTTTCATCAAACAAAAAAATACCATTACCAAAGACAATATTCCGCTGTTGCAAATTTTAGATGCAATCCGTTACATCAAAAAAATACCTGACAGTAATGCATCCACGGCTTGCAAACGGTTATTGGCAATTGTAAAAGCATTAGCCGAAAAAGATAAAACCACCTTGGTAAGGTTGGCATTAAAATATCCGCCTGCCGCCAGAGCATTGCTGGGAGCATTGTTAGAAGCAGCAGGAAAAGTTCAGTTGACAGAGCCGTTGCGAAAATCATTAAATCATATCAGCACTTACAAATTATCTGGCGTAGATAAAGTATTTCCTGCCGCTGCAAAATGGAACATCAAATGAAGTTGCACCACGAAATAAAATTATTTTCCGACACGTTGAGGGCTGCATCACAGCACTTGGATATTAAGTTGGAATTTGTAGAAAAAGATTACTGGATAACATTGGTGTTGAGTCATTTAGCAAAAAGTAAATATGTTGATGAATCCGTTTTTAAAGGAGGTACATCGCTATCAAAAGGATATAATCTCATAGAGCGATTTTCGGAGGATGTAGATATTGCCATCATAAACGACAAGGGTAAAACAGGTAATGAGATTAAAACCATCATCCGAACTATTGAAAAAGAAATAACACCTGATTTAACCGAAGTGCAAATGGAAGGTGTAACAAGTAAAGGTTCAAGATTCAGAAAATCTGTTTTTGAATATGTTACAACTGAAAAAGGCAATGCAAATAACAAACTCATTGTTGAAATAAACTCGTTTGCTAATCCTTTCCCTTATCAACGACTTACCATTCAGAGTATGGTGTTTGACTTTTTGATGCAAACAAGCAATGAAAAATACATTGAAGAATACAATCTCCAATCCTTTGAAGTGAACGTATTGAGCAAAGAACAAACGCTATTGGAAAAGATGGTATCGTTAATTCGATTTTCATTTAAGGAAAATACTGTTGAAAGTATCTCCGAAAAAATAAGACACTTTTATGATTTGTATTACTTGATGAAAAATCCTGAGTGTATTGAATTTGTAGCATCCGATTCGTTTAAAAAACAATTTGATACCATTCTGCAACACGATAGAGAAATGTTTGAAAAGCCAAAAGGTTGGCAAAAAAAATTGATTGCTGAATATCCCTTGGTAAATGATTTTTCAACCATCTGGAAACAATTAACAGAAAAATATCAAACTGAACTATCCGCTTTAGCATATAGACCAATTCCTGATGAAAATGATGTAGCGAAATGCTTTGAAGAATTAATAAAAAGAATTGAATGAAATTCACAGAAGCACAATTAGAAAAGTCATTTGCCGAGTTGTTGGAGAATGAAAATTTTCCCCACCGCTTAGGCGAAACTATTTCCCGTGCTGTTGATGAAGTTTTGATTGAAGAAGATTTGCAAAAGTTTTTGTTGAAGCAATATGAAAAAGAAGGACTGACAGTAATTGAAGCCAAGTCAATTATTCTTCAACTTAAAACGCTCCCCTCTTCCGATTTGTATGAGAGCAACAAAACATTTATCAAAATGCTTTCGGACGGTTTTATCCTCAAAAGAGAAAACCGCAGCAAAAAAGACATTTACATTCAACTGATAGATTACAAAGGTTTAGAAAAGCAACGCAGTCCACATGCCGACCAAGCCGTTCATGTAGTTGCAGAACCTACCCGCCACTATCAGGCAGGCGGGGATGAAACGGATTACGGCAAAGACAACAACATTTACAGGTTTGTAACACAGTTGGAAATTACGGGCAACGAAAAAAGAATTCCTGACGGAATTATTTACATCAATGGTTTGCCAGTTGTAGTATTTGAATTTAAAAGTGCAATCCGTGAGGAGGCAACAATCTTTGATGCGTTCAATCAACTCACAATTCGTTATCGCAGAGACATTCCAGAACTGTTTAAATACAATTGCTTTTGTGTTATCAGCGATGGAGTGAACAACAAGGCAGGTTCATTCTTTGCACCGTATGAATTTTTTTATGGTTGGCGTAGAGTTGCAGGACTTGCAAAAGATGTTGACGGCATTAACAGCATGTTTACATTGGTGCAAGGCATGTTTCATCACAACCGTTTGCGTGACATCATCCGCAACTTCATTTACATTCCCGACACATCAAAGAAGAATGAAAAAATTGTTTGCCGTTATCCTCAATATTATGCGGCAAGAGTTTTATACGAAAGCATAAAGACGGCACAGAAACCAAAAGGTAATGGCAAAGGAGGAACTTACTTTGGTGCTACTGGTTGCGGAAAAAGTTTCACCATGCTTTACCTCACAAGGTTGCTGATGAAAAGCGAACACTTTGAAAGTCCTACTATTATTTTAATTACAGACCGAACAGATTTAGACGATCAACTTTCAGGGCAGTTTACCAACGCAAAAAATTTTATTGGCGACAACACAGTGGTGAGTGTGGAAAGCAGAGCAGACTTGAGAGCACTGATACAAGGCAGACAAAGCGGTGGAGTTTTTCTCACCACTATTCACAAGTTTACAGAGGACACAGAATTACTTACCAAAAGAGAAAATGTAATTTGTATTTCAGACGAAGCACACCGCAGTCAAATAAATCTTGACCAGAAAATAAAAGTAACAGCCAAAGGAGTTGAAAAGAAATTTGGCTTTGCAAAATACCTGCACGACTCTTTACCCAATGCAACTTTTGTTGGATTCACAGGAACACCGATTGATGCAACGCTTGATGTGTTCGGTAAAGTGGTGGATGCTTACACCATGACTGAATCGGTGAAAGATGAAATCACCGTAAGAATTGTTTATGAAGGCAGAGCAGCAAAAGTTGCTTTGAAAAATGGAGAGTTGGAAAAAATTGAAAAGTATTACGAAGAGGCAGCAGAAGCGGGAGCCAATGATTACCAAATAGAACAAAGCAAACAAGAAACGGCAAGTATGTACGCCATACTTGGCGACCCAGACCGTTTAAGAGAATTGGCAGTAGATTTTGTTACGCATTATGAAAACAGAGTTTTGGAAGGTGCTACCGTAAAAGGAAAAGCAATGTTTGTTTGTAGTAACAGAGAAATTGGTTACGGATTATACAAAAATATAATTACTCTAAAACCCGAATGGAAAGAGAAAAGAGAAGCCGAAGAAGGAGCAGAACTCACCGACAAAGACCGCAGAGAACTGAAACCGATTGAACGGTTGAAGATGATAATGACAAGAGATAAAGACGACCCGAAAGAACTTTATGATTTGCTTGGCACAAAAGATAATCGCAAAGAATTAGACAGACAATTCAAAAATGAAAAATCAAATTTCAAAATTGCGATTGTGGTGGATATGTGGCTCACTGGTTTTGATGTTCCGTTCCTTGACAGCATTTACATTGACAAACCAATACGCCAACACAATTTAATTCAAACCATTTCAAGAGTAAACCGAAAATTCGAAGGAAAGAATAAAGGTTTGGTTGTGGATTATATCGGAATTAAAAAACAAATGAATCTTGCTTTGAAACAATACAGCGAAGGAGACAAAGACAATTTTGAAGACATTGCTGAATCAATTCTCATTGTAAGAAATCATCTTGACCTTTTGGCAAAGCTGTTTCACACATTTGACAGTACAAAATATTTTAAGGGAACAACTTTACAACAGTTAAACACTTTGAATTTGGCTGCTGAATTTGCACAGCAGACAAAAGAATTTGAAACCCGATTTATGGGTTTAGTAAAACGACTGAAAGCCGCTTATGATATTTGTGCAGGCAGCGAACAACTCACACAACTTGAAAGAGATTACACACACTTCTATTTGGCTGTTCGTTCCATTGTTTTCAAACTCACCAAAGGAAATGCGCCTGACACGGCACAAATGAACGCAAGGGTTCGGGAAATGATAAAGGAGGCTTTGCAAAGTGACGGAGTAGAAGAAATATTCAAACTCGGTGACGAAGCAGAAACCGAACAAGACATTTTTGATGAAGATTATTTGGCAAAGATTGATAAAATCAAATTGCCGAACACCAAAATCAAATTGCTTCAACAGTTATTAGCTAAAGTGATTAGTGAGATTCGGAAAGTAAACAAGGTTAAAGGAATTGACTTTTCTAAAAAGTTTCAGGCACTTGTAGAACGCTACAACCAACGGGACGAAAATGATGTGCTGCGTAGTGAAGTGTATGAGGAAATGGCAGAAGCATTAACTGAAATGATTTGGGAAGTACATAAAGAATTTTCAGCAGGTGAAGCATTGGGAATTGACTTTGAGGAAAAAGCATTTTACGATATTCTGTTGGAGCTATGTAAAAAATATGACTTCACTTATCCCGAAGATAAATTGATTGAACTTTCAAAAGCCGTAAAAGATTTGGTTGACAGCCAAGCCAAATTTCCTGACTGGAATAAACGGGACGATATAAAATCAGCATTGAAAGTTGGATTGATTTTATTGCTTGATGAGTTTGGTTATCCGCCAGTAGAACGGGATGAAGTGTATGACGAAATATTTGACCAAGCAGAAAACTTTAAGAAAAATAGAATGCAATGAGCCAACGCTTCGCAGTCATACACATTTGCAATTCGCACAACGTTAGCTCAAGATGGGAAAAAGAGTGAAACCGATATAGCAAAAGTCAAAAGTATTTTGCGTTTGGTCAAAATTTTTACACAAAAAAAATCCCACTTTCGTGGGATTTATTAATTTCAAATCTGAATTAAAATCCTTTAACTTTTCCTGCTCGTTTATAAAATTGAAAAACAATATGCCATCCGAGTAGAATAATTACAAGCCAAGCAACCCAAGCATTTTGTTCTGTCAAACCAAAATTGCCACCAGCAAAAACTGTTGTGTGTTGCCCAATCATCGTATAAAGTAATGGAACTGACATGTAAGTATTATGTCGTGAGCGTTGACCAGCAAGTGCAACAAGCGATGCATCAGGAGCTTCGCCATTTTTAATTGCAGTAATAATTTTTTGTTGCGATGGCCAAATTCTCATCCAAACATTTGCCGCCATAATTGTTCCGAACAAAACTCCAGTGTGCATTAACATACTTCGGTAACTAAAACTTCCGTAATTGACATAAAGATAAATTATTGCAGATAAAATTATAAAAGATGTAACGCCAAATTTTTTTGCATCTTTTCCAATCGAACTTTTTGCTAAAAAATCGTAAAGAGCAAATCCAAAAAAGGTTACCGCAACCATAATCCAAGTTGCGCTTGAGATTAAATCTGGTGATGTTGCTACAAGTTTACTTCCTCTGTAAAATAAAAATTCCAACATTAAAATTCCTGTAATCCAAGTCCAAGCCGCGCCCCAACGAAACCAAAATAAAGCGCGTGGTAATAATTCCGGTACGACTTTCTTTTTTGTATCGCCATCGATTGTTGCGGCAAATGGTCCATTTACAAAATTAAAAAAATACAAATGACCAATCCAAATAACGCCAAAAATAATATGAATCCAGCGATATAAAACCTGCAATACTTCGTTAATTTGTTCCATAAATAAATCCTTTCAATTAATTAATAATCCGTGTGGAATAAAAATAAGCATCAAATTTATAAAATCAAAGTTCGATTTGTTCGTTATCGGAAAAATATAAAATAATTTTTTGCGCGAGTTTCTCCCCAACAATTTTTGAAAGTTGCTCCGTAGTTGCATGCCTCACTTTCTCGACTGAACCGAAAGTTTCAATTAATTCTTTTACTCGTTTTTTCCCAACTCCGCTAATTGCTTCGAGTTCAGTTTCCAAAGTTCTTTTGCTTCTTAATTGCGAATGGAAAGTTACTGCGAACCGGTGCGCTTCGTTTCTTATTTGTTGTAAAAGTTTTAATGATGATGAAGTCTTCGGTAAAATTATTGGCTCAGATTGATTTGGAATAAATACTTCTTCCAATCTTTTAGCAAGAGATATAATTGGAATATTTTGCAAATTTAATTTTTCTAATGATTCAATCGCGCTTGAAAGTTGTCCTTTGCCACCATCTATTATAATTAAGTTTGGCAAATTTAATTTTTCGTTCTGCACTCTTTTATATCTTCTAAAAACAACTTCGCGGATACTTTTAAAATCGTCCACCTCGCCAGAAGCGAGTGAAATAATTTTAAATTTTCTGTAATCGCTCTTTTTCGGTTTTCCATTTTCTAAAACAACAAGCGATGCAACAGTTTCACTTCCTTGAAAATGCGAAATATCAAAACACTCAATCCTCTTCGGAATTTTTTCTAATCTTAAATCTCTTTGCAACGATTTTAAAACATGCGGAACAGTCTGTTTAATTTTTATTTTGTGAAATAAATATTCATTCAATAAAAGTTTTGCATTTTGCTCGGCAAGTTTAATCAAAAGTATTTTGTCTCCTTTTTTTGGCGAAATAATTTTTACCGAATCATTTTTTAAATCTGTTAAATATTCCGACATGCTTTTAATTGATTCAATTTCGATTGGCAAAATAATTTCATTTGGTATTTCAACTCCGCTCGAATAATATTTTTGCATCATCAATTCAATTAATTCCTCATCAGTCGAAGCCAAAATATTTCCCATAAAATAGTGCCGTTTTCCAAGCAATTTCCCCTCTCGTATCGTCAAAATTATTCCACAGGCATCGCTTTCTTGTTTTGCAATTGAAACGACATCTCTATCTTGCATTTTCAAATCAAGCACTTTTTGTTTGTTGATGTAAACATCGAGCGCTTTAATTTTATCTCGTTGAGTAGCGGCATCTTCAAATTTATTTTGATTAGCAGAATTTTTCATTTCGATTTGCAATTTATCTCGAAGAGATGAAATTTTTCCACGAAGAACTTGCTCGACATTTTCTATCATCTCATTATATTTATTTTGTGAGATTAATCCTTCGCAAGGTCCATCGCATTTTTTTATTTGATAATCCAAACAGACTTTTATTTTTTTTGATTCGATACTTTTCTCATCTATAAAATAATTGCAACTCCTAATTTTAAAAATGTCGCGAACTGTTTTTAAAGAAGTTCGCAAAGCAAACAGATCCGTGAATGGTCCAAAATATTTTGCTCCGTCATTTAAAACTCTTCTTGTAACAAAAACTCTCGGATAAGGCTCTTTCGTAATTACGATGTATGGATAACTTTTTCCATCGCGAAGTACAACGTTGTAACGAGGATTTCGTTCTTTAATTAAATTCGATTCAAGAATTAATGCTTCTATTTCATTTTTTGTACTGATGGTTTCTAAATCTGCAATTTGCTCAATCATCACTTTAATTCTTGGAGAATGATTTTTTGAAAAGGCAAAATATTGGCTAACTCGTTTTTTTAAATCTATTGCCTTGCCAATGTACAGCAGATTATTTTTTTCATTTTTAAAAAGATAAACGCCGGGCAAATGTGGGAGCGAAGATAGTTTTTCGGAAAGTGTAAAATCTTTATTTTTTAATTTCGCTTTTTGAATCATTTCTGTAAAACTTGCGTTTGCATTTCAATTCCAAATGATTTTAATAATTCATACGGCAACTCTCCACCAGCAAAAATAAAAACAAAATCATTTTTTAATCTTATTGCAAGCAAATTGTAATCATCAAATAAACTTTTAGAGTTTAGTTCGTTGCCAGCAATATTTTTCGGGATTTGATTGTAAATATATCTGCCAATAATTCCGCTTAAAACCACTGCAGTCATGCTCCAAAAACTAATCGCAACAATTCCGCCAAATTTAAAAGTTGTATGATACATTACAAGTATCGGACCAAGCAAACAAAGAAAAATATGGAACTCCAAAAAATATTTAATTTTACCAATGCTTGCCAATGCTCGAACTCTTTTTCTTGTTGAATAAGAAATTACTCCAATTGTAATCATTAGCGAACCAATAATTCCATAACCATGACCAATCGGTCCGCTTGGTTTTAATAAATTATATTCGGGGTGAAATGGTCGTTCAATAATTGGAGTCAAGTAAAATGAAGAGCCGAAGATACCAACTGCAATAAAAGTAATCAATGCGAGAAAAAATAAAAATATTACAAAAGTAATGTGGACGGAATTAGATTTCATTTATTTTTTCACTCAACTCAATTAAAACACCATTTGCAGATTTTGGATGAATGAAAACGATTTTGCAATTATGCGCGCCAACGATGGGAACTTTATTTATAAATTCAAATCCAAGCGAAGTAAGTCTTTCGATTTCTTTTTCAATATCAGTAACATCTAAACAAATATGATTTATTCCTTCGCCTCGTTTAGAAATAAATTTTTCAATAGATGAGTCTTCGCTTATAGCTTTTAAAAGTTCAAGTCGACTCTCTCCAATCTTAAAAAAACTAACTTCAACTTTTTCGCTTTCAACAATTTCATTTACACTTGATTGAGAATTTAGCAATTGAGCAAATTTATTTTTTGCGCTATCAAGATTATTTACAGCAATGCCAATGTGTGAAATTTTTTTAATCATTAAAATTTAATCGAAAAAATTTTTCCCTTTGATTCTTTTTAATTCATCAAAGTTGGCAATAAAAATTCCAATCGAAACAAAAATTGCGCCGACAAAAATATTTTTCGAAAGCGGTTCGCCACCAATTGTACTTCCTAAAAGTAAAGCAATAATTGGCGTTATAAATGCGGTAAAAGAAATTATTGCAGTTTTTAAATGTTTTAATAACCAATAATATGATACGAATGCAATTACCGAACCAAGAATTGCAAGATACATAATTGAAAATACTGCGGTTGGAGTGAAACGAACATGAGTATAACTTTCAAAAATAAATGAACCGAAAAGCAATAAAATAGAGCTGTAAAACATCGGAACAAAAGTTAAAACAAACGCAGAAATTTCCTGTCCACTTTTTTTAGTGTAAACTATATTATATGCGTTTAAAGTTGCGCTAATGATTACTGCAATCATTCCATACAAAGTATTTGAATTTGTAATTTGAATGTCGCTTGAAAAAATCCAATAGAGTCCGATAAACCCTAAAACGATTCCAATTATTTTTGATGGAGTTGGTCTTTCGTGCGGCAACATAAAAAAAGAAAATATCGCAACTGCAAAAGGAAAGAATGCAAATAAAAGTGAGTTAAGCCCCGATGGAACATATTGCGAGCCCCAATACATAAGTGCAAATGGAATTGCATAAGCAGTTAGCGCAATTATCACATAAAGTTTTCTTGATTCTTTTGTCCAATGAATTTTTATTCGTCGAAATTGAATTATGGAAAATAAAATTACTGAGGCAATAAATAATCGGATTGATGCGGCGAGCATTGGAGTTACATCAACCACTCCAAATTTTATTACTAACCAAGTCGAACCCCACACAAGACAAACCGTAACATATCCTAATATGATTCGAGATGGAGAAACCATTTTAATCTAATTTATTCATAATGAATCCCGAAATAAGTTTCGGATAAAAAAATGTTGACTTTTGTGGCATAATATTTCCCGATTCTGCCACTTGTCTAACTTGGTTAATTTTTGTCGAATTTACAATAAATGCAATATTAACTTTTTTATTTTCAACTTCAGTTACGCAATCAGCAATTTTTTGCAAATAATTTATATTTAATTTTTTCGCTTGCGCTTCGTCGGATATTCCAATCAAATCGCGCAAAATATATTCGTGCAACAAAACAACATCTAAATTTTTTATTTCGTTTGGCAACGACTTACTTAACAATGTCTTAATCTTTTCAGAATTTTTCAAGTGCAAAACAGAAAATTTTGCTGGATTTGACTCAATCACTCCATAGGAAAAAGAATCAAAATTCTGCAATATTTTAGTCATCTCTTGTTTTGATTTGCAATCTATAATATCAAAATCGTTTTGCAAAATTGATTTTATTTTCTGCCAGTTAAAATTTTCAATCGAGTGAACTGCGCGATGCGTTGGATAAATTACAAGTCCATCATCATTTAAATTTGTAAAAAACATCAAAACAAAATTAAACGATTCATTCCCAGTAAAATTTATTATTTCTTTTCTTTTTTCGTTGCGATAATTAAGGGCGGTTTCGTAGCGATGATGTCCATCGGCAATTAAAATTTGCTTGCTACTCATAATTTTAACAATCGAGTCAATAATATTTTTATTTGTGATTTTCCAAATTTTATTTTTTACTTCTTGAAACTCAACATCGCAAATTGGTTTTTCAGTTAATTCCTTTTGAATTTCTTTTTGCACTAATCCTTCTGCATCCGAAAAGAGCCCGAAGATTTGCGAAAAATTTGCCTCTGTAGTGCGAAGCAGTTTCAATCTGTCTTCTTTTGCTTTTGATAAAGTTTTTTCGTGCGGAAGAACAATTCCTTTTTCAAATTCTTCAATTTTAATTAATGCAATAAATCCTTTTCGGTTGACAACCGTTCCATCATTTGAAATAAAACTTTGCTCAAGTGGATAAATTGCCTCATCAGTTTCTCGCACAAGCGATTGATCGAGTTGCCAATCTTGAAAATATTTTTTAGATGCGCTGTATCTATCTTCTTCTCGTGCCAAAATTAATCGTATAATATTTTTCGGATCTTTATCGTAATAATTATTTTGTTCATCGGGAGAAATTACATCGTACGGTGGTGCAATAACTTTTTCTAAATTAATTTTTTCTTGATTATATCGCAAAGCGCGAAATGCTTTTATAGTTGCCATAATATTTTACATGTATCCAAAATCTTTTAATGAATTTTCTTTTTCTCTCCAATCTGTTTTTACTTTTACAAACAGATCTAAGAATATTTTGTGATTTAAAAATTTTTCAATATCCTCTCGCGCCATCTCCCCAAGTTTTTTTAACATTAATCCTTTTTGACCAAGCAGAATTCCTTTTTGAGATTCTCTCTCAATTATAATTTCAGCGTTGATGTAATATTTTCCACGGTCTCGTTCAGCGAATTCAATAATTTGTACTGCCGTGCTATAAGGAATTTCTTTTTTGTATAATTTAAATATTTTTTCTCTAATTATTTCCGATACAAAAAATTTGTCGTCAGCATTACTCAAATCATCAAGTGGAAAAAATGGTGGATGAACTGGCAAATATTTTAAAAATAATTCGATTAAATTATCTGTGTTAATCTGTTTCAATCCGGAAATTGGAATTATCTCATCAAAAGGAAAAATAGATTGTGCTTTTAATATTAGCGGAATTATTTCAGCCTTGTTAATCGTATCAATTTTATTGATCAAAATGAATGTTTTAAGTCCGAGTCGCGAAATTTTTGCAAGTGCTTTTTGCATCTCCGGCTGGCTCAATTCGTATTCGCAATATTTTACATCAACCAGTAGCGCAACTATATTTGCATCTTCAATCGCACTCAAAGCGCTCTTCATCATTATTTGATGCAATAAATATTTTGGCTCAATCAAGCCGGGAGTATCGAGAAAAACAATTTGATAATTTTTTGTTGATGCTAACCCGATAATTTTATGCCGAGTGGTTTGTGGTTTTCTTGAAACGATTGAAAGTTTTTGTTGCAATAGCGAATTTAACAAAGTCGACTTACCGGCATTTGGTGCGCCAAGTAACGCTACATAACCAGATTTAAAATTTTCTTCGCTCATTTTTTTTCGTAATCTTCAATCGGTGGACAAGTACAAATTAAATTTCTATCTCCAAAAGAATTATTAACTCTTCCAACGCTTGGCCAAAATTTATTTCTTTTCAAACTTTCAATCGGAAACACTGCCTTCTCTCTCGAATATTTATGCGACCAATTATCACTTACAACCATGCTTGATGTGTGAGGAGCATTTTTTAAAACATTGTCGGTTTTATCAAAAATTCCATTTTCAATTTCTGCAATTTCTTTTTTAATCATAAACATCGCTTCAATAAATCTATCGAGTTCAAATTTCGATTCGCTTTCAGTTGGTTCAATCATCATCGTCTCGTGCACCGGAAATGAAACCGTTGGCGCATGAAATCCGTAATCCATCAATCGTTTTGAAATATCTTCAGCGTCAACTCCTGAATTTATTTTTGTGTTTCGCAAATCTAAAATAAATTCATGCGCACAAAATCCATTTTCACCTTTGTAAAGAATCGTAAATTCTTTTTCTAATTTTGTTTTTAAATAATTTGCATTTAGGATTGCAAACTTAGTTGCATCAGCCAAACCATTTGCGCCAAGCATTTTTATGTACGCGTACGAAATTAAAAGTATGCTCGCGCTTCCCCACGGAGCAGATGAAACTGCGCCAATTCCATTTCGTCCACCAACTAAAATTTCTGGATGTGTTGGTAAAAATTCTGCGAGGTGTTTCTTAACGCAAATCGGCCCCATTCCGGGTCCGCCGCCACCATGCGGAATTGCAAAGGTTTTATGCAGGTTTATGTGGCAAACATCGGCATCAATTAAAAATGGCTGTGTCAATCCAACTTGCGCATTTAAATTTGCGCCATCCATATAAACTTGTCCGCCAAAGTCGTGAACGATTTTTGTAATCTCTCGAATATTTTCTTCAAACACTCCATGCGTTGATGGATAAGTTACCATCAATCCAGCAAGTCTGTTTTTGTTCGATTCGGCTTTTAGTTTTAAATCATCTAAATCGATATTTCCTTTTTCATCGCACTTTACGATTGAAACCTCGAAGCCAGCTAAAACTGCGCTCGCTGGATTTGTGCCATGCGCCGATGATGGAATTAAAAATAAATTTCTATTTTCATCTCCTCGACTTAAATGATATTGGTGAATTACAAGTAAGCCCGCATACTCTCCTTGCGCTCCGGAATTTGGTTGAAGCGAGCAGGAATCAAATCCTGTAATTTCGCATAAATATTTTTCAAGTTCCGAAAAAATAATTTGATAACCACCAGTTTGTTCTTTCGGAGCAAATGGATGAATCGCGCCAAACTCATTCCATGTAATCGGAATCATTTCTGTTGTCGCATTTAGTTTCATCGTGCAAGAGCCAAGAGGAATCATTCCATGCGCGAGTGAGAAATCTTTATTTTCGAGTCGCTTTAAATAGCGAAGCATTTCTGTTTCAGTTTGATAATTACTAAAAACGGAATGAGTTAAATATTTTGAAGTTCGAATTAAATTTTTCGGCAACTCATCAAAATTATTTTTTGAAATCGTAATTTTAAATTTTTCATTTTCGGTCGCATTGCAAAAAACATCTGCTATCGTTTGAATATCATTTAGAGTAGTAGTTTCATCAAGCGAAATTCCAATTTTACTTTCTCCAACAAATCTAAAATTTATTTTATTTTTTTCAGCCTCAATTTTTATCTGAGGTTGATTCTCCACCTCTATTAATAGAGTGTCAAAATAATTTTTAGAAAGTATTTTGCATCCATTAATTTTTGAAATTGAATTGGCAAGCGATTTGGTCAAATCAAAAACCTGCGTCGCAATATTTTTCAGCCCATCGGCGCCATGATAAACCGCATACATTGCCGAAATATTTGCAAGTAGCGCCTGTGCCGTACATATATTTGATGTAGCTTTTTCGCGGCGAATATGCTGTTCGCGAGTTTGCAAAGTCATTCGGTACGCTTTGTTTCCGTTTGCATCAACCGAAATTCCAATAATTCTTCCGGGCATCGAACGAACGAATTCTTTTTTAGTTGCAAAAAATGCCGCGTGTGGTCCGCCGTAACCAAGTGGAACACCGAACCTTTGCGAATTGCCAAGAACAATATCAGCACCAAATTCTCCGGGAGGAGAAAATAAAGTCAACGCCAATAAATCCGTTCCAACAATTGAAATTATTTTTTTTGATTTTGCATTTTCAGTAATTTTTGAAAAATCTTTTAATTCGCCATTGTCATCGGGATATTGAAAATAAATTGCAAAATATTTTTCATCGAGTTCAGTTTCAAAAATATCACCAACCACAACTTCAATCCCAAGTGGAAGTGCGCGGGTTTTCATCACACTTAAAACATGCAAGTAAATATTTTTTGAAACAAAAATTTTATTTGCGATTTCACTTTTTGATAAATTATGCGCCATCGTCATTGCTTCAGCAGCCGCCGTTCCTTCATCAAGTAAAGATGCGTTTGCAATTTCCATTCCTGTTAAATCGCAAATCATCGTTTGAAAATTTAAAAGCGACTCAAGTCGACCTTGAGAAATTTCTGCTTGATATGGCGTGTACTGTGTGTACCAACCCGGATTTTCTAAAATGTTTCGCAAGATTACCGTAGGCGTGTAGCAATTATAAAATCCTTGTCCGATGTAAGATTTGAAAATTAAATTCTTCGATCCAATTTCTTTTAAATTAGCAAGCAGTTCTTCCTCGCTCATCGGCTCGGGTAAATTTAATTTATTTTTTAATCGGATTGAGTTTGGAATAGTTTTGTCAATTAACTCGTCAATCGAAACAGAGCCGATTGCTTTGAGCATTTCATTTGTTTCATTTTGATTTGAACCAATATGCCGCGAAGAAAAATTTTTATTATTCATTTTTTAAAGAAGAGAAAATATTGCGAAAAACTTTTGCAAAAATTATTTTGCAATAAATGTTTTATATGCTTCACAACTCATGAGCGACGAAAGTTCGCTCGTGTTTGAAATTTGGATTTTAACCATCCATCCTTTTTCATACGGCTCTTTATTTACAATTTCGGGTGTGTTTGAAATTTCCTCATTTACCTCAACAACTACGCAACTAATTGGGGCTAATAAATCGGAGACAGCTTTTACCGCTTCAATTGTTCCAAATGTTTTTTCAATTTCTAAAGTTGCGCCGACTTTTGGCAGTTCAACAAATACAACATCGCCAAGTTCGCTTTGCGCAAAATCAGTGATTCCGATAAAACCAAATTCTCCCTCAACGCGAAGCCATTCGTGATCTTTTGTATAATATAAATTTTCAGGAAAATTCATTTTTATTTACTTTCTTTTAATGATAGTGAATCGATAAATGATGTGTCAAAATTACCACTAATAAATTTATCATTCAACATTACTTTTCGATGAAACGGAATTGTTGTCGCTACACCTTCGATGATAACTTCATCAAGTGCGTGATACATTTTTGAAATCGCTTCTTCTCTGGTTGGAGCGTGAACAATTAATTTTGCAATTAGCGAATCGTAATAAGGTGGAATTGTGTAACCAGCATAAATATGTGTATCGATTCTAACTCCAAATCCACCACCAGAATAAAGTGCTGTAATTTTTCCTGGTGATGGACGAAAATCTTTTGTTGAATCTTCTGCGTTAATTCTAACTTCAATCGCATGTCCGTTTGGAATTATTTTTTTCTTCGGAAGTTTTTTCCCCGCAGACATTTCGATTTGCATTTTTATTAAA
The DNA here is from genome assembly GCA_964367235.1 of uncultured Chitinophagaceae bacterium. Classification (GTDB taxonomy): domain Bacteria; phylum Bacteroidota; class Ignavibacteria; order UBA10030; family UBA8401; genus JBBTLW01. The sequence goes on along the minus strand of CAYIXI010000001.1, from coordinate 209,179 downwards.
TCAATTCCCGTTACCATTTCAGTTACAGGATGCTCGACTTGAATTCGAGTATTCATTTCCATAAAATAAAAATTTTTATTTTTATCGAGCAAAAATTCAATCGTGCCAGCTCCTAAATATTTTACACTTTTCGCACCTTTGATTGCCGCGTTTCCCATTGCCTCGCGAAGTTTTGCATCAACTGCAGGCGAAGGTGATTCTTCAATTAATTTTTGATGTCGACGCTGAACGGAACAATCTCTTTCGCCAAGTGAAATAACATTTCCAAATTTATCTCCCATAACTTGAATCTCAACATGTCGTGGCTCTTCAATAAATTTTTCTAAATAAATATCGGGATTACCAAACGAAATTTCTGCTTCAGCTCGCGCAGTATTAAAAGCATTTTCAAGTTCATCTTCATTTGAGCAAACTCTCATACCTCGTCCACCACCGCCAGCGGTTGCTTTAATTATAACAGGAAATTTAATTTCATTTGCAATTTTTTTCAACTCTAACAAATCAGAAATAATTCCATCGCTTCCCGGCACGACAGGCACGCCAGCTTTTCGCATTGTTTCCTTTGCAAAAGCCTTGTCACCCATAGCGTTTATCATTTCCGGAGTTGGACCAATAAAAGTCATTCCGTGCGAAGTTACGATTTCAGAAAATTGCGCTTTCTCGGCGAGAAAACCGTAGCCAGGATGAATTGCATCGGATGATGTAACCTCAGCCGCAGAAATAATTCGTGGAATATTTAAATAACTATCTTTGCTTTGCGCAGGTCCGATGCAAATTGCTTCATCAGCAAATCGAACATGAAGCGATTCTTTATCGGCGACAGAATAAACTGCAACAGTTTTAATTCCGAGCTCTCGACAAGCGCGAATAATTCTAAGTGCGATCTCTCCTCGATTAGCAATTAATATTTTTTTAAACAACTTTTATTTCCTTTAAAAAAAAATTTATGATTTATCAATTAAAAAAAGAACCTGATTGTATTCGACAGGTTTTCCATTTGCAACCATTACTTGTACAATTTTTCCAGATACATCTGATTCGATTTCGTTCATCAACTTCATTGCTTCGACGATACACAAAACTGAACCGGGAGAAACTTTTGAACCAACCTCAACATACGCCGCGGCTTCGGGCGATGGTGATAAATAAAATGTTCCGACAATTGGAGAACGAACTTCGTGAAAAGTTTTTTTCTCTTCTTTTGGAGTTGCAATTTGTGGTTGTGGTGCGGAGGCTTGAATTTGCGGAAGACTTATTTGCGAAGATTGCATTGGCATCGCATAAGGAATTGATTGAGAATTTTGCGGAAGACTTTTCGTAATTCGAATTTTTGTTCCTTTTTCTTCTAACTCAATTTCGTTAACATCGCTCTCTTCAATCAAGCGTAGTAATTTTTTTACAAGTGATAGATCCATTTTAGCTCCAAAAATTTAAGTGATTATTTTTTTGCTCGTTCCAAGTATTGACCTGTACGAGTATCAACTCTAATAACTTCCCCTTCATTTATGAAAAGCGGTACATTTACAACTGCGCCAGTTTCAAGTGTCGCAGGTTTTAGTGCGCCCGTTGCAGTATCGCCACGAACGCCCGGGATTGTTTCGACAACTTTCAATTCAACGCTCATTGGCATTGTTGCGCCAACTGCAGTCGTTCCATCAAACATCATTTCTACAACTTCATTTTCTTTTAAAAATTTTGATGCATCGCCAAGCAATTTTTCGTCAACCGGAATTTGTTCGAATGATTCCTGATCCATAAAATGGTAATTTTGCCCATCGTGATAAATATATTGAAAATTTTTTCTCTCAACGCGAACCAGAATAAATTCTTCACCCGAACGAAATCGGTTTTCTAAAATTCTGCCATTTGCAACACTTCTCATTTTGACTTGGAAAAATGCCCTTAAATTGCCCGGCGTTCGATGCTGAACTTCTTCAACTGCAAACAAATCGTTGTTGAACCGAATAAAAATTCCTACTTTTAAATCTGATGTTGTTGCCATAATTTGCTATTTTTGATTAAAAATGAATAAAAAATTGAATATTTTGATAAAAATTGATTACTTTTACATCAAAAGATAGGATAAATTCACTAAAATGTCAATCAAAACTTCAATTTTTATTTTAATGTCATTTATTTCGCTTCAGTCATGCAAAAATAATGATGAGTTTCAATTCGATAAAAATCTCACCGCAACTTACGCGAAAATCATAATTTATCATGACGAAATTAAACTGGCGAGAAATTTTAGCGACTCAACTTATAATAGAGGTGTTGATTCAATTCTTAACTCAAATTTGCAAATCAAAGATGAGTTTTGGGCGAGCATTTCACAAATCCAAAGGAATGTGAAAAGATGGAACAAGTTTTTAATTAGCGCGAATATTGCTTTTGATAGTTTGAAAAAAGATTAAACTACTTCTCCCATTACAAATGCTTTTTCGGTTTTTAAAAGATTTAAAACTTTATCGGCTTTATTTTTAGAAGTTATAATTACAAGCCCGACACCTAAATTAAAAGCGCGAGTCATTTCATATTCCGGTACTTTTCCAGCGGACTGAATTAAATCGAAAATAAATGGTCGTTGCCAAGCAAGCCAATCAATTTTTAATTTTAAATTTTTAGGAATAACTCTCATCGTGTTTCCAATTATTCCTCCACCAGTAATGTGCGATAAACCATTTGCTAAATTATTTTTTGCTAAAATATTTATTGGTTTCAAATACGAACGATGAACTTTTAACAAAGAATCGGCGAGAGAAGAATTTAATTCGTCAAATTTTTTATTGAGTGAGAATTTTGGAATTAAAACTTTTCGTGCAAGTGAATATCCATTTGTGTGAAGCCCAGAGGAAGCAAGCCCAATGAGAACATCTCCTTTTAAAATATTTTTTCCATTTATAATTTTATTTTTTTCTACTACTCCAACAATTGTACCAGATACATCAAACTCACCATCGGGATAAAAACCAGGCATCTCTGCAGTCTCACCACCAATAATAGAACAATTATTTTCTTTACAAGCTTTTACAAATCCGGAAATAACTTCATCTGCAATTTTCGGAGATAATTTTCCCGTCGCAAAATAATCCATAAAAAAAAGTGGAATCGCGCCACACACAGCAATATCATTCACACAATGATTTACTAAATCTTGTCCAATCGTATCGTATCGTTTAGCCAGAAATGCAATTTTTAATTTTGTTCCAACGCCATCAACACTCGAAACAAGAACGGGATTTTTGATTTTAGGGAATTTCGCCTCATAAAATGCGCCAAATAGACCAATATCGGTTAAAACATTTTTAGTGAAAGTCGAACGGACTTTATTTTTTATTTTGCCAACGAGCTCTTCGCCAGCATCAATATTTACACCAGAAGATTTATAAGTTGTAGACAATATTTTTCCTTTCAAACTAAAGCAAATTTAATTAAAAAATTAGTTCCATCATAATTATTTTCTTATTTTAGTAAAAATTTTCAATCCTTCGTAATTTACTTGAACCCAAAATGCAAAAATTATTTATTATCATATTATTTTTATCAACTCAAATTTATTCGCAAAATAATTGGAAGGTTACTTTTTCCGATAGCAATTTTATTTCTGGAGTTAAACTTCTAAAAATATCGGGAGACTCTTTGAAAGTTTCAAAAAGAAGAATGATTGTGAAAGTTCCAATTGACTCTATTATAGAGTTGAGAAAAGAAATTGGTGGATTTGAATTGGGAATAAAACGAGGCGCAGTAATTGGGTTAGTAACTGGTTTTGTTTATGGCGGTTTAATTATCGCTCCAAATCAAAATAATATTGATGAGCAAATTTATACGATTTTAAAAACCTCTTTTGTAGTTGGAGCTGTTGGTGGTTTCATCGGAACAATTGTAGGATTATTTACTCCGGATGATTTGTATGATTTTTCAAAATTAAATAAAGATGAAAAAATAAATTTACTTAACACTTTAATAAATTAAATAAATGATTAAAAATATTTTGGTTATAATTTCTGTTTTTCATTTCAGTTTGTCTTCTCAGACAATTGATTACAGCGATTTAAAAAATTGGGCGGCTCATTCACTGAAAAAAGATTTTTCAGATAGCATTTCAGCGCCATTTAATGAAATGAAAATTGATGGCAGAGTTGATGTTTTTTTTCTGTACCCAACTATTTATGTTAATAGTTATAATTTTACAAAATGGAACACAGAAGTTGATAACGAAAAAATAAATAACGAAGTTGATAACAGGCCGATTTTACTTCAATCTACGGCATTTAATATAGCTGGTCCTGTTTATTCACCACGATATCGTCAAGCGCATTTGGATATTTATTCCGTTGAAGATAAAAATTTAAAGGATTCAGTTTTAAATTTTGCTTACGAAGATATTAGAAATGCATTTCAATATTATTTGGAGCATTGGAATAATGGACGACCAATTATCATTGCCGCGCACTCTCAAGGAAGTACAATGGCTGGAAAACTTTTAAAAGAATTTTTTGAAGGAAAACCTTTAAATGATAAATTAGTTGTCGCTTATGTTGTTGGCTCAGCCATTCCTGATGATTATTTTACTCAGTTAAAAGTTTGCACAGATTCAACTCAAACAAATTGCTTCGTTGGATGGAGAACTTTTCAAAATGGTTATCTAACTGAAAAAATAAAAAATGAAAAATTTAAATCGGTAGTTGTTAATCCTTTAACTTGGAAAACAGAAGATAATAATTTTGGAAGTTATGAATTAAACAAAGGTTCAATACTTTTTGATTTCAATAAAATATTTGAAAATCTAACTGACGCAAAAATTAGCGGAAATGTTTTATGGATTAATCGTCCACGAGTTTGGTGGAGTTGGTTTTATCCAACAAAAGATTTTCATCAAGGAGATATAAATTTATTTTATCAAAATATTAGAGAAAATGTTTTGACTCGAATAAAATCCTACTTCAAAGAATAATGCTTGAATAAATCGCTTGAGTTGGCTATTTTAGTTTCAAATGAGTAATAAATTCGCAAAGTTTTCTGCATCAAATAAATCAATCCCAATCAATAATATTTTTTGCATTGGCAAAAATTATTTAGAGCACGCAAAAGAAATGGGTGGCGGCGCTCCATCAGAACCGATTATTTTTTTAAAACCAAACTCATCAATAATTTTTAATGGCGAAAAAATAATTTTGCCAAAGATTTCAAACAATGTTCATCACGAAGTTGAACTTGTTGTTTTAATCGGCAAAGATGGAAAAAATATTTCCGAAACTAATGCGTTGGATTTCGTTGAAGGATTTGGAATTGGACTCGACATTACAATGCGCGATTTGCAAAGTGATGCGCGAAAAATCGGTAATCCGTGGGCGGTTTCAAAGGGGTTTGATACATCGGCGCCAATTTCGGATTTTGTTGAAAAAAATTTAATTAGCGCGCCAAATAATTTGGAGTTTGATTTAAAAATAAACGGAACCCTTCGCCAAAAAGGAAATACTTCAAACATGATTTTTTCGGTTGAGAAATTGATTTCGTATTTATCAAATATTTTTACTTTACAAGTTGGCGATTTAATTTTTACCGGAACGCCAGAAGGAGTTGGAAAAATAATTGAGGGAGATAAACTTGTTGCGAATTTAAATAATTTTACCAAACTCGAAGTTAGTGTAGCGGAATAATAATTTTGATGCAGAGAATTTTTCTTTTTTTATTTTTTACAAATTTCCTTTTTGGCAACTCTCCAAATTTTCTCTTCTCCGTGGGATTAAATACAGACATAAACGATTATATTTTTCCAGTAAAAATAAAACCGAATTACACATCAACATTTGGCGAATTTCGCGAAACTCATCTTCACGGTGGAATTGACATCAGCACAAATCATCAAACTGGATTAGAAGTAGTTGCAACAAGAAGCGGATATATTGAAAAGATTTCTGTCTCTCCAAATGGATATGGAAAATATATTTCTGTTCGCCACGAAGATGGCTTCACTTCGTTTTACGCTCATTTAAAAAAATTTACAGATAAACTTGATTTTGATATTTTAAATGAACAAAAAAGAAATAATAAATATTCAGTGGAAATTAATTTTTCTAAAAATGATTATCCAGTCACGCAAGGTGAAGTAATTGCATTTAGCGGCGAGAGTGGCGCAGGTGGTCCGCATCTACATTTTGAAATTTTTGATAAAAAAGGAAATTCTATCAATCCACTTTTTTTTCCGAAATTACGAAATGTTGAAGATAATATTTTTCCAAATTTTTCTGCGCTCGCCGTTCTTCCACTTTCGCAAGATGCCAGAATTGGTCACAACATTACTCCTCAAAAATATTTAGCAAAAAGATTTTCATCAAATAAATTTTTTATCACCGATACACTTCATTTGGGTGGCGAAACTGGTTTTGGAGTTGAAATCATCGACCATATTTTTGGGCGAGACGATAGATTGACTCAATATAAATTGACTTTTGAAATCGATAATAAGGAAATCGTCAATATCGAAAGGCCTTTTCATCGTCCAAATGAAGCGCGACAGGTTTCGCTCTATTATGAGTATGATTTGGTGAAAGAATTTCACAACCGTTTTCAAAAACTTTTTGTTGAAAAAGATTTAACAATTCCATTTTATACAGCTAACAATACGAGCAAGGGAATTATTTCATTAAATAATTTTTCGGATGGTTTTCATAATTTTATAATTAAGGCAGAAGATTACTCTGGAAATGTTTCAACATTAAATGGAGTTTTTCTTTTAACAAAATTTCCTGCGTTAGAAATTGTTGAAGTTGATAACGACAAAATTATGATACAGATTGATTCGGTAAAAAATGTCTCTTCAATAGAAACAAGTTTTTTTATTCCCGATAAAAAGATTTGGATTAAATATCTTTATCAGATTAAAGAAAATAATAATTCTATTTTCGCTCTCCCTTTTAAAGAAAATAATTCTTCAATCAGAAAAATAATTGCTTATGCAAAAGATGGTTCAGCTTCTTATCCATTTTATAGCGCGAGCGATTTAGTTAGTAACACAAATTTAAAAATTGAACCAATCCTTTATCGCTCAAATCTTTTTTTAAAAATTATTTCATCATCTCCGCTTCTGCAAAAACCATCTTTGATTATTTTTTATAAAAATAATTCTCGACCAATTAAACTTTATAATTTAAGTGCAAACGAGTTTATCGGCAAAGTTCCACACGAAATAAATAGTCCATTTGAAGTTAAATGCTACTATCAATTTAATGGATTTAGGATTGAAAAGAGTTTCGATATTTTTGTTCGTAAAATTGAAAAGAATATTTCAAATCGATTTTCATCGAGCGATGGTGGTTTAGAAATTAATTTATCGCAGCATACATTGCAAACTGAAGCGCTTTTTAATATCCAAAACAAACCTGATAAAATTTATAAAATCGAGCACACTGCCGGAGTTTTTAACAATGGCGCAACCGTTAAATATTTTTTAAATCAAAAAGAAATAAATAATAATAAATTTGCTCTTTATAGCCGAAATGGTGGCGGTTGGAATTTTGTAACGAATGAAATAAATTTCGAAACAAATTCTTTTGACCACCGCAATCCTCGCACAATAAATTCGTACACAATTCTTCAAGATAATGAATTGCCTATAATTAGCAATCTTAAAATCAACCCGTTTTACAAAGATAAATCGTGGTTGTTTCAATTTTCAATCGATGATAAAATCTCAGGCATCTCGAGTTCTTCACTTGATATTGTGCTCGATGGAAAAAATATTTTTCCGGACTATGACACAGAAAAAGAAAAAGTTTTGTATTTTCCTTTAGAAAAAATTAAAATCGGCAAGCATAAGATTTCAATTTCTGTTAGAGATAATGTTGGAAATAAAATAAGTTTTTCAAAAACTTTTAAATTAATTTTTTAAATGGAATTTTTTAAAATAATTAAAAAAAACGAGTTGTTTAAAATTACTTTGGCAATCAGTCTGCTTTGGTATGTTGCCGCTGTTTTAATTTATTTTTCTGAAAAAATTGAAAACGACCAAATGTTCACTTCAATTGGCGATGCGCTTTGGTGGTCAATTGTAACAATTGCAACTGTTGGTTATGGCGATAAATATCCCATCACTCCGATGGGAAGAGTTATGGCAGGAGGAGTAATAATAAGTGGTGTAGTTTTATTTTCGATGCTAACTGCTACTATTTCATCAATTTTTGTTGAGAGAAAAATGAAACAACGACAAGGACTTAGTCCGACAAAATTAAAAAATCATATAATTATTTGTGGATGGAATTCTCATGTTGAAGAAATTTTGAGAATTTTTACACTCTATTCACATAAAAATAATAATAATTTCAAAATTGTTTTAGTGAATGAATCTCAACCGGAAAAAATGGAAGCGCTACTTGAAACTTATTCATCGCTTGAAATTGATTTCATCAGAGGCAATCATACAATTGAAACTATTTTAAATCATGCAAATATTAAATATGCAAGTTCGGTTTTAGTTGTACCAGATGTAATTGCCGGCAAAGGAAATCTTTCGGACGAAAGAACTTTACATTCTGTTTTAACAATTAAATCCATCAATCCAAAAGTAAAAATTTTTGTTCATCTTTTTGATAACGAAAATTATTCTCATCTAAAACGCGCAAACGCCGACGATATAATAGTATCCGACCAACACATCGGTATGATGCTCGCAAATAATATTATTTTTCCAGGCGCAACGCAGGTTACGCTTAATCTTTTGGATTACGAAAAAGGAAATGATATTCATCGCGTTGAAATTCCAAATGAGTTTATCGGTAAATCTTTTGAAAATTTAATGTTGCATTTCAAACGGAAAGAAAATTGGACTTTAATTGCACTGATAAAAAATGAAGAAAAAATGAGCCTTTCTGATATGATTTCGTTTGAAGGTTCGGGAATTGATAAATTTATTGAAAGAAAATTTCGCGAGTCTGGAATTAAAGTTGAAGAAAGATCTGGCATTCAGCTCAACATAAATCCTAAACTTGATTATGAAATTAAAAAAGATGAATTCGCAATTATTATTGGCACTGTTCAACATCGACATAAAATTTTATGAAAAACTTTTCATTAGAAAAAATAAAACAAATACCAATTTTCGCAAATCTTTCTAACGAGAATTTGAAAAATATAATTTCAATTATTAAAGAACGATCAATTCACAAAGATGAAACAATTAACAAAGAGGGTGAGACTGGAAATGAAATGTATATTTTGTTCGAAGGTGAAATCGAAATTACTCGTTCGCTTTTATTAAAACTTCCCGATAAAGGAATTGACCAAAAGGATAAACAATTTTTAATTTTGAACGGTTCTTCAACTCCAATGTTTGGCGAGATGGCATTATTTGATAAACATGCAAAACGAAGTGCAACAGTTCTTGCCAAAACTAAATGTGTACTCGGAGTTATTTCCCGAGAAGATTTTTTTAAATTAATAGAAACTAATCACACAATCGGTTACCATATTTTAAAAAATATAACGCAAATTTTATGCGACCGACTTAACAATACTTCTAAGGATGTTTTGAAATTAACTACTGCGCTTAGTTTAGCGCTCGAAAGATAATTTTTTTTATTTCAATTGGAAAATATATTTATAAATGCAACTTATAGCGAAAACTTACTCTCCACAAGAAGTCGAAGACAAATGGTATAAATTTTGGGAAGAAAATAATTTTTTTCACGCCTCGCCAACTCCAAATAAAAAACCATACACAATTGTAATCCCTCCACCAAACATCACTGGTATTTTAACGATGGGACATGTCTTGAATAATACTTTGCAAGATGTTTTCATTCGTTGGAAAAGAATGCAAGGATTTGAAGCATGTTGGGTTCCGGGAACCGATCACGCTGGCATCGCAACGCAAAATGTTGTCGAACGCGATTTAATTAAAAAAGGAATTTATCGTCGCGCACTTGGTCGTGAGGAATTTGTCAAAAAAATTTGGGAATGGAAAAACGAATATGGCTCTACTATTATAACTCAGCTTCGAAAACTCGGCTCCTCTTTTGATTGGCGTCGCGAAAAATTTACTCTCGATCCTAATCTTTCAATCGCCGTGCAGGAAGTTTTTGTAAAATTGTACGAAAAAGGATTGATTTATAAGGGCAAATATATTGTCAATTGGTGCCCAAAAGACCACACCGCAATCAGCGACGACGAAGTTAATTTTACCGAAAGCCTTGGCCATTTGTGGCACATCAAATATAAAATTCAAAATGCTGATGAATATATTTCTGTCGCAACTACTCGACCAGAAACAATGCTTGGCGATTCTGCGGTTGCTGTAAATCCGAAAGATGAGCGATATAAAAATTTAATTGGAAAAAATGTTCTACTTCCACTTTCAAATAGAATTATTCCAATCATCGCTGATGATTTTGTTGATGCTGAATTTGGAACTGGCGCTGTAAAAATTACTCCTGCTCACGATATGAATGATTATCAAACCGGACTTCGACATAATCTTCCCCAATTAATTGTGATGGATACTTCGGGAAAAATGAACGAGAATGTTCCAAAAAAATATCAAGGACTCGATCGTTACGAATGCAGAAAAGAAGTTCTTCGCGATTTAGAAAAATTATCTCTTTTAGAAAAAATGGAAGATCATACTCACAGCGTCGGGCATTGCTATCGTTGCGATACTGTGATTGAACCATATTTATCCGATCAGTGGTTTGTAAAAATGAAACCACTTGCCGAACCAGCACTTCAAGTTGTTAAAGATGGAAAAATAAAATTTCATCCAGATAGATGGACAAAAGTCTACGAACATTGGATGGAAAATATTCGCGACTGGTGCATCTCGCGACAACTTTGGTGGGGACATAGAATTCCTGCTTGGTATTGTGTCGGCGACTCTGCTTGCAAGATTGAATGTAAAAATGCAATTGTCTCAATTGAAAAACCAAAAAGTTGTCCGCATTGTGGTTCAACAAATTTAGTGCAAGATGAAGATGTTTTAGACACTTGGTTTTCAAGTTGGCTCTGGCCATTTTCAGTTTTCGAAGGACCAAATAAAAAAGAAGATCTCGAATATTTTTATCCAACCAATACACTTGTAACCGGACCAGATATTATTTTCTTTTGGGTTGCCAGAATGATTATGGCAGGATTAGAATTTCAAAAAGAAATTCCATTCCGCGATGTTTATTTTACAAGCATCATTCGCGATTTAGATGGAAGAAAAATGTCGAAGTCGCTTGGCAATTCTCCAAATCCACTTGATGTAATTTCAACTTACGGTGCTGATGCTTTGCGATTTACCGTAATATATTTGGCGCCAATCGGGCAAGATGTTTTGTATTCAAATGAAAAATGTGAAATTGGCCGCAATTTTGCTAATAAAATTTGGAATGCCGCGAGATTTCTTTTAATGAATCGTGAAAATTTAGATGGCGCTTCCCTATCTTCAACTTCGCAAAATCATAATTTAGATTTTATTGATACTTGGATTTCATCAAGATTTTCTTCAACAGTAAAAAATATTACGAAAGCGCTCGATGAATTTAATTTGAACGAAGCAGTGAAAATTTTGTACAGTTTTCTCTGGCACGATTTCTGCGATTGGTATGTTGAATTTACAAAACATCGAATTTATTTATCCGATGATATAAATTATAAAACTACTTTAGTTGATCGAGCAATTTCAATTTTTGATGATTCGCTAAAATTATTACATCCATTTATGCCATTTATTACCGAAGAGATTTGGCAAAACTTATCCGAAAGAAAAAAGAACGAAACTATTACTTTGCAAGATTGGCCAAAATGGAACGAATCCGAAATTAAAACTCAAATCGAAAATGAAATGATTTACTTGCAAAATGTTATCGGCGCAATCCGTTCGATTAGAAGTGAAATGAATATTGCTCCTTCAATTAAATTAAATGTTTCAATGCGAGTGAGCGATGAAAAAAGAATTTTATTATTTGAACAAAACAATTCTATTTTGAAAAAACTTACCAATGTTGAAGAATTTATTATTGGAAAAGATATTACTAAACCTCAAGCATCGGCAAGCGCAATAATTATGGGTGATGAAATTTTTGTTCCTTTAAAAGGATTGATTGATTTAGATGTTGAACGCAATCGTTTGGAAAAAGAAATTTTGCGATTAGAAAATCAATTGCACGGAGTGATGGCAAAATTAAATAATGAAAAATTTACTTCAAGCGCGCCAAAAGATATTTTAGAAAAAGAATTATCCAAAAAAGAAAATTTTTCATCTTCAATTGAAAAATTGAAAATCAGTCTTTTAGAATTAGGTAATTAGAATTTTAAATTAAAGGAGTAAAAGATAAATGAAAATATTTTTTTTAATTTTATTATTTTCAATTTCATCAGCTGAGGAAAAATATAGTAAAGTAAAAATTCCAGTTGCAAACAAAACTGAAATGAAAAGGCTTGCAACGCTTGGTTTAGCCATTGACCACTTTGGTGGTAGAATTGGCAATGAAATTGAGGTTTTTTTAAGCGAAACTGAAATTGAAATTCTAAAATCTAATCAAATCCCTTTCACATATTTAATTGAAGATTGGGATAAATATTATTCAGAAGAACAAAAAAAATCTCAATTTCAAACTGCAACTCGTATAACTTCAACTCCTAAAAATTTTCATCTCGGCTCAATGGCGGGATTTTACACTTTAAAAGAATCAATGGCTGAACTTGACTCGATGCGAAAAGCATTTCCAAATTTTGTCAGTAAAAATGATACAATTGGTTTTACACTTCAAGGCAGACCAATCATCGCAATAAAAATTTCGAGCAATCCAAATATTTCGGAAAATAAATCACGAGCCTTGTACACAGCGCTTCATCACGCAAGAGAGCCCGAAAGTTTGACGCAACTTTATTATTTTATTTGGCATCTTCTTGAAAATTATCAAACTGACAAAGAAATAAATTTTATTTTAAATAATCGCGAACTTTATTTTATTCCTGTTTTAAATCCCGATGGATATTTTTACAACGAACGAACAAAACCAACTGGTGGCGGAATGTGGAGAAAAAATCGTTATGCTCGCGGAGTAAACGATACAGTTGGAGTTGACTTAAATCGTAATTATGGTTTTAAGTGGGGATACAATGATGAAGGCTCGAGCAGTTCGCCAACAAGTGAAACTTATCGTGGACCAGCGGCATTTTCTGAAAAAGAAACGCAAGCAGTTAGAGGTTTTTGCAACAATAAAAAATTCAGTGTTGCTTTTAATTATCACACATATTCAAATCTTTTAATTTATCCTTGGGGATTTAATGATGTAGATACACCTGACTCGATTTTATACAGAAATCTTGCAAATGAATTAGCAACAGTTCATCGTTATGCTTACGGAACAGGAATTCAAACTGTCGGTTACAATGTAAATGGCGATAGTGATGATTGGATGTATGGTGACACGATTGCAAAGCCAAAAATAATTTCATACACACCAGAAGTTGGAAATGCAATTGATGGATTTTGGCCAAAAGTAAATCGGATTATACCTTTAGCCGAGGAAAATTTAAGAGCGAATTTAAGTTTAGCACAATCCGCCGATGTTTTTTATAAAATTAGCGAAAGTGATTTCATTCATAAAACACTAGCTGAAACATCGTTTGTTGATATTAAAGTTGCAAATATTGGTGTGAGAAATTCAAATTCACAAATTAAAATTAGAGCAACAAATATTATAAATAGAAGTAATATTTTTAAGATAATAGATTCCGTTGCAATCTTAACTCCAATTTTGGGTGTGGATGTTTATAGAATTCGATTACTACATAACAATGGTTTTTGTATTGGCGATACAATTAACTCGCTTGCAATTTCAATTTCAACTGATAAAAGTTTTACACTTGATACGTTAAATTTTATAGATGGAATTCCAAACATGCTTTTAGTTGACGATTTTGAATCTCCAATAAATTTGAAATGGAATTCGACAAGCTCTTGGGGAGTTTCAACAAATTCTAAAAATGGATTATTTGCATTAACTGAAAGCCCAAATGGCTTATATGCAAATAATCTTAGTACAACTATTACTTTAAAAAATATAATTTATTTATTAAATGTTGCAAGTGCAGAATTGAGATTTTGGATGAAAGGTTCAATCGAAACAAATTATGATTTTTTAAAAATTCAAATCTCAAATGATTCGGGAAAAAGTTGGAAAAGTTTAAAAGGAAAATATACTTCCGAAGGCTCCGGTATTGCAAAACAAGTACCAATTTTCGAACATGGTTACGATGCAATTTATCACGATTGGAAATTAGAAAAGATTTTTATTCCAAAATCACAACTATCAAATAATATTTTAATTCGTTTTAAATTTGAAAGCGATGGTTACGAAAACCTCGATGGTTGGTTAATTGATGATTTAAAATTTATTACCTACTATGATTTTATATGCGATGTAAATGAAAATGATATTTCACCAAATCATTTTGAATTAAAACAAAATTATCCAAATCCTTTTAACAATTCTACAATAATCAATTATCAAATACCGGTAAATAGTTTTGTTACTATCAAAGTACACGATTTACTCGGAAGAGAAATTTCAACACTATTAAATGAGAAAAAAGAAGCCGGCTCGTATCAAATAAATTTCAAATCAAATAATTTATCGAGTGGGATTTATCTTTATCGCATAGCGATCCATTCGGACAATATCAAAGCCGGTAATTTTAATCAAACAAAAAAATTGATTATACTTAAATAATGAAATTCAATATTTTAAATCAATTTGCGATTGACAAAATTGGCGTTGACGAAAGAGTCGCACGATTTTCATCTCGTAGTATCAAGTCAAAATCAAAAGTTGAGGGATTGAAACTTGCGCTGAGCATGATTGATTTGACGACGCTTGAAGGGAGCGACACGATTGGAAAAGTGCGACAACTTTGTTTTAAGGCGATGCATTTGCACGATGCGATGGCGAATTTGCCAACTGTTGCCGCGGTTTGCGTTTATCCTGCGATGGTGCGTTATGCAAAACACGAATTAAAAAATACAAATATAAAAGTTGCATCGGTTGCCACTGCGTTTCCGAGCGGACAATCCTCCACTAAAATAAAAATTGAAGAGACAAAACTTGCTGTTGGCGAAGGAGCGGATGAAGTTGATATGGTGATTTCGCGCGGAAAATTTCTCGCTGGCGAATATGAATTTGTTTCTGACGAAATTAAAACAATAAAAGATATTTGCGGAAAAATTCATTTGAAAGTAATTTTAGAAACTGGCGAACTTGACTCACTTGATATGATTCGACATGCAAGTATTTTAGCAATGCAATCGGGTGCAGATTTTATAAAAACTTCAACGGGAAAAATTCAACCCGCATCAACAATGCAATTTACACTTGTGATGCTCGAAGCAATCAGAGATTATTTTTATTCCACTGGAAAAATAATTGGAATGAAGCCTGCTGGTGGAATTTCAAACTCTAAAACTGCATTACAATATTTAGTAATGTTAAAAGAAACTTTGGGCGAAGATTGGATGACTCCAAAATTATTTCGCTTTGGCGCAAGCAGACTTGCAAATGATATTTTAATGCAATTAGTAAAAGAAGAAAAAGGAAATTATCAATCATTAGATTATTTTTCAAAAGACTAAAATGCCAAAATCAATAAAATTTAAAACCAATTGGGATTATTCCCCAGCGCCCGAATCGACTTCTCACATTCGATTGAAAAAGAAATATGAATTATTCATCAATGGAAAATTTATTCCACCAATCGAGAATAAATATTTTGAAACAATAAATCCAGCAAACGAAGAGGTAATCGCGGAAGTTGCGCTTGCATCAAAAAAAGATATTGACAAAGCAGTGCAATCGGCAAAAAATGCTTACGAAAAAGTTTGGTCAAAAATATCACCGCAGGAAAAAGGCAAATATATTTTCAGAATAGCACGAATGATTCAAGAACGAGCTCGCGAGTTTGCCGTCGTCGAATCGCTAAACGGCGGAAAACCAATTCGCGAATCGCGCGACATCGATATTCCACTGGCGGCAAATCATTTTTTTTATTACGCTGGATGGGCGGACAAACTCAAATATGCTTTTCCTAATAAAAGCCCCAAATCTATTGGCGTTTGTGGGCAAATCATTCCGTGGAATTTTCCACTTTTGATGGCGGCTTGGAAAATTGCCCCAGCACTTGCTTGCGGAAATACGGTCGTTTTAAAACCTGCCGAAACAACTCCGCTTACCGCAATGCTTTTGGCGGAAATTATTCAGGAATCGGAATTGCCCGATGGAGTAGTGAACATTGTAAATGGTGGCGGAGAAACTGGCGCAGAAATTGTAAAGCATAAAAATGTTGATAAAATTGCTTTTACTGGCTCGACTGAAGTTGGAAAAATAATTCAAACAATTATTGCTGATACAAATAAAAAATTAACGCTTGAGCTTGGCGGAAAAGCCGCGCAAATAGTTTTTGATGACGCACCGATTGACCAAGCAGTTGAGGGAATAATAAATGGAATATTTTTTAATCAAGGACATGTTTGTTGTGCTGGTTCGAGACTTTATGTTCAGGAATCTATTTACGAAATTTTCATCCGCAAATTAATTGATAGAATGGAAACTTTAATTGTTGGAAATCCGCTTGATAAAAATACAGACATTGGTGCAATCAACTCAAAACCGCAACTTGATAAAATAAATTATTATTTGAAAATTGGACAAACCGAAGGCGCGGAGATTTTTCAAACAAATTGCGCTATTCCAAAAAAAGGATATTGGTGCAAGCCAACTTTGTTTTTGCACACTTCCCAATCTCACAGAATTATACAGGAAGAAATTTTTGGTCCAGTTTTGGCGGTACAAACTTTTAGAACTATCGATGAAGCAATTGAAAAAGCAAATAACACACCTTACGGTTTATCAGCCGGAATTTGGACAGATAAAGGTTCAAAAATATTTCATCTTGCAAAGAAATTACGAGCTGGAGTAATTTGGGCAAACACATTTAATAAATTCGATCCATCATCACCTTTTGGCGGATACAAAGAAAGCGGTTTTGGACGCGAAGGTGGAATTCACGGACTAACATCATATTTAAATTTATGAAAAGACTTGAAGTTTTAAAAACATACAAATTATTTATTAACGGAGAATTTCCTCGAACTGAATCGGGAAGATATTTACAGTTAAAAAATAAATCTGGCAAATTGATTGCAAACATTTCATCAGCATCGAGAAAAGATTTTAGAAATTCTGTTGTCGCCGCTCGAAATGCATTTGATAATTGGAGCAATCGAACTCCGTTTAATCGAGGACAAATAATTTATCGAATTGCAGAAATGCTCGAGGGAAGAAAATCGCAATTTGTCGAAGAAATTATGAGTTTGGGAATTTCAAAACATACTGCTTTAAAAGAAATCGATAATGCGATTGATTTTACAATATATATTGCAGGTTGGTGCGATAAATACCAACAAATAATTAGCAGTGTAAATCCTGTTTCTACTTCGCATTTTAATTTTTCGTTCGCCGAGCCGATGGGAGTTGTTGGAATTATTTCTGATAATAATTCTCCTTTTGGATTTTTGCGATTGATGTTGAGTGTGATTGCCGGTGGAAATTGTGCAATTGTAGTTGCGAATGAAAAATATCCGAATGTTGCGATTTCATTTTCGGAAGTTTTGCAAACTTCTGATTTGCCAAAAGGAGTTGTGAATATTTTAACTGCAAAAAAGAATGAACTCCCACAACATATTGCAACTCATTTAGATGTTAATGCGATTGTAATTGCAACCAACAATGATAAAGAATTATCCGAAATTAAAAGATCATCTTCAGTAAATGTTAAAAGAGTGATTTCTGTTTCTGAAACTGAATTAAATATTTTATCTCCCGATTTAATTCTATCCACACAGGAAATAAAAACTACTTGGCATCCAATTGGTATTTAACAAAATGAAATTATTTTTTTTCTTTTTTGTTTATTTACAAATCTCATTTGGACAGATAAACGATTCTCTTCGTCCATCAAATTACCCAACTAAAATAAAATGGAATAAAACTGAAATAAAAAATGATTTAAATAATTTAACAACTGATACTTCAAAAAGTTCAACTATTGAAAATAATATAAAATCCACTCGTGGTTTTAGAATACAAATTTTTGCTTCGAACGAATACGAGCAAGTTCAATTAACCAAATCTCAATTTGAAAATATTTACAACGGAGCGGTGTATGTGATTTTCGATGAGCCTATTTACAAAATCAGAGTTGGCAATTTCCAAAATAAAAAAGAAGCGACTGTTGAACTTGAAAAGATTAAATACTTAGGTTTTGCTAACGCGTGGATTGTGCCAGATAATATTATTTTAAAATAATATTAATATTTCAGTATCAATCCTTCTAAAGGCCAGCGAGCGCGAATTTTAATTATTTGTGAATGCTCAGAATATTTTTCAGAAAAATTAAATGGATTTAAATTTCCATCATCCCAGTTACCATTTATATTTTTATCTTCAAAAAAACTAATTTTGTATTCCCCTTCCATAACTCTTGGAAAAATAAATTCATTCTGGTCATTCACAATAGTTTTGTAATTAAATTCTTTTGAAGAAATATTTTCCATTTTTACAATCACATTTCCACTCATCGATTTAACATTGATAAATATACCTTTTAACGAGCCAAATCTGTCCTCATCAATTATTTTAAATTTAAATATTTTAAGAGAATCTTTTGAACTGTTTCGGCTTCCGTCGGAAATTTCTCTTGGAAATATTTTTAGAGTATAATCAGATCCGATTGCAAATTCTTTCGGTGTGATTTCAACTCGGGAAAGATTTTTAATTTGCAAATCATATTTAATCTCAATTGAATCGCTCATAAATAATTTAAATGCATTATTATTTATTTTGACAACATCGTCGTAATTAAAATATATTTTTGAAAGATTTTCGAACTGCGCGTAATCCGTAAGATTTGTTTCCACAATTTCTGGACTTGTTGTATCTTTTGCATTGGTTGAAATGAATTTTATTTCTCTTGCAAGAGGATGAATATGATTTCCAAATAAATCTTTTTGACCTGTTAAAGATAAATTATGTTCACCTTCTGTCAATCTTTCGTTTAAAACCAAAAATAATTCTTTGTAATTTTTTCCAATATTTATTTTCTCGATAGATTTCTGATTTTTCAATAACGAATCGCTTAAAATATATTTTCCACTAATCAAAGAAAGGGAATCGCAATCTTCATTAAAAATTAATTTTAGATGCGAATCATCAATCACATTTAATTCAATCAATCTTGGTTTTGCTGTATCTATTTTTGCAATTTTAAATGAAACTGAATTTACAATTGAATCTACCTTTGTAATTTTAAAATCACTTTGAGGAAATCCAACCCTATCACTTTCAATGTCAAATAAAAGATTTCTGTATTCATCTTTAACAGCAAACAAGCGATAATTTCCAACACCCAAATTAGATAACTCAAATGTTCCATCATTACCACTTTGAGTAATAAAATGTGGAAAATGTTTTAAAACAGAAATCGTATCTAAATTTACATTCGGATTTTTAAAAGCATAAATCATTACACCATCAGGTTTCTCGTCAAATATTTTTCCATTAATAATTCCGTAATCAATATTTTTTCCAGTTGAAAAGGCAAGCGTAAAAGATTTTGCCATTCTATTTCTATTATTTAAATCTACAACATCAGTTCCGATAGTAAGAACATAAGTAACATCTTTTAAAAGTGGTTCCAAAATTTTTATTTTTAATTCCGTATCATTCCAATCAAATTCAAAATCTTTTATTGCGGGAGAAAAGAAAATCGATTCCTCAACCGAGCGACGGTCAATATATTCACTAAACTCAATGTGAATTTCATCTGTTGTAACATTTGTAGAAAGTTTCTCGGGAAAACAAGAAATAATTTCTGGAGGAGTTGTATCATCTGGTCCGCCAGTTGGTGGTCGCTGTCCAGCGCATCCAAAAATTAATATTGATAAAAATAAATAAAAATATTTCATGATTTGGCTTTATAATAAAAAGATTTTGCTTTAATTAAAATAATGATTTTTATTTTTGGGCTTTATTCAATAAATTGGTGCAATGAAAAGAAATTTTATTTTTACATTTGTATTTTTTTCAGCCTTCAATTTTTTATTTTCTGAAGGGAATCCAACTTATTTATTTTTACGAAGCGATATTAGCGCTCGTGCTACAGCAATGGGTGGAAGTTTTGTTTCAATGAAGGGTGACCCGAATGGAATGTTTTATAATCCAGCCGCACTTTCAACAATTGCAAATCGAACAGTTTCAGTTGGCTTGGGTAATGCTTTTTTAGATGCAACTTACGGACATATTTCAGCAAATTATTTAGTTGAAAATATTGGCAATATCGGATTCGGATTGCAGTATCAATCCTACGGAGATTTCGAGGAGATTGACGCCAACGAAAATATTTTAGGTAATTTTTCTGTAAGCGATTTAGCCCTTTCAATTGGAGTCGCAAAATATTTTACCGAAAATATTTCTCTTGGCATCACATCAAAATTTATTACTTCCAATATTGCTCAATATCAATCAAACGCAATTGCATTTGATGGTGGAGTCCTCTATTATATTCCAGGTCCAAATCAATTAACTTTCGGTTTGTCTTTTTTACATTTTGGTACACAACTTAAGAATTACAGTAACACAAAAGAACCTCTTCCTTTTGATTTAAAAGCTGGGATGACAATCAAACCCGAACATCTTCCTTTAGAATTAAATATAAATTTTCACCGATTGAATGTCGAACAAAATAATATTTTAGAGCGATTAAAATATTTCTCAATTGGTGGCGAATTTACTTTAAGCAAATCTCTCCGTTTTCGTTTCGGTTATAATAATGAAAAACGAAAAGGTTTAAAACTCGGAACAAAATCTGGCATGGGTGGTTTTTCATTTGGCGGCGGCGTTTCAGTAAAAGAATTTTTAATCGATTATTCTTTTTCCTCGTTGGGCGCAATTGGTTCGATGAATCGAATAACAATTTCCTCTAATTTTTAATTCATGTTTCAAAAAATCGAAAAAAAACCATTCACCGGTATTTTAACCTTTATTTTCGTCCTTTTTGTGATGCCACTTGGGCATACGCTAATGATTTTGATGCAAAATATTGGTGGAGAGAAATTTCAGTTTTTATTGGCTGGATTTTTAGGATTTTTTGGAATTGCAATTCTATTTTTTTCGTTGAATAAAAAAGAAAGTCCTGCATCTTTTTTTGGATTTATTTCTGCAATTTTTGTTTGGACTGGTTGGATTGAATTTGCATTTGTATATTTTTCGCAGAAACTTAATATACAGATTCAACATTTTCCTGATGGCGAGATGACTAAACCAGAATATTTACTTCTTCCATCTTCTATTGGACTTCTTGGAACATTATTTTTTTATTTCCTTTTTAATAAACAGAGCGGTTGCAATTTTTTTGTTTGGATAACAAAATATATTTTGCGACAAAATATTGAGCCAATAAATAGAAAAAGAAATATTGCTCTAATTACATTTGTCGAAACTATTTATCTACTTTGGTTTTTCTATATTTTACTTCTGATACTTTACGACAATTCTTTTTTCGGAGTTGAACATTTTGTTACAAAATTCTTTTGCGTTTTATTTTTCGTCTGGTCAATATATTTATTTATCAAATTGATTAAATTCGCAATATTCGGCTCTGCTTTGCGATATGCGATACCAACGGTTATAATATTTTGGAGCGGAATTGAAATTTTAGGTCGGTTGCAGATTTTAAAAGAGTTTTGGCTTCTCCCTTTTGAATATTTTACCGAGATTACATTTTTATCAATCTCTTTATTATTTTTAATTTACTTCATTCACAAATCTTATTTAAAAGAAGTTTGAATATATTTTTTCGCAAACTCTAGTGATTTTTCGTAATCTTTCATAGCAATCACTTTTTTATATTGTTTAACTGCTAAACTTCTTTTTTTCTGCAAATCGTAAATCATCCCTATTTTTAAATTTGTCATCACCATAAATCCAGATGTTTCATTCTTATCTATTTTTCTGGATAATTCAT
This sequence comes from uncultured Chitinophagaceae bacterium, assembly GCA_964367235.1. GTDB lineage: Bacteria > Bacteroidota > Ignavibacteria > UBA10030 > UBA8401 > JBBTLW01. Next base: position 187,123 of record CAYIXI010000001.1, on the reverse strand, counting down.
CGCAATCATAAAAATATTTAAGCGAATTATCTAATTGCTTATCGTAAAATGCAATTAATCCCAAATAATAAAGCGCCTCTCTTTTGGTAATAGCATGATAACCTGATTTAATCATTTTAGAATTGCATCTGTTTAAAATTTCAATAAAAATTGTGTTTGCATTTTTAAATCGACTAAGTGCAATTTCAGTTCTTCCTAAATAGCGATGAAAAACAGAATTTTTTTCAAACTGAGAATGAAGATATGATGCTATTTCATTAGCTTTTATGTAATCATTTTCATACGAATACGAAAGTTGCATTAAAAAATAACTCGCTTCTGTGGAAGCATATTTAGATTTTTTTGCCGCTAATTCTATTTGCTCAATACCTTTTTTCTTATCTCCGTTTGGAAAAAAATACATAACTGGTTTTACAAGTGGATATTTCTCTGGAATCACTGCCGCGTAATAATTGTAAATTCCAATTCCAAGTAATACATCAGAATTTTTAGGATCAATCTTGAAAGCATCTTGTACGATTGGAAGTGCAAGTCGTCCATCGTTTGCCGCTGAAATCCAATTTTCTCTGTTAGCATTTAGTCGACCTCGAAAACCAAGAGCGCCTCCTTTAAAAAATAGTGCGCTTACATCATTTGGATTTTTGTCTAAAATATTATCACATTTTTGAATTACAATATTTAATTTTTTTATAAATCGTTCGTCATGTTCTTTGTTATCAGCATCAATCAATATTTTAACCCAATCAACCATCGCAATAAAAAAATATCCTGAGGGATGATCGGGATATTTTTTTATAATTTTTGAAAACTCATCTTCAGCTTGTTTGTATTCTAAATTGTATGTGTAATTAATTCCAAGCCGAACTGACTGATCGAATTCGTTTGATTTAATCCACTGCGAAAAACTTTGGTTAAAAAAAAGAAATGTGGAAATTAAAAGAAGTGTAAATCGTAAATTTATAAATTTACCCTTTCCTCGAGAAAAGATTTTATTTTGCTCATTGAAATTCTTTCTTGTTGCATTGAGTCGCGATCGCGAACAGTTACTGTATTATCAATTAAAGTTTGCGAATCAATCGTAAAACAAAAAGGTGTCCCAATTTCATCTTGACGACGATATCGTCGACCAACCGCTCCGCTATCATCGTAAAATATTTTGAAAGATTTTCGTAAATCGTTTGCGAGAGTTTTTGCAATCTCATCCATTCCATCTCTATTTACAAGTGGTAGGATTGCGGCTTTAATCGGCGCAAGTTTTGGGCTAAAATGCAAAACGGTTCTCATCTCATTTGTTCCATCAGTATTTGAAATATTTTCCTCATCAAAAGCGGCGCAAAGAAAAGCCATAAAACTTCTACTCGCGCCAACCGAAGTCTCAATTACAAATGGTGTAAATTTTTCTTTTGTATCATTATCAAAATATTTAAATGATTTACCCGAAAATTCCTCATGTTTTGATAGGTCAAAATCAGTTCTGTTATGAATACCCTCAATTTCACCCCAACCAAAAGGAAATTCAAATTCAATATCAAACGCGTTTTTTGCATAATGAGCAAGCTTTTCATGTTTGTGCCAACGAAGTTTTTCAGGTTTAATTCCAAGAGAAGTGAACCAATTAATTCTTTCATTCTTCCAAAATTCAAAATTTTCATCGTCGCTTCCGGGTTTAACAAAATATTGCATTTCCATTTGTTCGAACTCGCGAGTGCGAAAAAGAAAATATTTTGTATTGATTTCGTTTCTGAAAGCTTTTCCGATTTGCGCAATTCCGAAAGGAAGTTTTTGACGAGTTGAGTTGATAACATTTAAAAAATTTACAAATATTCCTTGCGCAGTTTCTGGGCGTAAATAAACTGCGTTGTTAGAATCTTCAACTGGTCCAACAAAAGTTTTAAACATTAAATTAAAATTCCGCGCATCGGTAAATGTTTGTTTGTTTCCACAACTTGGGCATGCAACAAGATTTTTTAAAACATTTGATTGAACAGATTCGTTACTTAATCGTAAATTAAATTGTTCTTCAATCACTTCATCTTTTTGTTGACCTTGAAATTCATTTGCGAATAATTCGCGGAGGATTTCTTTTTTCTTTTTAACGGAAAGTTCATCAAATAAAACATCTACTCTGTATCTTGCTTTACAATTTTTGCAATCAATCATCGGATCGGTAAAATTCGCAACATGTCCACTCGCCTCCCAAACACGAGGATGCATTAAAATCGATGCATCAATTCCTTCAACATCTTCTCGCAATGTCATCGAGTTCCACCAATGTCGTTTAATATTATTTAACAATTCAACACCAAGTGGACCGTAATCCCAGCATCCATTTAATCCGCCATAAACTTCGCTTGATTGAAAAACAAAACCGCGACGCTTTGCTAGTGAAACAATTTTTTCTAAAACTTCAGGTTGTTTAATAACTTTACCTTTTTTTCTTTTCTATTTTTAATTCTATTTTCTTTTTTTCTAATTGCAAAAATATTGTTTCGAAAACTTTTTTCTTTCTACTTAAATGAATTAAATGAACTCCTTTAATTGCACTTACCGAGCCTTGAACTTTAATACTATCACTTGCAAATTCGTTTTGCAATTTTTGTAAAATTACAATTTGGTCAAAAGTGGCTTGAAATATAGCTTTTACTTCGGTTCTGCCAGTGGGGTTTAATTTCGTTTTAATTTCTTTTCTCTTTATCGAGACAACGCCACTGGATTTTAAAACTTCATCTATTTTATTTTGGACTTGCAGAATATCGAATGATTTATTTTTATTCGTTCCAAAATTAATATTTGTTTTCTCTCCAATCATAACAAATAAAAATATCAATATTGACAAACTAAAAATAATTAAAACTGGTTTTTCTATGTTATACGACTTCAACACGGCTGTTATCTCCAATAAAAAATCTATGCACTCTCGGAGTTCCTTTTGCTTCAACTATTTCAACATCGTTACCTAAAATACTTCCTTCAATTCTTATTCCAACATTTTTAATTTTACAATTTCGCAAAATAATGCTGTACTCAACTTCGCTATTTTTTATCTCTGTTTCGTTTCCAATTGCGCTATACGGACCAATGTAACAATCTTCAATCAAACAATTTTTTCCAATAATTGATGGACCGCGAATCACACTATTTTTTATTATTGCGCCTTCTTCAATTATTACTTTTCCTGAAACTGTTGACTTGTCATCAATCTTTCCATTTGTAGTAGAAATGATATTATCTAAAACTAAACGATTAGCTTCGAGTAAATCAAGTGGCTTGCCTGTATCTTTCCACCAACCGGTAATTTCACTATAACCAATCGAAAATCCATTATCAATTAAATATTGATGTGCATCGGATATTTCCAATTCTCCTCTTTCACTTGGCTTAATTGATTTACATGCTTTGAAAATATTCTTATCGTAAAAGTACATTCCAGTTACCGCAAAATCACTCTTCGGATTTTTTGGTTTTTCTTCAATAGAAATTATTTTTCCATCTTTAATTTCCGGCACTCCAAATCTTTGCGGATCGGGAACTTTCGATAAAGTCAACCAACAATTTGCATCAGATTTTAAAAATTCATCTTTATATTTTTCTAATCCACCGACGACCATATTATCGCCCAAATAAAAAACAAATTTATCGTCGCCAACAAAATCCTCTGCGAGTAAAACGACTTGGGCAAGTCCGCCAGGTTTTTCCTGCGGAATGTAAGTTAATTTTATTCCCCACCGCTCAGTTCCATCGCCAATATATTCAGGCACTTCGTTCGTTTCAGCATTGTAAACAATGGCGATTTCGCTGATTCCAGCATTCAACGCATTTTCGATTGCGTAAAATAAAATTGGTTTATTCGCAATCGGAATTAAATGTTTATTTTGAGTATGCGTAATTGGACGAAGTCTTGAACCATGTCCGCCCGATGCAATTAGTGCTTTCATAATTAAATTATTTTAATGAGTATAAAAAATAATTAGTGGAGTTTCAAGAAAATGGTTTTATTTAGGTATGGAAAAATAAAAGTGCGAACCTTTACCGATTTCGCTCTCAACATTTATTGTAGAATTGTGCGCCTCTATTATATGTTTGACGATTGCAAGCCCAAGACCGGTTCCTCCAACATCGCGCGAACGAGCTTTATCGATTCGATAAAATCTTTCAAAAATTCTTTTTTGATGTTTAAGTGGAATCCCATCTCCTTCATCTTTCACATTAATTGTTGTGCTTTTTTCTGTTTCAGTTGCTTCGATATAAATATTTGTGTCGCTTGGTGAATACTTAATTGCGTTCTCAATTAAGTTTGTCATTACTTGATGAAGTCTATCTTTATCTCCATAAATTTTTAAATCGTTATTTTGCAAAATAAAATTAAGATTGATATTTTTATCGTGTGATTTTTTTTCAAATTCATTTTTCAGTAATTCGAAAAATTGTAATGCATCAAAATATCTAAAACTCATCGTCAATGCTCCAGTCTCAATACTTGAGATGTCCATTAAATCGCTCAGCAAAGCATTTAATCTATTTGAATTATTTAAAGCGCGCCCGAGAAAATCTCGATTTACTTCATCATCATCTATTGCGCCATTTAATAAAGTTTCAAGCGAGCTTTGAATTGTAAAGATTGGCGTTCGCAATTCGTGCGAGACATTCCCAAGAAATTCGCTCCGATAGTTTTCAATTTTTTTAAGTTTAATTATTTCAGTCTGATAAAGAATTAAAATTTTATTTAATACTTCATTTAATTTATTAAGTTCGCTACTTTGCGGAAGTTTTAAATTAAAATTTCCTTTTTCAATCTCAATTGCAATTTGTTTTAACTTTTCTATTTCAGAGTTCACTTTTCTTCTGTTAAGAAATAGTAAACACAAAACACCCATTAAAAATAAGAGTGAAAATAAGAAAATTGAAATTGTTGGGAAATAATTACTTGTAAATAAATAAAATAAAAGCCATGTAAAAATAATTTGGAGGGAAAGTTTTATATAATTTCTATTCATCAAATCTATTAATCTTCGTTTAATCTGTAGCCAACACCTTTGATCGTCTCAATTTCTTTTCCAAGCGTGGTGAGTTTTTCGCGAAGTTTTCTAATATGCACATCAATTGTTCTATCGCCAACAAATACTTCCGAGCCCCAAATATTACTTAAAATAAGTTCGCGAGGCAAAATTTTTCCAACATTTTTTATCATAAATGAAAGTAGTTCAAATTCTTTTCGCGGAAAAAATATTTCTTTTTTATTTATAAATACTTTGTATTTATCTCTATCAACTTCAATAGTTTTATATTTATAAATTTCTTTTACAGTTGATGATGAAATCTTTTTATTACTTTTATCATTTAATCTTAATTTAATTCTTGCAAGTAAAGTTGGCATTGAAATTGGTTTAACAACATAATCATCTGCAATTCTCAATCCATGTACTTCGTCAATTTCATTCGATTTGGCAGTTAAAAATATTATTGAAGTATTATCAAATTCTTTTTTAGATCGAATCTCCCGAGCAACTTCCCAGCCATCTCGTTTTGGCATCATCACATCAAGTAAAACTAAATTAGGATTTAGTTTCATTTGTTCGATTGCCTCCTCGCCGTTGCCTGCAGTGTAAACTTCGTATCCCTCTTTTTTAATATTGTATTTTAAAAGATCAACAATATCTCTTTCATCGTCAACAATTAAAATTTTCTTCTTCATCTCATCAAACATAGATATTTTTTCCTTTTTATTCAATTTTAAATAAAAAAGCGGAAAACAAATTCCGCTTTTTCAATTAACATTACTTCCCCAATTTATTTTAATTTATTTTACTAAAAGCATCTTCTTTGTTAAAGTTTGGCTGCCAGTAACAAGTTGATAAAAATATGTTCCCGCTGTTAAATTACTTCCATCAATTTTTAGCGAATGATTGCCTGCGATGAAACTTCCATCAGCTAAAACGCTGATTTTTCGACCCATTACATCAAATAATACAATTTTAATTTTGCTTTCTTTTGGAAGTGAAAAATTAATTACTGTTGTTGGGTTGAAAGGATTTGGATAATTTTGCGAAAGATTAAATTCGTTTGGAACAATTTCATCACCAACCGACAATGAACCATCTAAATAATTTGTTGCTTGTGGATTAAAATTTGTCCAGTTCGCATCCCATTGTTCTTGTTTAGTTTTTGATGGATCAAATGCTCCTCTATAATTTGTTGATGTAAAAAATCCACCAACTAATTGATTTGAGGTGAAATCTGTTCCTGCAGTTGTGGCTTCAGAATTTACTGAAGGTCTTGCATCTGGCGATAAAAGATTAAATGCATCTACTAAACCAACTGCACTTGCTTGTCGTGGTGTTGAACTAATATTTTTCCATGCTGTTGTTGTGAACCATGCGAGTGGATCAAAAGTTACTAATACTGATGAAGATTGTTTTGTGAAAACATTTGTGCGAGATTGCAAACTAATATTTCTTATTTGAAGTGTATCGCCAATTGCGCTTGTTGCAGTTCCGTCATTTCTGATTTCCATTCCAAATGGATAGCCAACAAAAACAGAATTGTGAATACTTAATTGTGTATTTTTTCTGATTAATGCCGCTCGTTCAAATTTATTTCCGATTGGTAAAATTTTTGTTGTATCACTTTGCGGACCAACTAAAGTTACATTTGAAAAAACTGGACCAGTTCTTGGAGTTGCATAACTTGACAAATCATCATTGTCAGATTCAAAACCGTTGCTTTGTCCTGCCGCATCCCACAAACTTGAATCGCGCAATCCAAATGCAAACTGAACATTTCCTCTGTAACCAAAATCAGAATCGAAATCATCATCTGTTCCACCGAAAGCAATAATATTTTTTAAATTTACAGTTCCGCCAAACCATTCGTACGAATCATCATTCGAATAACTGACTTGAATATTTTCAATTTTGGTTTTACTTCCAACTCCACCCATTGTAAGTCCGTTTGTTTCATTATTTGTTTGATAAATAATTCCAGGAAATTCAATTCTAACAAATTCTAAAACTCCACTTGAGTCATCAGCTTTATTTCCGCCATAACTTCCTTCGACAATTCCACCTTCAATTTTTGGCTCGGGTTTATTTATTGGCGCATTTCCGAGAATCATTAATCCACCCCAATCACCTCGTCGTCTTTGACCAGCTGGTTTTCGGCTTGTAAATACGATAGGTAATGACTTTGTTCCTTTAGCAACAATTTTTGCACCGCGTTTTACAATTAAAGTTGCGGCAGTTGCGCTATCTCCAAAAATAACTGTGCCAGATTGAACTATTAATGTAAAAGTTGAATCAACATAATAAAGACCAGTCATAATATAAATTGTATCTTTATTTAATGTTAGATTGAAGTTTTGATGATATGGAGCTTTGTATCCTGCGGCTTCTCCAGCACCAATAATTTTTGTTGGTTTAATTCCGGCAAAAGTTAAGCCAGAGATTATAAAAACTAAAACAAGTATTTTTTGTTTCATTGTAAATCCTTTTTAATTAGTGATTGATGATTGATAAAATTATTTGTGCAAAAATAAATATTTGATGTTAACAAATTATAACTCGATTATTAATAAATTATTATTTTGATGATCCTATTTTTTGTGAAAATTCTAAAATGTCAAAAGAAAATTGTAAAGAATAAGTTGCTCCTCGTCTTGTTGTTCTGTAATCTGCTCCACCTTTTGTTAAAATAATATTTGGTGAACCAATATCACGAACAGAAAACTTTGCTTCAATTCCATCAAAAACTGGTTGGATATAAGTTAAGTCGATTGATGTACGCGACTCTTCATAAATATTTTCTTCACCAAATCCTAAAACTGCATCAAGTCTTTTTCCATAAGAGTTAAGAGAAATATTTATAGAATTTTTGATAATAGGATGTGTGTAACCAATTCCTAAATTTATCATCCACGGAGATTGACCTTGAAGTGGACGAGTTGCAATGTGTGTAATTGGATTAATTGTATTTCCGCTAACTTGAATAAAATCAACAACTGAAATTACTCTTGTATAATTTCCGTAAAGAGATAAAGTATTAAAGAAAGATTTTTTAAATTCTAATTCCAAACCAAAATTTTCAGCTTTTGGTGAGTTGAACCAAGTTCTGTTTATATCGCCAGCAGAAATTATAATTTCTTCTTCGATTGCATCTGTGATATTTTTATAAAAATAACTGACAGCAAAAATTTCGCCAGCAGAAGGATAAAACTCCCATCGCAAGTCAAAATTCCTTATAAATGCTCGTTTTAATTCGGTATTTCCATAAAGCCATTCGTATTTATTGTGGTCAAAATAAACTGCTTTTGACATTTCGCGAAATTCCGGTCGATTAATTGTATTGCTATATGCAATTCGGAAATTCATAAAATCGCTGAGCCAATAAGTTAAATTAAATGATGGCAATAAATCTGCTTGCGCAATTGTTGCAGTATCGGCTGTCGGTGAATCGGGAGAAATTGTTGTATAAACATTTTGTTTTGAATTTTCAAATCTGAATCCACCAATGAAGAGAGTTTTTCTATCAAATATTTTCCATTCCAAATCTGTCAATGCATAAAATGTACTTAACGATTGATTAGCTAAATAATTATCAGATGATTTTGAAGTTTCAATTAAATTCCATTTTCCCGGACCGAAGTGATCTTCTGCATAAATAGTTTCGACTGGTTCAATTCTGTATGAATTATTTGACCAATCCAAATATCTATCTGTAACTTGGAAGTATCGGATTTTGTAATCTCTATTTTTTACATCATAAAGGAAACCAGTTTTGAAAGAAATATTATCAAAATTTATTGCATCGTTTGTAAAAGGAATTGCAAAAATATAATTGCTTTGAGAATATTTTAAATCTGCTTTAATACCTTTCACATTATCATTCAACCAACTCCAAGCTCGCTCGCCAGGTTTTGCAATAAACGGATCTTCGGAACTTGCGCCTTCAGTTCGCGAATATTCTAATGCGCGACGATCTTTCATCAAAGCCATCGAAGTTGAATTGTAAAGTTGCCAATTTAATTTAAATGCTTCATCATCAAATAAATGTTCGCCCGTTAATTGAGAACTTAACATTTCTCTTTCATTCCACTCTAACGCATAATCTTTTCTATCACCATCAGTTTGATGAAAACCTTTTTTAAATGAAACTTGGTCTTCACCAGAAAGAAAATAATTATTTCTAAGGCTGATAGAGTTTTCTTCATTTAATTTTATACTTGCATCAAAAAGACCTCCCCAAAGAACTGTAAATTTATCGACATCACCTGCGAAATCCCTTATTTTAGAGCCATTTTCAATGTCTGTAATATTGAAATGATTTCGATTATAAGAAGTTCGATACGATACAGAACTGACGATTCCCAACATTTGTTCGCCGACTTCATATCTATCACCAAAAGATAATGCGACTGATTGATTAAGTGGAGCAACATGTTGAGTTGGCGCCCATGTATTTTTTAAATTACTTTGAATAGAAGAAATATTATTTAAATCGGGGAAACTTCGCACACCTTTATCAACTCCAATCCAATCGGTAGAATTTTGTTGTGAAGTGCGAATCATTTTTTGTGATGTTGCGGCATTGAAAGCAGAACTGTAACTTGATTTTACAAGTTTTGATTCTGGAAAGTCGATTGTATTTAATTGTACAATTCCTCCAGAGAAATCTCCTGGCAAATCTGGTGTTGCACTTTTAGCAACATTTGAATTATCAATTAAATTTGAAGGTAACATATCAAATGAAAAACTTTTTTTATCAGCACTTGTTGAAGTAACACTTGTTCCATTTATCATCGTTTGATTATATCTATCGCTAACGCCACGGATAAATAGAAATTTATTATCAACAAGTTGCAAACCTGTGATTCGTTTTAACGCATCACCACTTGTTGCATCAGTACTTTTTTTAATTTGTTCAGCACTAATTCCATCACCGATGGCGGCATTATTTTTTCTTTTACTTAAAACTGATGATTCTGTATTTTGAAAAGCTTTTGCAGTTACAACAACTTCGTCTGTTTGATAAGTTATGGATTTTAGTTTAACATTTACAATTGCAATATTATTATCTTTGATTTCTAAATTTGGAATAACTTCTTCATCATATCCCATATTGAAAACTCTAATATTGTAAACTCCAACAGGTATATTTTTGATTAAATATTTTCCATCAAAATCAGATGCGACACCGATTTTTGAATTCATTAGAATAATATTTGCACCAATAACTGGTTCGCCAGTTGATTTATCGTAAACCGTTCCGCTTAGTGTTCCGTTTTGCGAAAAGAGTTGAAGTGAAAA
>CAYIXI010000001.1:154868-176725 GCA_964367235.1 uncultured Chitinophagaceae bacterium | reverse complement strand
GAAAAGAGTTGAAGTGAAAATAAAAAAGTAAATAAAATAGTTTTTTGCATTTATGCTCCGTTTGTTCAGTGCAAAAATTGCAAAATCGTGTTAAATAAATGTTAAGAAATGTTTATCGTATTGTAATTTAAAAAGAAGGATTTAAGGCTTATTTTGCAGGCTATTTATAATTAACGATGAATTTGGCAACCTCTTTTACTCCATTTTGTAGTTTGAGGTTTGCTATATTTTGGTGATAGAAATTATTTAATTGTTCATCATTAGATAAATTGTAAATTATTTTTGGGATTGTTTCTATATTTTTTTCGTAAACACCTAATTTATTATCACGAATATACTCCATGTTACCAAGTTCCTGCTCCCAAATATATTGATTTACAATTGGTATTTTTTTCTGTAAAAGTATTTCATAAATAGTTGATGCACCACATTTAGTTATTATAAAATCAGAAATATTTAGCAACTCATAAACTTTATCTGTAAAACCGTAAACTGTTAAATTAGAATATTTGTTTTGCAGATTATCGGAATAATTCAATAATGATTTATTCCTTCCGCATACTATTATAATATGATGGTTTGGCATTGAGGATAATACTTTGGATAGTATTATATTCCCTTTCGGGATTCCATCGCCTCCACCAATAATTAATATTATTTTTTTATCAATTGGTATGATTAATTTTTTCTTTAATAAATTTATTGTTCTCCGAGAAAGGGACTTTGAATATTTTTCGTCAACTGGAAATGATAATTGATAAATATTGTTTTCTGGTATTTTACATTTTAGAGCGTATTTTTTTGCTTTATCGCTAAATAAAATATATTTAATATTTTTATAATTAAACCAAATTGGGTGAATTGTAAATGGATCAGTTACTACTACAAAAACAGGAATGTTTATATTTAATTCTTTTAGTGCTTGTAAAACAGGTTTAATTAGTAGGAAATGTAAAATTATAATTTTTGAAGGACGCTTTTCATTTATCAGTTTTAGAAAATATGGTTTAATAAATATATTGGATAAAAATAAATTATACTTGCCGATGATATTAATTTTATTTGCCGCATATAATAACTCGAATAACTTCTTTGCATGATTTTGCAAAAAACGATAACCATATTCAATAAATAATTTTGCTATTAAATTGGATTGACTCAGTCCATCAACAAGAATGGGTTCAATTTTATTCCCATTTAATTTTGTAATCTCATTTGCAATTGCACTTGATGGTGCGAAATGTCCACCGCCAGTTTTCAAATAGCAAAATAAATATTTTTCTTTCACGATTCGTTCTCGTGGATAGACTCGATAAATGGCTCATTTTGCATAGCATTTAGAATATTTTGAGTTCCATATTTCCGAGCTTTTAAAAAACCATTAAAAGCCAATCTTGCAAATTCGCCTGAATTTATTTTTTCAAAAAGCCACTTACTTGTATTTGAAATATTTTTTTGATCAATCGCAGAATCAATACTCATCAACCATTTATTATTATAAATTTCCTGCGAACCAATTGCTGGTGCCATGATTATTGGCAAACCAAGCGCTGTGTAAAAAGATAGTTCGCTGGGCTTTGTCCAAAGTATATCAGTAGTTGATAAAATATTGTTAAATATTTTATAATAAATGCTAAATGTATCTGAGTAATGAATATTTATATTTTTACATTTCAATTCTCTTTTAATATTTTTGATATATTTATAAACATCTCTATTCATTCCACCAATAATATTTAAATGTATTTTATTTTCTTGTAGTTCTTTTTTTAAACTTATTGCAATTGCTCTACCAATTTCCTTTTGAGCGCCTGCGCCACCAATTGCAAAAGTAATAGTTGGGATATTATTCGTTTTCTGATTTTTATTTACTTCACCTAAATATTTCTCAATTTGATTTTGATTATTATTTATAAAATTATTATTCGGATCAAGTCTTGCAATTCTATTTAATAAATTATTTTTTAAAATTGAATGATTATTTCCAGTCAATTCATTTGGCAAAGGGAACCCGGTTAATTTAATATTGTTACTTGGCACACCGTAATTTAAAAGTCTTTCCACAGCGCTTTCGCAAGGAGTAAAATAAATTATATTACTTTCTTTTGGTTTTTTTGCAACCCAAACTCGATTTATTTCAGCATCGCAAATAATACAAAAATTATTCTCAACTCCATTTATTTCTGCCGCTAAAGAAGTTGCATAAAACGATGACAACAATGGAATTTTTTTTGTAGATATTATTTTTATTATTCCATCACATAAACCATTTTTAATATTTTTATACAAAATATTTAATTGAAAATTTGATTTAGTATAATCTTGATTTTTTCTCAATGGTGGAATTGATAGAAAGAAGTCGAGAATCGAAAATATTGGTTTTCCAATTATTGGAATACCATGAATTCGGGAAAATAATTCATAAACAAATAGTATTTTATCCCAATGATTTTTAACTTTTTTATTTGAATGATCATTAATTCCTGCAACTAAAATCTCATTATTAGATTGTTTTTCAAAGGCATAAACAGCTCGTAAATGTCCGAAGCCCATATTTGCCGCGACAACCCAAAATTTAAATGGATTTTTATTTATCATTTTTGAAATTTATTGATGAAAATGAAATATTAAGAATGTAAAATTAATTTAGGCGTTTTCAAGAATTTCCAACTGAATTTTATTGAAAATTTCTTTTAAGGAATAATTATCAGAACTTTGCTCTGACTCATCGTGTTTTGTTGGTTGGAAGTTATAAAGCGACCAATTATTTCCATCAAACTCTAAGCTTGTTAAATTTTCAATCCAGTCGCCTGAGTTCATATAAATTGTTTTACCAAATTCATTATCATGATTTTTGATAACTGGTTTATGAATATGTCCGCAAACTACTCTATCATATTTATGTTGGATAGCTATATCGCAAACGGTTGCTTCGAATTCATTTATAAAACTAACAGCTTGTTTTACTGAATCTTTTATTTTTTTTGATAATGAAACTTTTTCTCTTCCAATTGCATTTAATAATTTATTGATATATCGATTTAAAAAAATTAAAATATCATATCCAGTTGAGCCAAGTTGAGTTAACCATTTTGCATGTTGCATAGTAAAATCAAAAACATCGCCGTGGAAAAACCAAATTTTTTCGTTGTTAATATTTAAAACAAGTTTATCAACAATTTGAAATGAGCCAATTTCTGTTCCAGTATATTTTCTAAATAATTCGTCGTGGTTGCCAGTTAAATAATAAACTGGAATTCCTTTACCGATTAATTTTAATAAATATTTTACAATTTTAGTATTTGTTTCAGTCCAATTTTTTTTGCTGAACTGCCAAAAATCAATTATGTCGCCATTTAAAATAACCATTTTTGGCTTGATTGATTTTAAATAATTCAGCAACTCTTCAGCATGGCAACCATAGGCACCTAAGTGAATATCAGACAAAACTATTATTTCAATTTCTCTTAAATGTTTATTCATTGGTTAATATAATTTTTTTCATAGTGCAAAATTCAAAAACTAATGTTAAATAATCGTAAAGGAAGTGTAAAACTATAATGAAATTACATCTGAAGGATTTTTTTTTTTCTAATTTAATGGTAGCGATTTTCATTAAAATTTTGTTTTGAGAAAAAACATTTAAAATTTGTGGACGCTGTAGGGATCGAACCTACGACCTCCGCCTTGTAAGGGCGGCGCTCTAAACCAGCTGAGCTAAGCGTCCGAAAATGATTTTGGTGAGCGAGAGACGGGGATCGAACCCGCGACGTCAAGCTTGGGAAGCTTGCATTCTACCACTGAATTACTCTCGCACAAAAACAATTTACGAAATTTTTGAATTTCGTTCAAGAAATTATTTTGAAAATTATAAATAATATCAAAATTATTGGCGCCGCAAAAAACAAACTATCAAATCTATCCCAAACTCCTCCATGTCCTGGCACAAAACTTGATGAGTCTTTAATTCCAGCATCTCTTTTGAAAAGTGATTCAATTAAATCTCCAATTTGACCGAATATGCCAATAATAATTCCGAGCGATAAAATAAAATATAAATTATTAAATTGATAAAAATAATTTTTGAATAAATATATTGTAACTACTGATGCAACAAATCCAGAGATTGCACCTTCCCAAGTTTTATTTGGGCTAACTCGCGGAAATAATTTATGCTTCCCAAATTTTGAACCAACGATAAATGCAAAAGTATCGCAACTCCAAAATGAAACTATAATTCCAATCATCGCAATTCCGCCAGTTTCAAAATTTAAATGATTTCGGATTAACAATAAACTGATTCCGAAAATAGAAATCATTATTGCGCCGATTATTGTCGTTCCTAAATTAAAATATGCAGAACCATTATTTTTAAATAATTCGTTTGTTAATATCGCTACAATAAATATTACTAATGATATAAAATATAAATCGTAATTTGTCGGATAATAATAAATTGCAAATTGAGTTACGGAAACGAATATCATTCCAAAAATTGTTTGAGGAGCAATGGCTTTAAATTTTGCAACTGTATAAAACTCCCAAAGCGAAATAATCGAAATCCCTAAAACGAAAATAAAATATTGCAACCCACCCCAATATACAACATGCAAAATAATCGGCGCACCAATTATTGCTACAATAATTCTTTTAGTTAAATCAGATAGTTGCATTAGTTATTTTCCATTTCTTTTTTTGGCAAGTTTATAACTATAAAATAAAAACTCAATAAAGATAAAATCATTATATAAAATATATTTGCAAAATCAGTACTATCAGAAATATTCGCCGATGCTTCCATACTTTCAGGATAAACAAAATAAATCAATAGCATCACAGTATTATTTGTTAAATGCGCAATCATCGAGGAAACAATCGTGCCAGTTCGATAAGTTAAATAACTTAAATAAATTCCAATTGCAATTAAAGCAATAGTTGATGTAAAATTAAAATGGAATAAACCGAATATAAAGCCCGTAATTACAACTGATTTTAGATTGTCGTATTTTAAATTAAATGATGAAAGCACAAATCCACGAAATAAAATTTCTTCGCAAATTGCCGGCGTAACTGCGATTGTAAAAAATATAAAAATATAATCCCAATTAGATTTGACGCTAAGCAACTGCTTAAATGTTTCATTTATCAATTTCTCAATCTGAATTAATAAATCTTTAATTTCATTTGGTAATGGAATTAAAGATTGCAATAGCAAGTATCCTTCTAAAAATATTGTCAATGCAATCACACTTAATGAAATTAAAATAACTTCTTTTGGAGAAGGAATATCAAATCGCATTATTTTTTTCAAATCGCCAAATTGCCATTTAGCTAAAACTAATGCTGGCACAAGCAACAAAAGCCATTGACCAATTACAGTTGCGATTCTCATTGTATTTGAATTATCACCAAATATTTTCAATCCCTCCATTAGCAAAACGCCACCAATTTGATAAATAATTAAAATTGCAAACAAGGATAGCGATGCAAATAATATTGGAGGAAATCTTGTTGACTTATTTTCGGAGAAATTTATTTCGCTCATTACAATTATTTAAAAGATGATTTAATCATTGCGGCAAGTAGTGGCATCATTATTTCATGATGTCCGCTGAAATCAAATCCTTTTCCACCAGATTGAGTTGGTCGCAATACTACATTCATAGTTGGGCGATAATGTCTTAACATATCAAAATTTGCAGTTGTAAATCCATTTGCTTTAAAACCGAGATTCCTTGCAACCGTCAATGCTTTTAAAAATACTTCGGGCATAATTACAGATGAACCAAAATTCAAAACAACTCCTCCGTTTTTTAAATCTTTTACAACATTTGCAAAAATTTTAAAATCGCGGAAGCTCATCTCACCCGTTGCCGCTCCATCCATAGTTGGTTGCTGATGAATAATATCCGTACCGATTGCGGCATGTACAGTAATTGGAATATTTTTTTGATAACAAGTTGCAAGCAAACTAAATTTTTTATTTTTTGCTTTTTGCGAAATTAATTCTGCACCAAGCGCTTCGCCATAACCAAAATCAGAATTATTTTGAAACTTGACCAAACAATTATTTATAAATTCGCCAGTTTCCTTCGACATCCCAAATGTACCGTCCAAAATATTTTCCGCAACATCCTCGGAGGTTTGCCCAAAAAGCGCCGTCTCAACATCGTGGATGGCAGATGCGCTATTCATCGCAATTGCTGTAATCACTTTTCGCTCAATTAAATCAATGATAATTGGCGATAGCCCAACTTTAATTACATGCGCGCCCATCATCAAAATTACCGGTTTATTTTTTTTTCTCGATTCGATAATTTTATTAACTACGATTTTTAAATTTTCTGATGCCAAAATATTTGGGAGCGAATTTGTAAATTCTAAAAATTTTTCTTTTTGAGGATTAAATATTTTCGCAAAATTATTTAACTCAACTTTACTTTTTCTTTTTTTGATTGAGATAGTTTTAACATTTTGCAATTCGATTTTTTTGTACTTGCTCATTATTTTACCTTTGCAGTTAATTTTCCATTTACTCCAGAATATTCTCTCAGTTCAGCATCAACCGAACCAATTAAAACTTTCGTTCGCACCATTACTGGTATTTTTTTTTCATCATCGCTCATATAAACTAAAACTCTTCCTTCGCTTTTAAAAAGCGCTCCCTCTTTCATAAATGGTTCAATTACTATACAACGGAAAGTTCCAGCTTCTACTTTAATAGTTTCGCGCCCAATAAATTTAACTTCAAGTGGATGAGTTTTATCTTTATAAAAATTATTTAAATATATTTTTTGTCCAGGTTTGTAATTTGTGTAATCAATTGTTCGTGAAAAATAAAATGCTGAAAGAACATCCTGCACATAAGTTGTAATTGGGAAATCGCCAAAATTTGTTTGCGCAATATTTTCTTTGTAATTAAAAGTTGCGCGAAAATCTCTTTTATATTTTCCCTCTCTAATTACTTGTTCAAACTTTAATGAATAATATTCCTGCGAATCGATAAAAGAATCATATCTATCTTTAACAACATAAAACATTGAAAAAGTCGGAGTCGAGTTCACCAAAAAATTTGTGTGGTAAACTTGTTTTCCAAAAATCGTATCGTACGAGGGAATTGACATCACTGCTTCTCCCGCAACAATAAATCCCCACTTCACATCAAATACTAATTTTTCTCCAACCAAAAATGGCGCCACATTATTTGGCTGAGTCGCAAGAGATTCTAAATAAAAAATAAGTAATAATATTTTTATAATTCTATTTCTCATTTAATAATTCTTTAATGGATATTAAAACGCTTTTAACTGAAATCTGCTCCATGCAAATATTTGATTTGCACTCACCACCTCGGCACAATTTACATATTTCATTATTTGCAACAAATATTTTTTTCTTTTTTACAATTGGTCCCCACCTTGTTGGGCTTGTGCCTTGAAGCGGCGAAAAAAATGATACCACCGGCGTACCAATTGCCGCGGCAAAATGCATCGGACCTGTTGAATTAGATACGAAACACGCGCTTTTTTCGATTAATGCGGTTTGCTCCATAATTTTTAGATTTGATGCAAAATTTATTTTGCAATCTTTAAATTTTGATTTTACGAAATCTTCTTCTTTTTTAATTCCAGTAAATATCACATTTAACTTTAAGTCGGATAAAATTTTTTCTGCTAATTCAATAAAATTTTCAACTGGCCACACTGTTGATGAACCAAAACTCAGCGGATGCAAAACTACAAATTTTTTATTTTTTATTTTGAATGATTTCAAAATATCGCTTGCGGTGGCTTTATCTTTTTTTGTAGTTTTCAGTCCAAACTCAATTTTTAAATCTGCCTTTTGATTAAAACTTTTTAATAAACTTAAATTATATTCGGCTTCATGCTTGATTGAATGTTTTCTATGTTCGTAAACTTTTTTATTCAGTAAAAAACTATACCATCTGTAAGCAGTCCCAACTCTATTTTTAATTTTAGATAATTTCAGAACTATCGCAACTAAAAATCTCGGATAAACTAAAAATGCCAAATCAAAATTTTCTTTTTTTATCTCTTTAATTAATTTTATTGATTTCAACAAATTCATTTTTGGTGGCATTTCAATTACACCATCAACGCATTCTAAATAATCATAAAGTTCGCGAGTATATTTTCTTGTTAAAATTTTAATTTTTGCATTCGGATAATTATTCCTCACAGCCAAAACAAGTGGAAGCGTTAAAACTGCATCACCAATTTTATCTGTTCGAGAAATTAAAATATTTTTCGGTGTGCTATTCAATTAAATAAATACTTTGGCTAAATCTATTAATATCGATGGTTGATTCCACAATGCAGTTCTAAAAACCTGTCCAAGCGATTGTTTCTCTTCAGGAATTTTTGAACAACTATCCGCTAAATTATCAAAAAATTTGTCGTCAAAATTTCCAACAGAATCTTTCAACTTGTGAAAAATTTCATGTCGCCATCCAAGTCGCTTCTCCCATTTTTTCGGATATTCATTTAAAATTTTAAAATCATTTTTTAATATTGCCTCAGCCACAACCTCGCCCGCCATCATTCCACCAATCATTCCTGTAATTATTCCACCACCAGAAATCGGATTAACTTGATGTGCCGCATCGCCAACCAAAACCACATTATTTTTTACAAGTGTGCCAATCGTAACTGCGCACGGTACTCCGCCAGCGATTCGTGTTAAAATTGCCGCATTCGGAAAATGTTTTTCCATAAATTCATTTAAATATTTTATTGCAGATTTTTCCTTCGCATCAATTGTGCTTATTCCAATACCTATATTCGCTGTATTTTTTCCCTTCGGAAAAATCCAAACATAACCACCCGGCGCAACCGATTTTCCAAAATACAAATCCAAACGCTCCTCAGTAAATTCAATTCCGCTAACGGTAACTTGCGCGCAACTTTCCATGTCATCAATTCTGCAAGTGGTATCGATGCCAGCCCATTTACCAACTCGCGACTCAACTCCATCTGCGGCAATTACAATTTTACTTTTGATTTCAATTTTTTCATCTTTGATTAAAGCTTTTACACCACTTGCATTTCCATTTTCATTTTTTAATAAATCATACACATACGCTTTTGTGATGACTTGCGCGCCACAATCAGTTGCAATTTTTGCAAGTTCGTAATCGAAAATTCTTCGCTCCAAAACATATCCTTTTCCTTCGATTGGAATTGTAGAAAAATTTCCATTTGGAGAAATGAAACGAAGTTTGCGACAAGTCGATGCAATAAATTTTTTATCTGGTTCGATAAATTGCAAAAGTCCATCATGGCTGACTGCTTCTCCGCATCTCACAGGATAACCAACATCGCGATCCTTTTCCAAAACCAAAACGGATAGACCTTTTTGTGCGGCATAACGCGCCGCAGTTGTTCCGGCTGGTCCTGCGCCAACAATAATTATATCGTAAAATTCTTTTATCATTTTATTTTAAATCGTTTTTGCAAATTGGTTTTCATCAAGCGCATTTAATTTGTTTGATAAATCTTTCACACCATCACGATGAAATTCAATCACATCCCACGGACAAGCCCAAACACATTTTTTGCAATTTGTGCATCGCTCTTCAATTATTTCGATTCGAGATTCCATTAATTCGATTGCGTCTTCGGGGCAAACTCCGACACAGCAACCGCAATAATCGCATTTACCGGGACGAATATATATCATCAACTCTTGTTTTGACATTTTTTTTATAAGATAACAAATTTTTTGCAGATTTTAAGAATAAAAGAACAGTTAGAAATTTATCCGCCAAAGGCGGATTAACAATTATCAGTTATCAAATCACTTTGTGTGCCTTGGTGACTTAGTGTCTTCGTGGCGAAAAAAAATAACCACGAAGACACAATGACACGAAGTTGAACACAAAGATAAAATATTAGTGGATTCCCGTTTGATATGGCGCTTTACGCCATGGCGCTAAAGGCACTCACATTCGGGAATGACATTATTTTTTGATATAAAAATAAAATCCTGCCACAATTTTTTGTGACGGGATTTTTTATTTAATTACCCCGAGATTTATCTCGGGGTTAAAACAAAAAACAGATTCGGCTTTAGCCACATTGCTTTTCTCTAATCAACCTCACCCCTTCCCCTCTCCTTAAAAAAAGGAGAGGGACTTTTTTGTGAGTATAAAATAAAAAATCTTAGTGCGACTTGGTGACTTTGAGACTTTGTGGCATGCTTCGATGAACTCAGCATGACGCGTTGGAATTGCTAAATGATTATTGTCCCGAAGGGATGCCTTTGGCATTAATTGAATTAACATCTCCTAAACAACATTCCCCTTTTGGATTTTTGATTTCACAATCACAATTTCCATCTTTAATCTCTTTAGCAATTTGTAGTGATGCGGTGGATTTGCTAGTTTCAATAATTTCCTCTTTGATACGAGCTCGTGTCCAATCAAAACAGTAACAAACATTTACATCATCACTTTTATCTTTTGCAAAAACTTTTACTTTCAAATCATTAATTGTAAAATATGGTGCGGTTTGGTTTGAAAAATAAACAACCTCACAAGTTGGCTTTGCGCAAAAATAATATTGAATATTTTGAATTAATTTTACTTTTTCAGTTTTCAAAAGATGTTCAAGAGTTTTTCGTTGAACCTTGCGTGATGATTTTTTACAAACTGGGCAATCGGCATTTACTGGCGCATTAGTTTGATTTGGAATTTCACAACATGAACTCATTTTATTTGCCTTTCTATTCGTATCTCAAAGCTTCAATCGGATCTAAGTTTGCGGCTTTCCATGCAGGATAAACTCCAAAAAGAATTCCGATGAACGAACAAAAAACTATCGCTAAAATATTCATCCCGAGCGGAGTTAGATTTAAATATGGAATTTGCAAAATTGAAGTGGTTGTATCCCAAGGCATTAGTAACGGCACACCCATAATTACAGAAACTATATTTCCTAAAATTGTGCCGCCAATAATTCCAATCACTCCACCAATCTGGCTAAAAATTACCGACTCAGTTAAGAATTGAGTCAGCACATGTTTTTTAGTTGCACCGATAGCTTTTCTAATTCCGATTTCTTTTGTCCTCTCGGTTACTGATACGAGCATAATATTCATTATTCCAATTCCGGCGGCAAGTAGCGCAATGCAACTAATTCCCAAAACTCCAATCTTAATTATAAAAGTTAAATCGTTAAATTCTTTTATCATCGTCTCATTCGAAAAAATCACAAAATCATCTTCTGCATCAAAAGGCACTTCGCGAATAATTCTCATTAAAGATTTTGCGTACTCAATCGCCTCATCATAAGTTTCGCGCGACTCAGTTTGCACCATAATATTTAAAGATCGTTCACTACCAAATTGATTAAGCCCAGTTGTTAGTGGAATCAAAGCAATATTATCTTGATTGCCTCCAAACAATCCCCCTTTTGATTTTAAAGTGCCGATGACTTTATATTTTATCCCTTCAATTTTTATCTCTTTGCCGATTGGATCTTCAAAAGGAAAAAGTTTATCAATAACTTGTTTACCAATTACAGTAACATTGTTTGAATATCTCAACTCATCGTTCGTAAAAATTCTTCCCGTTTCCAAATTAAAATTATTTGTGATAAATCCTTCGGGCATTTCGCCTGTAATAGAAATATTTGGATTTGTAGATTTTTTTCCGTTTACAATTTGTTTTTGACCAAACCATGATTCCAAAGCAATTGATTTTGCAAATTTCATTCGCTCGATAAATTCCTCTCCATCTTCAAATGTAATATTTTTTCGATTTCTTTTATTTAAATCTGGGGGACCGAACTCGACAACATCAAATTTTTGAATTTGAAAAGTGTTTGAACCAAGTTCACTCAAACTCGACTCAATTGCATTTTGTAAAACACCGAGCGAACTCATCACACCAATAATCGAAAAAACGCCAACACTAATACCAAGTAGCGTTAAAGTTGAGCGAAGTTTGCTTCCTTTAATTGTACTAATTGCTAATGAAAAACTTTCTTGAAGTTGCATAATTTATTCGTAGCGTAAAGCTTCGACGGGATCAAGTCGCGAAGCGCGAAGTGCTGGAATGATTCCTGAAATTATTCCAACAATAATTGATAAAATAATTGCAACGATTACAATTGAAATCGGCATTGATGTCGGAAGAAATTGATTGATGAGCAAACTAAGTGGAAATGAAATTGCAATTCCAATTAATCCGCCAAGCAAACTTAGCGTTGCCGATTCAATTAAAAATTGAAAAAGAATTGTTCTTCTTTTTGCACCGATTGATTTTCTAATTCCAATTTCTCGCGTTCGCTCTTTTACCGAAACAAACATAATATTCATTATCCCAATTGCGCCAACAAAAAGTGAAAGCGCTGTAATAAAAAGTCCAATCCCGCCAACAACAAATCCGACAGAGCTAAATGCTTTTATAAATAAATCTTGTTGATTGATTGCGAAGTCATCTTCTTTGGTTGGAGGAACATTTCGAGATTTTCGTAAAATTCCACGCAACTCCTCTTTTGTTTCTTCTAAATTTTCCATCGATTTCATTTTTACAGAAATATTAATTCCTCTTTTAGATCCCCATCGAGGGAAAAAACTTTGAATCGGAACAAGCAATCGATTATCCAAACTTGCCAATCCTAAAAATTTTCCCTGTTCTTTAAAAACTCCGACAACTCTAAAAGTAAATCCGCCGATGCTCATCAACTGCCCAAGTGGATTTTGATTATGAAAAATTTTATCCGCAACTTCAAAACCAATTATTGTTACAGGCCTACCGCCCAAAACTTCATCGGAAGTAAAATCTCTTCCGTACTGAATTTCAGTTCCAGAAATTTCGGGATAAAATTCATTCGAGCCGATAACAATAATATTTTGTGCGGTATTATTTTGGAATTTAACATTTTTTGCAGTAAAAACAGTTGGGCAAATTAAAGTTGCATAAGTAGAATTTCTTTCAATCGCATAAAATTCTTTCATCGCAATATCTTTTCTGTTTCGCATTTTCCACCAAGCATCATTATCAAACCAAGCATGCTTTTGAATGTAAAGCACATCAGTTCCGATGCGCGAAATATTTTCGTTGAAAGCGCGAGAAATCCCTTCAATTGCAGTCCCCATTAAAGTTACAGAAACGATTCCAATAATTACTCCGAGAGTAGTTAAAGTTGAACGCATTTTGTTTGCTCTAATTGCGCCAAAAGAAATTGCTAATCCTTCGCGAATTTCAAAAAGAAAATTGATGAATTTTGCTTGCATTATTAATTATTGTAAAGGATTCTTTTTTCTACTTTTTCGTCTTGCTCAATTTTTCCGTCGCGAAGCCGAATAATTCTGTTCGCGTGCTCGGCAATATATTCTTCGTGCGTTACAAGAATAATTGTATTTCCTTTTTTGTGAAGTTCCTCGAAGAGCATCATAATTTCTTCGCCAGTTTTTGTATCGAGATTTCCTGTTGGCTCATCAGCTAAAATTATTGAAGGATTTGTAACAAGCGCTCGAGCAATTGCAACTCGTTGTCGTTGTCCGCCAGATAGTTCATTCGGTTTATGCAACATTCTATTTTCGAGATTAACTTGCCTCAAAGCATTTTTGGCAAGTTCAATTCTTTCAGATTTATTTTTTCCAGCATAAATAAGTGGCAACTCAACATTGTGCAAAGCATTTGAGCGAGCAAGCAAATTAAAAGTTTGAAACACAAATCCGATTTGTCGATTGCGAATTTCGGCAAGTTGATTGTCATTCATCTGGCTGACATTTACATTATTAAAATTATACAATCCCGAAGTTGGTGTATCGAGACAACCGATAACATTCATCAAAGTTGATTTGCCCGAACCCGATGGACCCATAATTGCAACATATTCGTTTTTATTTATTTTTAGCGAAACCTCTTCGAGTGCGTTCACGGTTTGATCGCCCATCGAATATCTTTTACTTAACTGCTGAATATCGATTACTAACATTTTTTTCCTGTTTAATTTTTTAATTCAAAAATTTTTATTTGATTTTTTTCAAATAATTATTTTATTTTTTTTCTTTGATTGGATTTTTTTCAATCTTCACTAAAGAGCCATCTTCAAGCTCGCGACTAATTGCTTTAAAACTTCCAGAAATCACATTTTCCCCTTCTTTTAAGCCACTTTTTATCTCAACAAAAGCGTCATCGCTTAAGCCACGAGTAATTTTTTTCATTACTGCTTTTTTATCATTTTGCAAAAAAACTACTTCGAGTGGTTTTTCTTTTTTATTCATTTCAGAATTTTCTTCATTTTTCTTTTTAGGCATTCGTGTAGTTACGCTTTGTGCCGGGACTGTTAAAACATTTTTATGTGTTTCAGTTTCAATATCAGCAGTCATCGACATTCCGGGACGAAGTGAAATTGAATTATCTAAAATTCTAATTCGCACTTCAAAATTTGTAACTTCTTCCTGCGAACCAAGTCCTTTTGTTTTTGCAGTATTTGCAATTTCATAAACAATTCCGATTAATTTTTTTTCTGGGAAAGCATCAACTTCAATTCTTGCAGTGTCGCCGAGCGAAATCAAAACTACATCATTTTCTCCAACATCAACTCTAGATTCCATTCTTGTTAAATCTGCAACGGTCATAATTTCTGTCCCTTGCATAAATCCACTTCCACTAACTCTTTCGCCAAGCCGAGAAATTAATTGCGAAACAACTCCGCTCATCGGAGAGTAGATTGATGTTTTTCTAAAACTTTCTTCCGAGTCGCGCAAACTTGCTTCAGCTTGTGCAACACCAGCTTTTGCAGATTCGAGTTGCGATGCGGCAATTTGTTTTGAAGTTTTTGCAGAAATAAATTCTTGTTCCGATAAAAGATTTTTTGAAAATAAATCTTCTGCGCGATTAAATTCGCTCACCGCTTTTTCATACGATGATTTTTGTAAAGATAAATTTGCTTTTGCCGATTGAAGCGAAGCTTTCGATCTATCAACTTGCGCTTGATACTGATCGGTTTTTACTTGGACAAGCAAATCTCCTTTTTTAATTTTATCGCCATCGCGAATTGGCAATGCAGTAATTTCTCCACTTACCTCCGCATTAATTTTTGCCATCACTTCTGGTTGAATTTTGCCCGATGCAGTTACGACTTGTGTAATTGTTCGAAGAGTAACTTTTTCAACTTGAATGGAAATTATTTTTTCGTTATCTCTTCCCCAAATTAAAATTGCCGCAATTGCTAAAATTAATACAACAAGTGAAATTATAATTATTTTTCTTTTGTTATGTGGATTTGATTTTTTCATTTTTATTATTTCTATTAATAGATTGATTCGCCAACTGCGAAATTCAGTTGTTCTTTAACGGTTAAATAGTTGTATTGCGCATTTATTTTATCACTTTGCGCCCGCACAAAATTTGTCGAAGCAACCAACAAATCTAAAAGTGTATTTGCGCCAAGTTTATATCTTTCATCTGCAATTCGTAAATCCTCTTGCGCTGATAAAATATTTTTTTCGGTTACTTCCAATTCTTTCAAAGTTGATTCAAAATCGAGCAACGCTTTTCTTATATCAACTTGCACTTGTCTTTTAGTTTGATTTGATTCTTCTTCGGTGTTTTGAAATTTAACATCTGCAATCTCAATTGCATAATTAGTTGCAAAGCCAGAAAATATCGGAACGCTAAAAGTTAATCCCCAATTGAAAGTTGTATTATCATTTATTGTGCTAAATTTTTTATCGCTCAAAGTGTACGAGCCATTTGCAGAAACTGTCGGATAAAATCCGGCTCGCGCAATTGTTTTATCCGATTCGGCAGATTCTTTATTTGCAATCGATGCGAGATAGTCGGGACGAATTTCTATCGCACGATTTACAAGTTCGTTGTATGATTTTATTTTTTTATTTGAAATTGATTTTAGTTCATCATCAATATTTGGAGAAACATAATCGAAATCTTCATCAGGCGAGAGTGATATATAATAGAGCAAATCAGCTTTAGAATTTTTATAATTATTTTCAACTCTAATTAAAGCCAATTCATCATTTGCAGTTGCAACTTGCTGACGATAAACATCAGCCTTCGGTGCGGCGCCAACTTTATTTATTTCTGTAATTCTTTGAAGCTGTTGCTGGCTTCGTTTTAAATTTTCCTGACTTACTTTTAATAGTGAGGCGTTGCGTAAAACTTGTAAATATCTTCTCTTGGTTTCAAAAATTACTGATTGAACTATTCGTTTCAATCCAAACTCAGCGCTCGCAATATTTGCATTTGCTTTATTTATATCCGATGTGTTTGCAAATCCATCAAACAAAACAACACGAGATGAAATACTTGTTGAAAAATTTTTTGTTGTATTATCACCGGCAATCAAAGTATGATTTTGTGTTTCACTATTTCCAGTTGAACTCGTAAGCGTCGGCAACAATCCACCATAAGCAAAAATTAATCCGCTTTTCGTTCCTCTAAAATTATTGCGCGCAGAAAAAATTTGCGTGTTTTTTGATAGTGCAATTTCAAGCGCCTCATCTAAAGTTATTTTTTTTGTTTGAGTTTGAATATTTACGATGCAAAATAAGATTGTAAATATAAGTGATTTCTTCATATTTCCTCTTTAATTATTATTTAGACTAACGGATTTTTTATTAGTTGCATATTCTATTTTAAAAGATTTTCGTTCTTTGCTAAAATTTCATCTTTAATTTTTAAAAGATATTCTAGTGCAGCATCATGTTCATTTGGGATTGTGCCATCTAAAATTGCATCTTCGATTGCTGTTTTAAGCAAGCCAATAATTTTTGAAGGTGGAAGATTTAAAATTTTTATAATTTCATCTCCGCGAACTGGTGGCTCAAATGCGCGCAATTTATCTTTCGATTCAACTTCTTTCATCTTCGCATAAACAATTTCGTAATTGTTCATGTACTGCTCAACAAGATTCGGATTTTTTGAAGTTATGTCTGCACGGCAAAGTGTCATCAAATCGTCAATTGTTTCGCCTGCTTCAAAAAGAACTCTTCTCACAGCCGAGTCGGTAACTCCTCCGCTTACTAAAACCATCGGGCGCAAATGCAAGCGAACAAGTTTTTCTACATACGCAAGATTGGTAAGTGGTAATTTTAATTTTCGGAAAATATTTTTTAACATTCTTGCGCCAATTTCTTCGTGGCCATAAAATGTCCAGCCAATATCCTCTTTAAATTGTTTTGTTCGAGGTTTTGCAATATCGTGCAACAATGCCGCAAGCCGTAAATAAATATTTTCTGTTCGCTCAGAAATATTATCTACTACAATACAAGTGTGAAGAAAAACATCTTTGTGATAAAATTCCTGCCTTTGGTCAACGCCAGATAATTCTTCAACTTCGGGAAAAATTATTTTCATAAGTCCAGTTTCAAAAAGTAATTTTAATCCGATTGAAGGTTTTGCGCTCGCTAAAATTTTTAAAAATTCATTTGTAATTCTTTCCTGCGACACAATTGTAATTCTATTTTTCATCTTAACAATTGCCGAGATTGTCGCGGAATCAATTTCACAATTTAGTTGCGATGCGAATCTAACTGCGCGCAACATTCTAAGCGGGTCATCATCAAAAGTAATTTCAGGATTTAAAGGAGTGCGAATTATTTTTTTACTCAAATCAGATTTGCCATCGAAAGGATCTAAAACTTCTGCAAAATTATTTTTGTTAATCGAAGCCGCCAAAGCATTAATTGTAAAATCTCGTCGCGACAAATCATCACTCAAAGTTCCAACATCAACAAATGGTTTTCGCGAATCCTTCGAATAACTTTCCTTTCGCGCGCCAACAAATTCAATTTTAGTTTCGCCAAGCTCCAACATTGCGGTACCAAATTTCTCATATTTCACCAATGTTTGCTTGCCAAAATGCTTCATCACTATTTTTGCAAAATCAATTCCGTCGCCAACAACAACAATGTCGATGTCGGTAACTTCTTTGCCGAGCAATTTATCGCGCACAAATCCACCAACTGCAAATGCTTCGATTTTATTTTCATCGGCGATTTTTCCAATTTCGATTAAATATTTATTTGTAATTTCGATTTTCATTTTACGATTTTATAACTTCTAAAATTTGTTGCGCAACTTTTAATGCTTCCAGTCCATCTTCGCCACTAACAATTGGTTTTGATTTTTTTTCTACACAATTAACAAACGATTGAATTTCGACTAACAATGCGTTGTGCTCTTTTATTTCTGGTTGCTCGAAAATAATATTTCGTTTTACTTTTCCCTCTTCGATTTGACCGAGCATCATTGTAGATTTTGTAGATTCGTTTTCATCAACAAGCCGAAAAATTTCAGTCAAGTTTTGTTGAAAGTCGATTGAGATATACGCGTTGGTTTGAAAAAATCTCATCTTGCGCATTTTGTTTTGCGAAATTCTGCTTGCAGTTACATTTGCAACGCAACCATTTTCAAATTGCAACCTTGCATTTGCAATGTCGATTGAATTTGAAACAACTGCGATTCCGTTGGCATCAATTTTTTTTACTGGAGATTTTACAATTGACAAAATTAAATCGATGTCGTGAATCATTAAATCGTGCACAACTGCAACATCAGTTCCGCGAGGATTAAATTGCGCCATTCGATGCGATTCGATAAAAAGCGGATTGATGTTGTATTTTTCTAATGCCATCACAGCTGGATTAAATCTTTCAATATGTCCAACTTGAATAATTATTTTATTTTCTTTTGCAATTTTAATTAGTTCATCGGCTTCATCAATTGTAGTTGTAATTGGTTTTTCAATTAATACATTTATATTTGCGAGCAAGGCAGATTTTGCAATTTTAAAATGTTCGGAAGTTATTGACGCAATACTAACTGCATCGACATCGCTAAACATTTCCTCGCAACTTGAAAAAGATTTTACATTGTACTGGGACGCAATCAAATTTCGTTTTGCAATATCCAAATCAAACACGCCGATGAACTCGCAATTCGCAATTTGCGAATACATCTTTGCATGAAGCGAGCCAAGATGACCGACTCCAATTACTCCAATTTTAGTTTTCATTTTGGTTCCGTGTGGAAATTTATCGATGCGCATTTTGGGAATTTCACCAAAATATTTCTTTCAAGTTCAGTGGAAATTGAGTGGACTTTTTCGAGCGAAAAATTTTTATTCACATTGCATCTAATTGAAAAATGATATTTGCCCTTTATTTTAAAAGCCATTATCACTTCGCAATTTGAAACTGATTTTTTGCTTTTTAAAAATTTCAATATCTCATTTACAATTCTTTGCGAAGTTGCCTTCACATCATTCGAGCCAATTGCTTTGCTACGAGATTCTTCAATATGCACGACGACTGTTTTTATTTCCAAATAAGTTGAGAGAATTTCTTTTTCAAAATTATCTACCAAGCTGTGAACTTTGTCGAATTTTAATTTTTTATCAAACTCAATACTCATTTCGATATGAAATTTTCCCTGCGCTTTATAAATTTGTATGTCGTGTGGATTGTAATTATATCGAGATGCAATTAAATTAATTTTATCTTCCAAAACTTCATCGGGCGTTTCAACAGGTTCAGGATGAATCATTACTTCGGCAGTTGGATATTTTTTATGAATTGCAGTTTCAAACTCGTGAGCGATTGCGTTTGCAGTTTCAAAAGGAAAAGTTCTCGGGATTTCAATTGTAACATCAATAAAAATATTTGGCCAACCTTTACGCGCACGAAGATTTGTAACTTTTAGGATTCCACTTACTCCTTCAGCGATTCTAAAAATTTCATCTTCGACTCCATCTGGTGCAATGTCGAGCAAATCATCAATTGCTCGTTTGCCAAGTTTATAACTCATCGCAATTACAATTAATGCAACTACGATTGCGGCAAAAGCATCAGCAAGGGGAAAGCCATACATCGAAAAAATTAATCCGATTAAAACCGAACCAGAACTCCACATGTCTGTGCTGAAATGAAGTGCATCGGCTTCAAGCGCTTGGCTTTGATGTTTTTCTGCAACTTGAGTAAGTGCGCGCGAACGAGAAAAATCTACAACGATTGAAATAATTATAATTGCAAATCCCCAAAAAGAATTTATAAAATTATAAATTCCTGAATATATTTTTTCAACTGCTGTGGTAATAATCCAAAAACTAACTACGAGCAAAAGAAAAGTTTCAATCAGTGCGGAAATATTTTCAATTTTTCCGTGGCCATAGTGGTGAGTTTTATCTGCTGGGCGCGCAGAAAATTTTACTGCCAACAAAGTTATACCAGCGGCAATTAAATCGACAGCAGAGTGAACTGCTTCCGACAAAATTCCCAAACTGCCAGTAAAAATTGCTACAACAAATTTAAAAAAAGTTAAAAAAATCGCCGCAATCATTGATTTCATTGCAACAGAAATTTTTTCTTTTTCAGCCGAGGTGGTTTTTATTATCATAAAATTTAAAAGGTGTCATATTTTATTTGACGCCTCTCAAAATATCAAACAAATATAAAAAATACTAATGAATTGGGGTTTGGCGATATGCCCAATGAATACCACTTTTTTCCGTTGCTGCGCATTTTGCGCATTTACTGCGCATTTATTTCTTTATCAATCCAATCTTAATTTTAGGTGCTGACAATTTTTTTATTGCGTTATCAAAATCACTTTTGAGTAATTTATCCTGTGAAATTCTATATTTTTCAAACTCGCTTTCAGCAAGAGATAAAGCAACTTCATGTGAAACTTTCCCCTGATGTTTTAAAACAGCTACTTCATTAAACTGTAAGAAAGCATCTAACTTTTTCACCCAATCTTTCATATACATCACCACACCTTTAAGCGTTTGGCTTTCTGCATAATCCAAATACATTGATACAATCCGATTTAGTTTGCCTAATTCTTTTTCGTTCAAATAATTTTTTGCAATGGTGATATCGGTTTTTCTGATTCTTCCTTTTGGTGTATTCTTCCATGTGGTTAAACCCATGTTTTCTTTTGTGGCATCAACTCTTGTTGCAATAAGTTCGGCTGCTGTCTGTCCTGTTATTGCCCAATGCATTTTGTTTTGAACCGTTGCAAAAAAATCTTTTGTAATTTGTGTTTCCACATTATAGTCGGCACTGCATTGGGTATAGATGTCGGTAATTTTTTGATAGAATCTTCTTTCACTACTCCGAATATCTCTGATACGGGCAAGCTGTTCTTCAAAATAATCTTTCCCGAAAATATTGTAGGGATTTTTCAGTCGTTCATCATCCATAGTAAATCCTTTGATGATGTATTCCTTTAACCTTTCGGTAGCCCAAATGCGAAATGCCGTTGCCTGAGCGCTGTTGACACGATAGCCGACAGAAATAATTGCATCGAGATTGTAGTATTCTATTTGCCTGCTTACGGTTCTGTTTCCCTCCGATTGAACCTGTGCAATTTTTGCACAAGTTGCTTCTTTATTCAATTCATTTTCACCGTAAATGTTTACCAGATGTTTTGTAACGACAGTTCGGTCAACACCAAACAA
The DNA here is from genome assembly GCA_964367235.1 of uncultured Chitinophagaceae bacterium. GTDB lineage: Bacteria > Bacteroidota > Ignavibacteria > UBA10030 > UBA8401 > JBBTLW01. Next base: position 155,267 of record CAYIXI010000001.1, on the reverse strand, counting down.
GTCAGCTATTTTTTGTTGGGTAAGCCAAATATTTTCGTTTTGCAAATAAATTTCAACTTTTACATTTCCATTGGGAGTAGTGTAAAGCAAAATTTCATTATAGCCCTTTGTGGTTGATTTTTTTTTTGCCATAAAATTGTTTTTAAGATTTTATTTTTTTCGACGCCTCTTAAAATATCAAACAAATATAAAAAATACTAATGGATTAGGATTTGGTGATTTGATGGAGTTTGATTAAAAAAGATTCAACAATGAATTATTTTGGCTAAAGCCAATGAAATGGAATTGAATTTTATTCCCCCATTTAAAAATGGGGGCAATTGAATTGTATTTTATTCTCCCAATTTAAAAATGAGGGCAATTAAATTTCCTTTTGATTTGCCTTTTGATTTGCATTTT
>CAYIXI010000001.1:138675-154768 GCA_964367235.1 uncultured Chitinophagaceae bacterium | reverse complement strand
TTTAAAAATGAGGGCAATTAAATTTCCTTTTGATTTGCCTTTTGATTTGCATTTTATTCTCCCAATTAATTATGAGGCAATTGATTTGCATTTTGAATTGCATTTTGATTTGCATTTTGAATTGCCTCCAGCTTTAGCTGGAGGATAAATATATTTAAAATCAATTTTGGCTTTAGCCAAATTATTATTTTTCATCATTTAATTTTGGAAATTCATATTTGCTGATAAACTCATCATATTCTTGCTGAAATGGAATCTGTTTGTGATGCTCTTCCTGATTCCTGATGTAATCCCTTACCTTATCAATCATTGATTCTGAAACAGAGACTGCAAAATATTCATCTTGCCACTCAAATTTTTCTTTTGTCAATTGTTGTTTGTTAATCCAAAATGAAGATTCACCTTTAATCAACTGCATTGTTTTCTGAATAGTTTGGTCTATACTCAATGAAACAAGACAATGGCAATGGTCTGTGTAACCATTAATTAAATCAATGAAAATATTTTTCTCTTTAGCATTATCTCTAATATGATGCCAAACTTTTTTTCTTAAATCTAATGAATCAAGAAATGGCTCTCTGTTTTTAGTGCTCCAAACAAAATGGATATAAATTTTTACGAAAGGCATTATTGCACCGTTTATTTTAATTGGCTAAACAACGGACTTCCTTTTGAAAATCTTTTCTCTATATATATTCTTTGACTTTAATTATATTTTTTTTGACTTAAAATTGTTTTTTAAATTTTATTTTTTCGACGCCTCTTAAAGTATCAATCAAATTTAAAAAATACTACCTATGCAATCGTTACATCTTTTGAAAGATAAACATCTTGAATTGCATTTAACAAATCAACTCCATCTTTCATCGGTTTTTGAAATGCTTTTCGTCCCGAGATTAAACCCATTCCGCCAGCGCGTTTGTTGATGACGGCTGTGCGAACTGCTTCGGCTAAATCGTTTGAGCCCGATGCGCCACCAGAATTTATCAAACCTGCGCGACCCATAAAACAATTTGCAACTTGGTATCGAGTTAAATCGATTGGATTATCGGTGGTTAATTTTTCATAAACAAGTTTATCAATTTTTCCGTAACTCGAGCCACTCATATTTAGCGCATTGTAGCCACCATTATTTTCTGGTAATTTTTGTTTGATGATGTCAGCCTCAATTGTTACACCCAAATGATTTGCTTGACCGGTTAAATCTGCCGAGACATGAAAATCTTTTTCTTTTGTTTTGAAAGCGTTGTTTCGTGTGTAGCACCATAAAATTGTTCCCATGCCAAGTGCGTGTGCTTGCTCAAACATTTGGCTCACTTCCCAAATTTGTCTTCGCGACTCTGCTGAACCAAAATAAATTGTTGCGCCAACTGCAACTGCGCCCATATCGTACGCTTGTTTGATACTTGCGAAAAGAGTTTCGTCGTATGTGTTTGGATAAGATAAAAATTCGTTGTGATTAAATTTTAAAATAAATGGAATTTTGTGTGCGTACTTTCTTGCGACACTACCAAGAACTCCGAGTGTTGATGCGACTGCATTGCATCCACCTTCGATTGCAAGTTTTACAATATTTTCTGGATCAAAATAAATTGGATTTTTTGCAAACGATGCGCCGCCCGAGTGTTCAATTCCTTGATCGACTGGAAGAATTGAAAGATAACCTGTCTGTCTTAATCTGCCATTATCAAATAAATTTTGCAAACTTTTTAAAACTGGTGTTGGTCTATCGGACAAAGTAAAAACATTATCGACAAAATTTTTCCCAGGCAAGTGAATTGTTTCTTTTGGGATTGTTGTACATTTGTGCTCGAGTAATGAAGCATCATTTCCAAGTAACTCTAAAATATTTATTGACATTTAAATCTCCTTTTTGATGAATTAATTTTTCATAAATAAATATACAAAAGAGTCATTTTTATTGCAAAAGGATTTCTTTATTCATAATTTTGACAGATGAATAAAATAAAATTAAAAAAGAATGAAGAAAAAAGATTGTTGTTCGGTCATCAATGGATTTTTAGTAACGAGATTGATAAAATAATTGGCGCGCCAACTGAAGGCGAAGTTGTAGAAATTTTACGCTTCGATGAAAAATTGCTCGGTTACGGATTTTTTAATTCTCACTCTTTAATAAGCATTCGTTTTTTATCAAACGAAGAAATTGAAGTTGATAAAATGTTCTTTATTGATAGGATAAAAAAGGCATTCCTGATTCGAGAAAAAATTTTTAATTCGAGCAATGTTTATAGATTAATTTACGGCGAAAGCGATTTTTTGCCCGGCTTAATAATTGATAGGTTTGATTCGACTTTTGTGTTGCAAACTTTTTCGGTTGGAATGGATTTGAGAATTAAAATTATTGCCGAGGCGTTGCAAGATATTTTTCCTGTGAAATGTATTTTGGAGCGAAATAGTTCTGCCACACGGAAATTAGAAAATCTGGAAGAAAGGGTTTCTGTTTTATTTGGAGAAGTAAAAAACGAAGTTGTAAAAATTGAAGGGGTTAATTACAAAATAAATTTTATTGAAAGCCAAAAAACCGGATTTTTTTTAGACCAAAGATTAAATAGAGTTAGAGTTGGGCGATATGCTGAAAATGCAAAAGTGCTGGATTGTTTTTGCAACGAAGGTGGATTTGGGATTTCTGCTTTAATCGGCGGAGCAAGGAATGTTGACTTCGTAGATATTTCAAATCACGCAATTGAGCAAGCAAAAATAAATGTTGAACTTAATAATTTAACCAATTGTAATTTTTTTGCTGAAGATGTTTTTGAATTTTTAAAAAACTGCAAAACAAAATATGATTTGATAATTCTCGATCCACCTTCGTTTGCAAAAAATAAAAAAAGTATTGCGACTGCCTTGAAAGGTTACCAACAACTTCATCAACTTGCTTTAAATTTGATTGAAGAAAATGGAATTTTAATTACTGCAACTTGTTCGCATCATATTTCGGAAAAAGATTTTTTTGAAACTTTAAACCGAGCATCGAATAAACAAAATAGAAAAATAAAATTGCTCGAAAGTTTTGGCGCCTCTCCCGACCACCCAATCTTGCCTTCTATGCCAGAGACTAATTACTTAAAATGTGGATTTTTTTTAGTAAATTAAATTAAATGAAAATATTATTACTACTTTCGGTTTTATTAATCTCAAATTTTGCAAGTGCTCAGCGCGTTTTGGCAATCGATTCAGTTTATAATTTATCCGACTCATTAAAAATGCGAATCGAAAAAGAGACAAAAACTGAAAACGACTCGCAGCTAAGAAATTTTTGGGCTTTCGATATAAATATTTCCAACGGAGGATTTGGACTTGGTGGACAATATCGAACGCAGTTGACAAAAAATTTATATTCGTTTGTAACTTTTTCAATCAACGAAGCCAAAGATGATAAAGAGGTTGAATATGTTGATTATTGGGGCGCTTCTTATGTGCCGGGTAAAATAAATCGTTTTGTTTTAATGCCACTTTTTTTAAATTGCGAATATCGTCTTTTCGATAATTTGTTGGCAAATAATATTCGTCCTTTTATTTCGCTTGGTGGCGGAGCAACTGCAATTTTTGTTTCTCCTTACAATAAAGATATTGATATTTTTACAAGTTTTAAAAGTGGGAAATCAAAATACGCGATTGGAGGAATTGTTGGGATTGGAGCAAATTTAGGAAATGAGGAAACAGGATTTACAGGTTTAAATATTCGTTACAATTTTATTTCGTACAAAGATGGAATACCGAGTTTAAAAACTATTGATAATGTAGAACGAAGAAAAAGTGATTTTGGTGGAATTATTGTTAGCTTGACTTTTGCGAAAGTCATAAAATAATTTTCATCTTTTGATTCTTAAATGATATTAAAATATATTTGTCAAAATAATTTCAATTCACAAAATAAAAATATAATATGAAACTATACGATGTAATTGTTGTTGGCGCCACAAATTTAGTTGGACGAAAACTTTTATCAATTCTTGAGGAAAGAAACTTCCCAGTTGGGCGATTAAAACTTTTGGCCGCAGATAATACTGTCGGACACGAAATAAATTTCAAAGCTCAATCTTACAAAGTTGAGCAAGTAACTGCAAATTCTTTTTCAGATAAAAATATGGAACTTGCTTTTTTTTTAGCAGGAGAAAATATCAGCAAAGAATTTGCTCCAATTGCAGTTGCAAATAAAATAACTGTAATCGATGACACTTCTTTTTTCCGTTCGCAAAAAGAAATTCCGCTTGTTGTGCCGGAACTCAATTCAAAATTACTCACACATCATCACGGAATAATTTCAAATCCAAATTGTTTGACAACAATACTCGCACTTGTTCTTCGCGATATTCATCTTCAATACAATATTAAAAGAGTTGTCGTTACAACTTTTCAATCTGTAACTGGCGCAGGGCATGCTGGTGTTGAGCAATTAAATCGCGAAATGCAAAACGAAGAAGTTGCGCAACCAAAGTTTAATTTTAAAATTGCAAGAAATGCAATCCCTGCAATTGGAAATGTTGAAGCAGATGGATTTACCGAAGAAGAAAAAAGTTTAATGAGCGAAGTAAATAAAGTGTTAAATGACGAGGCAATTCACATTACTGCAACTTGCGTTCGCGCCCCAATTATTGGCGGGCAATGTTTGTCGGTTAATTTTGAGTGCGCAAAAGAAATTACAACTGGCGATGTAAAACATATTTTAAGTAAAGTTTCGGGCGTTGTTTTGCAAGATGATGCAATTAATAATTTGTATCCGATGCCACTAACTGCAAATAATAAAGATGGAGTTTTTGTCGGCAGAATCAGAAAAGACTCATCAGCGAAAAATGCAATTTCACTTTACATAGTTTCGGATAATTTGAGAAAAGGTTCGGCTACAAATCTTGTGCAGATTGCTGAAGAAGTAATTAAACTAAAACCATAAAAAGTGACTGTCGCAAAAAAAGAGAGAATTAAAATTTATTGCGATGGAGCTTGCTCTGGAAATCAATTTAAAAATAATATTGGTGGCTGGGGCGCAGTTTTAATTTTTGGTTCGATAAGAAAAGAAATCTCTGGCGCAGAAAAAAATTCTACCAATCAACGGATGGAAATTGTAGCTTCAATTGAATCGCTCAAAGCAATTACAAAAAAAGAAATTCCAATTACAATTTTTTCCGATAGCGCGTATCTTGTAAATTGTATAAATAATAGATGGTATGTAAAATGGCAAAGCAATGGTTGGAAAAACTCTAAAAAATTAAAAGTTGAAAACCGCAATTTGTGGGAAGAACTTTTATTATTACTCGAAAATTTAGATGTCGAATTTAAAAAAGTTGATGGTCATAGCGGAGTAACCGAAAATGAAAATGCCGACAAACTTGCGCGCCGTGCAATAGAAGAATTTTAATGAATCAATACAATTATATAAATGATGAACTTTTTTGCGAGAATGTTTCTCTAAAAAATATTGCGCAAAAATTTGGCACACCAACTTTCATTTACAGTAAAAATTCTATTTTAAATGCTTTCAACGAATTTGATTCTGCATTTAAAACTCTCCCCCACTTAACTTGCTATTCGGTAAAAGCAAATTCTAATTTATCTGTTATAAAAATTTTAAGTGATCGTGGCGCCGGAATTGATTGCAACAGTGGAGGAGAATTTTTTCGTGCTCTAAAGGTTGGAGTTAATCCAAAAAAAATAATTTATACTGGAGTTGGAAAAACTGAAGAGGAAATTCGTTTTGTGCTTTCGTATCCGATTTTGATGTTGAAAGTTGAATCTTTTCAGGAACTCGATTTAGTTAACAAAATTGCGGGCGAAATGAATGTTGTCGCTCCGATTGGAATCAGAATCAACCCAAATATTGATGCGAAAACTCATCCTTACATTTCCACTGGCTTGATTGAAAATAAATTTGGGATTCCAATTTCTGATTCGCTCGAAGCATTTAAATATGTCACGACTTTGCCAAATTTAAAAATCATTGGGGTTGATACGCACATTGGATCGCAGATTTTAGATGCCGAACCATTTGTTGAAACTGCAAACTCACTTTTAAATTTCACTTTGCAATTAAAAAATGTTGGAATTAAAATTGAGCACATTGATATTGGTGGCGGACTTGGAATTGATTACGAAACTCATCAAGCGCGACTGACTCCAAAAGAATTGTCGGAAAAAATTTCGCCGATACTTTTAAAAACAAATTCCAAAATAATTTTTGAGCCGGGAAGATTTATAACTGCAAACTCTGGCGCGCTTTTAACAAAAGTACTTTTCACGAAAAAAAATAATTCCAAAAATTTTGTTATTGTCGACTCTGCAATGAACGATTTACTTCGTCCCGCTTTTTACGACGCGTTTCACGAAATAATTCCCGTTGTAAAAAATAATCAGGAAAAAATAAAAGTTGATGTTGTCGGACCAGTTTGCGAATCGGGAGATTTTTTTGCGAAAGATAGATTGTTGCAATCTGTCAATCAAAATGATTTGGTTGCAATCTTATCTGCTGGCGCTTATGGATTTGTGATGAGTTCGAATTACAATTCGCGAAGACGCGCCGCAGAGGTAATTGTTGATGGTGATAATTTCCACTTGATTAGAAAAAGAGAAAGCTTCGAAGATTTAATTCAAAACGAAAATCTTTAAATTTAATTCCCCTTCTTTTTATACTTTCATTTTCAAAACTTTATCGCGCAAATTATTTCTGTACGCATCAAGTTTAGTTTGAATTTTCGGATATTTTATTCCAAGAATTCGTAACGCGAGCAATCCTGCATTTGTAGAATTATTTATCGCCACAGTTGCAACTGGAACGCCCGATGGCATTTGCACAATCGAAAGAAGCGAATCCATTCCTCCCAAAGTTTTTGATTTAATTGGCACACCAATTATTGGCAACGAGCATTTTGCCGCAACCATTCCGCACAAATGCGCGGCGCCACCAGCGCCACCAATTATAACTTCAATCCCGCGACGAGTTGCATTTTCGGCGTACTTCATCATTTCGTCTGGCGTGCGATGCGCCGAGAGAACATTAAATTCCGTGCTCACTCCAAACTCTTTCAAAATTTCGCGTGCGCCTTCCATCACTGGCGCGTCCGAAATGCTTCCCATTAAAATTCCGACAATTGGTTTATTTTTCATTTTATCTCCATAAAATAAGGGTTTTTAATTTTTTTTTATTGACTAAATATACTTTTTTTTTGATAAATTACAAAGGCGAAATGAGCGCCATTCTGAAATAAGTTTTTAAATTATTTAAATTATTTTTCCAGCTTTCGATTGATTGCGCTCTTCCGAATGAAAAAAATAAAAATGGTTGCTCGCCGATTTGAAGCGCAAATTTTGATTCGTAGCCAATGCTCGATAAATATTTTGATTTATCTTTTTGACCAACATACCACGAGTTTCCAAAATCTGAAATTACTGCAAGTGAAATTGAACCGATTGATAAACCAAAAATATTTATTGGTAAATTTTTTGCGATTGGAAGTCGGAGTTCAACCGTTCCCAAAACTAAACGATTACCAAGTTTGACTGTGTCGATTCCACGCAAAGAATGATTTTCTGGGAATTGCAGAATTCCGCCAACACCATTTCCCATTGGTAAATAAATTGGTGGATCAGTTGTGATGCCAATATATTCTTGTCCCGGTGCTTTGCCATCGATGCCTGTAGATTTTAAACGAGTGTAAAAACCAAATGGTCCCAATTTAATTGTTGAAAATATATCAGCGCTAAATTTTGTGTAATCAAAATTACCATAAATCTTTGATGAAATTTTTTCAATATCAAAAATTACGCCATTACGATTTCTCTGTTTAAAATAAAAATCCATCGATGGTCGGTCACTTAAATAATAATAATGAAGACCGATTGCGCCCTCTTTTGCATTTTCCGGAAAAGGTAAAAATTTATTTTGAGTTCGAACTATTTTTCCATTTTCATCTTCGGTAATTGGGTCAATAATTCTATCTCGTAATTGAAGCGAGAAACCAAAATCGTGGTAATCACTCATCGAGTTACCAAAATTTATCGGTAAGGATGCTGAGGTATAAATTCCATTTAGCCATTCATTAAGTCCACTTTTGCTTTCATCATAATTACGATAACTTGTTCTAATGTTTTTGTAATACTCAAAAGAAATAAATGGTGCTTGTGTCGCGTTAAAATATGAAAAAAGAAATCCTGAATTTTCCATTTTATTTTTTTCAATTAAAGCGCCAACAGTAATTAATTTTCTTCCCATTGCATCGCCCCAATTTGTAAGAGCAAACGCACCAGTTCCATCAAAATATGGGAAAGCGATTGAAGTAATATGTTTAATATTTTTCAAAGTAGAATATTTTTCATCTGAAATAATTTTCGCATCAAAATCTTTTGCTGGCGAATTGATAGTAAAATCAGGCGATTTCGTCCTCCACGATTTAAAATTTTCTCGTATAGAAAGTGGAGATGTCGTAATAATTCTGTTTGGATCAATTAAAACAAATCGCGCAGTATCAACATCGCCAAGCGTGGAGGCAAATATTTTATTTGATTTTGGCACAACTTGTAACGAAAAAAGCGCATCGCCAATATCTGTGATTTGATTTTCTTGGAAATTAATTAATGAGATTTTGTAGAGGTTCGGAGTTCCATTTTTGTGCGAAGTAAAAACAATTGCGCTATCATTATTAATCCAAATTGGAGAATATTCTGCTTCGGGATTTTTTGTCAGGATTGAAATGTTCTTTGTGCTAATCTCGATCATCGCAATATTTAAATTTCCATCTTCCTTGCTTACTGCAAAAGATATTTTATTTCCATCATCAGAATATTGTGGTGATAATATTTGTGTATCAAATTCAAAATTGGTTAATTGAGAAATTTCTTTAGTTTGTAAATTATATAAAAATAGATTTGAAACATTATTTTTGTGCGAAACAAAACAGATTGCATTTCCATCTTTTGAAAAAGTTGGGAAAGTTGCGCGAAGCGAAGTTGTAATCCATTCGCTTTTTTTCTTTTCTGTATCGTACAAAATCAAATCCCAAACCATCTCCTGTTTATTTGCGTAATGATATTTTGAATAGGCAAGAAGTTTTCCATCGTTTGACCAATTCATCGAGTGGAGATTTCCAAAATCAATTTCATCTATTTTGTACTTCTTATCTTTTTTTGTTTTAACCGAATCTGTCTCTTTTTTATTTAAAAAAGAAAATAAATTTTTTTTCGGTTTCGAAGTATCTTCAATTGCTAATATTAAAGACTCATCGAGTTGATCATTATTTAATTTCCCAAGCATTGCAATTTTTAAACTATCATTTGAGATTTTAAAAGTGAAAGTAGATTTTACAGGGAGAGAAATTAAATTACCGACTTCTTCATAAGTCTCTTTTTGTGCGCGAACACCAAAATAATAAGTATTCATTTGTCTTCGCCAATCTTCTTCAAATTGTTTTAAATTTATTCCTGTGTTTTCCAAAAAAGATTTTTCAAAATCGAAAAGTTTTAAATCTTTATCTCTCCATTTTAAAATTTTAACAATTGTTGAATCGCTAAATCGGGTTGATAAATATAGCAGTTTTGAATAGCCATCGTTATGCGGATCCATTTTATCCATGCTGTTTCGCAAAAGATGATTTTTATGCGACAAATCCGAACGACCGGGTCGCCATTTTTCTGTAAAATATTCTGCCAAACCTTCAATGAACCAATTTGGCGTTCCACCAATTAATAAATTAAATGGTTCAGGAAACCAAGTTTTAATTGCATTAAAAAAAACAATATGTTGCAACTCGTGCGAGACAACTTGATAAAGCCATTTTTCATTTTCGAGCCAAACGGGAGAATCATTTTGATCAACCCAAATAAAAACTGAATTTGTCCAACTTGCGTATCCATTAAAAATTTCATCTTCGGCAGTAAAAGTTATGTCAACTCGATTGATAGAATCAATTTTTAATTGTTTTAAAAGTGTTGGCATAACATGTTCGGCAATTGCCGCGCCTTGTTTTGCAATTTCTTCGATTCCATTGTGGTAGTGGATATTAAAATTTTTTGTTTGGATTGTGTGCCATTCCAATTCGGGATGTGTGCGCATTGAAAAAGCCCAAGTGCCAACTTGACTATAAATTTTTGTAGCAATTAAAATTAGAAATAATATTTTCTTCAATTTGATATTTCCTCAAAAGTTTTATTTAATATAGGATAATTTTTCCATCCACGAAAATCAAAATGCCACCATTCAAACTCATAAACATCAAATCCATTTTCTTCCATTGCAGTTCGTAAAAGTTCTCGATGCCATCGTTGAAGCGAAGTTCCACCGACATAATCAGGAAACGAACGCTCACTCATTTCATCATATTGCCCGACCATTTCGATTTGCTTTCCAGTTTTCAAATCATAAAGCGAAATGTCAATTGCGCAACCACGATTGTGTCTGGAACCTTTTTCGGGATCAGCAACAAATATTTTTTGCGCTGTTGGTGTTCCTTCCCAAAACATTTTTGTAACATACCAAGGACGATAAGCATCGAAAACTAAAATTCCATATCCATATTTTTTTAAAAATTGAGTTGCTTTAATTAATGCATCAGCTGCTGGTTTTTGCAAAAATGCTTTTGCTGAAGAATAAAATTTATTCCTCATAAAATTATTTGGTGATGCGTAACGAATATCATATTTAAAACTTTTCTCAAGTGATGAGATTTCAACTAAATCTGCTTCAAGTTTTCCCTCTTCAATAGGAGGAGTTGAATTTTTAGCTATATTTTCCAACTCATTTATAGTTTTAAGTGGAGTGATAGAAAATGTTTCGTCTAACTCGCCAATAATTTTTCTTCGTGGAAAATTAATAGTTGCAGTTGTAGCGGAAATTGCTTTTCCATTTTTATCCCGTTTAAAAATAATTTTCTCGCTTTCGTACATATTATAATTTGTCGGGAAGGCAAATTCGTTTTTACTAATTTCATCAAGCGGATTAGTTTCAGTCAGTTCAATAATAGCAGATAATTTTCCGAATCGCTCATAAATAAAAAGTGGGAGATGACTGTAACCATATTCACCAATCAGCCCTTTAAAATTATTTGGCGCATCTTTTGGTTTCGGGTTACCAATAAATTGGAATGTGTCTCCGAGTGCTATAATTCCATTTTTAAATTGCGCAACTTTAATCCCGAAAAATTGTCGGTCATCTATTTTTAAAGTATCGCCATGCAATTTTAAAGTTCCACGAAGCGATGGCGAAATAAATTGCAATCCGTACGGGCGAGAAGACATTTCAATATATTCTCCCTTTTTATTTTTGTATTGACCTTGCAAAGATTTTGCTAATTTTTTTGGAACTAGTAAAAGTGTAATTGTATTTGGTAGTGGTAAATTATTTTTTTCAGCAAAGAAAAGATTAAGCGCGTAATCTGCAATTCTCTTTGTAACAATATTTGTAACATCAACATTGCTTGCAACAATTACGCCAATATTTTCTTCTGGTATTCCAATTAGCGAAGTTGCAAAACCATAAACGACTCCGCCATGCTCAATTGTTTTTTTATTTTGAAACTCACCAATAAAAAATCCGAGACCAAATCCGGTTTTATTATTTGAGAATTGAACTCGCTTCATTTCATCAATGGTATTTTTATTTAGGATAGAACCATTTTCACCATCGCCAAAATTAAAACAAGCTTTTAAAAATTTTGCTAAATCGTGAGTTGTCGAAAAAAGATTTGCCGCCGAAAACATTCCCCAATCAAAAACTGGCGCATCAAATTCTCTTTGGTCAAAACTCCACATAATAGAGTTGGCAAGATTTTTAGTTTCGGAGTCGGATTTTATGAAAGTGGAATTTTTCATTCCAAGAATTTTTAGGACAGAATCTTTCATGTATTTATCAAATGCAATTCCACTTTTTTGCTGGATTGCGTAACCAACCGTTGCAACTGCGGCGTTTGAATATTTGGTTTTAGTTTGCGGTGCGTAAATAATCTCAGTATTATTGAGGCTTAAAACAGTTTTTTCAAGCGATGGCTCACTTGGGTCAAAATAATTTCCAATCGGTGACTCGCGAACAAGCCCCGAACGATGCGACATCATTTGCCGAAGAGTGATTGGCGCGCCGAAAGAATTTTTTGGATGAAAATTTGGAAGTTGTGTTTGGATTGGCGCATCGATATTTAAAATTCCATTTTCCGATAGTTGCATTGCCGCAATGGCTGTAAAAATTTTTGATATTGAGCCAACGCGATAAACTGTGTGTGGAGTTGTTAGAATTGTTTTATTTTTATCGGCGAAACCAAAACCGTTTTCGTATAAAATATTTTTTTCGTTGACAATTGAAATTGAAAGAGAAGTAATTTTTTTATCATCCATTTCACTTTCAATAAATTTGTTTAACTTTTCGATTGCCTCAAGAGAAAATGATTGAGAAAATAATTGGCTAAAATTTATTAAACAAAGTAAAAATATCTTATTCAATTTATTCTTCAGGATTTAATTTTTCATATTCAGTTTCAGTCCAACCAACTAATGCATTTTGCTCTTTGACTGTTAATTTCGCTTCGGGATGAAGTGGCAAGTAAAACCAAAGCGGCATTTCTCCATCTGAAACTTCTTTGTTGATTTCACTTAATTTTTTAATTTTTCTTTTGAGCGAATAACTTCCCCATTTTGAAAAGTTGAGTTCCTTTCTTGCATCGTTAACATCATCAGTTACCAAAATTGAAATTGGTGCGACATAACTATACCAAGGCCATTTAGTTTCGTTCGAATGACAATCGTAACATGATTTGCGTAAAATTGTTGAAATATTTTTTGGCAAATTTGCACTAACATTTATTTCTTCAGTTGGAATTATTTCTGGATTAGTTTTATCAGATTGCAATAATTGAAATTGCAAAAGAATTATTATTACAATTAATCCAATCCAAACATATTTTAAATATTTTTTCATTTTAGTCCCTTTCATATTCAAATAAAGATAATACAAGTTTTATTGAATTACAGAAATATTGGATTAAAATTAAAATTTTGGTATAATTGAACCCGACCTAAAGATTTTACTCTATGAAAATAAAATTAGCACTCGAAAACGGAACAATTTTTACCGGCGAACACTTTGGCGCCGAGGGAGAAGTATTTGGAGAAGTGGTTTTCAACACAAGTATTACCGGCTATCAAGAAATTTTAACCGACCCATCGTACGCTGGCCAAATTGTTACGATGACTTATCCTTTGATTGGAAATTACGGAGTGAATTCTGACGATGTAGAATCAGCTCGTCCGCAGGTTTCTGGTTTTATCGTAAAAGAAAATTCAAAAATTTTTAGCAATTTCAGAGCAGAAATTAGTCTCTCCGATTATCTCAAAAAAAATAATATTATTGCAATCGAAGGAATCGATACGCGAATGCTGACAAAAATGCTTCGCACCGAAGGGGCGCTTCGTGGAATTTTATCTACAAAAGATTTGAATGATGAAAGTTTAATTGCGAAGGCGAAATCTTCCCCATCGATGAATGGACTTGATTTAGCAAAAGTTGTTACTTGCAAAGAAAAATATTTTTGGAATGAAATTGATAAAACACCTTTTGCTTTAGAAATTAAAAAAAGAAAAACTGCGAACGAAAAAATTTTTAATGTTGTGGTTTACGATTTTGGAATTAAACAAAATATTTTACGACGACTTACAACTTATGGTTGCAATTTGACAATTGTCCCTGCAAATTTTCCTGCAAGCGAAGTTTTAAAAATAAATCCCGATGGAATTTTTCTTTCCAACGGACCGGGTGACCCTGATGCAGTCAAATACGGAATAAAAAATATAAAAGAGTTGATTGATAAAAAACCAATTTTCGGAATTTGTCTCGGACATCAATTACTTGCGTTGGCGCTTGGCGGAAAAACTTACAAATTAAAATTTGGTCATCGTGGCGGAAATCATCCAGTAAAAAATTTAATCACAAACAAAATTGAAATCACTTCTCAAAATCATGGCTTTGCTGTTGATTGGGAATCGATGAAAAATTTAGATGTTGAACTGACTCATTTAAATTTAAATGACAAAACAGTCGAAGGATTTCGTCACAAAACTTTACCGATTTTCTGCGTGCAGTATCATCCCGAAGCTTCTCCCGGTCCACACGATAGCGATTATTTATTTTCTGAATTTATAGAAAATATGTCGCATGCAAATTAATTTTTGTTAAAAATTCACATTGCGTTTACAATTAATTCATTAAAGAATTTAGTTTTATATATAATATAGTAGTTGAACTCCTTACGGAGTTCTATTATTTTTTTTTGCTATTCTTACAAATATGAGACTCCTACGGAGTCTTTTTTTTATCAAAATATTACTATTTGCAAATCATCTTTTGGAGATTAGAAATCTTTTAAAGCAATCCCGTAGGGATTGTATGTTTGTAGTTTTGTAAAACCAAAACCATGCAGAACCCCGTAGGGGTTCAATGTTTCATTTTCAATTTAAAACTATGATGAGTAATTAATTTTTGTTAAAAATTTTCAACCAATATTCAACTTCACCTTTTGTGATTTCAGAATTTTTTACAAATTCCTTCTTCCCACTTCTACTTTTTATTTTAGTAAAAAATTCTTGCGCACGAATAAACTTTGCTCCACTAACCTTTGCATAGTTTTGAATTTCATTATCATTTGAAACTATAATTAATTTAGATTGATTTTTCGATGCGTCAATTAAATTTTTTATTTCACTATCGGCTTTATGATGATGAGAATAAATTACTCTTATATGCGGTCGAGGTTTATGCCGATTTTTATCAACAGATTCAACACCATCAAAAACAATTGTTGTACGAATATTTTTTGCCCCAACAAAGTCTGAAATCATTTCAACAAATCTTTCCCTTGCTTGTTGTGCATTGTTTAGTAAATGTTTTTTTAACGACTCGTTTATGTAAATTAAATTATAGCCATCAATTAAATAATGAATCATTGTTTTTTATAGAAGTTTGTAGCGCGTACGGGAATCGAACCCGTGTTTAAGCCTTGAGAGGGCTCCGTCCTAGCCGCTAGACGAACGCGCCATTTATTTTTTTCAATATATGAAAATATTTTATTTATTGTTTGAAATTAAATATTGAATTTACTAATTCGAACCAACTTTAAATACAAATATTTTACTTTATAAAACTCTCCAATAACAAAATACAACCTACTCAACAATACAAAAATTTCTGGGACAAAAAGTTGCTAATCCAGAAAATACTTATTATGTTGGATTCAGCAAGCCCGCCGCGCCTCTGCATTGCATGCGAAATTCGGTGGGCGTTTCTTTTTATATTTAGACATGAAATTTGACAAACAACCGCTTACATTAGAACAACAAGCCGACCTTCTCCTTTTTCGCGGACTTATTGCTGATAAACAAGTTCTTATCAATCGTCTTTCAGTTGTAAATTATTATCGCCTCAGTGCTTATCTTTATCCTTTTCGAACAACCGACAATAGATTTAAAGAAAATACAACTTTAGATCTCATTTGGAAACGATATACTTTTGACAGACAACTGCGGTTACTTGTAATGGATGCAATTGAGAGAATTGAAGTTTCAGTGCGTACAAAATTGGCATATCATTTTTGTCTTGTTAATGGACCTTTTGCATATAAAAATCAAAATAATCTTCCAGAGATGAAACAAGATGTACATAAAAAATGGCTTGATGAATTAACAGAAGAGATTGTAAGAAGTCCAGAACCGTTTATTAAACATTTCAAAGAAAAATATGGTAACACCAATGCGTTGCCACCATTGTGGATGGCTGTTGAGGTGATGAGTTTTGGAAAAATGTTGACATTGTTTCGCGGGGTAGATTATAAAATGAAACAAAAAATATCTTTATACTACAATATCAGTGACGAAATCTTTTTGTCGTGGTTGCTTGCGTTGAATAGTGTTCGTAATATCTGTGCACATCATGGCAGACTTATTGATCGTGAATTTGGTTATAAGCCGAAGATACCACGTAAACAAAAATATCCTGAATGGCATCTGCCGGTAGAAATATCAAGGGATAGAATTTTTGGTGTTCTCACAATACTCAAATATATTCTTCAATTCGATGCTCCATCAAGTTCTTGGGAAGATAGACTACTAA
>CAYIXI010000001.1:135053-138575 GCA_964367235.1 uncultured Chitinophagaceae bacterium | reverse complement strand
GTTCCGCCAGTAATTATTCCGAGAGGAATTTTCTTTTTATCTTTTCTTGATAAAAGTCCATTTACAATTTCGTGCATACTTCCATCGCCACCAATTACGCATAAGCCATTGTAGCCAGCCAAAGGTAATTCGTTTGCATATTTTCTGGCATGACCAGCGAATTGAGTTTCTAAAATTGCAATCTCGCAATTGTTCGATTCAAAAATCGGTTTGACTTTATCTAAAATTCTTAGTCCGCGTCGTGCACCACCGTGTGGATTTACAATCACATAAAATCGTTTTGTTGATTTCATTTTATCTTTCGAATTTGAATAACGAAAAAATATAATTAAAATAATTATTGTGCAAGTGAAAATATTTTTTATATTTTAATTGAACATAGATTTAGTTTTTTGTAAGTTAGCATGTAATTAACAATTCAGTTCATTTTAAATAAAATATTATGTCAGTAACAGTATTAGTTGGCGCTCAATGGGGCGACGAAGGAAAAGGAAAAATTGTCGATTTAATTAGCGACAAAATTGATATTTGCGCCCGTTATCAAGGTGGTGCAAATGCTGGCCACACGGTTATCATCGGAAAAAATCAATATGTACTACATTTAATTCCCTCCGGGATTTTTCACAATCATGTAAGTTGCGTAATCGGAAATGGAGTTGTGATTGACCCAATTGCACTGATGGAAGAAATAAATTTATTAAAATCAAAAAAAATAAAAATTGATGGAAGATTATTTATTTCGCACAACGCACATTTAATTATGCCGTATCATAAATTGCTCGATTCAATTCGCGAGCAAGGCGCAAATAAAATTGGAACAACTGGTCGTGGTATCGGTCCGGCTTATATTGATAAATACACTCGCGTCGGGATTAGAGTTGTTGATTTGTTAAATCGAAAAACTTTGGCGGACAAACTCAAAACGAATATCGAAGAAAAAAATCTTTTATTAAAAAATATTTATAAAAGAGAAATTTTAAGTGTCGATAAAATAATTTCCGATTATGAAGACTTTGATAAACAAATTGATCCTTACATCACCGACACATCGAAATTTTTAAATGATGCTTTGAAAAAGAAAAAACATATTTTAGCCGAAGGCGCACAAGGCGCATTGCTTGATGTTGACCATGGGACTTATCCTTTTGTAACTTCTTCAAATCCTACAAGTGGTGGAGCATGCACTGGATTAGGAATTCCGCCAACTGCAATTAAAAAAATTATTGGCATTGCAAAAGGATATTCAACTCGTGTCGGTAACGGTCCTTATCCGACTGAACTTGAAAATGAAACTGGCGAGAGATTACGAAAAGTTGGCGGCGAGTTTGGCGCAACAACTGGTAGACCACGCCGTTGCGGTTGGCTCGATATGGTCGCACTGAATTATTCAATTCGCATAAATGGAATTTCAGAACTTGCGATGACAAAACTTGATGTGCTCGATGATTTTGACGAAATAAAAATTTGCACCGCTTACAAAGTTGATGAAAATATATCGGAAAGTTTTACAAGCGAAGTTGATAAATTAAATAAAGTCGAACCAGTTTATAAAACTTTTAAAGGTTGGAAAAAAAATATTTCTGGGATTAAAAAATATCGAGACCTTCCAAAAGAATTAAAGACTTATCTCGATGCAATTAAAAAACTTACAGGCACAAAAATTTCTTTTGTGAGTCTTGGCGCAAGACGAGATCAAACAATCGTAATTTAAAATTATGAAATTAAATCAGCGAAGCCCTCGTTCATCAAGAATAAAATTTGCTTTGCTGATAACTGCTTTCGTAATCATCGCTTCAATTTTGCTTTACACAAAAAATCTTGTAGATATTTTGCAAACTCGCGAAAGCCAGACTGCTTCCCTATTTGCAAAATCACTTGAATATGTTGCCAATTCTTCAACTACCGGTGGCGATTACAGTTTTATTTTCGAGGAAATAATTTCTGTAATTGATTTCCCGATGATTGAGACCGACGCAAAAAATAGTTTTGTAAAATCTTTTCGTAACATAAAAATCGATTCAACAAAATCCACTTTGGAGCAACAAAATTTTTTGCTTTCCATTTCAAAGCAAATGGATGAACTCAACAAGCCAATTGTAGTTGCTTTTCAAGATTCAATTATTTTAAGTGAAATCCATTACGGCGAATCTGAAACTGTAACAAGGTTGCGTTGGTTTCCATTTATTGAAATTGCAATTGTTACACTTTTTATTTTGATTGCGTACATAAGTTTCAGTTATATCAAACGAAGCGAGCAATCGAATATTTGGGTTGGCATGGCAAGAGAAACTGCGCATCAACTCGGCACACCAATCTCGAGCATAATGGGTTGGATTGAAATTCTTTTGATGAAATCTGAAAATGATTCTGAAACAAATAAAACAGTTTTGGAAATGGAAAAAGATTTAGCGCGGTTGAAAAAAATTTCTGATAGATTTTCTAAAATTGGTTCGAAGCCCGAATTAAAAAAAGAATCTGCCAACGAAGTTATAAATCGCGCGATTGATTATTTTAGCGCAAGAACTCCACACTTAGGAAAAAAAGTTGAATTTATTTTCGAACCAAAAAATAATTTTGAAATTTTAATTAACCGCGAACTTTTCGAATGGGTTTTAGAAAATTTAATTCGCAATGCTTTAGATTCGATGGAGTCCGGAGTTGGAAAAATTAAAATTGAAATTACAGATGAAAATAATTTTGTCAATGTCGATTTAACCGATTCAGGAAAAGGAATTGTTGCATCGATGAAGAAAGATGTTTTTCGTCCCGGTTTTAGTACAAAGCAACGAGGTTGGGGTTTAGGTTTAAGTTTAGCAAAAAGAATTGTAGAAATTTATCACGGCGGAAAATTATTTGTAAAAGAATCTACTCTTGGCGTTGGCACAACTTTCAGAATTAAAATTCCAAAATAATAAATTGTAATTTTTTTGTTAACTGATTATTGATAATTGTTAAATGTTAAATGTTTTTCTTCCATATTTATTTCTAAAAACATTCCAACCAATTAGCGCGCCAAGAATCGAAAAAATAGTATTAATAAAAAGATTTGTAAAGAAACCAAAAGCAACATCAAAAAAAGTTAATTTCGAAATCAACGCTTCATCAATTAAAGTTTGAAATTCCGCAGGCATTTCCACATTCATATTTTCAATCATCGAAAGCATCATTTCGATTGCAATATTTCCAAATAAAGCCAAAATAATTAAATTAATAATTGTCCCTGCAATTGCTGATAAAATACCAGCCCAAATTCCAAGTTCGATTGAATCTTCGCGAGTTAAAAAATCATTTTCATTTTTAAACTCTTGAGTGTAAAAAAATACCGCTAAAAACCCGCCAAATAAAATACCAGCGCAACAGCACGCATTTATAAAATTTAGTCCGGGAACTGTTTCGATTCCAGCAATTACAAGCGCGCCATAAAGTGCAGGTAAAAATTTTGGTGAGCGAAGAGAAATCATATTGAGTATTCCTTATTTTTAAAAAATTTATTTTCTAAAATTTCAATTAAATCGTTTGATA
>CAYIXI010000001.1:104353-134953 GCA_964367235.1 uncultured Chitinophagaceae bacterium | reverse complement strand
ATTTGATGACAAATTTTTGCGAATAGCGAAGTTAAGAAATGAGATAAAATATTTTCTCCAATTAATAATTTTGTCAGTGGAACGGAAATAATTGCAATGCACCAAATTGAAATTGACAATAAAAGTATAATTTTGGCTCGTTTCATTTTTCTAAAATATACAAAATAAATATTGCTTTTTAAAAATCAGTTATTTAATTTGTATTAAATTATGAAACAGTTATTAATATTTTTCTTCTTTGCAAATTTAAATCTCCAAGCGCAGAATTCATCTATTATAGATTTAGCTGACGAAGCCGCTTTAAAAAATTTCGATAATAAAAAAGCGTTGCAAATTTTAGAAGAAGCAATAAAACTTGATTCGGAAAACCCAGAAATACTTTGGCGATTAAGCCGAGCTTATGTTGACTTGGGTGAGCACTTACCAACTTCAACTGATGCGCAAAAAGAAGAACAAATTCGTTTTTATCAAAAGTCACTCGACTTTGCAGAACGCGCGGTAAAAATAAATTCTTCAAATCAAATTTTGCAATCAATGTCAATCACTCGTCGCGCAATTGCACTTGGACGAGTTGCACTATTCAAAGGTGTTTGGGAGTCGCTGGATTTAGTAAAAAAAATAAAAGATGATTGCGAAAAAGCCATCAAACTGGATAAAACAAATGCTACGGCATTTTATGTTTTAGCGCGAACTCATGCAAAAATTTGCGAAAAACCAAAATTAGTTCGTTATCCGCTTGGTTTAAGTTGGGCAAATTTAGATGATGCAGTAAAATTTTTCAAAAAAGCAATCGAGATTCGTCCAACATTTATAATGTATAAACTCGATTTTGCTCGCACACTTGTTGATTTGGATGATTTCAAAAATGCGAAAGAACAATTGTACAAAATTCAATATCTTCCAACAGAAGATGAAGACGACGACCAATATCGCAAAGAAGCAAAACTTTTACTCGAAAAAATTAAATCAAAATAACTATTGCTTTTTATAATTAGAGTTTGTAAAATAAGCCTAAGTAAATGACATACTATTCAATAACAAACAAAGGAGAAACAAAATGAAAAAAATTTTTACAGTTTTTTCGCTCGTTGTACTTTTTAGTGGCGATCTGTTTTCACAAACAGGAGATATTTTTCCGTTAATACCGGGAAGAAAAATTTCTTATGCAGGTTATTTAAGAGATAAAACAACCGACAGTAACATTGCTGCACCAATAACTAAAAAATATACTGTATTGGATTCGGGTACTACATTTGCTTATGTCGCACCTCTTCGTGGATTAAGATATGCACAGCCAACACATTTTATTTGGGATTCAACAAGAATTATTACTGGCGCAACAACTTTTATTGACACATTAAATTTTTTACCAATTAAACGCGCTACAAATACAACTGGTAGTATTTATTTGCTTTCAAATTTTTCTTCAACATATCTAAAATTAGGTCATGTATCAGCGTTCCCGTATGTTTGGATTCAACTTTGGAAAGATGGCGTTGTTGCACCAACAACTTGGTTAGCATTTGATTCATCATTTTCATCACCACTTGGTCCAGTTCCTGTAAAAATACAGGCAACAATTTTAGCGGCGGAAGATTTCACAAGTTCAGTTGGTGGAGTTCATCAAGTTTACAGAGTAGAATTTAAAGCAATTGCTCCAACAGTAGCAGCAAGGAATACTTACACAATTTGGGTCGCACCAAAATTTGGAATTGTTAAAATTATTATTCATGGTGATGGCGTCGCAAGTGGACAAGTTGGAACAGTTGTAGGAGCGGTTACAAATACAAAACCAATTGGAAGTCAAATTCCTGAAAAATTTGAATTGGAACAAAATTATCCAAATCCATTCAATCCATCAACAACAATTAAATTTAATCTTGCCGAAAAATCACACGCAACAATTAAAATTTTTGATGCTCTTGGACGCGAAGTTTCCACAATTATAAATAAAGCGCTTGATGCTGGTACAAACGAAGTGAACTTCAATGCATCTAATTTAACTTCTGGCGTTTATTTCTATAAGATTGAAGCAACAGGATTAAATAGCAACAAAACATTTTCTGAAACAAAGAAAATGATTTTAAATAAATAATCTCAATATGCCTTTAAAAATCCTGCTTGATATGAAAATACAAGCAGGATTTTTTTTTGAAAATCATACCTTAAGGAGAAATACAATGTTAAAACATTTAAAAGCATTTTTAACTTTTGCAATTCTAAATTTATTCTCCACTTTCACTCTGTTTTCCCAATCCTCCGATATTAATGGCACAGTTAAAGACCAAAATGGTCTTGAACTTGCAGGTGCAAATGTTGTGGTTTTGGATGATGCAAATAAAGTTGTAACTGGTGCTTCAACTAATCCTATGGGAATATTTAAAATTGTAAATGTTCCTGCTGGAAATTATAAAGTAGTTGCGCGAATTATCGGTTACATTGAAATGGAAAAATCTTTAACGGTTGAAGCCGGAGAAGATTATAGATTAAAATTTATTCTCGAATCAAGCGAAATAAATTTAAATCCTGTAGTTATCACAGCATCAAAAACTGCGGAAAAATTAAGTGAAGCACCTGCATCAATTCAAGTTCTTCAAGTAAAAGATTTGCAAAATATAACTGGCACTGCATCGGTTGCAGATGCATTAACAGGAATGGCCGGAGTAGAAATGTTTTCGCAAGGAGCAGTTACAAAATCTGTAAACACGCGCGGATACAATTCTATTTTTAGTGGCGCGTTACTTGTTTTAACCGATTACAGAAATGCGCGCGTACCCTCTTTAAATTTAAATGCCTTGCATTTTTTACCACAGCAAACTGATGACCTCGAACAAGTAGAATTAGTTCTCGGTCCTTCAGCGGCACTTTACGGACCAAATTCTCATCGTGGTGTTTTGCATTTAATGACAAAGTCTCCTTTTAATTTTCAAGGAACTACATTTTCAATTACTGGCGGCGAAAGAGATTATAATAAATTTGAAGTTCGTCACGCTCAAACTTTTGGCGATAATTTTGCTTTCAAAATTTCTGCAAGTAAACTTTCGTTGCACGATTGGGAAGCTGAAGATTTTACAAGCCAGTGGTCAACTGCTGACTCGAATGCTCAAACACCCGACACATTAAAATCTGAAAATTATTGGAAGACTGAACCATTAAGACGAAATGAAGTTTTAAATAAATATACTTTTGAACAATCGCAAGAATATAAAAATTTGAAGAAAAAAATTCAAGATGAGGGAGAAGGAAGTCTTAATGCAACCGAACAAGCACTTTTGTTTAAATCTAAACATGTTGGTAGAAGAAATTATAATGTTACAAAACAAAATCTCGATTTGCGTTTCGATTACAAACCTATCGAAGATATGACTGTTGTTTTTAATGTTGCTATAAACGAAATGTCGCATTTGGAAATGACCGGTATCGGAATGGGAATTACAGAAAATTGGCAATATAAATTTGCGCAATTGAGAATGAATTATAAAGATTTCTTTTTCCAAACTTTTTTGAATAAATCAAATTCTGGAAATACTTACCGCGCTGATGACGGCAACCAACAAATTGATAAATCGCAAATGTTTGCTGTTCAAGGTCAATATTCACAAATTTTATTTGGAATGATGATGACTGCAGGTTTTGATTTTCAGGGCGTAACACCAATTACTGAAGGAACTATTAATGGTAATTATGAAGACATTGATTATTATTCAATCGTTGGTGCATATTTTCAAGCAAAATATGCGATTGCTGATAATCTTGATTTTATTTTTGCCGCAAGAGTTGACCAACATTCAATGGTTGATAATTTAGCTCTTTCGCCTAAAGCCGCACTTATTTATAAAATGAATCCAGAAAATACTTTTAGGGTTACATTGAGTCAAGCATTTTCTACTCCATCAAGTTTAGAATATTTTCTTGATTTGTCTCGCGGACCAATGTCAACTTTTCCATTTAACTACGATGTACGAGTTCAAGGAATTCCACAAGAAAAAGGATTTTCCTGGATAAAAGATCCAGTCTACAATCGAAACTATTTTTATTTAGCCAATAAAGATGCTGATGGAAATCCAATTAGATATGTTGGAAGTATGCAAAATCAAGCAACATGGGATTATCTAAAATTAATTTTTAGTTTAGCCGCTGGTGGCAATGTTCCAATTTACAATGTTCCAATGCCATCATCATCTGAAGGACTTGAATTTGATTTGAAACAACTTAATCTAACATCACGCACATTTGAAAAAATGAGTGACCCTGTTGATATTGCTCCGTATCAGAATACACAATATTATACTTTTGAAATTGGTTACAAAGGAATGATTGAAAATCGTATGATGCTTTCAGCTGACTTTCATTACGACTATCAATATAATTTAGGTGGACCACTTCAAATGGAATCACCATTTATATTTATCAATGGTAAAACTTTCGGAGAATATCTTTTGAAACACAGAGACAAAATTGGCGCGGACTCTGCAACAATTATGACTTATGCAAATGGTATCGCCGCAAAAGCTCCACTTGGAGTTGTTTCAGCCGAAGGACAATTTCGTCGCAACTCAGCGCTTATAACTTATCGAAACATCAAAACAGGAATTGGATTATTTGGCGCAGAGTTTACTGCTGAATATGTTTTAACAAATGAAATTCGTTTGATGGCAAATTACTCTTACAACGCTCAAAATAAACAACTCAATGTCGGTGGTAATCCAAACATCAGACTTTATTCCGCAACTCCAATTCATAAATATAATCTCGCAACCAGTTATACAAATAGAGAATTAGGTCTTGATATGAATTTGAGATACAGATACAGCGGTGAGTTTGAAGTTGAAAATGGATCTTACATTGGCACTATCGAAAAACCATACATTGTAAATCATGTAAAGGAATCTCCAAATGGTGGAGTTGCCGCACAAAATTATGTTGATTTAGATGCTGGTGTAGCTTTAAGTGAAAATGTAAGAATGTATTTACAAGTCACAAATTTGTTGAATAATCTACAAAGACAATTTGTTGGCGCGCCAAAGATTGGAAGATTTTCGATTTTCGGTGTGAAGTACTCTATGTAAAATTATTTAAGTCTTTTATAAAAAAGGTCACGAAAGTGACCTTTTTTTGTTGTTTGTTTGGCATACTTGGGCGGATAATAAAATAGTAACGGTAACTAAGACTTTCCAAGTCTCTCAGACTTGGAAAGTCTATTTTGTCAAGTTTTCGACCTCACCCCAACCCCTCTCCTTAAAAAAGGAGAGGGGTTTTTGTTTTTTATGTAAAAAAAATCCTTTGTGTATCTTTGTGACTTGCTGTCTTAGTGGCAAAATAATATTATGATGATGAAAATAAAATCTTGTTTTACTTTGGTGGATAAATCGAAGAGTTGCTTTTTTTTATTCTATAATTTCTAAAATTAATTTTTCTTTTTCTGGTGGCGAGACTGAAACTGTATAAGCGTTTTGAATTTTTATTTTTACTTCCTCTAAAATATTTTCTTTGTCAGTAAAAATTGTAGCAATGTACTCTCCTTTTATAACTTTGTCTCCAACTTTTTTCATTAAAATAATTCCTGCCTTCGGATCAATTTTATCTTCTATTGTTGCTCTGCCTGCGCCAAGCAGTAAACTTGCGTAACCAATTTCAAGCGATTCGATTTTAGAAATAAATCCATCTCCATTTGCAGTAACCATTGCACTAAATTTTGATTTTGGATATTCATTTAAATTTTCAATCGAGTTCACATCGCCACCTTGAGCTTCGACTATTTCTAAAAATTTTTGATATGCTTTTCCGTTGTCGATAACATTTTGACAAAGTAATTTTCCCTCTTCAAAATTTTTTGCTTTTCCACCTAAAAAAACCATCATGCCACCAAGTGTCAAAGTCAATTCCAAAACATCGGGAACAATTTTTCCTTTCAAACATAAAACCGATTCTACAATTTCAAACCAATTGCCAATCATATTTCCGATTGGTTCATTCATGTTTGTTAAAAACGCAATTGTTTTTTTATTATATTTTTTCCCGACAGCAACTAAAGTTTGCGCAAGTAATTTTGCATCATCATAATTTTTCATAAATGCGCCACTGCCAACTTTTACATCAAGCACAAGCGCGTCCATTCCTTCGGCAAGTTTTTTGCTCATAATGCTTCCGGCAATTAGCGGAATACATTCAACTGTCGCAGTAACATCTCGCAAAGAATAAAGTTTTTTATCGGCAGGCGCAATTTCAGAAGTTTGCCCAATTAAAACTACGCCAACTTTTTCCAAAACATTTTTATATTCTTCAATTGATAAATTTGTACGAAAACCGGGAATTGCTTCGAGTTTATCCAAAGTTCCGCCGGTGTGTCCAAGCCCTCGCCCACTAATCATTGGGACAAAAACGCCACACGCCGCAACAATTGGCGCAAGTAAAAGCGAAATTTTATCTCCAACTCCGCCAGTGGAATGTTTGTCAACTTTAATTCCATTTATGTTTGAAAGATTTAAAACCGAGCCGGAGTTTAACATTAAATCGGTGAACGAAAACATTTCATCGTCGCTCATCGATCGAAAATATGTTGCCATCAGCAAAGCAGAAATTTGATAATCGGGGATTTCGTTTTTTATGTAACCTTCAAGTAAAAATTTCCACTCGGCATTTGAAAGAGAAAATCCATCTCTCTTTTTTTTAATAAGAATACTTGCGTTCATTTGATTAATTATTTTTTTGCAGATGGACTGATAATAATATTTTTGTCCATTGGCACAATGCTGATTTTGTTTTTATAAAGTTCGTTATGAATTTTTATTCTTATCGACTCTGCAATTTTATAATTTTGTTTGAAAGATTTTGCTCTGCAAAATGCACGAAAATGTAAACCAGAACCTTTTAAATCCATTAACCAAACTTCTGGCAGAATTTTCTTTTGCAACTCGCTTTCGGATTTCATTATTTCAATGCAAATATTTTTAACATTTTCAATATTAGTTTCGAATGGAACTGAAAAATCA
This sequence comes from uncultured Chitinophagaceae bacterium, assembly GCA_964367235.1. Lineage (GTDB taxonomy): Bacteria > Bacteroidota > Ignavibacteria > UBA10030 > UBA8401 > JBBTLW01. The sequence goes on along the minus strand of CAYIXI010000001.1, from coordinate 127,961 downwards.
ATTACAATTCTTGTTGATTCCTCTGGATAAGCAAAATTTACAATTCGCGCTTTCATCAATTCTGCATTCGGAATAATTACAAGATTATTATCGAAGTCCAAAATTTTTGTAGAACGAATTCCCATTTCAAATATATCGCCCTCTTCACCGCTCGGTAATTTTATTCTGTTACCAACTTTAAAAGGTCTATCAAACATAATTACAAAACCAGCAATCATATTTGAAATTGTTTCTTGCGCCGCCAGACCAATCGCAATAGAACCAAGCCCGAGTAAAGTTAAAACGCTTGCAATGCTTTGACCAAAATATCTAAGAATAATTGATAAACCGATTGTGTAAAGTAAAATTGAAATAATTCGATTGAACGAATTAATTCTCGACTCGTCGATGATTTCATTATGACGAGTTGCTGAAATTGAAAGTCCGTACTCAATTAAAAATTTTGTAATTTTTACTGCAACTCTAACAAGTAAAATTACAAGCAATACAAAAATTACACTATAAATATTTGTAAGAATCTCGCGAGATAAAATATTTCTTTTTGCTAATCCATCAATTAAATCATCAAGCGAAATAAATGCGCCGAGGATTGTAAAAATCGGTAAAATGCTTTTATTTGCAATGGAAAAAAGCGTTCCTTTAAATTTCGTATCCTCTTGCCATTTAAATTTTTTATCAAATGCCGAAAGTATAAATTTGATTAAGTAACCAACCGAAATAAATAGGAAAAAAATAAATAACGCAGTTACTGTTTGATATAACAATCCTTCACCAAAAATATTTTTAAGGATATTAAAAAATGAATCGATTAAAGAATTAAATTTATTCATTTAAATTTTTCGGCTTCCCGGTTTTTCAATTGGAATATTTTCTTTGCAAAGCGGACAATCGCTCGCGTTGTAAGTTATAACTTCCATTGTTAAAACTGAAAAAGCTTGTGCATTAAATTTTGCTTTGCCGTTGCTTCTATCAACAATGTAACCAACGCCAACAATTTTTGATTCGGCTTGTTCGGCAATTTTAATTATTTCATCAACCGAGCCACCAGTTGTAACTACATCTTCAACAACTAAAACTCGTTCACCTTTTTGTAAAGTAAATCCTCTGCGAAGAGCCATCGCGCCATTTTCTCTTTCGGCAAAAATTGTTCGCACTCTAAGTAATCTTCCAACTTCTGTGCCAACTACAACTCCACCAATCGCAGGAGAAATTACAACTTCAATTTCTTTGTACTCAAAATGTTTTGCAATTTCTCCAGCAAAAAGATGAAGATATTTTGGATATTGCAAAACTCTCGCACACTGAAAATATTGTGGCGAGTGCAAACCTGATGTTAAAACAAAATGTCCTTTTAATAGAGCGCCAGTGTCTTCGTAAATTTGTAGGAGTTCATTTTGTGGTAAGTGCATAATATTTCTTTTTGATTTTTTTATTTTTAAAATATAATTAAGATTTGATATTAAAACTATTTTATATTTTTGCTAATGCTTGATTAAAATCATTTAGCAAATCGTTTCGATCTTCAACACCGATTGATAATCTGACCATTCCGTTTGTAACGCGGTGATTTTTTAATTCCGCTTCGCTTAAATTTGTATGTGTCGAATAAACCGGAATACTGACTAAAGTTTCCACTCCGCCAAGTGACATTGCGTTGATTGCAATTTTTAAACTATCGCAAAATTTTACAGCCGATTTTATTCCACCAGCAAGTTCAATCGTAACAATCGCGCCAAATCTTTTCATCTGTTTTTTTGCAAGTTTGTGTTGCGGATGACTTTTTAAACCGGGATAGATTACTCTTAAAATTTTTTTATTTTTTTCTAATATTTGGGCTATTTTTAAAGCGTTTTCGTTCTGTCTTTCAACTCTTAACGAAAATGTTTTCAAACTTCTCGACATTAAAAAAGCCATAAATGGATCTGCGCTTGCACCAAAATATTTTGACGCAGAACGGATTTTTTCGATTATTTTTTTTGAGGAAATTACAACTCCAGAAAGTAAATCGCTATGTCCACCAAGATATTTTGTTCCGCTTTCTACAATAACATCAACTCCCATTTCAAGCGGATTTTGATTTAACGCAGTTGCAAAAGTATTATCGATTGCAATAAATATTTTTCTTCCTAATTTATTTTCTTCGCTACGGACAATTTTTACAAGATTAGAAATATCAACAATATCCAAAATAGGATTTGTTGGAGTTTCAAAATAAACTAATTTTGTATTTTGTGTGATTTTATTTGAAAGCATTTCTAAATTATTACTTTCAAAATATTTTGTTTTTATTCCAAGTGTTGGAGCAACATCACGAAGGTATCGGTATGTTCCGCCATAAATCGAAGACAAACTAATAACTTCCCCATTTTGACCTACTAAAGATTGTATCATCGAAGAAATCGCACCCATTCCGGAAGAAAATAAAATTGCACCATCGGCGTCATATAATAGAGAGATTTTTTCTTCAACATCTTCGACCGAAGGATTATGATAACGCGAATAAACATAAACGCTACTATCACCTTTTGAAAATCTTAATGCGTCGTTGCTATTTTCAAATCTGAAAGTTGATGTTTGATAAATTGGCGTTGCAACTGGACCTCTAAACGGAAAAAGTTTTTTCCCGTGAATTGATTTTGTCGATTCTGATATTTTTTTTTTCATATTAATTTAAAATAGTTAGAAAAATTTTCGTTAAAATCTTTTCGCAAATATTCTCCTCTTTCAACATCTAAATAATATCCATCTTTGTAATTTCCTTTTGTAATTTCATCAAGCGCATTTGCAAGTTCATCAACATCATTTTTTGAGGAATAAATTCCTAAACTTGCCCGAACAAAACCGGGAATATTCGAACGATTCCGATTTAAAATATTTTTTTCCATTTCATCGGATTCAGTTTTGCTAACATTTAGCAAACATTTAACATACGGATGAGCACAAAAACATCCATTCCTTGTTCCAATCGCAAATTCAAAGCTTAAAATTGAAGCAACCAATCCGTGCGGCATTCCTTCAATATTAAACGAAAGCACTCCAAGTCGATTTGATAAATTTTCAGTATCACCAATTAATTTTATTTTCGAAATATTTTTCAATTTTGAAAAAGCATATCGAGTTAATTCATTTTCGTGCTCAACAATTTTTTCCCAACCAATCTCCTCTATTATAAGTATCGCTTGCGCAAGCGCAACGACTCCAACAATATCTGGTGTGCCAGCTTCTTCTTTATCGGGCAGACTTGTCCAGTACGCATCTTCGAGCGTTACAATATCAACCGCGCCTCCACCAACAATTTCTGGCGCGCCAATTTCAAAAATATTTTTTTTGCCAATTAAAACTCCAATGCCAAATGGTGCGTAAAGTTTATGCGCGGAAAATGCCAAGTAATCAATTTTTTCATCCTCATTAATTGGATGCATATTTATTTTTCTGTGAGGCGCGAGTTGTGCGGCATCAATAAAAATTTCTGCGCCAATTTCGTGAACCCATTTTGCGTAAGTGTGAATTGGATTTACATAGCCAGTAACATTTGATGCGCCACTAATTGCAACAAGTTTTATTTTTTTTCCGTACAAAGAAAGTTTTTGTTTGAAGTCCGTCTCATCAATTTTTCCATCTTCTGTAATTCCGATGTGAATTACTTCTGCAACTTTTCTCCATGGCAATTCGTTTGAGTGATGCTCCATCACACTTGTTAAAACAATATCTCCCAACTCAAATGGATAACGATTGGCAAGTTTATTTATTCCTTCGGTTGTGTTTTTGCAAAATAAAATTACATCGCTTTTTTTATCTGCTCCAACAAATTTGGAAATTATTTCTCTCGCCTCTTCAAATATTTTCGAACAGAGTCTGGATTTAAATCCTGTACCACGATGCACATTGGAATACCATTTTAAAAATTCATTTACTTTTTTTGTGATGATTGTAAAAGTTGGCGTGCTTGCGGCATTATCTAAATTTACATATTGACGCATTTGCCCACTAATTGTTGGAACTAATGTCTCAATTCCTTCAACAAATTCGCAGATTTTTTCGATTGTAATTTTTTCGTTTTTCATTAATTTTTAAAATTGTATGTCAATTTAATAACTTGACTCACTAAGTGCAAGTTTTGAAAATTTATCATTTTTATTTTTTTTAAATACTTAGTAGAACCCCTATGGGGTTCCGTATATTTTTTTTTTTACAAAACTACCAACATGCAATCCCTACGGGATTGAACTGACTGCAACAATATTGGAAAAGACTCCGTCCAGCCAAACAGATTGCGGATAAATAGGAGTCTGATATTGGTAGAAAAAATATAAAAAGATAATAGAACTCCGTGAGGAGTTCAACAATTAATAATATTAAGTTTATTTGAAAAAAACTCTTGACATTAAGTATAAGTAAATTTATATTCGTACAATTATGTAGATGTATGCATTCCTTTTTAAGTTGAATTTTCAGATGATTACTTTAATAAAGAAAAAATTAATTCACTTATTTATTCATAAACAAAAGAGGTTAACATGTTTTACTTTTATACAAAGAAGATTGTTTTAAATATTTGCACAATTGTTGCAATATTTTTATTCTCTTCACAAATAGTTTTTGCTCAATCTGGCTCAGTTAGTGGAAAAGTAACTGACGCTAAAAATGGCGACGGAATTCCTGGCGCAAATATTGTTGTCGTCGGTTCATCTCGCGGAACAGCATCTGGCGCTGACGGAAGTTTTGAATTAAAATTAAATCCTGGAAATTATAAAATTCGCGTTAGTATCGTTGGATACAAATCGCAAACTGCTTCTGTTGCAGTTGGCGATGGAATTGTATCGCAAGAATTTTCTCTCTCCGCAGATTTAATCGGTCAGCAAGAAGTTGTAATTTTGGGTTCACGCGCACATGAAAGAACAATTGTTGACTCACCTGTCCCAATTGATATTATTGGCGCACAAGAAATTCAATCAAGTGGATTTACACAAACGACTCAAATTTTAAAAATGTTAATTCCATCTTACAATGCACCGCAACCATCAATCTCCGATGGAACTGACCATGTTCGTCCTGCAACTCTTCGCGGACTCGGACCGGATCAAGTTTTAATTTTAGTAAATGGAAAACGCCGACACACAAGTGCCTTGATTCATGTCAACGGAACAGTTGGTCGTGGTTCAACTGGTGTTGATTTAAATGCAATTCCTGTTTCTGCAATTGATAGAATTGAAGTACTTCGAGATGGTGCCGCGGCACAATATGGTTCCGATGCAATTTCTGGTGTTATCAATATCATACTTAAAGAAAAAACTGGACTTGATTTTTCTGTAACTGAAGGTCAATATCTTAGTACATCTGATAGAGGATATGATTCAACAGAATCAAATAGAATTTATAGTGATTCAACAAGACTTTATGATGAAGGTGGTGCCGCATTTAAAAGTGCAAATACTTATTCAGGTTACAGATGGGATGGAGGAAATGGATTTGCAAAAGAATCAGGAATTAAATATTCTGATGGTAAATCTTTAAATGTTCACTTGGGTTATGGGTTTCCAATCTTTGGTGGAAATTTATATTTAAGCACATCATTTATTAAAAAAGCCGAAGCAAATAGAGCAGGTAATGATCCAAGATTTCAATATTCAACTTCTGTTCCCGGAAATGAAAAAACATTCGATGGTAGCCCAGCAGATCTTGAAGGAAGAGTAAATCATAAATATGGTGAAAGTGAATTTGATGATAGAAGTTTATTTTTAAATGGAACAATTCCAATTTCAGAAGGAATTAATTTTTATACATTTAGCGGTTGGAGTAAACGCGAAGGACTTTCTGCAGGATTTTATCGCAGAGCGAATGATGCAAGAAATGTTCCATACATTTATCCAAACGGATTTTTACCACACATCAAAACTACAATTGAAGATGCATCGGTTTCCGGTGGATTAAGAGGTTCAACTTCTGGTGGATGGACTTACGATTTAAATGGAACTTACGGAAAAAATATTCTTCACTATTTTGTAACTAACTCAGTCAATGCATCGTTTGGAACAAGTAGTAAAACTTCTTTTGATGCTGGCGCTTTAAAATTCAATCAAGGGATTGCAACATTTGATGTATCAAATGCACTTGATGTGGGATTAACAAATCCAGTGAACACAGCAATTGGTTTTGAATTAAGAGCTGAAAATTATCAAATCGCCGCTGGTGAATATCAATCGTACGCTCTTGGTCAAGATGCAACTAAAGCCGCTGGCGCACAAGTTTTTCCAGGATTTTCTCCTTCAAATAGACGAGATGCTACACGAACAAATATTGCTGTTTATGTAGATTTTGAAAATAAATTGTTGGAAGAATTATTAGTTAGTTTTGCATCACGCTTCGAAAATTACAGTGACTTTGGTTCAACATTAACTTATAAATTAGCAAGTAAATATGATATTGGTTACGGTTTATCTGCACGCGGTTCTTTCAGTACTGGTTTTAGAGCACCATCGCTTGCTCAAGCAAATTTCTCTGCAATATCAACAAACTTTATTGGCGGTGTTCCATACGAAATTGGAACTTTTCCAGTTGATATTAAAGTTGCGAAATTACTTGGCGCAAAAGATTTAAAAGCAGAATCCTCAACGGACTTAAGTGCTGGCGTAACTTTCAATGAAGAAAATTTATCTGTTACATTTGATTTTTATCAAATTAATATTGATGACAGAATTGTTTTCACTGAAAACTTTACTGGAACAAATATTACAACCTTTTTAAAATCAAATGGTATTAATGCCGCTGGTGGAAGATTCTTTACAAATGCAGTTAATACTTCAACAACAGGATTTGATTTGACTGCTCGCTACGGTATTGATTTAGATGATTTAGGAAAAGCAAAAGTTACTTTTGCAATGAACAATACAAAAACTGAAATCACAAATAAAAGTGAAATCACAACTCCTGAGCAACTAAAAGCATTAACCACAACAATTTTATTTGATAGAATTGAACAAGGTCGTTTTGAAATTGGTCAGCCACAACAAACAATTAACTTAATGTTAAATCATGATATTGATGATTTAAGTTGGTTAGTTCGTTTTGTTAAATATGGCGAAGTTACAAGCTTTGGTAGTATAACAGATTTATCGCGTGACCAAACATTTAGTTCAAAATGGGTTGGCGATGTTGAGGCTTCATACAAATTAAGTAATTCATATACTGTTTCAGTTGGAAGCAATAACTTTTTAGATGTTTATCCTGATAAAGTTTATAAAATTCTTTCAACAAATGGAAGTTTGCCATATAGCGGACTTTCGCCATGGGGCTTTACTGGCAGATATGTTTATGCTCGATTTGCAGTTAAAATGTAATTGATTTTTTTATTGATTTAAAAAGTCCTCGCATTTGCGAGGACTTTTTTTTTACTTGTAATATAAACAGATGAGTAATATATTTACTTCAAATTTTGAAAGAGTTAAAATGAAAAAATTATTTATCATAATTATTGTAGCCACAAGTTTTTTAAATTCGCAAAATTCACTTTCAAAAAAAATTGATAAAGCCGCAAATCAAATCGAACAAAAAGTTATTGATTGGCGAAGAGATTTTCATCAAAATCCGGAATTATCAAATCGAGAATTTCGAACATCAAAAATTGTAGCCGAACATTTAAAATCGCTCGGTTTTGAAGTTCAAATTAATGTTGCAAAAACTGGTGTAGTTGCTATTTTAAAAGGTGGAAAACCGGGCGCAGTTGTTGCGCTTCGCGCCGATATGGACGGACTTCCTGTAACTGAAAGAAATGCACTTCCCTTTTGCTCAAAAGCAGTTGGCGAATACAACGGACAAAAAGTTGGTGTGATGCACGCTTGCGGACATGACTCGCATGTTGCAATTTTAATGGGTGCCGCCGAAGTTTTATCAAAATATAAAAATGAAATTTCCGGAACTATAAAATTTATTTTTCAACCTGCCGAAGAGGGTTCGCCAAAAGGTGAAGAAGGTGGCGCTGAGTTAATGGTTGCGGAAGGAGTTTTAGAAAATCCAAAGGTTGATGCAATTTTTGGTTTGCATATCGACTCGCAACTTGAAGTTGGAAAATTATCTTTCACTTCCGGCGGAGCAATGGCGAGTTCAAATACATTTACAATTTCAGTTCATGGGAAACAAACTCACGGTGCATCTCCGTGGGATGGAATTGACCCGATTGTAATTTCATCTCAAATAGTTTTAGGTTTGCAAACAATTGTTAGTCGCCAAATTAATTTAACCGAATATCCCGCTGTGATAACTGTTGGAAAAATAAGTGGCGGAGTTAGAAGTAATATTATTCCAGAAAATGTTGAAATGGTTGGAACGATTCGAACTCTTGATACAACAATGCAAAAACAAATTTTTCAAAAAATTGAGCAAACTGCAAAATCAATTGGGCATAGTGCCGGTGCAATAGTTGATGTAAAATTTTCAGAGGGAAATCCTGTAACAATAAATGACATTCAACTTGGAAAAAAAATGTTTCCAACTTTACAAAGAGTTGCAAAAGAAGAAAATGTTTTTTTAACAAAACCAGAAATGGGCGCTGAAGATTTTGCGTTTTATGTTAAAAAAATTCCTGGATTTTATTTTGTTGTTGGCGGAATGCCAAAAGGAAAAACACGAAGTGAAGTAGCCGCGCATCATACACCAGATTTTTTTATTGATGAAGGTGGATTTACACTTGGCGTAAAAGTAATGTGCAACTTAGCAATCGATTATTTAGAGATGAATAAATGATAAAATAAAAGAGCCACGAAAGTGGCTCTTTTGATAATTGATGTTACACAACGAAGGAAAAACAACCGTCGTTCCCGCGTCATGGTGAGCTTATCGAACCATAGCGGGAATCTCGACACTCTTCGAATAACTCAGCATGTCATACTTCGACAAGCTCAGTATGACATTTTTGATATTTTTAGGATGAAATCCTTCGATTCAAGAATACAACCTTATCTTATTTAGATTTTATTTCTGACCAAGCTTTTTCTTTAACTGCGGTAAATTCGCCAAGGTCATCTAAAAACTCTGATTTTGCGTAGATTTCTTCGGTTAAATAAATATTCGGGTCACTTTTAATTTCGTCACTTATAAAAGGTAAAGCGGCATCAATCGGAGAAGCGTACCAAACTTTATTTACATTTTTAGCCGCAACTTCTGGTCTCATTAAATAATTTATAAACTTCATTGCCATTTCTTTATTTTGGGCAGTTTTTGGGATACAAACATTGTCAACAAAAATTACTGTTCCCTCTTTTGGCATTATAATTTTTAAATTAGAATCTTGATCGACAACTTGATATAAATCTCCAGTCCAATTTTGAATGATAACTGCATCGCCAGAAAGCAACATATCTTTTCCCATTGTGGTTTCATATTTTTTCAAAATCTTTTTCTGCTCTAATAATAAATTTTTTGCTTCTTCTAAATGTGCAGGATCTGTATCGTTAACAGAATATCCTAAAATTTTAAAAGCCATTCCAAAAACTTCATTCATGTCGTCGAGTAAAACAACTTGTCCTGTATATTTTGGATTTTGAAAAATTGTCCAACTATCTACAACTTCGGTAACTTTTTTCGAATTGTATCCAATCGCGGTATATCCGTACATGTACGGAAGCGAATAAATATTTCCTTCATCCCAATTATTTTTTAAATCTTTCTCATCTAAATTTTTAAAATTATCAAGTTTTGATTTATCAAGTTCTTCGAGCATTCCTTCTTTGATCATAATTTCAATCATATAGCCAGTTGGAAAAACTAAATCGTAACCAGAGGCACCAGCTTGTAATTTAGCAAGCATCTCTTCGTTGTTCGCATAAGTATCGTAATTGATTTTGACATTAAATTCTTTTTCAAAATCGCGTAGGATTTGCTCATCTACATAATCTGCCCAATTATAAACATTCAACACTTCTTCTTTTTTTGTGCATCCAATTAAAAAAAGAAAAGAAAGAAATACAAAATATTTTTTCATGCTTACTCCTTTAGAAAAGTTAATGATTAGTTAATTATACATCTAAAAATAAATTACCATCTTTGCTACCTTTATTAATAAAATAACTTACCAAAAGCAAGATTATAGTTGTTGATATTAATAAAACCGTTGATACTGCATTGATTTCTGGTGTGATTCCGAATTTTATCATTGCATAAATTTTAAGTGGCAAGGTAGTTGATCCGGGACCTGTTGTAAAAAAACTAATAAGGAAATCATCAACGCTTAAAGTAAATGCTAAAAGTGCGCCAGCATAAATGCCTGATGAAATATTTGGGTAAGTAATTTTCCAAAATATTTGCCACGGCGTTGCTCCCAAATCTGCTCCTGCCTCCTCGAGCGTTCCATCAAAAGATTGTAGACGAGCGAGCACAACTAAAACAACAAACGAAATACTAAAAGTTATATGCGCAATAGTAACAGAAACTAATCCCAAAGAAATATTTAAAAGCACAAATAAAATTAAAAGAGACAAGCCCATAACTATTTCTGGAATTATGATTGGCAAGTATAAAATATTTGTTAGAAGATTTTTCAATTTAAAATTAAATTTATGAAGTCCGATTGCCGCCAATGTACCAAGAATTGTTGAAGCAATTGTATTTACAAACGCAACTTTCAAAGTATTTCTTACAGAAAGCCATAATGAATAATCATCAATCATTTTCAAATACCATTTCAAACTCCATCCTCCCCAATGCGATGCAAATTTTGATTCATTAAATGAATAAATAATTAAAATTAAAATTGGAATGTGTAAAAATAATAATACAAGATAAGTAATGACAAATAAAGTTTTACCTTGTCCAAATTTTAAGTCGTTAGTGTTGCGCGAAGTTGCCATTTAATATTTTTTTTCTGAGTATCGTATGTAATATGAAATCGCTATTGAAACAATCAACATCAATAACATTGACATTGCCGAACCAAATGGCCAATTGCGAACTGTTATAAATTGATTTGTAATTGTATTGCCAATCATATAAGATGAGGTTCCACCTAAAATATCTGGCACAACAAATTGACCGAGCGAAGGAATAAAAACAAAAACAATTCCGGTTACAACACCTTGCATTGTTAGTGGCAAAGTAATTTTATAAAAAGTTTTAAACCTATTTGCGCCAAGGTCTGTTGATGCTTCGAGTAAAGTTTTATCCATTCTATCAAGCGATGCAATGATTGGTAAAATCATATAAGGTAAAACGCCGTAAACAAGCCCTAAAATCACGGAAAAATCGTTGTACAACAAATCAAGTGGCGAAGAAATAATTCCTGTCCAAAGTAAAAAATCATTTACAATTCCATTTCTTCCTAAAATCACAACCCACGAAAAAATTCTGATTAAAAAATTTGTCCAAAAAGGTAGAATGACTAAAAATATTAAAATGGATTTTATTTTTGTTGATGATGTTGAAATGAAATAAGCGATTGGATAACCAATAAGTAAAGTAATTAAAGTAGAAATGAATGCGAACCAAAATGAACGGATGAAAAGTTTAAAATAAAGCGGATCGAAGGAGTTGATGTAATTTGATAAAGTGAAAACATATCTTACTCCGCCGTAACTTCCTCTTTCGCTAAAACTGTAAACCAACATTATTAAAAGTGGTAAAATAAAAAAAACAAAAAGCCAAAAATATGGTAAAAATAAAATTTTTGTATGTTGACGAATTTTCATTCTTAATTTTGTAATATATGCCCTGCTTGTTTACTCCAACAAATATAAACTTCATCTCCTTCATGAAATAATTCCGGATTCACACCACTTGGTAAATAATTTTGAAACATCACCGATAAATTTCCATGATGCTCAGTCTTGATATAAAACCGAGAACTATCTCCAAAAAAAACTTCATTTTTAATTAATCCTTTGAAAGAATTTTCATCATCGTTTGGAATTGTTCTACTTAATCGTAATTGTTCTGGACGAAGCGCTAATGTTACTTTTTCATCAATTGAAAATTCTTTTTCGACAGAAAAATCGATTGAGGTTTTATCTGGGAATTCCAAAACATGTTGAGTGTGGTTTGTTGAAATTATTTTTCCACTTAAAAAATTCATGTTGCCAATAAACTCAGCAACGAAACGAGATTTTGGTCGAATATAAATTTCATCTGCTTTTCCGAGTTGTTCTATTTTTCCATCTTTCATAACTACAACTCTATCAGCCATCGTCAAAGCTTCCTCCTGATTATGAGTTACAAAAATAAAAGTAATGCCTAATTTTTTTTGGATATTGCTGAGTTCAACTTGCATCTGTTCGCGAAGTTTCTCATCAAGCGCGCCAAGTGGTTCATCAAGCAAAAGGATTTCGGGCTTATTTACAACTGCACGAGCTAAAGCTACGCGTTGCTGCTGTCCGCCCGAAAGTTGTGAAGGATGAAAATCTTTTCTCTCTTCAAGCGCAACAAGTTTTAATGTTTCAATTACTCTATCATTAATTTCGTTTTTTGATATTTTTTTTATTTTTAATCCGAATGCAACATTTTCAAAAACAGTCAAATGAGGGAATAATGCATAGTTTTGAAAAACCGTATTGATATTTCTTTTATTTGGCGGAACATCTGTAATATCAACACCATTTAATAAAATTTTACCCGAAGTTGGTTTGTCAAATCCTGCAATCATTCGGAGGGTTGAAGTTTTTCCGCAACCACTCGGACCAAGTAGGCAAAAAAATTCTCCCTTACTAATTGTAAGCGAGAGATTATCTACGGCAATTATTTTACCAAAACTTTTATTAAGAGCTTCAAGTGTTAGCATAAGTTTTTAATTAATTAAATTTGATAAATCGATGAAATACTTTCCAGTCACAATATGTGTTGAGAAGTTTTTGCTGAACTTACACTTAATTATATTTTATTTTTCTATTAAAATCAACTATTTTCTTTTTATAAAGTCTAAATTAAAGTAGCAATAAAAATAAAATAATTATACATTTGACTAACGAAAGGTAATCAATGAAAAAAATAATTTTAATTCTTTTAGCATTTTCTTTCACGGCGAATGCTCAAACATCAGCGAAACAAAAAGTGCAGGATTCACCAACTCCAAAAATTCAAAATGAATTGTATGTTACCTCTATTAATAGTGTAACAAGCTCAATGCCGTCGCCAAATTTTGCTTGGAAAGATAAATCGGGCAAACAAATTATTTTCAGAGATTTAATTAAAGGCAAATACGCTTTGGTAAATTTTTGGGCAACTTGGTGCGGACCTTGCAAAAAAGAATTACCCGATTTGGTTGAACTCTCAACTCAGTACGCAAAAAAAAATGTGCAGTTTATCGGCATATCACTTGATAGGGATTCCGATGTTGAAAATATGGTGCGAGATTTTGCAAAAGAAAATAATTTGAATTATCCAATTTTAATTGGTAGCGATGAAGTTGTAACTGCTTTTGGAGGAATTCGTGGAATCCCAACTACTTTTTTAATTGATAATGATGGCAAAATTGTTGAAAAAATTGTTGGAATGCGTTCGAAGGATTTTTTTATTCAGTCGCTTGATAAAATGTTGCAATAATTTTTTAACTGATTAAACTTAAATACATTTCTCTTTGTCATAAAGTTAAAATTCACACGGAATAAATGAGCGAAATCCAAAATAAATTATCTGATTTTAAAAAGAAATCTAATATTATAGTCAATGAGTTCGCAAATAAATCTCTTCCAACAAAATTAAATAGAACTACTTCTGGTTTAGAAAAATATTCTGGCAGTTGGGGAGCGAAACAAATTGCTCATCTTTTACGCCGCACAACATTTGGCGCAAAAAAAGAAAATCTTCAAACTTTAAAAAATAAAACTTTAGATGAAGCAATTGATTTGCTTTTGCAACCACAAAATAAACCGCTTCCTCCTGTAAATTATTATCAAGCAACTTATGCAGATCCAAATGGAATTGCTTTGGGAGAAACTTGGATCAACTCTGCTTATGGTGATGGAACGGTAAATTTTTATCGCCGAAATGGATTAAGATATTGGTGGATTGGTTTAATTTTAAATCAACCAATTTCAATTTCCGAAAAGATGACTCTCTTCTGGCATAATCTTTTAGCGACTGAAACAAACGAATACGATGATGCAAGATATGCTTATTTGTATTCATCACTTCTGCAAAGTTTTGCAATTGGAAATTATAAAACTCTCATAAAAGAAATTACACTGAATCCGGCTATGTTAAAATATTTAAATGGATATTTAAATACAAAAACTGCACCTGATGAAAATTACGCGCGCGAGTTGCAAGAATTATTTACTCTCGGCAAAGGTCCCGATTCAAATTATACCGAGGATGATGTGAAGCAAGCCGCAAAAATTTTAACTGGTTGGAAAATTAATACTTCAAATCCTCCATCAAGTTATTTCGATTTAACTCGCCACGATACATCAAACAAAATTTTTTCATCTTTCTATAATTTTAAAGTTATTCAGGGAAGAAATAATTCTTCTGCGGGAACAGATGAACTCAACGATTTAATAAATATGATTTTCTCGCAAGATGAAGTTGCAAAATATATTTGCCGAAGACTTTATCGCTGGTTTATTTATTATGTGATTGATAATAATGCTGAACAAAATATTATAATTCCACTTGCACAGATTTTCCGAAATAATAATTACGAAATCAAACCTGTACTGGAAACACTTTTGAAAAGTGCGCATTTTTTTGATCCACTAAATATGGGTTGTATGATTAAATCTCCGATTGATATGACAATCGGATTAAGTCGCGAGTATGATATTTTGTTTCCGAATTCGACTGATTTGGTAAAGCAATATCGAGGTTGGCAACATCTCACAGAAATTTCAAATGCAATGGCTCAAAATATTGGCGATCCTCCGAATATTGCTGGCTGGCCAGCATATTATCAGGAACCACAATTTTACGAAATTTGGATTAATTCCGATACTCTTCCAAAACGAAATGCTTTTTCCGATGCAGTGATTTCAAAAAATGGTTATAACAGAAATTCTGTAAAACTAATTATCGAACCAATTTTGCTTGTTGATAAATTTGCAAATCCATCAGATCCAAATTTATTAATTTCTGAAGCGCTTGAAACAATTTATGCAATTGATGTTACGCAAACTCAAATTGCATTTATGAAATCTATTTTACTTTCAAATCAATCGAGCGATCATTATTGGACTGATGCTTGGAATTTGTATAAAGCAAATCCAACTAATGCAACTTACAAAGAGCAAGTCAATTCACGACTTCAATCTTTTTTTAAACAGATGATGAATTTAGCAGAGTATCAACTATCATGAAAAAAGAAATTAACAGAAGAGATTTTCTAAAAAAATCTGTTCCGATTTCGATGTTGCCATTTTTGATTGGCGGATTTTCATTTCGTGCATACGGTCGATCAACACTTTTAGAAACTTTAGTTTCCGCCGCAGTTGAAACAGATCGTGTACTTGTTTTAATTCAACTCAATGGTGGCAACGACGGACTAAATACAGTTATTCCAATCGATCAATATTCTCAACTTTCAACTTTGCGAAGTAATATTTTAATTCCAGAAAATAAAATTTTAAAATTAAATAATTTTACAGGTTTGCATCCGATAATGACTGGAATGAATTCACTTTGGAATGATGAAAAACTTTCTGTCGTTCAAAGTGTTGGTTATCCAAATCCAAATTTTTCTCATTTTCGATCAACTGATATTTGGCTGACTGCATCTGATTCGAATGTTCAAATAAATTCTGGCTGGATGGGAAGATATTTATCGGAAGAATATCCAACTTTTCCCGAAGGATATCCAAACACAGTAATGCCAGATCCTCTTGCAATTCAAATCGGATCAGTAATTTCGCCAGGTTTAACGGGCTATTCTGAGTCGATGGGAATGGCAATTACCGACCCAACTTCGTTTTATAATTTAATAACCGGAACTTACGAGCCAGCGCCAAATACTCCTGCTGGTCACGAATTAACTTTTATAAGACAAGTTGCGCAAAACACACAACTTTATGCAACTGTGATTAAAGCCGCCGCCGCGAAAGCAACAAACAAATCTACTTTGTATCCGACTACGGGCAATTCATTATCCGATCAATTAAAAATTGTTGCGCGATTAGTTGCAGGCGGACTTAAAACAAGAATTTATGTTGTCAACCTCGGTGGGTTTGATACTCACTCAAATCAAGGTGGCGAAACAGGAACTCATTCAACTCTTCTCGGAAGACTTTCAATTGCGATGAATGCTTTTCAAGATGACCTTCGACTTTTGAATGTTGAAGATAGAGTTTTAGGAATGACATTTTCCGAATTTGGCAGAAGAACAAATTCCAATGCAAGTGGTGGAACAGATCATGGAGCCGCCGCGCCACTATTTTTATTTGGAAAGAATGTTAAACAAACTATTGTCGGATCAAATCCGATAATTTCTGGAAGTGGAAATTTACCAATGCAATATGATTTTCGTTCGGTTTATGCAACTGTGTTAAAAGATTGGTTCGGAACTCCCAATGCTGAACTCAAAAAAGTTTTATTGAAAGATTTTCAATTATTGCCAATAATAAAAAATACTTTATCTGTTAGAGATGATGTTGCAACGATCCCAAATAATATTGAGTTGCATCAAAATTTTCCAAATCCATTTAATCCGATTACAAAAATTCCATTTACTTCAAATGGCTCACACATCGAAATAAAAATTTTTGATTCAATCGGAAAAGAGATTCGTACACTTATCAGTGCATCGTTTACTTCAGGAAAACATGAAGTTACTTTCAACGCAAATGGATTAACAAGTGGAATTTATTATTATCGATTGCAATCGGGAAATTTCACACAAATGAAATCGATGATGCTGATTAAATAAATCGATTCTTGCACGCAATCGCTTTCCTTCGTATTTTTATCCGTGAAAATAAATACCTCTCTCCAAAATAAATTTAAAAATATTCGCCTCTTAGCTGTTGATGTTGACGGAGTTTTAACTGATGGCGGAATGTATTATACCGATAATGGCGTTGAATTTAAAAGGTTTTCAGTGCGTGACGGAATGGGGTTGCATTTAATACGACAGATTGAGATTAAAGTTGCGATTGTAACTTTGGAAGATACTGCGATTGTGCGAAACCGCGCCGACAAATTAAAAATTGTCGATGTATTTCTTGGCGCACGCGATAAAGTAAAATCGGTAGAATTATTATTAGCGCGCCATAATTTAAAATGGGATAATATTTGTTTTGTTGGCGATGATGTAAATGACAGCGAAGTTTTGAAACGAGTTGGTCTCGCAATCACACCAAACGATGGAATTGACGAAAATAAAAAGATTGCACATTACATAACTAATAAAAAAGGGGGCGATGGATGTGTAAGAGAAATTTGCGATCTCCTTTTGAAATATCAAACTAAAAAATAAATTTAAAAATGAAAACTCCTCTTCTTGATTTAAAGCTTCAATACAAATCTATAAAAAATGAAATTGATTCGGCGGTAATGCGTGTAATTGAATCGCAAAATTTTATTCTTGGCTCTGAAGTTGAACAATTAGAAAAATCAATTGCCGATTATGTTGGAACAAAATATGCAATTGGCGTTTCCTCTGGTACCGATGCTTTATTGATTGCGTTAATGGCACTGGATTTAAAACCTGACGATGAAATAATTGTTCCGACATTTTCATTTTTCGCAACTGCTGGAGTTGTTTCAAGATTAAATGCTATTCCAGTTTTTGTTGATGTCGATGAAGAAAGTTTCAACATCGATCCAAATGAAATTGAGAAAAAGATAACTTCGAAAACTCGTGGGATAATTCCCGTTCATTTATACGGACAAAGTTCTGCAATGGATGAAATAATGTCGATTGCTAAAAAATATAATTTGTTTGTTATTGAAGATGGCGCGCAAGCAATTGGCACAGAATATAAAAATGGAAAACGAGTTGGCTCAATCGGCGACATTGGATGTTTTTCTTTTTTCCCAAGTAAAAATCTTGGTTGTTTTGGCGATGGTGGAATTGTAACTACAAACGATTCTTCGCTTGCGGAAAAATTAAATATTCTTCGAATGCACGGTAGCAAACCAAAATATTATCACAAAATTATAGGTGGGAATTTTAGAATTGATGCGCTTCAATCTGCAGTATTAAATGTTAAACTTCCTCATTTAAATTCTTGGACAAATAAAAGAAAAGAAAATGCCGAACTTTATCACTCATTATTTTTAAAATCCGGTTTAGCGCAAGAAGGAAAAAAATCGCAAAATAATCTTCCAATAACATTGCCAAAAGCAATTTATAAAAATGATGAAATTGAGCATTTTCACATTTATAATCAATACAATTTACGTGTTGATAGACGCGACGAACTGAAAGATTATCTATTAAAAAATGAAATTGGAGCGGAAATTTATTATCCAGTTGCATTTCATAATCAGGAATGTTTCAAAAATCTTCCAACTTCAAAAGATAATTTTCCGATTGCTGATCAATTAGTAAAAGATTCTTTGGCAATTCCAATTTTTCCCGAGTTAACAATTGAACAAATTGAATTTGTTGCAAGCACAATAATAAATTTTTATAAAAATAATTAAATGGGCATTTTTGGAAAATGGGTAACTGCAATTACAGCAATAATTTTTTCCGCAGGATTGTGGCTTGCATTAACTTTAAAACAAGAATATAAAACCACAATTTTAATTCCATTTGAATTAAGAAATATTCCGTCAAAATTATCTTTAGCAAAGCCAACGCCAAATAATATTTATTTATCTGTAAAAGGTACCGGTTGGGATTTATTATTTCTCCAACTTGCTCAAGGCGTTGCATATCGAGTCGATGCTTCCTCTTTAAGTGGTAAATATACTTTTAATACCGAAAATAATTATTTCCATTATATTCGCATCTCACAAGATCTTAATTTGATTTCCATTTCTCCTAAAAAAATAACAATTATACTTGAAGATAAAATTTCAAAAAAAGTTCCAATTATATTATTATCACATATTGAATACAAAAATGGATTTAATAAAATTGGAGGTGCTTTAATTTCTCCCGATAGTGTCGAATTAAGTGGTGCATCAAGTATTATAAATATAATAACAAGTTGGCAAACCGAGTTTGTGACTGCAAATAATATTAAGAGTGATATAAAATTAAATGCAAAATTAAGCGATACTCTCTCTTTTTCAATTTCAAAAAATATTAACAATGTAACTGCAAGTTGGCGAGTGGAATCTACAGCAGATAAATTTTATGAAAATGTTCCAATCGCTTTTGAAGATTTCCCAAACGATTATTTTATTCGAACAATTCCCTCCTCAGTAAATATTTCAGTGCGAGGCGCAAGCGAAATTATTGCAAAATTAACTCATAAAGATATTAATGCTGTTGTCAATTATCGAAATATTATATTTGATACAACTGGAAAAGTTTCACCAAAAATAATTCTTCCTGCTGATGTCGAATTATTAAAATTAACTCCAAATAATATCCAATATTTTCGCCGAAAAAATAAATAAATGCTTTTATCTATTAATATCGACCATATTGCAACGCTAAGAAACGCACGAGGCGAACAAGAACCGGAGCCAATTGTTGCCGCGCAAATTTGCGAGCGCGCTGGTGCGGACGGAATTGTTGTGCATTTGCGTGAAGATAGAAGGCATATCCGCGACGCCGATGTTTACCTTTTGCGCGATATTTTAAAAACTAAATTAGATTTGGAAATGAGCGCCAACGAGGAAATAATTAAAATTGCTTTAGATGTAAAACCTGATTTGGTAACTCTCGTCCCAGAAAAACGACTGGAATTAACAACTGAAGGTGGACTTGATGTTTTTGCGCAAAAAGATAATTTAAAAAAAGTCATTGACCGTTTTCACGAAAAAAACATTCCTGTTAGTTTGTTTGTTGACCCGATTGAAAAACAAATTATTGCCGCAAAAGAAATTTGTGCAGATATAATTGAAATTCATACTGGTGAATTTGCAAATGCAAAAAATAATAATGAACAAATTTTTCATTTAAAAAATATTTCTGAAATGGCAAAATTTGCTTCATCTATAAATTTACATGTTAACGCTGGGCACGGACTGAATTATAAAAATGTTACTTCAATCGCACAAATTAGTGAGATTCAAGAATCAAGTATTGGACACGCAATAATAAGTCGCGCAGTTTGGGTTGGACTTGAAAAAGCTGTAAAAGAAATGTTGGAATTGGTTAAGAGTTAAGAGTAAGTTTTTTTATTTGGTCGCGCAACTTTACCGCAAGTTCGTAATCTTCAGAGTTAATCGCATTTTCTAAATCTTTTTGTAATTTTTCAAGAATCGTAGTTGGATTGACTTTTGTTTTTGTTGCAGTGTGCAACATCTTTTCTATTTTTTGTATTTCATCATCGGGAATATATGTGATTCCGGCTTCTTCAATTATTTCTTCTTCAACATAAATTGGTGCGCCAGCTCGTAAAGCAATTGCAATGGCATCACTTGGTCGTGAGTCAATTTCAAAATTTTCTCCATCGTCAGCTAAAGTAATAATCGAATAAAAAGTTCCATCTTTTAATTCATTAATAAAAACTTCAACTATAGTTACACCAAGTTGATCTAAAATATTTTGAAATAAATCGTGCGTTAATGGTCGTGGTGGTTTTATATTTTCAATTTCAATTGCAATGGCTTGCGCTTCGTTCGCGCCAATAATTATCGGAAGTTGTCTTTTCCCACCAGACTCCTTTAAAATAAGGGCGAAAGCGCCTTGGCTATTTGGCGCGTTGCTTAATCCGAGAATTTCTACTTGTACTTTTTCCATTTGGTAATAAAATATAACTAATTTCTTAAATTACAATCAAGAACTATTTTAACTTTTTCCAAAAAATATTTTTAACTGCGATGTTAAAGCCGGTAAGATTTCAAAAGCATCGCCAGTGATTCCATAATTTGCAATTGAAAAAATCGGCGCCTCTTTATCTTTGTTGATTGCGACAATACATTTTGATGAAGACATTCCTGCAAGATGTTGAACTGCACCGGAAATTCCGACTGCAATGTAAAGTGTTGGCGAAACTGTTTTTCCTGTTTGACCAACTTGTTCTTCGTGCGGACGCCAACCTGCATCAACCACTGCACGCGATGCGCCAACTGCCGCGCCTAAAACTTCAGCAAGTTTTTCTACTAATCCAAAATTTCCACTTTCTCGCAATCCTCTTCCACCAGAAACTATAATAGAAGATTCCGCAACATCTTTTTTTCCACTTGAAGTTTCAACTGCGACAACTTGAACTTTAAAATCTTCGTCATTTAATTCTGGAGTGAAGTTTTCAATTGTTGCTTGTTCGTTTGATGAATCGCCTGCGTTAAAAACATTTGGTCGAAGTGAAAATATTTGCACAGAAGTTGTTAGCGAAACTTCAATCAAACCTTTTCCGGCATAAACTGGACGAGTTGCAATTATTTTTCCATTTTCATTTTTTAGCGAAGTGCAATCTACTGCAAGCCCAGCATTTAATTTTACAGATAATCTTGGAGCTAAATCTCTCCCCATTGCAGTTGCAGATAAAAATAAAATATTTCCATTCTCTTTTTTTACAACTTGATTTATGATTGAAGCAAATGCTGTTGTTGAATAATTTTCCAATCGTGCATCATCAATTACTATAACTTTATTTGCACCAAATCCACCAAGCTCCGATGCAAGTGATGAAATATTTTTTCCGATTATTACAGCAATAACTTCTGAGTTTGTCTCTTTTGCTAAATTTGATGAAGCGCGAACAACTTCAAATCCATTTTTTTTAATTTGACCGCTTCTTTGCTCAACAAATGCGATGTATTTCATAGTTTCTCCTTAAATAACTTTTGCTTCTTCGTGCAACAATTTAATTAGTTCGGGTACTGCGCTCGCGTCGCTTCCAATTATTTTTCCCGCAGGTTTTGCCGGCGGAATTTTCATTAAATTTACTTCAACCAATTTTGCTGGCGCGTCAACAATTCTCTCTTCAATCGGTTTTCGTTTTGCATCCATAATTCCTTTTAATGATGGATAGCGAGGAGTGTTCAATCCTTTTTGTGCAATAATTACTGCTGGCAATTTTGTTTTTACGATTTCGTGTCCCCCTTCAATTTCTCTTTGCGCTGTAACTTCTAAATTTTCGATTTCTAATTTTACAACAACTGAAATTGATGCGAGATTTAATTTTTCTGCAACTGCTCCACCAACGATTGATGAGTCGTAGTCGATTGATTGTTTACCGAAAAATATTATTTCTGGCTGATACTCTTTCGCGAAATTAGAAATCAACTCTGCAACTCCATTTGAGTCGCAAACAGAATTTATTTTTAGCAAAACTGCTTTATCGCAACCCATCGCCAATGCTTTTCGCAATGATTCTTTCGATGAATCTCCTCCAACTGAAATTGCTGTAACTTCTCCCGTAAATTTTTCTCGTGATTTCAATCCCTCCTCAATTGCAATTTCATCGTAAGGATTTAGCATAAAATTTACACCAGATTGATCAATTGAAATTCCATCACTTGAAATTTTTACTTTTGTTTCAGTATCGGGAACATGTGCAACACAAACTAATATTTTCATTTTATCTCCAAATAAAAGATTTAAAAAAATTATCTTTACGATTCAAAAATACAAACAATTATCTAAAAAATAAACCCCAAGATGTGCTTGGGGTTTTAATTTTGTGTGAGTGTTGTGTTGCAGAATTGAATTGTCACTCTTCGATTTATTCGCCAAAGGAGTACAAATATTATCATTCTATCCATTCAAATAAATATTTTTCGTTGTATTCAATTTCAAATTTCTTAAGAAGAGTGATATATTCTTCCCTAAATGTTTTTTTCTTATGATGTTCTTCCTGATTTAAAATATATTGATAAACATTCTGAATGTGAGTATGTGAGTAAGAAAATGCTCCATATCCTTCCTGCCATGAAAATTTTCCTTTTACGAATTTTTTATTATTAATAAAATTTGATGAATTGTTTTTGATGTCACGAACCAAATCGGAAATGGACATTGAAGGTTTCAATCCAATGAAAGCATGAATGTGATCAGGCATGCCATTAACAATGATTGATTTTTGTTCTTTGCCTTTTATGATACCAGATATGTATTTATGCAAATCATCACTCCATACTTTGCTGATTAAGTTCTCTCTCCCTTTTACTGCGAAGACAACCTGAATGTAGAGTTGTGAAAATGTTCCTGACATAATTTTCTTATTTAAGCCCGAAGGGCTGATATTATTATAAAAAAAAATTAAACACAACCTGAACCCTGAAAGGGTGAAATAATAATAGTGTCATCCCTTCGGGATTTGATTGTTGTGTCGTTTGATGTTGTTATAATCATTTCACCGCTTCGCGGTTAGAATTATTTTTTTGCATTCCTATAATCATACATCCATTCGGGATTTATTCTCTCTCATTATGTTGGCGCTATTATCATTTCATCATTTTGGGATTTGTTTTTATTTGTTCGATTTTTCTTTTACACATTATCAATCCCGAAGGGATGTTATTATTATAGAATATTTATTTGGAAATGGAATAGAACCCCGAAGGGGTGAAACAATATCATCCCTTCGGGATTTGATTGTTGTGTCGTTTGATGTTGTTATAATCATTTCAC
>CAYIXI010000001.1:6190-104253 GCA_964367235.1 uncultured Chitinophagaceae bacterium | reverse complement strand
TCATCCCTTCGGGATTTGATTGTTGTGTCGTTTGATGTTGTTATAATCATTTCACCGCTTCGCGGTTAGAATTATTTTTTTGCATTCCTATAATCATACATCCATTCGGGATTTATTCTCTCTCATTATGTTGGCGCTATTATCATTTCATCATTTTGGGATTTGTTTTTATTTGTTCGATTTTTCTTTTACACATTATCAATCCCGAAGGGATGTTATTATTATAGAATATTTATTTGGAAATGGAATAGAACCCTGAAAGGGTGAAATAATAATAGTGTCATCCCTTCGGGATTTAATTTGTGGTGTATGTTTTGATTTTATAATCATATCACCGCTTCGCAGTTAAAATTATTATTTTGTATTCCTATAATCATACATCCCTTGAAATTTTTACTTCTATTTCAATATCGGGTACATGTACAACACAAACTAATATTTTCTTTTTGTGTTCAATAAAAAAATATTAAAAAAATTAACTTTACTTTTCAATAATACAAACTATTATACAAAAAATAAACCCCGAGAATTGTTTGGGGTTTTAAGTTTATAGTGTTACAAAATAATTAATTTCTATTCAATCTTTTTCTCTCATCAAAGTGAGTGATAGTATTCTTTCATTTTAGAGGGACAGTCCCCCCGATGACTTTATCAATACCGTGTCTGTCTGTCGCCATAGCATTACACATAATGTATGCGATTAAGAAAAGTTGAATTTTTGAGGCAACCCGCAAAAATACAATTTGGGAAAATTGGGGAATTTGCTTGGCAAATTAGCGTAAACGACCCAATTTTCCTCTTAATCGTTGTTATGTGTTTTTTCTGCAAGAAAAAATGCCGAAGCGAATCGTAGGCACAATATGACATAGGCAGGTCACACATCATTGTAAAGTATTCTTCACAAATATTCGCATTTCATCAAATAATTCCCACGCTTCAATATATCCAAAAAAAGAAAGTTGTAAAGGAGTATTATCAAAAGAAACATCTATAGTTTTATTTTTCCAAGAAATTGGAAGCAAAGTTTTATCATAATCATTAAATTGAAATTTAAAATTATGCGATAAACAATTTCTGATGATCCTTGCAAATTGAAACCAACTTTGTGATTCAAATGTGTGTTTTTGTTGAGTTTCTTTTGAATAATCTTTTACTAATTCAAATGTTTCTTTAATTAAAATTCTTAGACCCATATTTACATATTCCTTACAAGCAATATTTCTATCACTTTCTTTTTTCATCATATTAGCCACTTGTTTAAATTCAATGGAATATTTGCCGAATTTACAGGTTGATTCATCCAGAATTGGATATGTTTTTTCATTCGAAAATAAACTTGTTGAAGCTAAAACTAAAATGAAATTATTCTTTGCATTTTCTAATTGGGACAAAAGTTCAGTTTTAGTCATAAGTGGAGAATACTTTTTGTTTTATATAAGTCTTGTGACCTGCCGAGTAATATTGCACATAACATTTTGCGGCTTCTCGATGTGCAGGATTTTGTCCCGAAGGGATCCCTTTGGTAGAACACAAAATCGTCTACAATTACAAACATAAACCGAAGATACAAATTTTAAAACATAAATGTCAGCCCGCTTTTCTGCAATGTGCTGTTAGCGGCTGTATTTCTATTATTTGTCGTCAAGAAGCTGTTGAATTAGTTTGCCAATTGGAGAAGCTTTTACTTTCAATGTTCCACCTCCAAGACTGTCCCAAGTCTGTCCGCCTGGTGTATAGATTGCAACCATCAGTCCTGAACCAACCAAGTCTCCAGCTTCTTCCATATCCATGTTGTCCCATTTGTCTTTAATAAATCTTTTAAGGTCGTATAGAAATGTTAGCTCAATGCACTTTGAAGCCCGAAGAAAGTTTTTGTAGTCCAGTTTTTCGTCAATATAGCATTGAAATAGTTTGCCCGTATAAGTTGCCTTCTCACTGTCCTCACACTTGTCAATGATGTAAAGTAGTTTCTCTCCAACTTTTGTTTTGTATTTCGGGTCAGTGTCTATTTTCTCTATTTGCTCTTTTCTGCTGTCAGGGTCTGTGTTTTTTAACTCCACTAAAAAGTGCAGTATTTTTTTAGTGAATAGTTTGTCTTGAATTGACATTGTCGCTTTTGCAAGTCCAAAAAAACTCCCGAGTAGTGGGATGTTTCTTACAACACCTTCGTCCAAAATTGCGTCAATAGCTGTCTCTCCCAAGTCGGTAATTACATCTTGAAAGTTGTCGTCCTTTATTGTTTCTGTTAATGTGTCTGGGAGATTGTTCATTGTTGGGTTGTCGTTTTAATATAGCCGTTAACTTGTTTATACCCATGATTCAATCAGGCATACTTGCCCATTTTGGGTAGATACCACTGATAGTAGTGGGTTTATTTTTTAATTTGAAATTTCCACTAATAATTAATACCTATAATACTCCGGTTTGTACGGTCCATCAGTTGGAACGCCGATATAATCTGCTTGCTCTTTTGATAATTCGTCGAGTTCAACTCCAAGTTTTTTTAAATGTAATCGTGCAACTTTTTCATCTAAAAATTTTGGTAATGTATAAACTTTTTTCTCGTATCGCTCTTGGTGTAACCATAATTCGAGTTGTGCAATTACTTGATTTGAAAATGAAGTTGACATTACAAATGATGGATGTCCCATTGCGCAACCAAGATTTACTAATCGTCCTTCAGCTAAAATAATTACATCTTTTCCATCAATTGAATATTTATCAACTTGCGGTTTAATTATATCTTTTGTGTTGCCATAATTTTTAATTAGCCAAGCCATATCAATTTCAATATCAAAATGCCCAATGTTGCAAACGATTGCGTTTTGTTTCATTTTTCGGAAATGTCGTTCAACAATAATATCTTTATTACCGGTTGTTGTAACAATAATATCAGCTTCCAAAACTGCATCGTCCATTTTTTTAACTTCGTAACCTTCCATCGCGGCTTGAAGCGCGCAAATCGGATCAATCTCAGTTACAATAACTCTCATTTTTGCTTCGCGTAAAGATTCGGCAGAACCTTTTCCAACATCGCCGTAACCAGCAACGACTGCAACTTTTCCTGCTAACATTAAATCAGTTGCGCGACGAATTGCATCAACCAAAGATTCTCTGCAACCATATTTATTATCAAATTTAGATTTTGTTACCGAATCATTTACATTGATTGCGGGCATTAACAAAGTTCCATTTTTCATTCGCTCGTATAAACGATGAACGCCAGTTGTTGTTTCTTCCGAAAGTCCACGAATTCCATTTGCGAGTTCCGGAAATTTATCAAAAACCATATTTGTTAAATCGCCACCATCATCTAAAATTAAATTTAAAGGTTTGCCATCTTTAAAAGCAAAAAGTGTTTGCTCGATGCACCAATCAAATTCTTCCGCACTCATTTCCTTCCACGCAAAAACGGGAATTCCTTTTGCGGCAATTGCGGCGGCGGCGTGATCTTGTGTTGAAAAAATATTGCACGATGACCAAGAAACTTCCGCGCCAAGTTCGATTAAAGTTTCAATTAAAACTGCAGTTTGAATTGTCATGTGAAGACAGCCAGCAATTCTCGCACCTTTTAATGGAAATTTATTTTTGTATTCTTCACGAATCGCCATCAAACCGGGCATTTCTGTTTCGGCAAGTTTAATTTCTTTTCTTCCCCATGCGGCAAGGGAAATATCTTTAACTTTAAATTTTAATTTTTCATCTTGAATTGATACTGACATATTTTTCTCCATTATTTATTTTAATAATTTTTTCAACATCGGAACTAAATTTAAAGCTTCCCATGTAAATTCTTTTTCATTTCGGCCAAAATGACCATAAGCCGCAGTTTTTTGATAAATCGGACGGCGTAAATTTAATCGTTTAATAATTCCTGCAGGTGTCATTTCTATATTTTTTGAAATGTAATCTCCAATTTTAATATCAGAAATTTTTCCTGTTCCAAAAGTATTTACAAAAATAGAAATTGGTTCAGCAACACCAATTGCATAAGCAACTTGAATTAAACATTCATCTGCTAAACCAGCGGCAACAACATTTTTTGCTAAATGTCGTGCGGCATAAGCGGCACTTCTATCAACTTTCGTTGGATCTTTTCCAGAGAAAGCTCCTCCACCATGTGGCGCGCGTCCACCGTAAGTATCAACAATAATTTTTCTTCCTGTTAAACCAGTGTCACCATAAGGTCCACCTGTTACAAATCTGCCAGTTGGATTAACAAAATATTTTGTTTTTTTATCTAACAAATTTTTTGGAAGAACTACTTTAATAACATTTTTCATAACATCATCATAAATTTTATTCTGCCATTCTTTTTCTGAATATCCTTTGGCTTCAGGATCGTGTTGAGTAGAAACTACAACTGTATCAATTCGTCGAATTGTTTTTCTATCATCTTCATATTCAATTGTAACTTGAGATTTTGCATCGGGTCTTAAATACGGCATTAAGCGATTATTTTTTTCTCTGATGTCTGCAAGTTTTTTTACTAATTGATGCGCATACATAATCGGCGCTGGCATATATTCTGGAGTTTCATTATTTGCATAACCAAACATCATTCCTTGATCACCTGCTCCACCAGTATTTACTCCACGCGCAATATCACCAGATTGTGAATGAATGCTATTCATAATTCCGCACGACTCCGAATCAAATTTATAATCGGCAGAAGTGTAACCGATTTGACGAATTGTTTCTCGAACGACTTCTTGGAAATCTACATAAGCAGTAGTCGTGATTTCGCCGGCAATTACAACTTGACCAGTTGTTACCATTGTTTCGCAAGCAACACGCGCGCTTGAATCTTCCTTTAAAATTGCATCTAATATTGCGTCAGAGATTTGATCGCAAACTTTGTCCGGATGTCCTGCTGATACTGATTCCGATGTAAATAAATATGGCATTTTAAAGCTCCTTGTGATTTTTTTTTAAATGATTAATAATATTCTAATTCGGATGAATCGCCAATGTTGATTCTTTTGTATCCGCCGGAAATTATTGCGTTTGTACCAATAATTGAATCTTCCAACATTGCATTTGAAACTTTTGCTTTTTCACTTACGATTGAATTTTTTATAATTGATTCGTTTACAATTGCGCCAGATGCGATAGTTGTGTTAGGACCAATTACTGAATTTGAAATTTTTGCGTCGCTTGCAATAAATACAGGTGGCACAATTACTACTCCATCAATTTTTTCATTTTGATTTATTTGATTCAATAAATGTTTGTTTGTTGAAAGTAAAGTTTCTGGGCTACCACAATCGAACCAGCCATCAATTTTAAAAACTGAAATTTTTTCTCCGCGAGTAATCATTAATTGCAAACCATCGGTTAATTGAAACTCACCTTTGGTGCGCTGATTGTTTGAAATTATTTCTCGCAAACAGTCCAACATTAATTCCGGATTTTTTATGTAATACAAACCAATTAGTGCAAGATTACTTTTTGGCTCGTCAGGTTTTTCAACTAAATTTTTTATAAAACCATTTTGCAATTCTGCTACTCCAAATTTTCTTGGGTCATCAACTTCTTTCACACCAATCGATGAAGTTTCACTTTTACACATCGAAACTAAATCAACATCAAAAATTGTATCGCCTAAAATAATTAAAACTGGTTCGCGCGAAATTGTATGTCGCGATAAATAAATTGCATGTCCAAGCCCGTGTCGTTCTTCTTGTTCGACAAAATCAACTTCAATTGTATAATTTTTTCTGACATAATCTTTTACCAAATCGCCAAGGTAACCAACTATAATAGTAGCCGATGTAAATCCTGATTCGATTAATTTATCAAGTATATGCCCAATGATTGGCTTTCCGGCAACATTGAGTAAAACTTTTGGGATTGTATATGTGTGCGGACGAAGACGACTTCCAACTCCCGCAACTGGTATAATAGCTCTCATAATTTTCTTTGCAAATATAATAAAGAGTGATTTTAATTACAACGAATACAAAAAAATGCTCCGAAAGATTGGAGCATTTTTATTTTATCAGATTAATTTATTAATCCATTATTCTGCGAAGAAATGCTGGCTTGTCATCATCTTGCAAAATATTTTCATTTGATGATGATTCTGTTCTCGAAGTAACATTTACAATATCCAATCCTTTTCTTCTCCAAGTTGGTTCATCAAGTCTTCTTAAATCGTGAACACCGCTTGGAATATGATTAATTATCGGATTATTTCTTGTCGAACGCGCTGGCTCAACAATTTTCTTTTTATTAAATCCTGTAGCAATTACTGTAACCATTAATTCGTCAGTCATTCTATCATCGATGACTGCGCCAAGAATTACATTAACATCATCGCCAGCAGATTGATGAATAATATTTGCGGCTTCTTCAAGTTCAAACATGCTGAGATTTTTTCCACCAGTAACATTTACAATTAATCCTTGTGCGCCAGCAATCGAAACACCTTCAAGTAGTGGACTTGAAATTGCCATGTTAGCGGCTTCAACTGCGCGATTTTCACCAGTTGCAATTCCTGTTCCCATTAATGCATCACCCATCTCACGCATAATTGTACGAACATCAGCAAAATCTAAATTAATTAAACCGGGAACAGTAATAAGTTCTGAAATTCCTCTTGTTGCATTGTAAAGAACTGTGTTGCAAAGTTCAAACGCCGCTTCAAGTGGAGTTGTTTTATCAACAATAGTTAAAAGTTTTTGGTTCGGAATAATAATTAAAGCATCAACTTGTTTGCGAAGTTCTTCAAGTCCGTATTCGGCTTGCGCAAGTCTTTTCTTTCCTTCGCAATTAAATGGCTTCGTAACAATTCCAACAACAAGTGCACCTAAACTTTTTGCAATACTTGCAATCACGGGGCTTGCACCAGTTCCAGTTCCGCCACCCATTCCGGCAGTTATAAAAACCATATCGCTACCAGTTAGCACACGAGTAATTTCATCTTTGTCTTCTTCTGCAGAGCGATGACCAATTGTTGGATCGGCACCAGCACCAAGACCGCGTGTTAAATTTTTTCCGATTTGAACTTTGTGTTCAGCTTGTGTTCTTCCAAGCGCTTGCATATCAGAATTGATGCAAACAAAATCTACACCAACGAGACCTTTATCGATCATCCCGTTGATTGCATTACTTCCACCGCCACCAACTCCAACTACGCGAATCTTCGCGCCAAGTGCGTTTGTGTTATCAAACTCTATCATTTTGTACTCCTTTTGTTTTGTGAATGATTAGTTAATTGTTATTTAAAATTTGTTTCTATAATTCATCGAACCAAGAACGCATCCGTTTAAAAATTGTTGAGAATTTTCCATCGATTTTAATTTGTTTCGGTTGAGCAGATCGATGACGATTTTTAATCGCATGCAAAACTAAACCAACTCCAGTTGAATACATCGGATTTTCAATTTCCTGAATCAGTCCGCCTCGAAAACCTCTCGGAATGCCTATTTTTACAGGCAATCCTAATATTTCTTTCGCAAGCTCAGCCGTTCCCGGAATCAATGAACCACCGCCAGTCAACACAACTCCTGCTGATAAATGTTTATGGTAACCACTTCGTTTAATTTCCATTCCAACAATTTCCAAAATTTCTTCCATTCGCGGTTGAATAATTTGACACAAAAGTTTTCGTTCGATATCCATCGGTGGTCGTCCACCAATTCCTGGAACATTTATTTGATCGTTATCAATTAGAAGTGGCAAATAAGTGAAACCATATTTTATTTTTATTTCTTCTGCTTGATCGGCTAAAATTCCAAGTCCGTGTCTGATGTCGTCGGTAACTTTTCTGCCAGCAATTCCAATTACCGCAGTGTGCCTAATTGTTGAATCTTCAAAAACTGCAATGTCAGTTGTGCCGCCGCCAATATCAACAAGAACAATTCCAACTTCTTTTTCATCTTTATGCAACACTGCATCGCTCGAAGCAATTGGTTCAAGTACAATATCGTTGACTTCGACGCCAGATCTTTTTACACATTTCAAAATATTTTGCACAGCAGTAACAAGCCCAGTGATGATGTGAACTGTTCCTTCCATTCTCACTCCGCTCATTCCAATCGGATCGTAGACTCCATCTTGTCCATCAACAATAAATTCTTGCGGAATGACATGAATAATTTTTCTATCTGCTGGGAGATTTATTTTGCGAGTGTCCTCGATTAATCTTTCAACATCTTGTTGAGTAATTTCATGTTCAGCATTTGAAATTGAAACAACTCCGCGACTTTGAAAACTTTGCACATGATCTCCTGCAATACCTGCAACGACAGAAGAAATTTTTACACCAGATTGTAATTCCGCTTCTTGCAATGCTTCAGTAATTGATGCGACAGTTCTTTCAACATGCGTGATTACACCACGAGTTAAACCATCGGATTTACATTTTCCGATTCCGAGAATATTAATTTCATTATTTTCATTTAGTGCGGCGACAATTGCGCAAACTTTTGAAGTTCCAATATCCAATCCGACAAAAATATTTTCTTGATTATTTTCCATGTTAGTTTAAAATTAAGTTTTGAGTACCGATAATAATTTGTTCATTAAATCTTGCATCGATGTATCTGACGCGATTTGAATCATTTTCAATTGGGAAATGAGTAAAAAAAGCATTCAGATTATTTATTTTATTTTCGATATTATTTTTTCCGATTAAAATTGGCAAACCCTTTTCGGCAGAATAAGCAATAAAATTGCCCTTATTATCGCATTTCATTTCTGAAACATTATAATAGAAAATTCGATTATTAGATTTTGCATCACGCAAGAAATTTAAAATATTTATAATATTTTTATTTTGAATTTTCTCTCCGATGTTTGAAGTAAAATTTTCGCTAATTGAAATTAGCGGGACATCAATTACATCTTCAAGATTTCTGTATTGCAAAACAATTCCTTCTTCGTCTAAATATGAAAGAGCGCTATTATTTTTTGAAGTTAAAACTGCAAAAGGAACTCTTTCGTTAATTTCAATTTTAATTACTCCAAGTGGATCTCTTAAAACGACAGCTTCTTTTACAAAAACATTTTTTTCAATTTTTTCTTCCAACAATTTCAAATCTAATTCTTTAAATATTTGAAGCGAATCGTTTTCTATTATTTCTAAAATTTCCTTTTTTGATACAAGCGAGTTTCCACTAATCACAATTTTTTTTGCTTTTAAATTACTAAACCAATTTTGCGACAAAAATAAAAATGCAAATCCACCAATTACAAAAGTTGTAAGCCAGATGATATGCCAAGTTGTATTTTGTTTTTTTATTATCATTTTACTAAAACCATTTCATCTTCTGTAAAACCAACCAACTTTACCTCAAGTTGAAGTTTTATATTTGTTCGCGCAAAAACTTTATCCTGCGCTGTGTGAATTAATTCTATAATATCTTTTGCTTTTGCATCGCCAAGATTTACAATAAAATTTCCATGTTTATCGGAAATTTTTGCGCCACCAAATTGAAATCCTTTGAGTCCTGCTTCTTCAACTAATTTACCGGCATGCGTTCCTATGGGATTTTTAAAAACACTTCCCGAATTTGGTAAATTAAGTGGCTGAGAAGAATTTCTTTTTAACAACAATTCTCTTCGTCTATTTAAAAGTTGACTTACATCTCCTTTTTGTAATTTAAAAGATGCGCTCAGCACAATGTCATTTGAAAAGGCAGAATGCCTGTAAGAAAATTCTGCTTCGGATTTTTTTATTTTTTTTAATTCGCCATTTCTTAAAATTTCAACTTCAGTTAAATTGTCGGAAATTTCACCACCATACGCGCCAGCATTCATTACAACTGCGCCACCAATTGTTCCGGGAATTCCAGCAAGCATTTCAACTCCCACGAGCGAGCGTTGAATACAAAAATCAACGAAGATTGCTAATCTCGCACCAGACTCAGCTGTAACAATTTCGTCTTTAATCGTCAATGAATTCAACTGTTTTTCTAAATTTATTACCGCGCCTCTAATTCCTTCATCTGAAATTAACAGATTTGAACCTCGTCCGATTATTATAAATGGAAATTTTTCTTTTGAAAAATATTGGACAAGAGAAATCAAATCTTTTTTATCGATTGGTTCGCAGTAAAAATCTGCCGGTCCACCGATTCGAAACGAAGTATATTTCGCCATCGGTTCGTTGATAGAAATTTTTCCTCGAAACAAAGATTTTATTTTTTCTACTGAAATCATTTTTTTGTTGTTTTCAAATATTCTTCGCCAAATTTCCAAATATCTCCTGCGCCCATCGTAATAACGATATCTCCTTCTTTACAAATTGTATTTAAAAAATTTGGAACATCTTTTTTATCTTTAAGATAATTTGCATTTTTATGACCAAATTCTTTTGCGGCATTTACAATTAGTTCGCCAGTAATTCCTTGGATTGGTTCTTCTCTTGCTGGATAAACATCAGTTACAATTAAAATATCAGCCAGCAAAAATGCTTTTCCAAACTCTTCATAAAAATCTCTCGTGCGAGTAAATAAGTGAGGTTGAAAAACGCAAACTATTCTTTTTCTCCATCCACTTTTTGCGCCACTTAAAGTTGCACGACATTCTGTTGGATGATGAGCGTAATCATCGTAAAGAGAAATTCCATTTACTTCTCCCTTTTTTTCCCATCTGCGATAAACACCGGAAAATTTTTCAATTCCGCTTTTAATTTTTTCAAATGGAATTTTTAATTCCAGCGCGACAGTAATCGCGGCAAGAGAATTTTGTATGTTATGATTTCCGGGAGATTGTAAAGTTATTCTTCCCAATTCTTTTTGTTTACAAATTACAGTAAAGGAACTTTCATTATTTTTAAAATTAATATCTACAGCCTGCACATCGGCTTGTGGAGATAAACCATAAGTCAAAATTATTTTTTTCGAAAGTTGCGGCATAATTTCTTGCAACGCTGGTTCATCTAAACACAAAACTATAAATCCATAAAAAGGAACTTTATTTGCAAATTGTACAAAAGCATTTTTAATGTCATCTAAATCGCGATAACAATCCAAATGATCAACTTCAAGTGTTGTTAAAACTGCAATCGTCGGCGTGAGGGAAAGAAACGAACGATCGTATTCGTCTGCCTCAACAACAATAAATTCTCCGTGACCAAGTCTCGCATTTGTGCCACCAAGCCCACTTAATTTTCCCCCAACAATTACGGTCGGATCGACGCCTCCTTCAATTAAAATCAAACTAACCATTGAAGTAGTTGTGGTTTTTCCGTGCGTGCCTGCAATTGCAATTCCATATTTTAAACGAATCATTTCGGCAAGCATTTCAGCGCGGCGCACAATCGGGATTTTTCTTTTCACCGCTTCGCGAACTTCCGGATTGTCGCTTACAACTGCTGAGGAATAAACAAGTGTGTCGACATCATCTTCAATATTTTTTGCGTCGTGACCTTCGAAAATTTTTGCGCCAATTTGTGTAAGTCTATCTGTAACTTCGCTCAATGATTTATCGGAACCAGTAATTTTAAATCCCTGATCAATTAAAATTTCCGCCATTCCACTCATTCCAATTCCACCAATTCCAACAAAATGTATTTTTTTGATTGAGCTAAACATGAATTATTTTTTTCTCCTTAAAATATTGTGACGAACTTCTTTTAAACTTCTTTTTTTTCTTGAAGGAATATCGCTTGTCAAATTTCGCAATGTTTCTAAAAGTTCATTGCTTTGTTCGTATCTACCAATTCTTATTCGATACACACGAAGTCTGTTTTTAACTTTTAGTAAAATTACTTGATTTGAGCCAGCAGTGCGAACAAATCTTTCTCTTCCAATATGAACCCACTGAATTTCTGATAATGCAATTTTTTTAGAACCATTTCGATGTTCAAAAATAATTTCATTTTGATGAATAATTATTTTTCTGTTACGATGATAGTTTAAAAATAAAGTAACAAAGGAACCAAATACAAAAATAATTATTATTAAAACAATTGGATCGCGAAGAGTTTCGGATAATTCTTCCTGATTTAAATTCCCTTTAATTCCCACATACAAGATTAAAGTCAGCAAATATAATAATGCTTGCTGATAATAAAAATCTATTTTGTATTTAAATTCAATTTTTTCCATTTGCCAGTTGTATTATTTTTTTTGCAATTATTTTTGAAACATCGTTTTTTTTAAAAACATTTTTAGTGGTTTCTTTTTTTGATAAAAGCATTTTAATTTTTTCAATTAATTTGTTTTGAATTTCATCGTCACTTATAATTTCGCTAACCGAATATTTTACAGCTTCCTCTGCATTCATCTGTTGATGATTTGCCGCGGCAAACGGATACGGAACGAAAATTGCTTTTTTCTGCGCTTTCAAAACTTCCGAAACGCTCATTGCACCAGAGCGACAAACGATAATATCTGCGGCGGAGAAAGCCATATTCATTTCATTAATAAAGGGTAAAACGCGAATTTGTTTGTTTTCATATTTTTTAAAATTTTCAAAATCGCTTTTTCCCGTTTGCCAAATTATTTGCATTCCAGTTTCTTTTAAAATTTTCAGATTTTTTTCGATAGCATTATTAATTGATGTTGCTCCCAAACTTCCACCGAAAACAAGTAAAACTTTTTTTCTGCCATCAAAACTGAAAAATTTAACAGCTAATTTTTTTTCTATTGTGCCGATTTCTCTCGTTGGTGTTCCAACAAATTCACATTTTGATTTTTTGGATAAATATTTTTTGGTGGTTTCAAAACCAAGCAAAGTTAATGATGCGTTACTTGCTAATAACTTGGTTGTTACTCCGGGATAACTATTACTTTCGTGAATCACAGTTGGAATCCCAATTTTTTCTGCTACATACAGAATTGGTCCGCAAACAAATCCACCAGTACCAACAACAACATTTGGTTTAAAATTTTTTAACAAAATAAATGATTGCAATAAAGAAAAAATTAATTTAAATGGGAACAATAAATTTTCAATTGTAAATTTTCTATGGAATCCGCTAATCCAAATAGAATAAAATTTATATCCTTTTGTCGGTACAACTTTCGCTTCAATTTTATTTTTTGTTCCAACAAATCGGATATCAAAATTTGAATTAATATTTTTTAAACTCTCAGCAATGGAAAGTGCTGGAAATAAATGACCACCAGTTCCGCCGCCGGCAAAAAGAAAACGAAAATTATTTTGAATTGTATTTTTCATGAATAAACAGTGCTAACTTTTTGTTCGCTTGAGTTTGGTATTTCTTCTTTTATAATTTCTCGCGGGAATAAATCCGTCTGTGATGATATATTTAGTAACACGCCAATCGCAAATGATGAAAGTATGATTGCTGTTCCACCGTAACTAATAAATGGCATCGGTAAACCAGTCGTCGGCGCAAGTCCAATAGTTACAAAAATATTTGCCGTTGCGTAAATCACAATTAAAAGCGAAATCCCGATTGCTAAATATTTTCCAAAATCATCTTTTGCGTGATGAGCAATTCTCATTCCTCGCAAAAACAAAAACAAATATGCAATCATTAAAATTATTGCTCCAACAAATCCGTACTCCTCTCCAATTATCGAAAAAACAAAATCGCCGTATGCTTCTGGTAAGAATAAATCTCTTTGTCTGGATTCCCCCATTCCAACTCCAAAAATTCCGCCGCTACCAAGTCCAATCAATCCTTGATCGAGCTGATAATTAGTGCTCGAAATCGCGCTTGATTCTCCAAAACCAAAAAATGCCATAACTCTTTTTCGTCGATATGAAGCGCTCATCAAATAAATAAAAACGACTGGGAGCGACGCTAGCGCAACACTTAAAAGATGTGTGAATTTTGCGCCACTTAAATAAAGAAAAATTATCGAGATAATTAAAATTACTGCGCCCATACTAAAATTTGGTTGCAACATGACAAGTAAAACTACAATTCCAATCCACATAATTAGTGGATAAAATCCGAGATTGAGATCGCTGATTTTATTTCCTTTTGTTGCGATGAGTGCGCTTAAATGAAATATTAAAAAATATTTCGCCAACTCAGATGGCTGAATACTTAAGCCACCTAAATTTAACCAACGCGTTACACCTTTGACTTCTCCACCGAGAAGCAATGTTATCATTAACAAAATAATCGCACCGATTAAAGCAATTTTTGTAAATTTTTTATAATTATTATAATTGAAATTTAGTGCAAAAAGCATTGCACCAAAACCAATTAAAATTTTTATAATATGTTTTGAAACTAAACGAGAACTCTCACCAAATTTTTGCATTGCCCATGACGATGACGCACTATAAACTATAACAGTACTCATTACCATTAAAGTCAGGACTATGAAAAGTAATATTCGGTCGATATGATTTTTTTGATGCGACATTATTTTAATTTTAAAACTAATTCCTTAAAAATATTTCCGCGCTCTTCGTAATTATTAAACCAATCAAACGATGCGCACGCCGGAGAAAGTAAAACCGAATCGCCTCGATTTGATTTTTCTTTTGCCAACTCAATTACTTTTTGCATATCAATAATATTTGGTTTTGCATTGTTAGAGGTTCCAATTATTTCAACTGGCACTATTTTAGAAAAATATTTTTCAATCTTATCGCACGACTCACCAGTTGCAATTATCATTTTCACTTTTTCTTTTACCAAATTTTCAATTTGCGAATAATCATTTCCTTTATCATGCCCGCCAAGAATTAAAATTATTGGCGAGGCGACAGCTTCAATTGCAAACTTTACGCTATCAACTGTTGTTGCTTTTGAGTCGTTAATAAAATTTACTCCATCAATTTCTGCAACAAATTCCTGACGATGTTCGACTTCTTTAAAATTTTTTAAAGTTGCACGAATTGAAGCAGTAGAAATACCGTTTATTTTCGAAGCTAAAGTAGAAGCCATAGCATTATAAATATTATGCGTTCCTCGTAAACTCATTTCACTAATTTTAATTACTTCATCAGTTTTGCCATTTAGCGAAATAGTTATCATTTCATTTTTAATACTTGCGCCATCGTCATCAATTTTATTTATAGAAAAAGGTAGAATTTGCACAGATTTATTTTTTCTATTTTCAACAACTTTCCTTGTCCATGGATCGTCAAAATTGTAAATCAAAAAATCATTTTCATTTTGATTTGCAAAAATTTTCGACTTCGATGCGGAATATTTTTCCATCGAGTTTTCATATCTATCCATATGATTTTGTGTAATGTTAGTTACGATAGCAACATGCGGTTGAAAATCGAAACAAAAATCTAATTGAAAACTACTTATTTCCACGATAGCAGTAGTCTCATTACTCGCATCCAAAACGAAAGATGAGAGTGGCGTTCCAATGTTTCCCGCAACAAAATGTTTTTTCTTTGCATCTGATGCCATCCTTCCTATGAGTGTTGTTGTTGTTGTTTTTCCAGCACTGCCTGTAATTGCAGTAATGGGTGAATTACAAAACCAACTTGCACATTCAATTTCACTAACAATTGCGATTCCTCTTTTCTTTGCCTCGACGATCGGCAAAGATGTTTCGGAAATCCCTGGACTAATAACAAAAAGTGAAGCGTCATAAATTCTATCACTATGTTTTCCAAATTCAAAATCAATTTTACTTTCATTAAGTTGATGTTTACTCTCAAACATTTTTTCTTCACTTGATAAATCACTGAGAAAAATATCTGCACCAATTTTTTTAAGCATTCGTGCAACAGCAACTCCACTTCTTGCACCACCAAGAATCGTAATTTTTTTTCCAACCAAATTTTTTGATGCCATTTCAAAAATTATCTAACTTTAAATGTTGCGAGACTAATTATCATTAATAAAATTGCAATTATATAAAACCTTGTTACGATTTTAGATTCTGGAATTCCTAAAAGTTCAAAATGATGATGAAGTGGCGCCATCTTAAAAATTCTTTTTCCTTCACCATATTTTTTTTTCGTGTATTTAAAATAGAGGCGCTGAATTATTACAGAAACTGTTTCAACAAAAAAAACACCTCCTAAAATCGGGAGAATGAATTCTTTTTTTACCATTATAACCATTGCACCAATTGCGCCTCCGAGTGCGAGTGAGCCCGTATCGCCCATAAAAATTTGTGCGGGATAAGAATTGAACCACAAAAATCCGAGCGCCGCGCCAACAAGTGCAGTGCAATAAATTACAAGTTCGCCGTTGCCTCGTAAATAAATTATGTTGAGGTAACTACTGAATTCAATATTCCCAGAAACATAACTTATTACGGATAATGTCATCGCAACAATTCCAACTGTGCCAATTGCGAGCCCATCAAGTCCGTCAGTTAAATTTACTGCGTTTGAAGTTGCGGTGATTATAAAAATTACCATCGGAATATAAAAAATTGACAAATCGAAATTAAAATTTTTGAGAAATGGAACAGTCGTTAAAGTGTTGGCATTAATTTTTGCAAGCTCAGGTAAATTATACATTACAATTCCGAGAACTAATCCAACAGAAACTTGTCCGATAATTTTATACCAACCAATTAAACCTTTTGGTTTTTTCTTTACAACTTTTAAATAATCATCGAGGAAGCCAACACAACCAAGCGCAAAAGTAACAAACAAAATCATTTGCACATAAGCGTTTGTTAAATCGCCCCACAAAAGAGTTGGAATTAAAACTGAACCCAAAACAATTAATCCACCCATTGTTGGTGTGCCAGCTTTTGAAAGATGATTTTTTGGCGCTTCAATTTTTGCCGATTCACCAATTTGTTTTTCTTTTAAAAATTTTATGATTTTTGGACCGAGCCAAAAACTAATTAACAACGCTGTTATAGTTGCGGCGGCGGCACGAAAAGTTAAAAAACGAAAAACACCAAATCCCGGAGGATGATAAAGTTTTTCGATTTCAGATAAAATATAATAGAGCATTATTTTCCTTTTGAAAAAATTCCATCAATTACTTCTTCCATTTTCATTCCGCGTGAACCTTTAATAAGCATTACATCATTTTTCTTAACAAATTTTTTTAAATATTTCACAAGTTCTTTTTTTGAGAAAAAATATTTCGCTTCTTTATTTCTAATATTTAAAATAGTTCTTTTTGTAAATTTTCCAACTCCAAAAATAAAATCAATTCCCATTTTATTTATACTCAATCCAATATTTTCATGTTCAGTTTTTGAAGCACTTCCAAGCTCAAACATATCGCCAAGCACCGCAATTTTTCTTCCTTTAGATTGAAATGATTCAAGCGTTTTTAATGCGGAAAGCATCGAATCGGGATTTGCATTGTAGGAATCGTTAATGATTGTAATGCCTTTATGCGAAATAAGTTCCATTCGTTTTTGTGGCGCTGAAAAATTTTCCAAAACTTCTGCACATTTTTTTAACGAAACTCCAAAAGTTTGACCGACTGCTACCGATGATAGCGCATTAGCAACATTATGCAAACCTGAAATTTTTAAATTCACTTTTTGATTTTTGTTTGTTTCACGATTTGTAATTTTGAATGAAGCATTTCCATCTTTGTTAATATTGATTTCACTTGCAATAAAATTGTTCGATGATTTTTTTCCGTAGAATATTTTATTTTTATTATTGTTTATGCTTTTTAATATATAATTATCATCGGAGTTGACAAACGCAAAACCATCTTCTGCAACTGAGTCGAAAATAGTTTTTTCTTCTTTCATCACTCCATTTAAGTTCTTAAAAAATTCTAAATGCTCGCGACCAATATTTGTAACCACGGCGTGTGTTGGCTCAACAATTTCGCATAAATATTTTAACTCTCCCGGGTGGTTTGTGCCGAGTTCTAAAATTGCAATTTCATGTTTTTGATTTAAATCAAAAAGCATTTGAGGAACACCAATGTGATTATTTAAATTTCCGATAGTTGCTAAAACATTATATTTTGTTTCCAATACTTCGCGTATCATTTCTTTAGTTGTAGTTTTACCATTGCTTCCGCCAATTGCAATAATTGGAAGTGAAAATTTTTTTCTATAAATATTTGCAAGTTCACCGTAAGCAATTGTTGAGTTTGGAACTATTATTAAAGTTGTGTTTAAATTTTCGCATTCTTCTTTATGAGCATCAAACCAATCTTTGTTAATTACAGAAGCATAAATATTTTTTTTTACAACATCATTTAAAAATTTATGCCCATCAAAATTTTCACCTTTCAAAGCAAAAAACAAATTTCCATTTTCTATTTTTCTTGAGTCAGTTGAAACACCACTACAAATTTTTCGTTGGAGTTTATCTGTTCCAAATAAATGCGCATTACGAATTTTTATAAAATCTGAAAGCGTTAAATTCATTTATTTGCTTCAATAAATTCTTCAACCACTTCAATATCGTTGAAGTGAATTTTTTCTTTTCCAATAACTTGGTAATCCTCATGCCCCTTGCCTGCAATTAAAATCACATCACCAGTTTCTGCAAGCGACAGACCTCTAAAAATTGCATCGTGCCTATCAACATCAACAAAAACATTTTCCGTTCTGCTAATTCCAATTAAAATATCATCAATAATTTTTTCAGCATTTTCAGTTCGCGGATTATCACTTGTAACAACAATTTTATCGCTTAATTTATCAGCAATTTCGCCCATTAACGGGCGTTTTGTTTTATCCCTGTCGCCGCCAGCGCCAAAAATTGTAATTATCAAACCAGAATTTTTAATTGTTTGACGAATTGCGATTAAACAATTTTCAAGCGCATCTGGCGTGTGCGCGTAATCTATAATTGCTTTCCAACCAAATGGCGAATCTATTTTTTGGAAACGCCCAATCGCAGGTTGTAGATTTGCAAAAACTACTTCGATATTTTTTTTGAAATTAATTTTCATTGCGACTATTACACCATAAGCCGCAAGTAAGTTTGAAATATTAAAACTTCCAACAAGATTTGTATTAATTTTAATTGATGTTGAATTTGTTTTAAATTCGCAAGTCGATCCATCAATTGATAGATTTATATTTTCTGCTTTCAAATCTGCACTACTTAAAATTCCAAAAGATATTTTTTGCGATTTAGAATTCTCTGCAATTTTTTTTCCGTACGAACTATCAAAATTTAAAATTGAAAAACTTTGTTCACTTAAATTATCGAATAATATTTTTTTTGCTTTAAAATATTCTTCCATCGAAGTGTGAAAGTCCAAATGATCTTGTGTTAAATTTGTAAAAACTGCAACCGAAAAATCAATTCCGTAAACTCGATTTTGCGAAAGCGAATGAGATGAAACTTCCATCACACAATGCGTACAATTATTTTCAACCATTTGATAAAATAGTTGATGAAGTTCGAGCGATTCGGGAGTCGTATGGCTGGCAGAAAAACTTTGATTCCCAACAAAATATGACACCGTCCCAATCAAACCGACTTTTACATTTTGCTCATTGCTTGCTTCAAGCATTTGTTTTAATAAATAAGTAACGGTTGTTTTTCCATTTGTGCCAGTAACTCCAATCATCTTCATTTTTTTTGAAGGATTTCCAAAATAATT
The DNA here is from genome assembly GCA_964367235.1 of uncultured Chitinophagaceae bacterium. Classification (GTDB taxonomy): domain Bacteria; phylum Bacteroidota; class Ignavibacteria; order UBA10030; family UBA8401; genus JBBTLW01. The sequence goes on along the minus strand of CAYIXI010000001.1, from coordinate 84,848 downwards.
TGCAGAGATTTTCGCCAAAGCAATTCGCGAATCATTCACAACAATTTTTACAACACTTGTATGCATGCAAAACGAATCATCAATTGATTTATCATTTTCAACAACAATAACTTTTGCTCCATTTGAAATTGCTTGTTGTATAAAATTGTGCCCATCAATTCCCGTTCCACTAATTGCAACAAACATATCGCTTCTTCCAATTTTGCGCGAATCGTAATTTATTTTGCTCACTTCAACATCATGAGTTGTAACCATTTTGCCATACATCGTTTGAAAAATTTTTTTAACTTCAACGCCATTTAACAATAAAGATAAATTCATTTTTATTGTCCCACTCCCAAAGTCGCCAATTTTGACGCACAAATTAAGGTGATTTTCTTTTTTGATGAAGTACTCGCTGATTCAATTTGATCGACAACAATCCCAGAACCATTTACAACAATTTCGAAATTAGATTTCGATAAACGATTAATCGCTCGACGCAAAGTCATTCCGCGAACATTTGCTGTTTCAGATTTAATATTATTTTCTATTTCTTCGGTAATTAAATTGATTTCAATCTTATCGTTGTACTCTGTTCCTGCAATTGGAAATTGTTCAACAACTAAACTTCCCTTTCCAACAATTTTATATTTCATTCCGCGCTTTTCTAAAATTATTTTTGCCGATTCAATGTGAGTATTAGAAATTTCTGGAACAAAATTATTTTTTTCCTCTGCTAACAAATTATTTTCAGTTGCTAATATTTTTGTCAGCAATCCTTTGTTGTTGACAATTCTCTCGGCGATTGCACGAAATATTGGCGCGCTTGCTTGTCCACCATAATAACTTCCAACTCGTGGATTCTCAATTATCACAAGACAAACAATTTCAGGTTCATCTGCAGGATAAAAACCAACAAACGATGCATTATAAATTCCATCTTGATATTTTCCATCAACAAATTTTTTCGATGTACCAGTTTTGCCTGCAATCGACACACCAATAATTTTTGCTTCACTTCCTGTGCCTCGTTCAACTACTCCAACAAACATATTTTTTAAAATGCGCGAAGTCTTTTCGGAAATCACTCGACGAATTTTTTCGGGAGAATTTTCTTCAATAACTTCTCCATTCGAATCAACAATTTTTTCAATCAAATATGGTTTCATTAAAATTCCATCATTGGCAATTACCAAATATGCCAAAGTAATTTGTAGCGGTGTTGCGCCAACTTCATAACCGAAACTCATCGTATTTAAAGTTGTCGATGACCACTGAAATGGTTTTTTAAGTTCGCCACCAGATTCACCCGGAAGATCAATTCCAGTTGACATTCCAAATCCAAAATTTCGCGCAGTCAAATAAAAATCATCAGCGCCAATTATATTGCTAAGTTTTGCCATCACAATATTGCTGGATGTTTCCATCGCCTCTTGAAAAGTTAATTCGCCGTGCGGATGCGAATCTTTTATTGTTCTAATTTTATCGCTCGAGAGTTTAATTTTCCATTCACCATTTTCAGCAAAAAATTTTTGAGTCGATTGAATAGATTTTTTTTCAATCGCCGCGGCGGCTGTTACAATTTTAAAAACCGAACCGGGCTCAAACATATCTGCAATTGCGTAGATTTTATATTGCTCATTTTGGCTTGATACGGCGCGAGATGGAAAAAGCGATGGATAATTTACCATCGCCAACACGGCGCCAGATTTTGGATTTAGCAAAACTACATGTCCCGCATCGGCTTTCATTTTTTCGACACCGCGACGAATTTCATCAAACGCAATTGTTTGATACTCTTGGTCAATCGTTAAATAAACTGAGTTGCCATCGATGGGATTAATTTTTGGAAAATCAACCGAAGGTCGCTGATTGCCGAGCGCGTCACGCTCCATTATTAGTTTTCCGTTTTGACCTCGCAACATTTCATCATAACGATATTCAATTCCTGCGATTCCTTTTTGCTCAATGTTGATTGCGCCAACTAATTGTCCACCGATTTCTTCCAAATGATAAAGTCGTCGCGGTTCGTTTATTGCAATAATTCCATCAAGCGATTTGATATCAATTTTTTTTGCGATGTCGGGATGCACACTTCTCTCAAGCCAAACAAATCTTTTTTTCGATTTAAGTTTTGCAAGATATTGTTGAGATGGTTTATCAAAAACTTTTCCAAAAATATTTGAAAATTTTTTTGCATTTGGTTTTGTGATTTTTGGATCTGCGGCAAAAGAAACAAACATTGTATTTGAAACTATTGGAGTAGAATTTTTATCGTAAATAATTCCACGAGTTGCTGGTAATATTATTTCGGAATTTTGCTGCTGAACTGCACGCGTAGCATATTTTTCTCCATCAACTACTTGTATATCAAACAATCTTACTCCAGCAACAACAAATAAAAAAATTATTGCCACTATTACAACATAAAATCTCATTATTCGTTTTTTTTCTAATGTTGCCATTTATTATTTATTCATTTACCGAAAACCATTGTGGCGCTTCTTTTGGGTGAACCATTCCGATTTTTTCTTGCGCAATCAAACTGATTCGTGAATAGCTTGAAAGTTGTGCGATGTTTGATTTTAATAATGCGTTTTCATTATTTATTTTTTTAAAATCGCCATTGAGCAATGAAATTTCACTCAACAATTCATTTACATTAATTACGGTGCTTGTGTATAATAGACCGAGAACAGCAGTAAAAATTAAAATCGCAACTACATTTGAAGTTGAATATCTTACTCTTCGAGTTTTATTTTGCCGAGGAAAAACTTTCCCGTTTTGCTTTTGCTCGGGATTTTCTACAACTGGATCTGCAATATTATTTGATGTAAATGTCATTTAAATTTTTTCGGCAACACGCATTTTTGCGCTACGAGATCGACTATTTTTTAGTATCTCATCTGCGCTTGGTTCAATTGGCTTTTTTGTTAAAATGTTTAATTCTGGTTTACCAAAATTACTTTTTGAAAAATAATTTTTTTCAACAATTGGATTTGCTTTTTCTTTGAAAAAATTTTTTACAATTCTATCTTCAAGCGAATGATATGAAATAACAACAATTCTCGCACCGGGATTTAAAAATTCGTACACATCGCGCAAGCAAATTTCGAGTGCATCGAGCTCGCGATTTACTGCAATCCTTAAAGATTGAAAAACTCTCGCAAGTAATTTTATAGCGTTTGGACCTTTAAATTTAGATTCGATTAATTTTCGTAAATCAGTTGTAGTTTCAATCTTTTTTTCGATTCGCGATTTTTCTATCATTCGAGAAATCATTTTGGATTCGCGAATCTCTCCAAATGAAAAGAAAATTGATTGTAATTCTTTTGCAGAAAAATTATTAATTATTTCAAATGCCGATAAATTTTGGAGTTTATTCATTCTCATATCAAGTTTGGCATCGCTCATAAATGCGAAACCTCGTGTCGATTCATCAATCTGATGAGAGGAAATTCCCAAATCGAGCAAAATGCCATCAATTTTTTTAATTGAAAGTGATTGCAAAACTTCTTTGATGTTTGAAAAATTATTTTGTACAAAATAAATTTGGTTTTGAAATTTAGATAATCTTTTATTTGCAAAATTGTGAGAGTCATTATCTTGGTCAATTGCAATTAACTTTCCGTTTTTAGAAATTATTTTGAGAATTTCTTCCGAATGTCCGCCACCACCCATTGTTCCATCAACATAAATACCATTTTTATTTGTAACGAGAAACTTTGTAGATTCGTTTTTAAGTACCGGTATATGATAGATGATTTCATCACTCTTCATTCTTAACTTGGATTTGACGATAAAATAATTTTCGATGCAACATCTTCATAACTTTCTTTTTGTTCGGATTTATATTTTTCGTAAATATTCGGATTCCAAATTTCAATTCTATCTAAAACACCAATCATTCGCACTTCGCTTTCAATTTTTGCAAATTGCAAAAGTTCTTTCGGCAACATCACGCGAGATTGCCCGTCAAGTTCAACTTCAGTTGCGCATTCAAGTAATGTGCGCATCATAAATCTGTGTTGAGGATTTGTTGATGAGAGATTTCGAATCGTCAATTCAAGTTTCATCCATTCATCTTGCGGATATAAAAATAAACACGATTCAAATCCGCGAGTAACGATAAATGTATCCTTTGCTTCGCGCGATAAATTTTTTCGCAATTTAGCAGGAATATTTACTCTGCTTTTTGCGTCGACTGTATGTGAAAAAGAACCTTTAAATGATGACATTTTTCTTTCCTTTGTTAAATTCCAAAATTACCCACTTTCACCCACTTTTGTACAAAAGTACTGATTTATTCTGTAAAGTCAAGTCTTTTTAGGAAAATTAATTTTTATTTGAGAGCAAACATCAATTGAACATTTTGGACAAATAATTCGCTGGTATTTTATTTTGATTGTGATTGATAGGTAAAACAAATTCAATAAGATTGCTTTTAAATTTTTTGTTTCACTCCTAACGGAGTTCAAATGGGTTGTGAAGATTCAATCTACAAATATGTCATCCCTACGGGATTATTTAATAACATTTTTAATACCTGATATTTTGATGAAAAATAAAAAGCTCCGAAGGAGCAATATATTGGTAACAAAGAATAAATATACAGATTCAAACCCCTTAGGGGTGATACAAAATTTGATTTTGAATTTCTGTTTAAATTATTTATAAAAACTTAAGTATTTAATAGGAGAAACAAATCGTAAAAATATATTTTTAGATTGATTTGCTTCATTAAATTTATTTAATAATCAAATAATGCATTGATAAATCATCGTCAATAAATTATTTTTGTATACAAAATGAGACAAAAATTTGTTTATATCGAAACTTATGGCTGCCAAATGAACGAAGCCGACACAGAAATTGTGCAGGGAATTTTGAACGCCAATGGTTACACAAAAACAAGCGACGCAAAAATTGCTGATGTGATTTTTGTAAATACTTGCAGTGTGCGCGACAATGCTGAGAAGAGAATTTACGCCCGTTTGCAACATTTAAAAGGTTTTAAAAAAATAAATCCCGGAGTTGTGATTGGTGTGCTTGGTTGCATGGCTGAAAGATTGCGAACAGAATTAATTGATAAAAATAATATTGTAGATATTGTTGTCGGGCCCGATGAATACCGAAAACTCCCAAAATTAATTGACGATGCAAATTATGGTTCGCGTGGAATTGCAGTAAAACTTTCGCGAGTAGAAAATTACGATGACATAATTCCTTTGCGAACTGAGGGAGTTAATGCTTGGCTTTCTGTTATGCGTGGATGCGATAAGTTTTGCACATTTTGCGTTGTACCATTTACTCGCGGAAGAGAACGAAGCAGAACTATGAAAAGTGTTTTGAGTGAAATAAAAATTTTAAGCGAGCAAGGCGTTTGCGATGTTACTTTGCTCGGACAAAATGTAAACTCTTACCAAGATGAAAATTATGATTTTGCCGATTTGATGTTTAATGCTTCGCAAGTTGATAAAAAAATGCGTGTCAGATTTACAACAAGTCATCCGCAAGATATGTCGGACAAACTTATTAGAACAATTGCTGAGAATGAAAATATTTGTAAATCAATTCACTTGCCTGTTCAATCTGGTTCCGATAGAATTTTAGAATTAATGAATCGTTCGTACACAATTTCGCACTACATGAGTTTGATTGAAAAAATAAAAAATAATATTCCGAATGTAACTTTATCGACAGATATAATTTCTTGCTTTCCAACTGAAACAGACGAAGACCACAATGCAACAATTAATTTAATTAAAGAAGTTGGATTTGACGGAGCTTTTACATTTAAATATTCTCCGCGCGAAAACACAAAAGCATTTTTAATGAGCGATAACATTTCTGAAGAAACAAAAGCAGAACGATTAAATGAAATTATTGATTTGCAAAGAGAAATCTCATCAATAAAAAATCTTGAAATGGTTGGCAATGTTGAAGAAATTTTAATTGAAACGCAAAGTACAAAATCAGCAAACGATTGGATGGGAAAAACTGACGGAAACAAATCAACAATTATACCAAAAGATGATTTTAAAATTGGCGATTTCGTAAAAGTAAAAATAACACGAACCAATTCCGCTACACTTTTTGGCGAAGTAGTAAAAAACGAAGAGGTGCTCGCATGATTAAACTTATTTTTTCAATTTTAATTTTTACTGAAATCGTTTTTTCGCAGTTATCTTCAGTTGATTTTGAAAAGCAAATAGATAGAATTTATACAGGCAAAATTGATTTAGTTTTAAAAGAGCTTCCCGAATTGAAAAAAACTTTTCCATACGATATACAAGTTGAATATCTCGATGCGCTTTTAACGAAGGATGGAGAAATTGCCTCAAAAAAATTTTTAACAATTGCAAATAAAAATCCATTATTCGATTACAGCGACGATGCATTGTATCGTGTTTATCAATATCACTATACGCGAGGAGAATATATTAATGCGGATCAAATTTTTGCTCGATTACAAAATGATTATCCAAATTCTGATTATAGAAAAATTGAAAATTTAGAATCGCGACAATCAATCAATAAAAAAAATAATTCGATTGCGGTTCAAGTTGGCGCATTTTCAGAAAAATTAAACGCAGAAAAATTAATTCAGCAATTAAGTTCGTACAAAATAATTTCTGAGGTTCGAACAAAAGAATCTGCTCGACAACTTTTTTTTGTTGTGGTTGATGGATTTAAATCAATTGAAGAAGCGCAAAATTTTATTTCAAAATTAAAACAAGATTATGGTATTTCATCAATTATTTTTAAAAACGCTGAATGACAAAAGCATTAATACATATTCCAAATAAAAATTTAGTTGATCTCATCGGCAATTCGGTTGAGATGAAAGAAATAATTAATGTCATTCAACAAGTTGCGCCAACTGATATTACTGTTTTAGTAACTGGAGAAAGCGGAGTTGGAAAAGAAGTTGTTGCTCGAGCAATTCACTCTTTAAGTTCGCGCGCATCAAAACCAATGTTGACTGTAAATTGTGGCGCGATACCGGAAGGAATTATCGAGAGCGAATTATTTGGACATGAAAAAGGTTCTTTCACCGGTGCAAACCAAGAACGAAAAGGATATTTTGAACTTGCCGATGGTGGAACAATTTTTCTTGATGAAATTGGAGAATTGCCTTTAGCAACTCAAGTTAAATTTTTACGAGTTTTAGAGAATGGCGAATTTTTAAGAGTTGGATCTTCAACTTCAAAAAAAGTAAATGTTCGAGTAATCGCCGCAACAAATAAAAATTTGGCGAACGAAGTTAAAGCAAATCGCTTCCGAACTGATTTATATTTTAGATTGCGTTCAATAAATATTCATGTCCTTCCTCTTCGTGAAAGAAGTGAAGACATTTCGCTTTTGGCAAAAAAGTTTGCGCAAGAGTTTGCAGAAAAAAATCATATTCCTCTTCCTAAAATTGAATTCGATGCAATTGTTTTACTTAAAAATTATTATTGGCCCGGAAATATTCGCGAACTAAAAAATTTAATTGAAAGTCTTTTAGTGCTCGAGCGAGGAAAATCAATTACTGCCGAAGCTGTAAATAAGCATTTAAATCAAGCGCATTTTTCAAGTGAAGATAATAATCTTCCGGTTTTCGTCAAACAAGGGGATTTTGACGAACGCGGTTTAATTTACCGTGCGCTTGTTGATTTGAAATCTGATATGATTGATTTGAAAAAATTAGTTGCTTCGCAGATGATAAAAAATGATGGAGCGATTTCCTCTGTCGTCGATAAAAATTTAATCGGCGAAATTGAAAATCTTTCAATTGAAGATATGGAGAGAAAATTAATAACACACTCGCTTGAAAAATTTCATGGAAGTCGCCGAAATGCCGCACGAGCATTAAAAATTAGTGAAAGAACTTTGTACAGAAAAATTAAAGAGTTTGGTTTGCAATGAAAATATTTAGCGCAATTTTTATTTCAATTTTATTTTGTGGATGTGTTTACACTTTCACAGGTGCATCTATTCAACCTCATTTGAAAACTATCGCAATTCCTCTTTTTGATGATAGAAGTGGATTTGGCGAGCCAAATGTAAAAGAAAAATTAACCAGCGGAGTTTTAGATTTATTTATAAGAGATAATACACTTTCAATTTCCGACCGAATGAGTGCCGATGCAGTTTTGGAAGGCGCAGTAATTTCAATTAACGATGCGCCAGCTATAATTGAAAAGGGTGAAAGAATCGGGACACGAAGATTAACAATTATTGTCCATATCGTGTTTAACGATTTACAACTTCGCAAGAAAATTTGGGAAAAAGATTTTTCTCAATATGGCGATTACGAAACAAGCGGACAAAATAGAACAATCGCAATTGATGAAGCAATAAAAAAAATTTCGGAGGATATTCTTCTCCAAACAGTTTCAGGATGGTAATATAATTTTAATGAAAGGATTAATGTAAAATGGAAATGTTTGTAATCACGATGTATATTTTATCACTCTCCGTACTTTTTGTTTTCAGCTCGCACGGATTTGTGATGGTGTATCATTATTTAAAATTAAAAAATGTAAAAGAAATCGAGCCGGATGAAATGAAAAATTATCCGATGGTAACAATTCAACTTCCGCTGTACAACGAAAAATATGTTGTGCAACGACTTATCGAATCATCTTGTGAGATTGATTATCCAAAAGATAAATTGGAAATTCAAATCTTAGATGATTCAACCGACGAAACCGTCGCACTTGTCGCAACAATCGTCGCGCAGATGAAAGATAGAGGGCACATCATTCATCATGTTCGTCGCACAAATAGAAAAGGTTTCAAAGCTGGCGCACTTAAAGAGGGACTTGCAAAAGCCACTGGCGAATTTGTTGCTATTTTTGATGCTGATTTTGTTCCGAAAAAAGAGTTTTTGAAAAAAACACTTCCCTATTTTTTAAATGAAAAAATCGGAATGGTGCAATCTCGTTGGGAACATATAAACGCTGAGTATTCGCTTTTAACACGAATTCAAGCGTTCGCTTTGGATGGGCATTTTGTAATCGAACAAGCGATTAGAAATAAAGTCAACTACTTTATTAATTTTAATGGGACTGGTGGCGTGTGGAGAAAATCTTGCATAATTGATGCAGGAAATTGGCAATCGGATACTTTGACGGAAGATTTGGATTTGAGTTATCGCGCACAATTGCGTGGATGGAAATTTAAATTTTTACGCGACATAACTTCTCCAGCAGAATTGCCAGCAGAAATAAATGCTTTGAAGTCGCAACAATTTCGTTGGACAAAAGGTGCAATTGAAACTTCGCGAAAACTTTTACCAAAAGTTTGGAAATCAAAACTTCCTCTAAAAATGAAAATTCATTCTACTTTTCATTTAACAAATAATTATGTTTTCCCATTTATTATTTTAGCCGGAATTTTTAATGTCCCGCTTGTTTTTATAAAACATGCTGGTGGTTACGAACAATATTTTGATTTGATGTCAATTTTTATTTTTGCATTTATTGGTTCATTTCTTTTTTACATGTATTCGCAAAAAGATATTTATGAAGATTGGCAAAGAAGAATGTTTCTCTTTCCGATTTTTATGGCTGGTAGCATGGGCTTTTCTATCAACAACTCGAAAGCAGTTATTGAAGGATTATTTAAAAAGAAAAGTGAATTTGTCCGAACTCCAAAATATTCTATTCGCGAGAAAAATGATTCTTGGAAAAATAAACAATATGTCCCGATTAAATTAAGTTGGGTTGTAGTTGTCGAAGTAGTTTTGGCGTTGTATTGTTTAGTCGGACTAATTGCCTCAATAGTATTTTTAGAAATTGCTGCGATTCCATTTCAGTTGCTTTATTTTTTTGGTTACGCATCTGTTGCCTATCTATCGTTGCAACAAACTTTTGAAGCCAGAAGAGTAAAATTAAATAATGTTGAAGCTGAATTTGCAACAACTTAACTTGTTTTTAATTTAACTTTATTTTACAATTAAGCCGATGAATATTTCGTCGGCTTTTTTTATGGATAACACACTTAATTTTTCTTTTTTATCTGAGGCGTTAAAAAATAATCCTCGTTCGAGTTTATTTGCAATTTATGCAAAAGAGCTTATTTCTCGCGGTGAAAACGCAAAAGCAATTTCGCTACTTGAGGGCGGAACAAAATTATTTCCTAATTATGCAATTTCATTTTTTATTCTTGGCGAGTGTTTTAAAAATATAAATGAAATCCAGAAATCTAAATCTGCTTTTCAAAGCGCATGCGATTTATCTCCTTTCAATCAAAAATTTCGGACTGCATTAAATGAAGTTATTGAAATATTAGAAAATGAAAACTCATTTCTTACTTTTGAGCAATACGCCCAAAAAAATATTACCAATTACAAAAAAAGTGATATTTTAACTTTCGAGCAATATTTAAAATTAAAAGAGAGTACTTTTGAGTTAGATAAATTTGTAACTGAACTCTCACGAGCTCAAAGAATTGTTGTAGATGAAAATCAAACCGAGCAGAATATTTACGAACCCGAAAACAACGAGGAATTATTTTTAACTCCAACTTTAGCAGAAATATTTGTAGAACAAAATCAATTTGACGAAGCTATCTCACTTTACCAAAAGTTAAGCGAAATCTTGCCAACCGAAAAGGATAAATTTTTAAAGCGGTTAACTGAAATCGAAGAGTTGAAATCTCAAATAAAAAAGTCCACTTAAGTGGACTTTTTTATTTTACTAAATTCTAAATTTATTTAATCGAGTTAACTAACTTTGAAATTTTCGATTTTTGATTTGACGCTTTATTTTTATGAATAACTCCCTTGCCTGCAAGTGTATCCAAATACGAAGTTGTCTCTTTCAAAAGTTTTAAAGCTGTCTCTTTATTTTTTTCACTTCGAACTTTTTTAACAAGTGTACGAAGTTTAGAAGTCTGAACTTTGTTTTTTATTTTTTTCTTTTCGCTAGTGCGAATTCTTTTAATAGCTGATTTGTGTTGTGCCATTTGTAATTTGTACCTTCCTAAATTTTCTCAGCAAAGATAAAAAAATCTTGCATTACATTCAAGAATTCATTTCTAATTGTTTCAAATATTCTTATCTTAAAAAATCAAAATGAAAAAAGAAAAAATCATTATTTTATTTACAGTTTTAATTGATGTGCTTGGCTTATCTATTGTAATTCCAATTCTCCCCTTTTATGTTACCGATTTCGGCGCTTCTCCAAACACTGTAACAATTCTTTTTTCCGTTTACTCGCTTTTCTCCTTCTTTTCCAATCCTTTTTTAGGTTCTCTTTCCGACAAAATTGGTAGACGACCTATACTTTTAATTAGCATTTTAAGTTCGGCAATTGGTTGGTTTGTTTTTGCAAGCGCAAATTCCATTCTTTTTCTTTTTGTTGGAAGAATTATTGATGGAATTGCCGCAGGAAATTTTTCGACTGCGCAAAGTTATTTAGTTGATATTTCGAAAGATGAAAAAGAACGCGCAATGAATTTAGGATTAATCGGTGCTGTTTTTGGAATTGGTTTTATGATTGGTCCGATTTTAGGTGGACTATTAAGTGTAGTTTCACATTCGTTTCCATTTTGGTGCGCAGGATTTTTATCTGTTGCTAATTTTATTTTTGCGTTTTATAATTTACCCGAAACAAATCACAATCGCTCAACTGAAAAAATTAGATTCAATCCTCTGCTACCATTAAAACGAGCAATCCTTCCATCTTCAATTCGTCCACAATATATTTCTTATTTTTTATTTATTTTTTCGTGGGCTGGAGCACAATCTATTTTTAGTTTATATGGACATGCAAAATTTAATTTTTCTGGAATTCAAATTGGTTTGATGTTTGCATCTTTAGGATTGACTGCATTACTTAATCAAGTTTATCTTTTAAAAAGATTTTGGTTGAAAAATTTTTCCGATTTAAAACTTGAAGTGATTATGTTTTCGATGATGACGATTGGCTCTTTTGTAATGGCAAGCGATTCATTAATTTTATTTTTTATTTCTTTTGTACCAATTGCAACTGCTCAAGCGATTTTAAGAGTTGCCATTACAAACCAAAGTGCTGGAAAATCTCTCCCTCAAGAAAAAGGAATGGTCATCGGAACACTTTCTGGTATTATGTCTTTCGCAATGATTATCTCTCCACTTATTGCTGGCGCAATGTTTGAAATCAATTTGAAATTCCCTTTTTATTTTTCCGGTGTTTTAACTTTGCTTGCGGCATTTTTATCTTATAACGAACTAAAAAAATCCCACGCAATTAGATTTTGATTTTATAAATTTATTTAACTAAAAAATAATAAAAAATCCCATTTTAAGATGGGATTTTTAAAAATAATGTGGGCCCTGCAGGACTTGAACCTGCGACCCAGCGATTATGAGTCGCTTGCTCTAACCAACTGAGCTAAGGGCCCCGAAATTTTCATCAAAATACAAAAACATCATAAAGACTGCAAGAAACTTAGAAAAATATAAGCCAAACTAAAAAATAAATTGGCAATAAAATTTTTAAAGAAAATTTAAAAATATATTCTACAAAATTTGGCATCTCAACTCCACTCTGTTCAGCAATTGATTTGACCATAAAGTTTGGTCCGTTACCGATGTAAGTGCATGCGCCAAATGTAACCGAAGCCGCAGAAATAACCTCAACATATTTTGCGTGATTAATTAAAAATTCTTTGAGATGATTTACATTATCGATGTTTAAATTAAATAAACCGAATGATGCAGTTAAAAAATTTAAATATGTTGGCGCATTATCTAAAGCTGATGAGAGAAGCCCCGTTGCCCAAAAATATTCTGTCGTTGTATTAATCCCAAGTTGCGATGAATTTAATGAAAGCCAATCAAGCGCTGGCATCATAGTAGCAAATATTCCGAGAAATAAAATTGCAACTTCTTTTATTGGATGAAAATTAAAATTATTTTTTTTATGAATCTCTTTATCGGTAAAATAATAAGAGCTAAGCGCGGCAGTAATCATTATTATCTCTCGAAGCATTATTGGAGACTCAATAAAAACTGAAAAAATAATTAGCGCTAAAAATCCTAAATTCAAAATTCCTTTAAAATGCCACTCTTCTTTTTCCGATTCTATTTCGTGTTGAGTTTTTTCAGTTCGATGTTCAAAATCTTTTTTATCGTAAAGATAAAATATTGCTAAAATAAGTCCGTTTGTAAAAAGCCAAATCCAAAACAAATGGGTTGTAATCCAAAAAAATGGAATTCCTTTTAAGAATCCTAAAAATAAAGGTGGGTCGCCGATTGGTGTTAGCATTCCGCCAACATTGCTTACAATAAAAATAAAAAATATAATGTGGAAAGGTTTTAATCTATATTTATTAATTTTAATAAATGGACGAATCAAAAGCATCGATGCGCCAGTTGTCCCTAAAATATTTGCTACAACGGCTCCAATCGCCAAAAGAACTAAATTATATTTTGGAGTTGATTTGCCTTTGAGCAAAATTAAAATTCCGCCACTTACAACATAAAGCGAACCGATTAAAATTATAAAGCTAAAATAATCGTGAGCAGTAATTAAAACTCTTTCACTATTTTTTAAAATGAAAATATAATATCCAACAATTATCAAACCAAGTGAAATTGAAATCGCTGGATAATAATTTTCCCAAAATTTTTTATTTATAAAAGGAGCAAATGCAATCAAGCCAAGTAAAATAATAAATGGCAAAATCATTACAGGGTCGATATGTGGTATGTTGTACATTTATTTTAGATTACAAATGAATTCTCAAAAATCAAACCAAAACAGCTTTTAAATATTTGCCAGTAATCGAGTTCGTGTTTCGGCAAATCTCATCGGGCGAACCTGTGGCAACAACCTCGCCACCACTAACGCCGCCCATCGGCCCCAAATCTACAATAAAATCAGCGCATTTAATTACCTCAAGGTTATGCTCAATCACTATAATAGAGTGACCAGTTTCAATCAGCGCCTCAAAACAAGCTAAAAGTTTTTTGATGTCATCGAAGTGAAGACCAGTTGTTGGCTCGTCAAAAATAAAAAGTTGATTGCCATTTTTTTGCGATGTTAAATAAGCGGCAAGTTTTACTCTTTGCGCCTCTCCACCAGAAAGTGTTGTAGCAGATTGACCAAGCCGAATGTAACCAAGACCGACATCAAAAAGTGGTTGAAGTTTTTTTACAACTTTTTTTGCTGATTGAAATTGCGAAAAAAATTCGATTGCAGAATCAACTGTCATATTTAAAATATCATCTACATTTTTATTTTGATAGAAAACTTGAAGTGCTTCATCTTTAAATCTTTTTCCTTTGCAACTTTCGCATTCGAGATAAATATCTGCCATAAATTGCATTTCAATTTTTTGGAATCCATCTCCCTCGCAAGCATCGCATCTTCCGCCAGCAACATTAAAAGAAAAAAATCCGGGAGAGTAACCGTGCAATTTGGAAGTTGTAGTTTTAGATAAAAGTTCGCGAATCTCGTCAAATACTTTTATGTAAGTTGCAGGATTTGAGCGAGGCGTGCGACCAATCGGAGATTGATCGACTAAAACAATTCCATCAATAAAATTAAATCCTTCAATCAGATCAACTGCGCCGGGCTTTTGAACATAAGTTGCGCCGAATCGCCTCATTGCGTGAGCATAAAGAATTTGGTGAATTAATGTACTTTTGCCCGAACCACTAATACCAGTTACGCAAACAAATTTATTTAACGGAAAACTAACTGTAATATTTTTTAAATTATTTTCCTTCGCACCACGGATTGTAATTGATTTCCCATTTTTTGTTTCACCTCTTTTTTTCGGAATTGGAATTTTTTCTTTTCCAAAAAGATATTTTAAAGTTAGTGAGTTTGTCTTCGGTAATTTATTCGGGATTTTTCCTTCGTAAATAATTTCTCCGCCACGCTCGCCAGCAAAAGGACCAATATCAATTAAGTGGTCGCAAGAGCGAATAATTTCGCTATCGTGCTCAACAACAATTACAGAATTTTTTAAATCGCGAAGTGATTTTAAAATTTTAATTAATCTATTTGTATCGTGCGGATGAAGCCCGATGCTCGGTTCATCTAAAATATAAGTTGCGCCAATTAAAGATGAGCCAATTGATGTTGCAAGATTTATTCTTTGCGCCTCGCCACCGGAAAGTGTCATCGAAAGCCGATTGAGCGATAAATAACCAACGCCAACATTGTTTAATAAATTCAACTTTTTTTTGAGTTCCGTTAGAATTCGTTTTGCAATTTCAAAATCGAATTTGCTTAATTCCAAATTTTCAAAATAATTTTTCGCATCCTCAATTCGCATACAAGAAATATCGAAAATAGTTTTCTTCGAGATTTTAACTGCAAGCGCCTCTTTTTTTAAACGACTTCCGTTACATTCGTCGCAAATTGTGTAACCGCGATATCGACTAATCATAACTCGATTTTGAATTTTGTAAAGTTTTTTTTCTAACGACTTAAAAAATCCGTAAATGCCATGATATTTTTTTTTGTAGCCGTTTAAAACAATTTGTAATTCTTCCGAAGTTAAATCGGAAAAAGGAATATCAACTCTCACTTTGGCTTCGTTTGCGATTGAAAGTAAATCGTCCATATTATGTTTGTAGTATGGAGTTGTCCAAGCTAAAATTGCGCCATCGGAAATTGATTTTTCTTTTCGAGGAACAACTAAATCTAAATCAATTCCGATTGAACGACCAAAGCCTTGACATTTTTTGCAAGCACCAAGTGGATTGTTAAATGTAAAAGTTGATGGCTCGGGTTCATCATATTTTATTTTGCAATTTGCACATTCAAAATGTTGATTGAAGTGCCGAGGCAAATTCGATTCCAAATTAAAAATTGAAACATAACCGTTTCCTTCAACAAATGCAGTTTGGATTGAATCTGCCAATCTTGTTTTTGTAGTTTTAGTATTTGAGCGATGAATATATCTATCAACCAAAACATAAATATTTTTTTTCGATTGTGTGATTACTTCCGACTCATTTAAATCTACAACTTCATTATTAATTAAGAGACGAAAAAATCCTCTTGCTTTAAGTGCATCGCACTCCTCTTTAAAACTATGACCATGATGAGTTGGTATTTCAAAAGCGATATAAAATTTTTTTCCGTCATCTAAATCGGAAAAAGTATTTACAACCGATTCGACCGAATCGCGCAAAATAATTTCTCCGCAATTAAGGCAAAAAGTTTTTCCAATCCTCGCAAAAAGTAATCGGAGGTAATCGTAAATTTCGGTAGTTGTTGCAACGGTTGAACGAGGATTTTTTGTAATCGATTTTTGTTCGATAGCAATTGTTGGAGAAATATTTAGGATTGCATCAACATCGGGCTTTGGCATTCTATCTAAAAATTGCCGTGCGTAAACCGAAAGACTCTCCACAAATCTTCTCTGTCCTTCGGCGTAAAGTGTATCAAATGCAAGGGTGGATTTGCCCGAACCGCTAACGCCAGTAATAACAACAAATTTATTTCGAGGAATTTCGAGCGAAATATTTTTTAGATTATGCTCGCGTGCGCCACGAATAATTATTGATTGATGGAGATTTTTTAAGGGATTTAATTTCGGCAATTTTATTTTTTAAAAAGATCTTTTAAAATTTTTCCTTGATTGCCAACTGGTGGCTCAATTTTTAAGATAAAAGATAAAGTTGGTGCTATATCTGCGATGCTTACGCTTTCTGAAAATTTTCCTTTTTGCAAACCTGCACCATAAAAAAGTAACGGAACATGCGAATCGCAATTCCAAGGTTCTCCATGCGATGCACCGTAACCTGCGCCATGCGAAGTTAAATTTTTATTCCAACTTAAAGAGTAAAATGGTTTTAGTTGAAGATAAAGATTTCCACTTCTGGAAGCCATAAAATTTAATTTTGCTTTTTCAAATAAAAAATTGCCACCAGAATTATTTTTTAAATCTGTTGCAGTTTGTACTGCGGCAATCCCGCGAATAGTTAAAAGTGTCTCCGCGGTAACTGACTCAACATAATTCATCATTAAATTTTTTTCACTTACTAATGAGTCATTCAAATAAATATTTGCACCAGTTATTTTTTTTATCCATTTTTTATTTCCAGCCGAACCAAAAACATTATTTAATTTATTTTCGATTGCATTTGAAATTGTTTCAAATTCAACTCTTCCAGCATCTGCATTTTTATTTTGCGCTAAAATATATTCTGGCATCGGAGAGACACCGTGGTCAGCAGTTAAAACAATCAAGCAATTTTTTAGTCCAATATATTTATCTAAATAAATAAAAAATTCTTCGAGCATTTTATCTGTTCTAATTGTTATATCCATTACTTCGTGACTATTTGGACCAAAGCCGTGTCCAACATAATCGTTTGCGGATAAACTTACTGCAAGCAAATCGGTATAAATATTTTTTCCTAATTTATTATTTTCGATTGCAGATTTTACAAATTTAAAAAGATGTTCATTTGCAAATGGAGAGTATAAAAAAGCCGTTGAAAACTGCTGTAATGTTGAGTTTTCTCCGCCATTTATTGTATGAGGAAAAGATTTATCCATTCCATAAGTTGGATTCTCGGCTTCGAAATCATCACTGCTTTGAATTTTATATTCTGAAATTGGTAAAATTCTATCCCAAATTTTTCCTTTGTATGAAATTATATTTTCATTTTTATTAAAATCATTTACCCAAGTTGGAAGTTCGGTTGCGTAATAAGAAGAAGTTGAAAAAAATGAAGTTGAATTGTTTGAACTACCAAAATAAACTTCAGATGGAGTTTTTCCTCCCATTAAAATTGCGGCCCTATCTTTATTTGAAATTGAAATTACTTTAGACTGGTAATTATTCGACTCGCGAAGTTGATCGCCAACGGTTGAACCAATAAAATTTTTCGGAGAGTTTCCAATTTTTTTTGTGCTAAATAAAATTGTACTGTTTTCATCATCGACACAATAAACTTCTTTATTATTTTTATTATCGTACCACTGATTTGCAATAATTCCATTTACCACTCCGTACGAGCCACTTAAAATTACAGCGTGACCGGGACCGGTTTCAGTTGCAGAATGCAAAAAATTTGCTGATGAAAAATTTGCGCCATCTTTTAAAAAAAGATTAAATCCTCGCTTGCTAAAATATGGTGCAAACCTTTCCAAATAATCGTATCGTAATTGGTCGATGCTGATTACAACAACAAGTTTTGGTTTTTCATTTGAAACTGAAATGAGAAATGGAAATAAAAGGATAAATAAAAATTTTTTCATAATTCGTTAAACCCGAGTTTGTGTTGACGAAAATAATATTTTTTTGCTAAAATACCCACACTTTTACAATACTAATTTTGATGCTTTTTGAATTTTCGTTAAATTGTGCCTATGAAGAAAAACGCAATTGTATTAACAGGAAAAACTCTCGACGAATTAAAAGAATTTGTCGAGTCTCAAGAGGAATCAAAATTTAGAGCTCAACAATTATTTGAGTGGCTTTACAAATTTAAAGTTTCATCTTTTGATGAAATGACAAATTTATCCAATGAATTCAGGGGAATATTAAATCGGGTTGCATCAATAAATTCAATAACTTTAGTCAATTCGCAAACTTCAAAAATTGATGGGACATCAAAATTTTTATTTAAACTATTTGATGGAAATAAAATTGAAAGCGTTTTAATCCTCCCGAGAGAAACTGCAGTGGATGCTGAGAAGCGACTAACGATTTGCATTTCAACACAAGTTGGTTGCCCACTTGATTGCAAATTTTGCGCAACTGCGTCGATGGGATTTACCAGAAATTTAACCGCTGGAGAAATTATTGAACAAATAATTTTTGTTGAAAAATTTGCAGGAAAAAAAATTACAAATGTTGTTTTTATGGGAATGGGCGAACCAATGCTCAATTACAAAGAGGTAATGAAAGCCTGCGATCTTTTAACTGACAATAAAGGAATGAGTATCACTCCGAAAAAAATTACAATCTCAACTGCCGGATATGTTGATGGAATAAAAAAGATGGCAGACGAAAAAAGAAAAATGAAATTAGCTCTCTCTCTTCACTCGCTCGATGACAAAACAAGAATTAAAATAATGCCGATTACAAAAAAATATTCTGTCGAGGAATTAATTAAATCTTTAAAATATTACAGCGAGAAAACTGGCTTCAGCGTTATGCTCGAATATATTTTATTTAGCGGACTGAATGATACAGAAAAGGATATTGCGCTATTAACAAAATTACATAAAAGAATTCCGATGCGAATAAATATTATTCCTTTTCACAACATCGAGTTTACAAAACCAAAAGGAATTGGCCACGATTTAAAAAGTGCATCGAGAGAGGAAATAAAATCCTTTAGCGCAAAATTACAATCAAACGGAGTTTTGGTTTTCACTCGAAATAGTTCCGGCGCCGATATCGATGCGGCTTGCGGACAATTAGCAATTTCATCAAAATAAACTCGATTGCAAATTTAGCAATCTTCTTTTAAATTTATTTAACTTTTTTACTTTATGAATATAATTTTATTTGGCGCACCGGGAGTTGGCAAAGGAACGCAAGCGCAATTTTTAATTTCAAAATTTAATCTCGCACATATTTCAACTGGCGATATTTTGCGCGTAGCAATTAAAAACGAAACTCCTCTTGGTTTGGAAGCGAAAAAATTTATGGATGCCGGAAATTTAGTTCCCGATAGCGTGATGATTGAAATGGTGAGGGAAGTTTTGTCAAACGAAAAATGCGCAAACGGCTTTATTTTAGATGGTTTCCCGCGAACTGTTGCGCAAGCCGATGCTTTAAAATCTCTTTTTGTTGATTTAAAAATTCAGCATCCTTTGGTTATTAATATTGATCTTGATGAAAATGAAATTGTAAAAAGATTGAGCGATAGATTTATTTGTAGGGATTGTGGAAAAGTTTTTAATTCTCAAATGCTAAAAAATAATAAATGTATTTCGTGTAGTGGAGAAATTTATCAACGCATTGATGATAAACCAGAAACTGTTCGCAAGAGACTTGAAATTTATAAATCTAATACCGAGCCACTGAAAAACTTTTACTCAAGTTTGAATGTATTAAAAAATGTTGACGGCTTTGGAAATGTCGATGAAGTTGCAAAACGAATTTTTGATTTATTAAAATAAATGGGAATTCCATTTGAAAAATTTGCTCCATCTTTTTTTAACAAACCTCCGCTTGTAATTGGTCATCGTGGATTTTCGAAAATAGCACCAGAAAATACAATTGCCTCGTTTAAAAAAGCAATCGAGTTTGGCGCAAATATGATTGAGTTTGATATTCAATTAACTTCCAACGATGAGTTTGTAGTAATCCATGATAATAATTTAAAACGCACTGTCGGGACAAATGAAGATGTTTATGAGTTAAGTAGCAATTTATTAACTCAGCTTGATTGTGGAAGTTGGTTTGATAAATCTTTTTCGAATGAAAAAATTCCTCACCTCAATGATCTTTTAAGGATTGCATCGCCAAAAATTTTTCTTAATATAGAAATTAAACCAGATGTTAAATTTAAAAATAATTCGATGGCTGAATTATTATTAAAATCACTTGATGGATTTTCTAAAAATAAATTTATTTGTGTCTCTTCTTTCAATCACAAAATAATTACACAAATCAAAAAACTCAATCCAACAATTACAATTGGAGTTTTATTTAATTCGCTTAAAGATTTTCGTAACTCTCCAAGCAGACTTGCAAAAAAAGTAAATGCAGAAATTTTTATTTGCAATAAACATCAAATAAATTTTGATGTTGTGCAAAATGCTCATCAAAATAAAATTGCAGTTTATGTTTATGGCATTACATCAAAAAAAGATGTTGAGCGGTTATTAAAATTAAATATCGATGGATTAATTGCCGACGATGTTCAATTAGTAAAGGATGTTATTAATGAACATTTACATCTCAAAAGTTGATGTTGTGATTTGAGAAAAAAATAGTATGTTTCGATACAAAATTTAACATTATAAACAATTTCACGGAGGTTTTATGAGTAAAATTTATTTTTCAATAATCTATTTCCTTTTTTTCATCCCATTAAAAGCCCAAATTACTGTTACTCTTGATGATATGAAAAAATTGTTTGAAGTTGGTAAGTCATTAAATGATTATGTTTACAATGAAGATTCAATTTAGTTTGATATTGGATATCCATCAAATACGGTTTCCCAAAACTGGGTTATGCCATCTTTAATATTTAATGACTCAATTAAATATCAATTGGATAATCCTTCCACTGGTTTTGCAAATTCTTTTTATCTTGATGCTAAAGTAGTTGCTAAAACAAATTTTTTTACTGAAGATTCAAATTCAATATTTGCAGAGATTTATTTAGACTTTCAACCTGAGGGTGTAAAATTAATAGGTCGGTTTTATTTATTTGAGAATCTCGAAAATAATGAGAGTAGTTATGAAGGAAAAATAGAAAATCAATTATTATTTTATAAACTACCGTTAGCATTAGGTTTTACTCATACTGAATATAATATTGTATCTGATGATCCAGGTAATGGATATAGATTTACAAAGTATAGCACATCAAAATGTGATGCATTCGGAACAATTAAGATTGGTCAAAACTCCTATCCATGTTTAAGAGTTTATTCAATAATGATTGATAGTGTTATTACTCCAACTGAAACTTATATAGATAAAAGAAGTAGAATAGAATTTTTTACAAAAAATGGGATGTTTTTATTAGCAGAACCAACACGGTCATGGATAAATGATTCAGGAAAAGTTTATACTTATTACATCGAAAAATTGTCCAATGAAACTTCGACAAATGTCAACTTCTCAAATATCAACAATGCGAAAAGTTTTCTTTTACATCAAAATTTTCCAAATCCATTTAATCCTCAAACAAAAATTTCTTACGAATTAAATGAGGATTCAAAAGTCTCTTTAAAAGTATTTAATATACTTGGAAAAGAAGTTGCAAATTTGGTCGATGAAAAACAAAAAAGAGGAAAACATTCAATTAATTTTGAAGCAGAGAATTTACCAAGTGGTTCATATTTTTACAGATTGCTAAATAATAAGAATGTAAAAACAGGTAAGATGATGTTGGTAAAATAAAATTGCAGTTTATGTTTATGGCATCACTTCAAAAAAAGATGTTGAGCGATTATTAAAATTAAATATCGATGGACTGATTACCGATGATGTACAATTAGTTAAAGAGGTTATTGTAGAACATTTTCATAAAAAATAAATAATTGGTAAATTTAAGTAGGTTCTTAAAATAGAAATTATTTTTCTTCTATAATTACAAAAGCAACAACTGTTTTATCAACATTTGAAATAATAAATGCCATTAGTACTTTAAAATTAAGCAATGGCCATTTCCATCAAAAAAATTTGTATTATCAACGCAATATGAAAAAAATTCTCGTTCTCGGTGGAGGTTTTATAGGTAGTGTTGTCGCTTGTGATTTGCAAAAAGATTTTGATGTCACAATTGCAGATGTTTCGAACAAACGACTTCGATTCCTTTGGAAAAAATTTTTCTTGAAAGGAATTAAGGCTGACTTGTCAAATGCTTCAACAATAAAAAAAATTGTTGCTGATTTTGATTTGATAATTGGTGCTGTTCCGGGATTTCTTGGTTTCAATATGCTCAAGTCGGTTATTGAGGCAAAAAAAAATATTGTCGATATCTCTTTTTTTCCTGAAAATGCTTTCAAACTTAATAAACTTGCAAAGAAAAATAATGTAACAGCCATTGTTGATTGTGGAGTTGCGCCTGGTTGCACTAATTTAATTATAGGTTATCATCAAGCGAAGATGGATGAATTGATAAATATTGAATGTTATGTAGGTGGGCTTCCAGTTTTACGCGAACTCCCATTTGAATATAAAATTGTATTTTCTCCTATTGATGTTATCGAAGAATATACTCGTCCTGCGCGAATAGTTAAAAATGGAAAGATAGTTGTAAAAAAAGCTCTTTCTGAAATTGAAGTACATAAGTTTCCAAAAATCGGAATGCTTGAATCTTTCAACAGCGATGGTTTACGATCATTGATGAAAACAATCAATGCAAAAAATATGAAAGAGAAAACTTTAAGATATCCTGGCCATGCAGAGAAAATGAAATTATTTCATGAAATAGAATTGTTCAGTAAAAAAGAAATTACTGTAAATGGGAATAAAATTCGTCCGATTGATGTAACTGCAAAACTTTTATTTCCAAAATGGAAATTAAATGAGGGAGAAGAGGATATAACTGTACTGCAGGTTATTGTTGAAGGAATAGAAAATAAAAAACATGTTCGTTATCAATACGATATGCTTGACCGTTTTGATAAAATAAATAATATTACTTCAATGGCGAGAACCACGGGATATACATGTTCTGTTGCGGCACGATTAATTGCAAATGAATTGTATACTCAAAAAGGTATTTCCCCACCGGAATTTATTGGGGCGAATGAGAATTGTTTTAAATTTATGATTAATGGATTGAAGAAGAAAAATATCATATTTAAAAAAATGAAAAAGTAATTTTTTTATTTATTTTTCTTCAATCACTACAAAAGCAACAACTGTTTTATCGGAGTGCGAAAGAGAAAGTTGAATATTGCAATTTTCTAAACTTAATTTTAATGCGCCGTAAATTGTAAAATACGGCTTGCCAAGTTTGTCGTTTGTAACTTCAAAATCGTGCCATCTAAATTCGCCACTCCAACCTGTAGAAAGTGCTTTACTTACAGCCTCTTTTGCGGCAAACCTGGCGGCAAAATGTTGAAATGGATTTGCTTTCTTTGAGCAATATTCAATTTCGTTTGCAGTAAAAAATTTATCAATAAAAGATTTGCCGTAAGTTTCAATCGAAACTTTGATTCTATCAATTTCAATTATATCAACACCAATTCCTTTTATCATTTTTTATTTTCTTTTTTTATGATTTTAATTAAATCGAAAACATCATTCACTTCGTAATTGGCATGCGATTCGATTGTTCCAAAAGTATCACCATATCTGGCAAAGCAAGTTTTCATTCCGACTTTTGCGGCGCCAATCATGTCTCGTTCAGCCCAATCACCAATCATAATTGCTTCTTTGCCTTTAACTTTTAAAAGTTTCAACGCTCGTTTAAATGGAGCAGGATCTGGTTTTCGTTTTCCAGTATCTTCAAAAGTTACAACATGATGAAAAATATGAATCAAATTTAAATATGATAAACGAAGCCAAGCTTCACGCGAAGGCGCATCGGTAACAACTGCAAGTTGCAATCCCATTTTTAGTAATTCAATTAAAGTAAGATAAACATGTTGATACGGTACAAGCGCGGCTTCTCTTGCACGACGATATGCAATTATTCCAGATGAAAGAATTTTAAAATCTATTTTTTGAAAATGATTGAAGAGTAATTCATCAAAAACATTTTGAAATTCAATTCCCTTTTCTTTGTAAATCGAATCAATTCGTTTATTTATTTCTTCATAACTTAATTTTAATCCTGCATCACGCATTGCAATTATTGCCGCATCAATAGATTTTCGCTTCATCGCCATAAAATCTACAAGCGTATTATCCAAATCAAAAACAACTGCCTTAATCATTTTCTTTTTCTGATAAAATATTTATTGCTAAATAATATCCTTCAATCCCCAAACCAGATATTTGTGAAATGCACACATCTTGCAAAACAGAAATTTTTCTAAATTCTTCGCGTGAGTGAATGTTTGATAAATGTACTTCGACAGTTGGAATTTTAATTGAAGAAATCGCATCACGAATTGCGTAAGAATAATGTGTGAACGCACCTGCATTAATTATTATTCCTTTTATTCCATCATTCATCGCTAAATGCAATCTATCTATAATATCACCTTCGTGATTGGATTGAAAAAAAGTTAATTCATGCTTCGGATTATTTTTTATAATATCATCACAAAGATTATTTAAAGTTTGCGTTCCATAAATTTCAGTTTCGCGCGAGCCTAAAAGATTTAAATTTGGTCCATGAATTACAAGAATTTTCATTTTACCTTCTCTTCTTCTTTATTTAAAATAAGTTGAATTTCCAGTGGATATTCGATTTTATCAAAACCAAACTTGCTCATCGCGTCGCTCAAAATTAATAATTTTCTCAAATCGGAAAGTTTTCTATTTATCACAATCACCTGCTCATCTCGCAAAATACAAAATCCGCCGTCAAAATCTCCTTTTTCGTATCTGATATTAATTCCATTTTTTTTAGATTCGTTTTCTAAAAAATTTAATACTTCTTCATGCTTCATTTTTTATTGAATGGTTTAAAAATTATTAGTGGGATAATTGTGTAATAACATAAAATTGCAATCATTGGTAAACCACTAAATGCACGGATTCTCTCCATAAATAAATGTCGATACTCTTCGATATTGATTGAGTTTTTCCAGCCGAGCCAAATAAAATTCCAATCTAAATTGGCGCAATATATTTCAACAGGCACAAACATAAAATACATAATTGCTGATGTAAGCAAATAAGGATTTTCTTTAAAACTAATTTCTTTTGTAAGAATAAAACCAATTGCTGAAATTAAAATTAGTGCGTACAAAATTAAATTCAAATAAATTATTTTACTTATAACTGAAAAATAAACAAATTCAGTTTGTATATTTATTTGCGGTAAATATTGATAAGTTTTTGAACTCAACATTTCATTGCTAATAATTAATCTGGCGGATGTTAGTCCCAACCACATAATTGCGCAGACTGTAAATACAACTAAAAATATTTTATCTATTTTCATTTGCTAAAATTTAATGAAATTTTATTTATTAAAAAATAACTATTCAATCTTTTTTATTCCTTTGTTAATCTTTAATATTATCAATGTGAGTAATCCAAAAATAACTCCAGCAATTATTTTTCCAAACAGAGTAAAAGGTGGATCAATCAAAAGAAAAAGGATAAAAAGAATTAATGTTAATATTAGAAGCGAGCGGATTTCTTTCAATCTTTTCTCCTTTTTAGTTCAACTGAATCTATTAAATAATTTTTGTACAGAGCGAAGTCTTCTAATAAATTAAAGAGATTAGAAAAACTCTCTTGATTAGTTGAGAAATATTTTTCAGATAATCTTTTTTTATCATCTCTTAAAATTTCTTTTACAATTAATTTTAGTAGAGTCGAAACTTTTTCAAAATTCTCATTCCACTCAAACATAAGTTTGTCGTAACCTTCACCAGTCGTGCCAATTCTTTTCATCACACTAAAAGTTTGCACAACAAATTTCGAAAGAAATGCAATCTCCGCAATTACTTCTTCCTTGTTTTGATTTATTCCAGATTGTACAATCATCGCAAAATCATCTTTGCATTTCAAGTTTGAAATTGAATTTACAATTTTCATTACATTTTCGTTGATAATCATAAGATTTTTTCCGCTTCAATTTCAACTTCTTTGCTTGGAATATCCAACATACATTTAAAATGATTTTCAGGGCAGGAACTTTTTCCGATGTGCGAACAAGGTCTGCACTTTAAATTTTTATTTTCGATTACGATATTTTTTGTTTCAAAAGGATAAAACCCAAACTCTTTTACAGATGAACCAAAAATTGCTACGATTGGTTTTTGTTTTGCCGATGCTAAATGCATCAATCCTGTATCGTTGGAAATAATTAAATCGCAATACTCAAATGCGTGAGCAGTTTGAAGTAAAGAATATTTGCCTGTAAAATCGTTTACAAATTTCTCTCCAATTGTATTTTTGATTTTATCAAAAATAGATTGTGAAATAATTGCATCATCAACTCCACCAAATAAAAATATTTTTGCATTATATTTTTGCGATAAATTTATTGCTAATTCGGCAAATCTCTCAGGGAGCCATCGTTTTGTAAAATGTTTCGCACCAGCGCAAATACCAATTACTTTGTTGAAGTCATTTAATTTTAATGTTGCTATTTGCGACGAAACTCCAAACTGAGTTGTATCGGGAATAAATATCTCATTTCCTTTATTGTCATTTTTAATTCCATAATCTTTTAAAGTTTGCAAATATTTTTCAGCTACATGTTTAATAGACGAGTAAGTATTTCTTTTTAAATAAACTAATTGAAATCTCTCCCAAATATTTTTTTGTACTGAAACAACTTCTTTCGGCTCGCAGAAGTTGCGCAAATATTTTGTTCGCAAATTATCGTGCAAGTCAATAACCAAATCGTATTTCTCTTTTTTTAATTTTCTTGCGAGCGATTTCAATCCTTTAAATCCAGTTTTTGAATCATACTCATGAATAAGTGACAAATTATGATTCGAGAAAACAAGTTCAGCAAATTCGGTTTTGACAACAAAATCGATTTGAGAATTTTTTCCAGCACTTTCGCGCAATATTCTTAAAAGTGGCGAAACAAGTACAATGTCACCAATCGAACTTAATCGCATAACTAATATTTTTTCTGGTAGTTTCAACATTTTTTACAAAATACAATTTAATGCGACCTCTTTCAATCTTGCAATTCATTTTTTATATTCATAAAAATCATGGATAAAAAATGAATCGAAAAATTATTTTTGCACTATTAATTGTTTTAAATTCAAATTCTCTTTTTGCGCTTCCACTTTTTTCGCTTCGTTCGGGCGCATCGTGCCAATCGTGCCACATCAATCCCACCGGAAAAGGAATGCGGAATTCTTTCGGCGTTTCGTTTTCGCAGGATGAATTGCCCTTGCAAATGTTTCGCGCTGAAACTGAATTCGAAGAATTCACCCCGAAATTAAACGATTTTTTTACGATTGGTTTTGATGCTCGTACTTTATTTTATCAAAATTCTGAAAATAAAAAATCACAATTTTTTCAAATGCAAGGCGATTTATATTTTGATTTAAAAATTAATAAAGTTGTTCGTTTATATTTTGATAAAGGATTGCGCGATGGTTTTGAATTATTTGCGCTTGCAAAAAATTTACCTGCAAAAGGATTTTTGAAAGTTGGTCAATTCACTCCATCTTTTGGAATTAAAACTGATGACCACAATACTTGGACACGAAGCGAAATTGGTTTTGGTGAAAGAAGCGAAGATGCAGGTTTGGAAATTGGTTTTGCGCCTGATGATTTTTTAATCACTGCTGGTATTTTCAATGGCAATCCCGGCGGATTGGGTTTTCCTCCGAAAAAATCTAAAGCCGTAATTTTAAGAACTGAATATCAAAATTCTTTTTCATTTTTAAATTTTATGTTGGGTGGCTCGTATTATCTTATGCCTGAATTTGCAAATAAAAGAATTGTAAAAAATTATTTCGGTGGATTTACGATTGATAAAAATTTTACTTTGATGTATGAATTTGTAAATTTAAAAACTAATCTCGGATTTTTTGACGACTTTAAAGATATAAATAATCTTTCAATGCATTATCAAGTTACAACCGGATTTGATTTAAGATATTCTTTTGAAACTAAAACTATGGAAGACCACATCTCTTCAGAAATTCAATTATCTCCAAGTAATATTTTACATGGTGGCGCAAAGGAAATTAAATATACTCGCCATTCAATTGGCTTTAGCGTTTATCCGGTAAGCGGTGTAGAAATTTTAAATCTTTATAGAATTAATTTAGAGCCAACAACTCAAATCGAAAACAATGAATATCAATTAGTTTTTCACTTCTTTATTTAAAACATTTAAGAATACTTCTCACGAAAAATCGCGAGAAGTATTCTTACTTTTTTTAATTATGTTCTTCTTGTCTAAGTTTTTCGTATTCAGCAACAATTTTTTCTGCAATCTCTCTTGGCACTTCTTCGTAATGAGAAAATTTTTGTTTATGTATTCCTCTTCCCTGCGACATCGAGCGAAGTGTTGTTGAGTATCGATACAAATCCTTTAACGCAACTTGTCCTTTAATAATTTGGTGCGAGCCATCGGATTCCATTCCTAAAATTTTTCCTCGTCTGCTGGAAATATCTCCCATCACCTCGCCCATATATTCGTCTGGAACAATCACTTCAATTATGTAAATCGGTTCAAGCAAAATTGGTCGCGCTTCTTTAAATCCTTTTCTGAAAGCCTGCGAACCTGCTATTTTAAAAGAGATTTCGTCAGAGTCAACATCGTGAAACGAGCCATCAAACAAAGTTACTTTTACATCGACAACTTTAAAGCCAGCAATTATTCCTTGCGAAATTGTATCGACCAAACCTTTTTCAACTGCGGGGATAAATCTTCCCGGCACAACTCCGCCAACAATTTCGTTGATAAACTCAAAACCTTTTCCCCGTTCGTTTGGTTCGATTTTTAAATGCACATGACCAAATTGCCCGCGACCGCCAGATTGTTTTTTATGTTTGTATTCGGAGTCAAGCGTTTTACTTTTGATAGTTTCGCGATACGCAATTTTTGGTTCGCTGATTTCAACATCAACACCAAATTTTTGTTTTAATCTTCGCACAACAATTTCTAAATGTAATTCACCTTGTCCGCTAATTACTGTTTCGTGTGTTTCGTTATCAATTTTAAATTCAAAAGTCGGATCTTCCTCGTGCAAAACATGCAAGCCTTGTCCAACTTTATCTTCTTCTCCTTTTGCTTTTGGATGAATTGCTAAACTAATTACTGGAGCGGGAAAAGGGATTTTAGAAAAAATAATTGGGTACGATTTTGAAGAGAGCGTATTTGTTGTGTGAGAATCTTTTAATTTTACAACTGTTCCAATATCGCCTGAATGGATTTTAGCCATTTCAAATCTCTCTTTTCCATTCATGATAAATATCTGACCGAGTCGTTCTGGTTTTCCATTTGCCTCGTTCATTAAATCTTGTCCGTGAAGAGCCATTCCGGTAAAAACTTTAAAGAAAGATAATTCGCCAACATGCGCTTCGCTAACTGTTTTAAAAATATAAAGTGAAGTCTCTTTTTTGTCATCAATTTTAACTTCAACTTCTTTTTTTGTATTTGCATCAATTGCTTTTACTGCTGGTCGTTCGTTCGGCGCAGGAGAATATCGCGCAACAAACTCTGCAATATTTAATGCGCCAACATTTGAAGTTGATGAAACTGCAAAAACAGGATAAAGTTTTCTATGCTCCATCGCATCTCGCATTCCAACAGTAATTTCATCGTCGTGCAAAGTGCCATGTTCAAAAAATTTATTCAACATTACTTCGTCACTCTCTGCAATTTTTTCAATCAACTCCTCGTGAAGCGCTTTTGCTTTTTCAATAAATTCTGCAGGAATTTCCTCTTCAATATATTTTCCGTTTTTGTGCGGAATAAATTTTAGCATTTTCATTTTTACAACATCAACCACAGCATCAAATCCATGCCCAGAGTTTACTGGAAAAGTTATAATTGTCGCGTCATTTGTAAGTTTTTCTTTAATCGATTTTAAAACATTTTCGTACTCAGCATTGTCGTGATCAATTTTTGAAATTAAAAATAATGCGGGAAGATAAAATTCTTTCACATATTCCCAAACGATTTCAGTACCAACTTCAATTCCCTCAAATGCTTTTATAAAAAGTAGCGCAGTATCGGCAACAAAAAGTGATGACTTTACTTCGCCAGTAAAATCGTTGTAACCGGGTGTATCAAAAATATTTATTTTTGCATTTTCCAATTCAGTTACTAAAAGCGAAGTGTTGATTGAAATTTTTCGTTCAATCTCATCGGGATGATAATCGCTGATTGTATTCCCCTCTTGAATTGTACCTTGCCGAGTAGTTTTGTCTGTTGAAAATAAAACTGCTTCGCTAAAACTTGTTTTGCCTGAACCACCGTGACCGATTAAAGCTATATTGCGGATTTGAGAAGTGCTGTACTCTTTAAAAGCATTAATATTGCTCATGTAGATTTTTCTCCTATGTGATTATTTTGTCAGTTTTTTGAAATCCTATTTTTTTAAAATTTCAACTATTTATTTTATAAGATTGCTTTATCAATTCATTAAATATATAAACTAAATTTTCATCTGATTTTATTTTTACCATGTAATCACCATTACCACAATGTCCAATTTTTGATACATCTCTTGATAAATTTTTTGGGTCAATAAGTTTATTTTTTTTAACATTAATAAAAATATTTATTGAACTACTTAATATTGACAGATCAACAAAATTTGTTTTAGAAACGAATGCAATCCATTTTTTTAATGGTTTAATTCTAATGTTTGTATCAATCGATAAAATTAAATCTCTTAATTTTAAATAAGTCTCTTTAATTTGTGGTTTTACTTTTTTAAGATGATGATCTTCAGTAATATTAAAAAACTCTTTATCAATTTCTGTTATAATCTTACTTTTTTTGATAACACTTTTCAAAGATGCGTTAGCTATTGTAGATTTGTATTGTTCTAACTGAATTAGATTGTTTTCAAATCGATAAATTTCCCATAATTCAATCGGTAAATCTTTAAAATTAATTGAATTTCTTTGATACTGATTAAAAAATGGAGAAATAAAAATAACTTTTGACTGCGACCAGTCAATATCGTCTCTTTTTAAATTAATATTAAAGTGTTCATTATACTCTAATAAAAAGTCTGCTTTGTTATTTAATAATAAGCCTAAATAACTCATTCCTTGGTCAACAACAGAATAATCAGATCCTCTTTTATATTCAATGATTTGGAACGAATTAGTTTCTTCATCAAACGCTAAAGTATCAATTCTTAAGTTTCCAATCTGAAATTCACTTCTAATAAACTTTAAATTTAAAAAACTTTTTAGATTTTGTTCGACTATACTTTGAATTTCTTTTTCAAATTTAAAAGACTTTTCTTTTACAACTTCAAAAAGTTGTTTTTTAATTTTTTTATATAAAGGCATTTTTATTCCTCACTCTTTCCACCTTTAATAAATCCGCCAACTCTTCTAATTATTCCCGCAATTAATCCAACAACTTCCATCACAGGCGATTCAATTTGTTCTTGCACTCTTCGCTCGAATGCTACAATATTATCTGTAATTGTTTTAATCGACTCAACTGAAGATTTTAAAAGTAAAAGTTGTTCATCAACTGTATCGGTAATGGAACGAACTTTTGTTGTAACTGCATCGAGGTTTTCTAAAATTGGTAAAAGTTTTGTAGTAATCTCGCTAAAATCTTTTGAGATGCTTGTGAGAGTTTCTTTAAATTTTGCAAGAACAATTACTAAATAAATTACTAATGCAGAAAGCGAAAATAGTAAAACTATTTGCGCAAGTTGAAGTAAGTTTTCCACGCTATGCCTCTTTAAATTATGATTTACGATTTTTTTGTTTTGCTTCGTTTAATATTTTTTCAGCATCTACTAAAATTGATGTTGCCTTCTTTTTAGCATCGGTTATCAATCCTTCTCCTTTTTTCTTTCCTTCGTTGATTAAATCCTCTGCTTTATTTTTTGCTTCTGCAATAAAATCTTGTGCATCATCTTTTAGCTCTTCAGCTTTATTTTTAATATCAGCTCGAAGTTCTCTTCCCGGTTTCGGTGCATATAATAGTGCAACCAACGCGCCAACAAGTCCGCCTGCTAAAAAGCCAAGCATCATTCCTTTTTTCATTCCACCATCTTGTTCTTCACTCATTTTTTTCTCCTTTAATTTTGTTTTATTTCAAATTACAATTTAATAAAAATAATGTCAACTCAATTTAAGTTTGGTTTGCCCGCGTTTATCCACGATGTCATCCAAAAACTTGCAACTGAAGAGATGGATTTCTCCATCCGATTTTCTACCAAACGATTTAATCGTTTATAAAATATTTGATAATATTTTTTTGAAAAATTCATTTCCTTATTGTTTTTACGCGGTTTAAATGTGGGCAAGCCTTTTTCATCGTATTGCGCAAACTTATCTGATTCTAAAACTCTTTCTAAATTTTGATAGCTATCTAAAACTATGCGAAATGTTTCTGCATTAATTTTTGAAATTATTTTTGGTTCAATCGGATTTAATTCAAATTTATTTCCAAATTTTTTTGGGATTTCAGTTTCCCATCTCGCATGCAATCCGTGTTGATTTGTAAATTGTCCGTTGTAATTTTCGGTTGTGTGAAGCGGAACATGCGCATCGCTAACATAATGAGCAAGCCACGAAGCGTAATACAAAATTTTTTCTTTATCTTTTTGTTTGAAAGCAATCGTTAATTTTTCTGTGAAATCCTCGATTACCCAAGGGAGAGTTCCATTTTCATTAATTTTTTCTAAACTATATTTTTCAATTGCGATTTCAAATTTTTTCGGAATCATTTCGAAAGGATAATTTCCATATCTATCTAAATCGATGTAATGTTTTGCTCCTTCAGATTTATCACGGAATCGCCATTTGTCCGGTGCAACGGAGTTTTCAATTATATAATCTTTGTGGAGAGAGAAAAAATATTTCATCTCAGTCGGAAGAATTTCGATTGACTTTTCACTTATTTTTTTATGAGACCAAAATCCCCATCCAAAAAGTGATTGCGAAAAAAATAATATGAGAATAATTTTTTTCATAAAAGAAAAATTGACTGCCTAAATTTTCAGGCAGTCAAAATTAATTAACGATTATTTTTTCTTGTGTCGTTGAAGACGAAGTCTTTTTTTGCGCTTGTGAGTTGCCATTTTATGGCGTTTTCTTTTTTTGCCGCTTGGCATAAAGTGACCTCCTTAAGATTTAGTTTTTAATTAACATGCTGCGAAAGAAGCTCTTTGGCTTTTTCGGCAATGTTTGTTTTTGAATTTGATTCAATTGTTTTTTGAAACCACAATTTCGATTCTTCAATCTTTCCAATATTTAAATTTATTATTCCCAAATTAAACATTGCCATCTGATGATTTTTATCATGCTTCAATGCTATTTTAATTTCCGAAATTGCATTTTCCGTATCGCCAGATTCAAAATAACAAATCCCCAAATCAACTCTTGCATTGGCGTTTTTTGGACTGAGTGAAAGATATTTTTTATACATCTCAATTGCGCGAGGAAAAAATCGCGCATCTTGCAAACTGTTTGCAAGCGCCAAAATAAATTCCAAATTATTTGGGTCGTTTTTTAAATGCTCTTCAAGCGTTTTGATTGTACTGATTACTTCCGGGTTTGTAACATTCGCATGCGGATCGGTTTTTGAAACTGGACTATTTGTAACTTTATTTTCGTTGAGTGCAAAATATAAAATAATTGCCAGCGCAACGATGCCAACAATTGCAAATATATTTATTGGAGAATTTTTTGAAGATTTATTTATTTCAGTACCGCAATTGGCGCAAAATTTAGATTGTTCAATTAGTTCAGCGTTACATTTACGGCAAAATATTTTTTTCATATTCCTAAAGCCTTTTTCATTGATTCGTTGACTGTGCTTTTTAAATCTTTTGATATTTTAAAAATTGGCACAAAATGATCTTTAATTTGAACTTGCTCACCTGTTCGAGGATTTCGTGCAATTCGTCCTTTTCTTTTTTTAATATGGAAACTTCCAAATCCACGAATCTCAATATTTTTTCCATCTCGCAAAGATTGAATTACAGTTTGTATAAATCCATTGACAACTGCTTCGGTTTCAACCTTTGTCAATCCTGTTCCGTTAGCGATTATTTCAACAATGTCTGCTTTTGTCATACTCACACCTCAAATTTAATATTGAAAGGAATATTTTAATAAAGTTTCATTTTTTACTTCACTTACAGATGAAAATATTTTCGAAAGAAGTAGATCGGAAAATTTTTCTTTTTTCTTTTCTTTTAAAATCGATGGCTCTCCATCAATTCCGCCAAGTTTTCCAGCTAACATAATTGCATCTTCGTAAGTTCCAAGCGAATCAATCAAGCCAAGTTCAAATGCTTGTCTTCCAGTATAAACGCTTCCATCGGCAAGTTCAATCGCTTTTTGGCGCGACATTTTTCTTTCAATCACAACTGCATCAACAAATTGAGCGTAAACATCATCGAGCATTATTTGCAAACGAATTTTTTCTTCCGCTTTTGTCTCTCTAAAAGGCGAACCAACATCTTTATATTTTCCAGATTTAATTGTTGTAGTTGAAATCCCAACTTTGTCAAACATTTTATTGAAGTGCATAAATTCAAAAATCACACCGATGCTTCCAGTAAGCGTTCCGGGGTTTGCCATAATTTTATTTGCGCCAAGCGAAATATAATATCCTCCACTTGCGGCAACCGAACCCATCGAAACTACAACTGGAATTCCACTATTGCGTGTTTTTTTTACTTCGTCATAAATTTCTTGGCTTGCGGCAACTCCTCCACCCGGCGAGTTCACTCTCAATAAAATACTTCTAACCGAATTATTTTTTTTATATTTTTTTAATTGTCGGACAATGTCGCCCGATTCTTCAATTACTTCATTCAGCTCAATAATCGCAACCGTTCCGCTACTACTAGATTTTATAAATTCATCATCGTTATCGCTTTTTATTATTTGCCAAATTGATATCCAAAAAATAAAAACGAACGCGAAAAAAATTCCAATAATCCACAAAACTGTTTTACCTGTGTTTGTCATATTTCTTTAAGTCGTTGATTTCTAAACAATTATAAGGATTATTGACTCGAATGTCAAACCACAAATTTATCTAATTTTTAATCGAAGTGAATTTAAAATTACGCTAATTGAACTTGTTGCCATTGCAAGTGACGCGATTGTTGGGCTTAAAAATCCAACTGCGGCAAGTGGAATGCAAATAATATTATAGATGAATGCCCAAAAAAGATTTTGTTTTATTGTGCGCATTGTTTGACGAGAAAGTTTTATTATTTCTAAAACTCCGTTTAAATTATTTCTCATTAAAGTAATGTCGGCAGTTTCCATTGCAATTTCCGTTCCTCTTCCAAGCGCAATACTTACATCGGCTTGGGCAAGTGCTGGCGCATCATTAATTCCATCTCCAACCATTGCAACAATTTCTTTTTTTGATTGCAAACTTTTTATGATTGAACTTTTATCCATCGGAGAAACCATTGCCATAAATCTAACGATACCAAGTTTCTCTGCAATTTGTTTTGCGCTTTGGACTGTGTCGCCACTTAACATCATCACATCAACTTTTTCTTTTTTTAGCGACTCGATAACTTCTCGTGCATTTTCTTGAACTGTGTCAGATAAAAACATTACACAAGCAATTTTTCTATCGACTGCAAAAAATATTTTTGTGAGATGGCTTTCATCTTTTTGATATTTTTCTGGAATTAAAATATTTTCTTCGTTGAGTAATTTTTTATTTCCAACAACGAGTTTTATATTTTCATAAAATGCCAAAGCGCCAACTCCAATTTTTGCTTCAAAGTTTTCTACATTAATCGGCAAAATGTTTTTCTCTTTCAGATATTTCACAATCGATTTTGCAATTGGATGCTCGGAAGATTGTTCAATCCCAAATAAAAGTTGGAAAATATATTTCTCATCAAATCCAAAAAATATTTCAAATGAATTTACTTTCGGCATTCCTTCGGTTAAAGTCCCGGTTTTATCAAACACAACTGTTTGAATATTGCATGAGCGTTCCAAACTCTCCGCATTTTTTACGAGAATTCCTTTTCGCGCGGCTTTTCCTGTTGCAACAATTAACGCAGTTGGCGTAGCTAAACCAAGCGCGCAAGGGCAAGCAATTATTAAAACTGCAATTGAGTTGAGAAGCGCAATTATAAAATCAATTTCAAAAATAAAATATGAAATCAGAAAAGTGGAAATTGAAATCGCAAAAATTATCGGAACGAAAATTGATGTTACTTTATCAGCCAAACCTTGAATTTGCGCCTTTGAACTTTGCGCTTTTTCAACATGCGAAACAATGTGCGATAAAAGCATATTTTTGCCGACAGCCAAAATTTTCGCCGTAATGCTTCCCTGAAAATTTATTGTGCCACCAATAATTTTGTCTCCGATATTTTTTTCAGTCGGTAGACTTTCTCCCGTAATCATTGATTCATCAATAGTTGTCGAGCCAGATTCAATTACTGCGTCGAATGGAATTTTTTCTCCCGGCTTTAAAATAAAAATCTCGCCAACTTTTACAAAATCAACCGATACATCTTCAATCGTTCCATCTTTTAAAATGTGCGCAACTTTTGGTTGAAGCGAAACAAGCGAAGAAATCGAATCAATCATTTTTATTTTTGCTCGCGTTTCAAAATATTTTCCGAGTAAAATTAAAGTGATGATTGTTGCAGTTGTGTCAAAATAAACATCAGAATGTTGTATGTTGTAAAGTGAAAAATATTTTGGAAAAAATGTTACGCTTGCGCTGTATAAAAAAGCAACTCCTGTGCCGACTGCTACAAGTGTATTCATGTCGGATGTTTTTTTTAGAGCAAGCTTCAGTGCAATTTTATAAAATTTTCTGCCACTTGTTAAAATTACAATTAAAGTCATTGCAAATAAAATGTAATTTATATTTTCCATTGAAAGTGGTACAACCCGAACAAACCACTCGCTCATACTGAACATCGAAATAAGTGTAATCGGAATTGTTAAGACAACACTCAATAAAAGTTCGCGTCCCATTTTTTTGAATGTTTCTTTTTGCAAATCAATAATATTTTTTTCAGAAGAAATTGTGAGAAGTTTATAACCTGCGCTCGCAACAGATTCAAATATTTTTTCTATATTTTCGTTTTCGATTTCAATTTTTACTTTTTCACTTGCAAGGTTTACTGCAACATCAATAACTCCATCAACCGATTTAATTGCTTTTTCAACTTTGGCGACACAACTTGCGCAAGTCATTCCTTCAACGAAAAATATTTCAGTCTTAATCATATTAAAATATACTAAATGTTTAAATTGATTATACAGCGCAACTTTTGTAATTTTGTAAAAATAAAAGAGAGAACTTATGTCATTAATGGTTAGCATTTCAGGGATTCGCGGAATTGTCGGAGAAACTTTATCGCCTGAAATAATTAAAAAATATTGTTTTGCATTTGCAAAGTATTCTAAATTCGGCACAATAATTATTGGACGCGATGGTCGCCAAAGCGGAAAAGAAATTTCAAATACCGTTGCAAAATATTTAACTTCTGCTGGTTGCACAGTAATTGATTTGGGAATTGTTCCAACTCCGACTGTTCAAATTGCAGTCGAACATCTGCACGCAAATGGCGGAATTTCAATTACTGCAAGTCATAATCCGAACCAGTGGAATGGAATGAAATTTATTTCGCGAACTGGAATGTTTTTAAACGCCGATGAAAATAAAATTTTTTGGGATATTGCCGAGAACGATTCAATCGCTGAAAGCGAAATTAAAGGTGACCATGTTTTCGACGCCTCATTTATCGAAAGACATATCTCTGCGATTTTAAATCTTCCTCAAATTAATTTAGAACAAATCAGAAATAAAAAATTTAAAGTTGCATTGGATTGCGTTAATGCCGCTGGTGGAATAATTGTTCCTGCACTGCTTGAAAAATTTGGATGCGAAATTATTCCGATTAATTGCGATGTGAGCGGAATTTTTTCTCACACTCCCGAACCGATCCCCGAAAATTTGACAGCGCTTTGCGATCTTGTAAAAAAAGAAAAAGCTGATTTCGGAATTGCAGTTGACCCCGATGTTGATAGACTTGTTTTGATAAATGAATTTGGTGAACCGTTTGTTGAAGAATACACAGTTACATCGGTGATTGATTTTATTTTAAATTACGAATCAAAACAAGGAAGAAATTTTGGTTCTGTTGCTGTGAATCTTTCAACTACAAGAGCTGTTGATGATGTTGCAAAAAAATATGGCGCGCAAGTTTTTCGCACTGCAGTTGGAGAAATTAATGTCGCAACTTTAATGAAAAAAGAAAATTGTGTGATTGGTGGCGAAGGAAGTGGCGGAGTAATTTTTCCCGAATTACACATTGGGCGCGATGCAATTGTTGGCATCGGATTATTTTTGCAATACTTAACCGAGTCTAACAAGTCAGCTTCGGAATTAAAAAAGGCACTTCCACAATATTTTATATCAAAAGGTAAAATTGATTTTACAACTGGAAACGCAAATAAAATTTTAAAAATAATTGAAGAAAAATATTGCGCTGAAAACATCACAACAATTGATGGTGTGAAAATTGATTTTGCCGATTCGTGGGTGCATTTACGCGCTTCAAATACCGAGCCAATTATAAGGATTATTGCCGAAGCAAAATCAATTGCACTTGCAAATTCGCTTGTAGATATTTTTAAAACTGAATTGACTTCCCACTTTTAAATGTCAATCCACGATCCACGATATCGTGAATTATTTGAACTTGCACTTGTTCCGGGCGTTGGAATTTACCGCTTAAAAAATCTTTTACAAAAATTTGGCACATGTAACGATGTATTTAAAGCCTCATTACAAGATTTAATTTTGGTTGATGGCATTGATGAAATACTTGCTCGCAATATCTTACATCGCGATGATTTGAATAAATTTATAGATGATCAATTCGAACAATTTTCAAAAACAAATTCGCAAATTATTACTCTTTGGGATGATGATTACCCGACTCTCTTAAAAAATATTTATGATCCTCCACCATTTTTATTTTTTCACGGAGAATTAAATTTTAAAAATATTATTTCGATTGCTATTGTTGGAACACGATCACCAACTCATTACGGAAAAAAGATTGCCGAAGATATTTCTACTTCGCTTGCCGAAAATGGAATAACCGTAATCAGCGGATTAGCCCGTGGCATTGATACGATTGCACACAATTTCGCATTAAAATCAAAAGGCAAAACTATTGCAGTGCTCGGCACAGGACTCGATATTATTTATCCATCTGAAAATAATAAATTAGCAGAAATTATTTCTGAAAATGGAGCAATTGTTTCTGAATTTTATTTCGGAACAAAACCCGATTCGAGAAATTTTCCGAGAAGAAATAGAATTATCAGCGGACTATCAAATGGAGTTGTCTTAGTCGAGTCATCAATCAAAGGTGGCGCAATGATAACCGCACGATATGCAATTGATCAAAACCGTGATGTATTTTGCGTTCCTGGAAATGTTACGAGCCAATTTAGTACTGGCACAAATTTATTAATCAAACAATCCTCTGCAAAATTAATTCAAAATGGAAAGGATATACTTGATGAATATTTTATTTCCAGCGAGAATTCTAAAATTAAAATCGAACAAGTCCAACAGCTTTCAATTTTTGAGCAAAAGATTTTTGAAATTTTAAGTAACGAACCAATTCATATTGATTCGA
Source organism: uncultured Chitinophagaceae bacterium (assembly GCA_964367235.1). Classification (GTDB taxonomy): domain Bacteria; phylum Bacteroidota; class Ignavibacteria; order UBA10030; family UBA8401; genus JBBTLW01. The sequence goes on along the minus strand of CAYIXI010000001.1, from coordinate 44,808 downwards.
TTTCTGAAAATTTATCAATCCCAATCGCTGAAACTCATGTTCATCTTTTAAATTTGGAATTTAAATCGTTGATACGACAACTTCCAGGTAAATATTTCGTTCGGGATATTTAAGATAGTTTATATTTCAATATTTCTTTATCTTTGCAAAGAGATGAAAGAAAGTGTTAAAATAAATTTCCCTGAAAAATTATTTACAAATAAATTCTCGTGCGATTTAAATATATGTAAAGGGGCTTGTTGCACATCGCCAGGAGGAAACGGCGCGCCATTAAAATTTGAAGAGGTTGAAATATTGCAAAAAATTTATCCAATAGTTAAAAACTATCTTTCGCCAAAACATATTGATTTTATTGAACTAAACAACTTTTACGAAAATAATCAAAACAATTTTTCTACAAAATGTTTACCAACTGGTCAGTGCGCTTTTGTTTTTTTTCAAAACGAAATTGCATATTGTTCAATTGAAAAAGCATCTCGAAATAATGAAATTGATTTTCAAAAACCAATTTCGTGTGCACTTTTTCCTGTTCGGCTTAAAGATTTTAATTCAACAATAGAGTTGGAATATTTTGACGCTTGTTCCTCAGCATTCGATAAAGGTGAAAAAGAAAATGTAAAATTGAATTCGTTTTTAGATATCCACTTAACTCGAGCTCTCGGCGATGATTGGAATAATGTTTCAGATGATTATTTAAAATCCATGGAATAAAAAATGTCCGATTATAAATTAGCTCAAGAGCAAAAATTATTACAAAAACTTTCTCCGCTTCAAATCCAATATTTATGGATGTTGCACTTGCCTATTCTTCAACTTGAAGACCATCTTAAAAACGAGTTAGAATTAAATCCTTTGCTCGAAGAAGTTTCTACAAAATCTGATGATAACGAGCCGATTGATAATTCTTTAAAAGAAAAAAATGAAAATAATTTAACAGTTGAAGATTTAATCGAACAGGAAGAGACAGAATACAGAGAGAAAAAAATAACCAACTCGCAAAGTGAATATTGGGAAGCACCAAAAATTGAAAATATTTCTTTCCTTGACCAAATTTATGCCCAATTGGAATTTTCAAATCTAACTGAAAAAGAATTATTGATTGCAAGTGAAGTCCTTGGCAATATTGATGATGATGGATATCTTCGACGCGATTTGATTTTGATTATCAATGATATTACACTTCGAAACTCAATTACTGTTTCGTTTTCTGAAGCTGAGAAAGTTTTATTTCATATTCAGAGATCCGAACCAATTGCGATTGGTGCAAGAGATTTAAAAGAATGTTTATTAGTACAATTGGAGTTTAGCAAGGCGAATCAATCAATTATCAAAATTGCAAGAGATATAATTGAACGGGAATATGATAATTTTTCAAAAAAACACTACGAAGTTATTGCGAAAAAATTAAATGTCACAATGCAAAAAATCAAAGAAGCAATAACTTTGATTTCACATTTAAATCCAAAACCGGGTGAAGGTAAAATTTCTGATGAAAATATTTATATCGTTCCAGATTTTTATATACAAAATAACGATGGTGAATTAATTATAAATTTAAATAATCGAAACATTCCGCCGCTTCGCGTAAATCAGAAATACAAAAATATTTTGCTCGACCAAAAAAAACCAAACAAAGAGGCGAAGGATTTTATCAGAAGCAAAATAGAATCGGCAAAAAACTTTATAATGGCTATTAAACAAAGGCAAGAAACGATGTTGCAAATTATGGGGACAATTGTTGAAAAACAAAATAATTTCTTTTTAAACGGCGGCGAAATTCATCCTTTGGTTTACAACGATATTTCAAAAATAATTCGTAAAGATAAATCTACAATCAGCCGTGCTATTCACAATAAATATGTTCAAACCGATTTTGGAATTTTTCCACTTCGATATTTTTTTAGTGAGAGAATTTCGACTGATAACGGTGAAGATGTTTCAAACAAAGAAGTGAAAAATATTTTGCAACAACATATAAATTCTGAGGATCCTAATAATCCTTTGAATGATGACGAACTCAGGCAAATTTTAAAAAATAAGGGGATTGAAATTGCTCGAAGAACTGTTGCGAAATATCGTGAGAAGTTAAAAATTCCTGTTGCGCGATTAAGAAGAAAAATATAAATCTGCCTCTGGCGGATTAATCTGCCAGAGGCAGACAAATCTACATCCTGATTTTTAAACCCATCGAGACTGAACCATTTCTGAAACTATTTGGAGTTATAATTAATGCAATACTTTCAGTTCCAATATCAAAATCGAAAACTGGATTTACAATTCCAATTCCCAAAGACCACGAAAATAATTCTCTTCCACCAAACATCATCCCACTTCTAATCCTCAACCAATCAACCCAACGGGAAGGAATTACATATTCTGCACCAACTGAAAAACGAGGTAGTGTTGTATTGCCTGGTTCATCATTTAAACCAATATGAATATTTCCTTCTAATAATAATTTTCCTGCAAAAGTTTTTCTATTCACATAAGGAGATTCATCAAGTTGAATTGCAGCGCCAAGATGAATTATTGTTGGCAAATTTCTTTTAAAAGAAGTTGTGTCGATTGTTTTTCCTTTAAAATTATTTTTGAGCGAATCAAGTTGTCCGGCTTTACCCAAATCTGAAATTGTAAAATTTCCTTTTCCGTAAGAATATTTTGGAGATTTCGACCAAAGTATCGAACCAATATCTGTAATACTCATTCCAAATTGCCAACCAGATATAATTTTTGCCGATACACCAATATCAAATCCTGTTCCTTTTCCAGCAGGTTTAAAAAGAAATTGCGAAATTGAATCAATTGGAATTGAAGATTGAAATTGCGCATAATCTATATTTCCAATAATTTGTATTGAGTCAATCCAATTTACACTATCTTTATTGTAATAAATTTTATTTTGAAGCGATCCATTATAATGATCGGTGCCTGCGTAATAAAATCCTTGCACGGGTTTGTAACTTATACCAACGCTGATGTCTCGGAATTTCCACAAACTAACATTTTTCGCAAAATGATAAGCGAACGAATAATTATATTCTCTCATCCATCTAACGCCATAATTAGTATTATTTAATGTATGTTCCGAGCCTTTTTCCTCAAATCCATTTAAAAGAATTTTTAAATATCCTTCGGGAAGATCAAGCCCAGCAGAAAATCTTTCGGTAACAGAAAAACCAATTGCATAATTTCCACCGATAGAAGTAAATCCTAAAAGCATTGCGTCAAAATCAGATTGAGTGTGCGCAATTCCACTTGGAAAAAGATTAAAAATTCCATCTTTATCATTTGCATCAAGTCGTCGTCCAATAATTCTATTTCCATCTTTATCTAAACTATCGGGGTCGCCAGTAAAATAATCGTTGTAGACTTTAAAATTTATAAAATCACTTCCAGCTCGTACGCCAATTGGCAACAACGACATAGTCGTATAACTTCCTCTATCGAGGTAAGAAAGATTTGCAGGATTTATTCCAAGCGCATCAACACCACGAGAAGTAACTACAAAAGTTCGCGCCATTCCAATTCCGCGTGCCGATGTTCTTTCGTTTCCAAAAGAAATATTTTGAAAAATAAAAATAAAAATAAAAATTTTTAGTGAACGATTCATTTATTTCTTTTTATTGAAATCTACATTAAAAGTTACACTTGCAAAAGATTTGATATGCAGGTAATTATCTTTTCTGAAAATAACCGCTTTATCTCCATTGCCAGAAGTGCGAATATTTATTGCAAGAGTCATAAAAGTAGCTGGATTAAATTTATCAACATCTGCGGGAGTTAAAGCAAATGCTGTGTAAGATTTTCCGGGGCGAACAGGCGATTGACTATATCTTGCACTATCAACTAAAATCGTATCTTTATTCATCGGTAAATACATTAGTGCTATAGTATCGGGTATTGAAAAATTATCTTTACTTTTATCGTACAAGCCAGCTTTAATTTGAATTTGAAATGGAAATGTATTTTCAATACTGAAGAAAATTTTTCCTTGCACAATATTTGATAAACTTTCTTTATCAATTTTATTTGAACCTGTACCGCTTGCTGTTGTATCACCAATTATAGTTGTATCGCGCAAAGTTCCATTTTTAATTCCTATCCTCATTGGAAACGCAAACCTAACTGAAGTAACAACAGTATCTCCGTCAGTCGCTCCGCCAAAAGAATTTGGGTCTTTATAAACATCAATCGGGTTAATTTCTACAGTTCCTTTTATTCTAATTGAGTCCGGGAAAAACCCTTGCCCATTTGAAATAAATGATGATATAAATCTATCAAGCGTACTGTTATTTTTATTAAAAACAATTGAATCAATTTGTCCAGGTAAAATTCTCCTAACTTGTTTACCTGAAATTGGAATTACAAAATTTGTTGGCAAAGTTAACGAATCACCCCTAATACCATTACTATTTATTGCGTAAATTTTCAAAGAAATGTCTGTCGGAAAAAGACCTGAAGTAAAAAGTTTATAAGCCAAATAAAGCGAATCAAACATAATACTATCGGCTTTAAATTTTGTTTTAAAATCTCCAGTTGCCAGTGGCATAGTTTGATCAATAGCTATTGTAATAGGTGTTATTTTACCAAGCACTTTATGTAGTTTGTACGGAATTGTACTTCCAAGATTATCTTTTTTTGGTACAATCTCAGCAACAACAGAATCTGTTTTACGAACTAAAATTTTATCAACAAAACTCGGAATAAGAGTTTGTATTTTTAAATTAAAATTAATTTTATTTGTTGGCGCATTGTTTAGTTCCTGGCTTTGAAGTTTATAATCGACTAAAAGAACTTCACGCAAAAAAGTGGCGTTTTTACTTATCGTTGCCTCTTTTGAAGTACCACTAATAAAAAATGGCTGACTACTAGATTTATTTATAAATTCTTTAATTTCGAAAACAACTTTAACACCAAAATTTGTACCATTAACTACTCTAATATCAAATCCACCTTTACTGAACTCTAAGGTTTTATAATAAGTTGAGTCATCTAAAATTTGATCCGATTCGTTTGGAAGATTTACAAGATCAATATTACCAACAAATAAAATTTTTGCTTCCGATAAAGAAGCGTTTCCTGTTCCACTACTTCCAGTAATTTGTGTTGAAATTGCAATTGTATTTAATGATGTAATTATTTTACCGGTTATATTTTGCGTTTGAAAATTACCCGAAATGCTAATTTGATCTTTTAAGGTTTTACCAGTTACAACTACGCTCATTTTTTTTGTTTCACCAGCCGCTAAAATAAATGCTGGATATTGTGCAACTAATGAGTTATCATCTCTATTTCTTATTGCAATTCCGTTTGTAAAATTAAATCCAAAAGCAAAAGTATTTATAAAAGTTATTTCCAAACTTCCATCTTCAAAAGTTCCAAAATCAAAAACATCTAATTGACCAGAAATATCTAAATTAACATCTTTAGTAAAAATTCCTATTATATCTGCTCCAGGAAAAGGAATAACAGGAGGATCTTGCCCAGTTATATTTTTAAAAGATGAGATTGATGGAGGTAAATTTATATTTGGCCACGGTAATGGACCTATAACCTGTGATACTCTTGATGGTTGAGGCGAAAATGAAGGTAACTTAATTGTGTCGGGTTTGTTTTGAATTTCTGCTGGCCTATAGGAGATTTCACCATTTGTTGAATCAATAAAAAGACTGGAGGATTTTTTCATAAAATCTTCAAGTGTGAAAGTTCTATCTACCAGCGGAATTGTAAGTTGTGTTTGCCAAGATGGAAGTTTTGGTGTCAGAATTTTTACGCAACCAAAAATAAAAAAAGGGAACAAAACAAAAATCATTTTTTCAAATGAAAAATATTTACTCCATTTATGTTTTAAAAATTTTATTATAAAAAAATTATTAATGTACTTTCTCATCTTTTTGTGTAATTTGGAATCCAAAATTTTGTGGCATTTTTTCATCTTGAACTAAATTAATCGCTCCAAATTTAGATTCAAATTTTTCAATATTATCGCCAAGTGCATTCAATAATAATTTTGCATGCTGTGGCGTCATAATTATTCTGGCAAAAACTTTCGATTTCGGCACACCGGGCAAAATCCGTGTGAAATCAATTACAAACTCGGCTGGCGAGTGAGTAATGATTGCAAGGTTCGAATAAATTCCTTCGGCTTCTTTTTCGCCCAATTCTATATTTATTTGTTGTGGTGGTTGTTGTGACATGTTTTCCTTTTTATTTTTTCCCTTCGCGAATCAAGTCAGCTTTTTTATACGCTTCGTCCGCTTTTTTCATATCATTTAAATTTGCATAAACTTGTCCGAGCAATTCCCACATTGGGACTTCATCTGGTTTATCTTTTACAATAGTTTCTAAATAAGGAAGAGCAAGTTTATATTTTTCCAAATACGATTTATCAATTTCTCTTTTTTCTTTTTTTGCATTTTTATTTTTTTTATCTGATTTTAGTTCTTCTTCTTCTCTAATTTGTTCTTCTTTTTTGATTCGTTCCTGTTCCTTCACTCCCCAGTTGACATAAGACGCCGCAAGATTATAACGCGCAGCACTCATTGCTGTATCGAGTTTTAGAGATGTTTCAAAAGAAGCAATTGCTTGTTCAAATTTATTTTCCTTTAATAAAAATACACCGAGATTGTAATGATCAAATTTGCTATCGGGATATTTTTGAATTCTTGTTTCCAACAGCGAGCGTGCTTCATCATTTCTTTCTGCGCCGATAAAGCTGTTCATCAATGTTTCAGAAATTTTTGCATCGTTTGGAAAAGTTTCAATTCCTTTTTGTAAAATGGAAATAGCTTTAGCATAATATTCCAACGCTAAATACAAATTTGACGAATCAATTTGTGGCTTGTATTGATTATTTACAACTGTTACGATTCCATCTTCAATAGTTAAATTTAAATTGTACTTGCTATAACTCCACTCCTCGATTTTCTTTTTTCCTTTTGGCTTGTTTATCGAAGTTGGTTGTCCGAGATAATATTTAACATCAGCACTTTTAATTTTCTCACGAATCATATCTAAATTTTTTATCTTCTCAAAATTTTCTTGGTTGATATTATTAAACTGTTCTTTAAAATTTGTCGCTTTCTCCAAATAAATATCTCCAATCAATTTAACCGACATATTATCTTTACCATTATCCGAACCAATAATTAAATTTGGAATCGCATTTTCGTAATCGCCCATTCTATAATATGTAAGCGCAAGATTTCTAAAATTCAAAGTCGACTCAGGCATTACATAGCAAGTCAATTCAAAACTTTCAATTGCTTTTGCCAATCCAATCGAATCAACTGCGTTATTTAAATCTTCAACACCTTTGTTAAATAATTTTGCCCATTCTACAATTCGCATTTGGTTTAAATCTTTTGCTTTTTTAGGATTTAAAACTACGGCGTGATCGAATGCATCTTTTAAATTTTTGATTTCTCCAAGTTCGTGATAAACCAAAACCATGTAAAACCAACCATCTTCGCTCGTCGGATTTTTTGAGACTTCTGCTTTTAAAAATTCCAACGCTTTTGGATAGTTTTTTTGTTTAAAATAAAGTTTTGCGCTTGCCATTTCCATCGAATCCCAAATTGTTGCAGATGCAATGAAATTAAAAATCAAAACTATTACTATTGCTTTTGTAAATAAATTTTTCATCTTCAAATCTCCTTTAAGATTTTTTAAAACTTCTGACTAAATATAATAAACTTTAAAAATTTATGCAATGAAATATAATCGATTGCTTTTCGAGAGATTTTTCAATAGAATATCATTATAAAAAACTATGTCCTGCATATTTTGCAAAATAATAAACAGAGAAATCCCATCAGAAATATTATTTGAGAACGAACAAGCGTTATCAATTCTTGATATAAATCCAATTCATTATGGGCACGCTTTAATAATTCCGAAGCGGCATTCAAAAAATTTTCTCGATGTCCATAAAGACGATTTGCAAGGAATTATGGAGGCAACTCACACTGTCGCAAATGCGCTTGTAAAAGAATTGAATCTCGAAGCGTTTAATTTTTTTTCAAACAATGGTGAAATCGCTGGGCAATCCGTTTTTCATTTTCACATTCATGTTACGCCTCGTTATGCCGATGATAACATAAAATTTGTTTTGCAACTTAAAAAATATGAAGGCGATTTGCAGAAAGAATTTGCAAAAAGAATTCGTACTTCAATAATTTCACTCCAAAAATAATCAAGGTTAAAAATGAATTCCTCTGGTCAAAAAATTACAATTCAAAATAAAATATTAAATGTTCCAAATTTTCCAATCATTCCATTTATCGAAGGAGATGGCACAGGCGCAGATATTTGGCGTGCATCGCAAAAAGTTTTTGATGCCGCAGTTGAAAAAGCTTACGGTGGAAATAAAAAAATATTTTGGAAAGAAGTTTATGCTGGCGAAACTGCTTTTAAAAAATTTAATAATTGGCTTCCCGATGAAACAGTTGATGCATTTCGCGAATATCTTGTCGGAATAAAAGGTCCACTCACAACTCCAATCGGTGGCGGAATTCGTTCGCTTAATGTCGCGCTTCGTCAACTTTTAGATTTGTATGTTTGTCTTCGTCCCGTTCAATATTTTAAAGGAGTTCCATCTCCAGTTAAACATCCGGAAAAAGTTGAAATGATTATTTTTCGCGAAAACACCGAAGATATTTATGCTGGGATTGAATACACTGCTGGCTCAATCGAGTCCCAAAAGATTTTAGATTTTTTTGCAAAAGAATTTCCAAAACAATTTGATAAAATTCGTTTCGGTACTTCGGAAAAAATTTCGAAATGGCAAAATGAAATCGGACAAGCCGTAAACGATTCTGTCGAAGTTGGAATCGGAATTAAACCTGTTTCTAAACTTGGCTCGGAAAGATTAATCACCGCCGCAATAAAATATGCAATCACAAACAAACGCAAATCGGTAACTTTTGTCCATAAAGGAAATATTATGAAGTTCACCGAAGGAGCATTTCGCGATTGGGGTTACAATCTTGCCGAAGAAAAATTTGGCGACAAAGTTTACACTTGGAATCAATGGGAAAAAACGAAAAAAGAAAAAGGCGAAGATGAAGCAAATCGCGAACAAAAAAGTGAATTGGCAAATGGAAAAATTTTAATCAAAGATGCAATCGCCGATATAACTTTGCAACAAGTTTTAACTCGCCCGGAAGATTTTGATATCATCGCAACTTTAAATTTAAATGGCGATTATTTATCCGATGCGCTTGCCGCACAAGTTGGCGGAATTGGAATTGCGCCCGGCGGAAATATAAATTACATAAGTGGCCACGCGATTTTTGAAGCCACGCACGGCACTGCGCCAAAATATGCAAACCTCGATAAAGTAAATCCGGGAAGCGTAATTTTATCTGGCGAAATGATGTTTCGTTATCTCGGTTGGACTGAAGTTGCCGATTTAATTATTAAAGGACTCAATGGCGCGATTGCTTCAAAAAAAGTTACTTACGATTTTGCTCGACAAATGGAAAATGCAACCGAAGTAAAATGTTCCGAGTTTGGCGACGAAATAATTAAAAATATGTAAACATTATTTTTCATCTTCATCAATTTCTTTTGTCAATTTAATATTATCTATCTCTTTAATTTGATTTAAGAATTGATGTTGTCGCTCTAAATAAATTGTTGGGTCTTCTCCCGCACTTGAATGCTCTTGAAGTAATAATTTATTTTTTTGAAGTTCGTCTTGCAAAAATCTTTTTTTAATTTTTTTGATTGCACCAAGCGCAATTTCAAACCAACGCGCATCACTTAATCTTGCACCGACATCATCCCAACGAGAACTTAATTCGTAACGCGAAAATAAAATTTCCGCTAAAAGTGATTTTGATTCTTCGCTCGGAAGTCTTTCTTGCAAAATTCGTTCATCTATTTTTTGGTTTTCTTCAAACATTTCTAAAACTTCTTCAATAATAATTCTTACGATTGGATGTTGCAATTCTTCCAGATGAACATTTTGAAAAATAAATGGAATGATTTGATTTGGTTGCTCAAAAATTGAAAGTAAAAGATCTTTTTCCTCGATTGGTAAAGATAATTTTTTGGTAATTGGTTTCTCGCCTTTTTGTTCAAATTGAGTTTGATTTATAAAATCATAATTTCTTTTTGGAGTTCGCGTTAAAAATTTATCAAGTTCGTTTAATAAAGTTGTTTCGTAAATCCCAAACTTTTCCGCAACATCTTTAATAAAAAAAGTTCTTTTTAAATTATCAGGTATTTTGGCAATCGATTCTACAATCGTTCTTACAGCAACTGCTTTTGATTCAACAGTTTCAAATTTCCCTTTTTCAAATAATTGCGCCGCTTTAAACTCAACAAAACTAACTGCAGATTTAATTATTTCGTTAAATTTTTCTGCGCCAAAATTTCTAACAAATGAATCCGGGTCTTCCCCTTCAGGCAAAAGCGCAATTCTCACATCGAGCCCTTCACTTAAAACAATATCAATTCCGCGCTCCATCGCATTTGAGCCGGCAAAATCTGCATCGTAAATAAAAATAATATTTTTTGTGTAACGCGAAATTAATTTTACTTGCTCAATAGTTAGCGCAGTGCCACTTGTTGCGACAACATTTTTAATTCCATTTTGAAAAAGAGAAATAAAATCTGCGTAACCCTCGACGACAATTACATTTTCACTACTTCTAATTGCATCTTTTGCAAATGATAAACCGTAAAGAATTCTGCTTTTGCTGTAAATAATTGTTTCGGGCGAGTTGATGTATTTTCCGAGAGTATCATCTTCGTGAATTTTACGCGCACCAAATCCGGAAATTCTTCCCATCGGATTTGTAATTGGAAAAATTATTCTTCCGCGAAAAGTATCGTAAGAACTTCCATCTTCCCTTTTTTTGATTAATCCCAATTTCAAAAGTTCCGATTCGGAAATCCCTTCTGTTTCGGTTCCCTCTTTATATAAACTATCCCATTGTTTAAATGATAACCCAATTTGAAATTTATCAATTGATTCTTTTTCGATTCCTCTTTTTGAAAGATAATCCAGCGCAAACTTTCCTTCTTCAGATGAAAATAAATTTCTGGAAAATATTTTTGCGACAGTAGAGTTTACAGAAAATAATTTTTCAAGCTCAGAAGTTTTTTCTTCACTAATTTCCGATCGTTCAATTTTAACACCAGCTTTTTCTGCTAAAAATTCTATCGCTTCCGGATAAGAAATTTTTTGTGTCTCCATCGCAAAAGTAAAAACATCACCACTTTTTTTGCAACCAAAACAATAAAACAATCCTTTATCGGCACTAACATTAAACGATGGAGTTTTTTCTTTATGAAAAGGACAAAGTCCAGTAAAATTTTTTCCTCTTTTTTTAAGTTGGCTGTAACTTCCAATCAATTCAACAATATCAATCGAGCGACGAATTTCTTCTATTATATGTTCCGGTATTTTCATTGAGCAAAATTAAAAAAAGTATGAGCAAGATACAACGAAAAACCCCGCTTGATTTAGCGGGGCTTTTAATTTAAACCGCAACGGTTTCTTTTTTCTTGATAACTTTCTTCCTCACTTTTTCTTTATCAGCAATTGGGTCTCCGGTGTTATCATCAATAACATCGGGATATTCAAAAACATCATATTTATAATTTCGCAAAATAATTTTGTTATCTTTTCTACCCAAAACATATTGTGGAAGAATTGGAATTTTTCCGCCACCACCGGGCGCATCAATTACAAAAGCCGGAATTGCTAAACCAGATGTGTGTCCGCGAAGTTTATCCATAATTTCAAGTCCAACTTTTAACGGAGTTCTAAAATGATTTGCACCGCGCGTAATATCGGCTTGATACAAATAATAAGGTCTAACTCTCATCGATAAAAGTTTTCGATGAAGCTCGAGCATTACATCGGCATTGTCGTTTACCCCTTTCATCAAAACTGCTTGATTTCCAACTGGACAACCAGCATCGGCTAACATTTCACAAGCTTTTTTTGCCTCATCGGTGCATTCCCAAGGATGATTAAAATGAACATTGACATAAATTGGATGATATTTGCTCAACATTTTTACGAGATTTGGCGTAACGCGTTGAGGAAGAACGCAAGGCATTCTTGTTCCAAGACGAATGATTTCGATATGTGGAATTTTTCGAAGACCGGAAAGAATTTTTTCGAGCATTACATCGGTTAACATTAAAGGATCGCCACCAGAAAGAATTACATCACGAACTTCGGGATGCGCGGCAATATAATCCAAACCAGATTGAATAAATTTCATCGAAATTTTTCCAGAGTCTCCAACTTTTCTTTTTCTTGTGCAGAAACGACAATACATTGCGCACTGACTTGTAGTTAAAAATAAAACTCTATCGGGATAACGATGAGTAATACTTGGAACAGGACTATTGGCTTCTTCATTTAGAGGATCAAGTGGAGCTTTGTCATCATTTAACTCCAAAGCATTTGGCATACATTGCAACCAAATCGGATCGCCGGGCTCGCGAATTAATCCCAAATAATATGGATTGATACGAGTATGAAAAAGATTATTTAATTGTTCAGCAAGTTTAGGTTCGAAACCAAACTTTTCAACTAAATGTTTTGGGCAATCAACACTTTCTCTTAGCAATTTTTGCCAGAGTTCCATAAAATCTCCTGTAAGTTATTTTAAATATTTTCCAAAAATTATTAAATCATCGTCGGGACGATAATATTCTTTTATTCGCACAAGTTCGATAAAATTAGTTCGCTTATAAAATTTTCTTGTGTTATCATATTTTTGAGTCGAGGAAGTTTCTGCAATCAACAAATTTCCACCGACAAGTTTCAACATCTCTTCAATATAATAGAGCAACGCTTTACCAATTCCTTTTTTGTGTTCGTTCGGATTCACAACTATCCAATACAAATCGTAAGTGCCAATTGTTGCTGGCGTATGTCCGATGCAAATATAACCTTGTGCAATATTTTCTTCATCAGCATAAACATATAAATCATAATCTTTTTGATTCGGTTCATCTAAAAATACATCAATTAATTCTTTTGCAATCTCAACTTCTTCATCATTAAAAACATTTGTTGCTTTAATGTGATGTAAAATATTTTCACGATCGCTTTTTTCAAATTTTCTAATTGACATTTTAAAAAATTACTTGGAACGATTTAAAGCCATCTCAATAATTTTTGCAACAATTTCTTCGTAAGAGTAACCTGCGGCTTTTGCCGAACGAGCAAAGCCAGCATCATCAGTAATATCCGGATTTGGATTTACTTCCAAAACATACGGGATATTATTTTCGTCCAAACGAAAATCAACACGCGAATAATCTCGCAAGCCAAGAATTTTAAAAGCCTCAACTGCAATTTTTTGCATTTCGGTGGTTAAATTTTTTGGCAAATCAGCAGGACAGATGCCAACTGTATGGTCATATTCCACGGTGCCTTTCATCCATTTTGAATTGTACGAAACAATTTTGGGGTAATTTTTTGGCAAAGTGTCAAAACTAATTTCAGAAATTGGCATCGCAATTGGTTTTTCATTTCCAATAACCGCGATGTTTAATTCGCGTCCATCGATGTACTCTTCTATTATAATAGAACCTTGATGTTGCGACCATAAATCTAAAACTTTGTCTTTTAATTCCTTAAATGTTGTTACGAGAGAATTATTGTCGATTCCCAAACTTGCATCTTGCTCTCTAAATTTTACGAACAATGGATATTTTAAATTAATTTGAGCTTTTGTAAAATTTTCGCCGTAATATAAAGTTGTAAAATTTGGAGTTAAAATTTTATGATGAGAAAGAATTTCTTTTGTTCTTGCTTTATCAAGGCAGATGCCAAGTGTACGAGCGGCGGAACCGGTATAATTTTTTCCGAGCAAATCGTAAATTCCGGCAATATGCATTTCGTGAATCGATTCCTCTCCAAGCCCTTCAACTAAATTAAAAATTAAATCTATCTTTTCATTTTCAATAAACTGAATTAACTCTTTTATGTTTTCCGAAACATTAAAAATTACAGCTTCGTAATTATATTTTTCCAAAACTCGCTGAATGTCTTCTTTCTCTTCGAGCACTCCAACTTCGGACATGTCAATTAATTTTGCAGAAAGATTTGATACAGAATTAAAATCTAAATTATTATTGAAAGATGTTTGAGAAATAAATTCTTTTCCATTTTCAGTTGAGATTGTTGGTTCGTTATATATTATTGCAATTCTTTTTTTCATAGTAGTCCGTTTCTCAAACATGCTTCGTCAAGCACAGCGTTAATCATTTCATTATAAGTATAGCCAGCGATTCTCGCCGCTCGTGGATAACAAGAATTATCTTCAGCCTTTGGTAAAATTCCTGGAAGTGGATTAATTTCAATTATTTGTGGTTCACCACTTGCATCAAGTCTTACATCAACTCTCGCCCAATCTCTGCAACCAAGTGTATGATAAGTACTCAAACAAATGTTTTTTATTTTTTGATTCAGCTCATTTGAAACTTGCGCGGGACATTCATAAATATCATGTGGAAATTCGGATTGGTCCCAAATCCATTTTGCTTCGTACGAATAAATTGGTTTGACATCTTTTGGCAAAGCATCAAATTTAATTTCAACGATTGGTAAAATTCTTGCTCTATCTTTATTTCCTAAAATCGCAACAGTAAATTCTCTTCCCGGAAGAAATTCTTCAATCAACGCTGGCTCTTTGTATTCCGAAATTATTTCTTTTACGATTTCAGTTAATTCGTTCATATTTTCAACAACCGATTTGTTAAAAATCCCTTTACTTGAGCCCTCAAAAAGAGGTTTTACTATTAATGGGAAACTAAAATCGTTTGGAATTTCTTCCTCTAAATCTTTGATAACTTTAAATTTTGGATTTGCAATATTATAGTACGAGAGAATTTCTTTTGCGCGAGATTTGTCCAAACAAATTCCAAGAGTAACTGGGTCGCTTCCCGTGTATGGAATTTCTAACATTTCAAGCATTGCTGGAATTTGTGCTTCACGCGATGCGCCGTATTTTCCTTCAGTAACATTAAAAACAATTTCAGGTTTTAAGAGACGAAGTTTTTCAAATGCAAATTCATCTGCTTCGATTAAAGTAACATCATGACGAATTGCCAAGGCATCGCGAAGTGCGTTTATAGTTTCAATAGTATCCCACTCTGCGTAGGTATCAATACGCGTGAGAGTCTCTTGTGGAGTTTCTAAGGATTGAAAAGTTTTTTGACTTGAAGTTTCTGAATTAGCTCCGTTTAATTCAGAATTTTCTTTCTTCAGGTTGTAGAGGAGTGCAACTTGCATGCAGTATTTATAAACTGCTCGATACCTTTCATATTGTGATAGAATAATTTCATTTTCTTATTACAAATATAAGAATTATAATCGAGTTGTCAATAGTTTTACTGCGTTTTTATTTATTTTTTGATTTTATCCGGAACGAACGAAGGAGAGAAGATGTTGGAATCTTTTTTGAAAAATATTTTTTATTTTTTTGTGTTCGTCTCTTAAAAGATTTGGATCGCTTTGAACAATTGCCGAAGTATCTTCTCGCGCAAAAATTAAAAGTTCAGTGTCATGCACAACATCTAACATCATAAAATTTGCTTCGCCTGCTTGTCGCATTCCAAATAATTCACCACTGCCACGAAGTTCTAAATCAACCTCTGCAATTTTAAATCCATCATTGGTCGCAACCATTGTCTCTAATCTTTTTTTTGCAATTTTAATTCTTTCGATATTTTCTTTTTTATTTTCAGAGTAAGTTGTTTTTATTTTTTCATCTAACTTAGAAATTAAAATGCAATAAGATTGTTCAGTTCCTCTTCCAACTCTTCCACGCAATTGATGCAATTGTGCGAGCCCAAATTTTTCAGCATCTTCAATCATCATTACGGTTGCGTTCGCTACATCAATTCCAACTTCAATAACTGTTGTGGAGACTAAAATATTTATTTTATTTTTTGCAAATTTTTCCATCACAATTCTTTTTTCATCGGAGCTTAATTTCCCATGCAATAATCCTAATTTTAAATCTGTAAAAATATTTTTTTGGAGATTTTCAAACTCATCAATTGCCGATTTGTAATTGACCTTTTCCGATTCCTCAATTAACGGAACGACAATATAGGCTTGTTTTTGCTCGCTAATTTCCTTTCGAATGAAATCATAAATTTTTACTTTATCTTTATCAAAACGAATTGCCGTTTTAATTTTTTTACGATTTTTTGGCATTTCATCAATTGTTGAAATATCTAAATCGCCGTATAAAGTCATTGCAAGCGAGCGAGGAATTGGAGTTGCAGTCATCACCAAAAGATGAGGATGCGATTTTCCTTTTTCACGAAGTTGCGCTCTTTGAGAAACTCCAAAACGATGTTGCTCATCAATTACAACAAGTCCCAAATTTTCAAACACAACATGTTTTTGAAATAACGCATGCGTTCCGATAATTATTTGCGCTGAACCTCGGCCGATATCTTCCAAAATATCACTCCGAAGTTTTTTACTTTGCTTCCCGACAAGCAATCTTATATTTAAATTTAAATTTTTTGCAAAGTGTGATATAGTTGCGAAGTGTTGCTCGGCTAAAATTTCGGTTGGTGCCATTAATGCAACTTGTAAATTATTTTCGATTGCACTGAGCATTGCAAAAAATGAAACAATTGTTTTTCCACTTCCAACATCTCCTTGAAGCAAACGATTCATTGGTTTAGTTGAAGACATGTCGTGAGAGATTTCACTAATAACTTTTTGCTGTGCCGAAGTTAAATTAAAAGTAAGTTCGCTTAAAAGTTTTTTGTTTAAAATATTTTTCGATTTACAATTAATTCCATTTCTATCTTCTTCGATTTCCTTTTTGCGAAATGCAATCAAGAGTTGAAAATAAAAACTTTCGTCATATTTAATTCTTTTAAGTGCATGATTTTTATTTTCAAGTGAATCGGGAAAGTGAAGATGGCTAATTGCAGATTGTAAATTTAAAAGCGCTCGTTCATTTAAAATTGCGCGAGGTAAATATTCTTCAACAGAATTTAAATATCTGTTTAATGCGTCACGCATTATTTTTCGCAACTGCCTCTGTTCAATTCCAACTTTTCGCAATTCTTCGTTTAAATGATATTTAGGAATTATTGCGCCAGTATTTAATTTTTCTTTCCAATTAGTTTTGTCGTCATCATCAATTGCAAAAAGTCTATCATGCTCCGAATGAATAAATTGCGGACGATTATATTTATCAATCTCTACAAAAGATGATAATGCTAAAACATCACCAACATTAAACATTTTGCTGAGCCAATGCGCACCATGAAAATACAAACATGGCAAAAATCCTGTTTCATCTTTCACTGTCAAAATAAAAATCTTTTTTCCATTTCTGGTTCTGCGCGTTTCTTGTCGAAATATTTCCGCAACAATTGTTACTTCTTCATTTTTATTTATAAAATTTTTAAGTTTTTCTATTTTAACAATTTTTGAGCGATCCAGATAATCGTACGGAAAATAATAGAGTAAATCAGATATGGAATTAATGCCAATTAAATTTAGAGCTTGAATCCGTTTTGGTCCAATCCCTTTTACAAATTGAAGTGAGTCAGTTGATATCACAAATTTATTTCGATGAAAAAATATTTTTCAATTTGATAATTTAATTGCACCATTTGATTTGAAAAATAATTTGAAGTGAAATGAAAATCTAAATCAAAGAGATTAATGTTCCTGTCGTAATTCACGAGTCATTAATTCAATTGTTGAAGATTGCGGATTTTTATTTTCGTACAATATTTTATAAACCTCAGAAAATATTGGCATCTCAACTCCAAATTTTATTGATAAATCTTTTGCAGATTTTGCAGTTGTAACTCCTTCTGCAACCATTACCATTTTTTTTAAAATACTTTCGAGCTTCTCACCTTTTCCGAGTTGATCACCAACATGACGATTGCGACTAAATTTACTCATACAAGTTACAATTAAATCTCCAACTCCGGATAAACCAGTAAAAGTTCTGGGAAGCGCACCCATTTTCACTCCGAGTCTTGACATCTCGAGCATGCCTCTTGTAATAATTGCGGCTTTTGTATTATCTCCAAAACCAGAACCATCAATTATTCCTGAACCAATTGCGATTACATTTTTTAGCGAGCCACCAAGTTCAACACCACGAATGTCATCGCTTTGATAAACTCGAAAATAATTTGTACTAAAAATTGACGAAAGTAATTTTGCAGTTTTAATTGAGTAACTCGCAGTTACAACTGCAGTCGGAATTTTTCTCCAAACTTCTTCCGCATGACTTGGACCAGATAAAATTGCTAAATTTCTTTTTGTGATTGAAGGAATCGAATCCATCATTACTTCGGACATCGTCATGAGCGATTCGTTTTCAATTCCCTTTGAGACATTACAAAATATATGGTCACTTAAATCTAAATAAGATATTTTATTTAAAACTGAACGAAGATGTTGAGATGGAATTGCTGTAACAATAATTTTATTTTGGGAAATTGTTTCTTCTAAATCAGTTGTAATTTTTATTTCCTTCGGAATTAAAACTGATTCGGTGTAAGGATTATTTTTTCTGGTTGAGTTAATTTTCTTAACTTGTTCGGCGTTGTGCGACCAAAGTGTAACCTCGTGTTGGTTATCGTTAAATACTAAACTAAGGGTAGTGCCCCAACTTCCAGCGCCAAGTATTGCAATCTTCATAAATTAATTTCCATTTTTTGGAGGATGAGTTCCGCCTCGAAAACTTAAAATTTTATTTTCTTTGCCATCAATTAATCGTTTAATATTTGTTCGATGTGTAAAAATTATCAAAATCGGAATTGCGAAAGCAACCCATATTATATACTCAAAACCATCAATTGAAGAGTTTAAAATATATTTTCGAAAAATAAATGCCAAAAGAAAAGTTATTGAACCTAAAATCGAACCAAGCGAAACATATCTTGAAAATCCAATCACAATAATAAAAGTTATTGTGGAAAATAAAAATTCAATCGGAGCAAGTGCCAACATAAAACCAATTGAAGTTGCAACACCTTTGCCACCTTTGAAATTACCAAAGATTGTCCAGATGTGTCCAATAACTGCGGCGCTACCACCAAAAATTTTTAAAAGAATAATATTTGTTTCTGTGTTTGATAAATTTGAAAAAGAAAGAATAATTGCTGGAAGATATTTAACAGAAAAAAAACTTTTGAAAATATCAAACAGCATAACTGGTACAGCAATCCTCCAACCAAATACACGCAACATATTTGTTCCGCCAGCATTTCCACTTCCATGTTTTTTTATATCGATGCCACTAAAATATTTTGAAATTATAATGCTTGGCGAAATCGAGCCAATTAAATATCCAATTATAATAGTATAAAAATATTCCAATTTTACTCCGCGTATGAATTACGATTTAAAATCAATTCAGCCATTTCTAAATCTTCTCTTGTCGTGATTTTAATATTTTCATATTCACCAACTACAATTTGTGGGTTTACGCCAATGGCTTCAACAAGCGATGCATCATCCGTTGCTAAAATATTTTTCTTGAAAGCATTTTGATAAGCACGATTTAAAAGTTTTGCTTCAAAAACTTGTGGCGTTTGAATAATCCAAAGTTTTTCTCGTGGAAATGTTTTTTCAATTATATTTTTTTCGTTCGAAAGTTTAATTGTATCTTTTGCCGCAACAGCAACAACTGAAGCTTTTGTTTTTTTTGCAGTGGAGATTGCATCGCTGATTAAATTTGTAGAAATAAATGGTCGCACTGCATCGTGTACTAAAATGAATTTTGATTTTTTGTTCACTTTTTCAAGACCATTCCTAACTGAGTCTTGTCGGGTTTTACCACCTTCAATTATTTCTTTCACTTTTGCCAAATGATATCTATTACAAAGATTTCGAATTTCATTAAAATAAATTCTTTGTGTTACAATAATTATTTCGGAAACTTCTGGAGATTTTTCAAATTTTTCAATTGAATAAACTATTATTGGTTTACCTTTTAATTCAATAAATTGTTTTGTAATCATACCTCCCAAACGAGTACCCGAACCAGCCGCAGGAATTATTACACTTACACTCATTTTTTTTCTTCCTGTGCATTTATAATTTTTGTTATTCCAAAATAGTCAATTGAAAAATTCAATCGCGGGAAAGTTTTTGGCAATTTCATAATACTGAAAACCATAACACCCGTAGAAAGCCTGTCAATCCAACTCGAAAGTGGCCAACCAAAATGCACTACAATTTTTTTGTCAGTAAGTTCGTAATCCAAAGTATACAACATTTCCATCATTCCTTCAAAAATAGTATTGCGATTATTTGCAATCCTAAAATGGTTCGCAGAGATTTTTTCCGGGATTCCCGAGCGAGGCGAAAATAGACTTACATAAACACAATTGGAGTTTATCGCAATATCTTCAGTTTCATCAGGTCGTCTGAAAAATATATGTACTTCTTCTTCAACTCTTTCTGAAAGATACAAAACAACTTTCAAAGTTGAATCGGTTTGTTGAATATGTTTTTTCTCTGGCGATCTGGTTTTTGAAATTAAAATTCCACCAACAAGAAAAAATAATGTTGCTATCGACCAAATTGCCATTCCGTACGGTTTTGTAAAACTTAAATAGATGAATGAAGAAAAGAAAATTATAAAAATAATCAAAGTACCAACTCTCGATGTATGATACGCTAATACATCTTTTGTTCCTTTGAAATATCTAAAAATTAAAAGTGAGCCTAGGTTAATTGTAAACGAAGCAAGTAAACCGATTGCATACATTTCTGCAAGAGTTTTTTGACTTCCACTTGTAATTAAAATTAAAACAGAATAAAATATTCCGTTTAAAATGTGAATTCGATAATGAGATTGACGACGATTAGTTTTAAGAATCCAATTAAAGTTATAACGATGCGCAACGCGTTCAATTAATTCGCCCGAAGCTACATAAGCCGTGTTAACTGCCATCATCAATAATAAACTTGCAAGTATGCTTATAGTAACTCCAAACCAATGTCCGCCAATCATTTTTGCAAATTGTGCAATTAAATCAGTTTCATGATGAAGGACATTTATATCAGAAGAAAATACAACTATTGCAATTAGCGGTGTAAATATTCCAACAGTTATTCCGAGAAAAATATATGCTTTGCGAATTTCTTGCCACGATTTTACAAGCCCAGCAGTTTGCACAACTGATTCAATACCAGAATAAGCCAAAATACAACTTGAAATTCCAATAATAATAAAACCAAAATTTTCAATCATATTTTGAGATGAGAGAGAACCAATAACTTGTGTAGCACTTAAATTTATTTTTGATAAATTCTCACTATCAAGTTGTAAAATACCTCCAGTTAAAAGATTCATTAAAATAAATGCGGCAACTATAAATATTCCAAATGTAAATTTTGCATTTTCTCTAATACCAATAATATTTAATCCTGCAACAAACCAAATAATTACCAAACTAATAATAAATTTTATTTCGCTACCTATTCCCATAAAAGCAAATCCATTTTCAACGGCACTTACGGTCGAAAGGCACGCAGTCAAAACATAAGTGACTAAAATAGAGGCAAATGCGATGAATGATGTTCTTGGACCAAGCACAAAATATGAAAACGAATAAACTCCGCCACCACGAATTCCGTGCAATTCTAAAATTTCGGCAATCTCAACCATTCTTGTTGACATGAAACGAACAACCAAACTTGTCAGCGCAATAAAAACAATTGCGTTTGTTCCGATGAAACGAAACGCTTCGCTTGGCGCATAAAATATTGATGTCAATTCATCCATCAATGTAATAATTGCAATCGAGAGCCAAGTTAGCCACCATCTTCCGCCAGAAAAATAAGAGAGAAAATTTTTCTTTCTTATGATTGAAGCAAATGCAAAAATTAAAATTGCATTTAATATTATTATTACAAAAGTATTTAAGGAAATCATTTTAATCCTTTAAACAATTATCATTGCGTCGCCATAACTGTAAAATCTATATTTCTTTTTGATGGCATGTTTATAAGCTTTCATAATTAAATCGTGGCCGCCAAACGCTGAAACGAGCATCAACAAAGTTGTTTCTGGCATGTGAAAATTTGTAATTAATTTTTGTGTGATTTTAAATTCATTTCGTTGAAAAATAAATTTATCTGTCCAACCATGAGTTGATTTCAAATGTCCATCAATAGTAACACTCGACTCAATTGCTCGACAAGTGCTTGTGCCAACTACATATAATTTATGTCTATTGTCAATTGACTTATTTACATCATGAACTGAACTCATCGGAACGCTATAATACTCAGAATCCATTTTATGTTTTGATAAATCCTCAACCTCAACATTTCGAAAAGTTCCAATCCCAATGTGAAGTGTAACGGGCGAAACCTTTACTCCTTTTTTTATAATTTTATTTAAAAGAGGTTTTGTAAAATGCAATCCTGCAGTTGGCGCGGCAACAGCTCCAATATTTTTTGCATAAATAGTTTGATATAAATTTTTATCTTTTTCAGTTGCTTCGCGACGAATGTAAGGAGGAAGCGGAGTGATGCCAACTTTTTCTACTGCGGCAAAAATATCTCCTTTAACTTCAAACTTCATTGTTCTGCCACGCGATGTTGTATTATCAATAACCTCGCACATAAGCGAACCATCTCCAAAATAAATTTTATTTCCGATTCGCACTTTTCTTGCAGGCTCAACAATAACATCCCAAATATTATCTTCTTTGTTAAGTTCGCGAAGCATTAAAACTTCAATTTTTGCATTTGTTTTTTCCTTTCGTCCGATTAATCTTGCAGGAAAAACCTTTGTTTCGTTTACGATTAACGAATCTCCTTTTTCAAAAAAATCGTAAATATCTGAAAAAAGACAATCCTCAATTTTTTCAGTTTTTCTATCTACAACTAATAAGCGCGCTTTGTCGCGCGGATTAGTAGGTTTTTTTGCAATCAAATTGCGCGGAATCGGATATTTGAAGTCGATTAATTTCATACCACCCTCATTTCTTGTTATTTATTTTTTGTGAATAAAATTCTGCAGCGTTAATAAAATTTTCTCTGATATTTTTTGACATCGGATTTGAATCATCAATCATTTTTTCCGGATGCCACTGGACTAAAATCATAAATTGTTTTTGTTTGTAATTTTTCCATTCAGCCGATTCAACAACTCCATCATCGGAAAAACTACTCGCGCGTAATTCCTCGGCTAAATTTCTTACTGCTTGATGATGATGCGAGTTTATATTTCCAATATTTTGATTTGCAATATTAAATAGAAGTGAATCTTCCACAATTTTAATTTGATGATCAGAACTTCTATGATTTTTAAAATTGTAACTTTCTAAATCTTCGTACAACGAACCACCCAAATATGTATTTACAAATTGCATTCCACGGCAGATGCCAAGTATTGGCATCTCTTTTTTAAAAGCAATATCGAGCAATCGTTTTTCAAAATTATCTCTTTCTAAATCAACACGACCAATTAAATTTGGTTTTTCAGATTTGTAAAATTCTTGAGAGACATCACTCCCGCCAGTTAAAATCAATCCGTCCATATTTTCTAAAATTTCAAATGCATCAGCATCATTCATAGAAATAATATTTTCAATCACTCGATCGTCTTTTCTAATCCAATCTTGATATAATTTTAATATATGCTCGGTGCCATTATTATTGGCAAGCGCAATTTTAATTGTTGACATATTTATTTAAAAATATTTTGAATTCTTTTTCTTCTCTAATTTTCACTTCATAACTTGCATAAAATATTTCTGCGACTTCGCTAATTTTTTGTATAAATTCTTTCGGTAATTTAACAGCATCTTTTTCTGTTGTAATTACATATTTGACATTGCATTCTTGCAAACTTTTTAAAATATATTTCAAATCATCTTTTTGATAAAAATGATGGTCGTTAAATGAAATCAATTTTAAAACTGAAATCTCAATATCCTCAAGATTTGCTTTGAAGTACTCAGGATTTGCAATTCCGCAAAACGCAATAATGCTTTTATTTTTCAATCTATTTATGTTTTGAAATTTATTTTTTGTCAAATTGTAAAAACTAATAATATTTTCCTTTGTCGTAAATATCGGAGATGTCGAGACTTCTCTTATTTTATCAATCACAAAAGTTTTTTCGCTCAGCGACTGACATTTAGTAATTATAATTGCATCACTTCTTTTAAAAGAAGAAAACTTTTCGCGCGCCTCACCTGCTGGTATTAAATTCATTTCATCAATCGATTTTGTTCCATCAATTAAAACCAAATTACAATTTCTTTCCACAGCTCGATGCTGAAAACCATCGTCAAGCAAAATGTAATCGCAATTGTAATTATATTTCGCAGTTTCAACTCCGCGGTAGCGCTTTTCATCGACAATCACAACTAGATTAGAATTATTTTTTGCCATTTGCATCGACTCATCACCAGAAATATTTGAGTCAACAAGAATTTTTTTTCCATTCGAAACAACAACTTGTCCCGAAGATTTTCTTTTATAACCACGGCTTACAACTGCAACTTTTTTATTTTTCGATAACAAGTATTTCGCAATAAATTCTATTATCGGAGTTTTGCCAGTTCCACCGACTGTAATATTTCCAACTGAAATTATTGTAGCATCAAATTTATGAATTGTGAAAATTCCGTAATCATAAAACCAATTACGCAATGTTATTACAATTTCATAAAGCCACGAAAGCGGTAAAAGAAATTTATTTGGTCTTTGTGAAATCATACTGTTACTAAATTATTTGCTTCAATTTGCAATTGGTGCATTTGGTTTTCTATTTTTTTTCTTTCCGATTCTAAATCTTTTAAATTCTCATCAACATAAATTGCGTTACTAAAATTAAAATAACATTTTGAGAAATACTTCGGCAATTCAAACTTGTCCCAACTTTTGAAAATTTTTTTTTTCTCATAACCAACACCAACTAAAAACAGTGGCATTCTATGTTTTTGTGCAAACCTGATTGCGCCAAATTTAATTTGATGATACGGTCCCACAGGTCCATCTGGTACAATAAAAATAGAATAATCATTTTCAATTTTTTCAGAAATTTCTTTTCTCACATTCATCGAGCCATCTCTGCTTGAGCCACGCACAATCTCATATCCCCATTTAAACATCGAGCCTACAATCATTTCACCATCCGGGCTTCGGCTGGCAAAAGTTGCAATTTTTTCATTTTTTTTTGGTCGTTCCAAATACCAAACCCCGAGCATTGTGCCATGCCAAAATGCAAGAATATATTTTTCAGAATTTTTTCTTTTCTTCTCATATTCATCAGCGTTTATTTTTTCAACTCTCAGTGTTGAACAAAGCGAATTTAAAAAAGGATACGATAATATTTTTCCGAACTTTTGTAAAACTGTCGCCATTGGTTTTTAGTTTAGTGAAACAATTCCTTCAGCAACTTTTTTTGATGCACCACTTGAACCAAGTAATTCTTTAATCGAAGAAAGTTCTGTTTTCATCAAATCGCTGTACGATTTTTCTTCAAGTAAATTTTTTACAAATGAAACTAACCGGCTTGCTTTTAAATTATGCTGAATAAATTCTGGCACAATAGTTCTGCCCGCAACAATATTTACTAAACCAATATTATTTATTTTTACAAAATATTTTCCAACAAAATAAGTGAACCACGAAGTTTTGTAAACAAGTGCAAACGGAGTTTCCAAAAGTGCAGTTTCAAGAGTTGCAGTTCCGCTTGTTACAAGCGCGGCGTCTGCAAATTTAATTACCTCATAAGTTTGATTAAAAATAAATTTCACATCATCATTTTTTGAAATATGTTTTTTATAAATTCCAATTTTGCAATGTGGTGCTACTGCAACCAAAACATCAATCTCAATTTGTTTTTTTAATCCACGAGCAGTTTCTAAAAGTATCGGAAATATCTGATCGATTTCCTGCTTTCTGCTTCCTGGAAGTAGCGCCAAAATCTTTTTCGATTTCAAATTATGATTTTTGATAAAATCTTTTTTTGTTTGATTGATTTTTAATTCTTCAACTAATGGATGACCGACAAACTCAAATGGAATATTTTCCTTTTCGTATATTTTTTTTTCAAAAGGAAAAACGACAAACATTTTATCAACTCGCTCTTTAATTATTTTTATTCTCTTGCTTTTCCAAGCCCATATTTGCGGGCTAATATAATAGAGTACTTTTACCCCTTGTTCCTTGGCGAATTTTGCGAATCTCAAATTAAATCCGGGATAATCTATTAATAATATTTTCTCAGGTTTCCGTTTGATAAGTTCTTCTTTTAATATTTTTTCAATTTTAAATATTTTTGGCAAATGTGTTATAACTTCACGAAATCCCATTACCGATAAATCTTCGCAATGAGAAATTAATTCCATTCCGCTTGCTTTCATTAAATCTCCACCGACACCAAAAATTTCAAGATTCGAATCTATTTTTTTTAATTCTTTGACAACACCTGCGCCATGTAAATCGCCAGATGCTTCGCCGGCAATTATCATTAATTTTTTCATTTTACAGATTTTTAAAATATTGATACAACATTATTGCGCTGATTAAAATAAAAGATTGTAGCGTTCGCAATTCCGATTTTAGTCCTCGAGACAAATCTGCTTTTCGGTGAAACGAATGATTGCCAATATATTTTGTTAATCTTGGAAAAAATCTCGGAACATTTTTTTCGTAATTAGAATATTCTTCTTTAAATACTTTACGCAAATATTCTTCTTCTTTTAGAACAATTATGTGATATTGAAAAATAAAATATATTGCAGTTGTAATCTGTAACCAAGGATAAATTGAGTTCGACATAAACGAGCAACCAACATACATTAAAATATTTCCCACATAAAGTGGATTGCGAACAAAACCAAAAGGTCCATCGGTAACTAAATTAGTTGCACCAACTGCGCCTGTAGTTCGTGTTTCGCTTCCACAAATTGAAACGCCCCAAAATCTAATTGACTCACCAATAATTGCAATTGCAAATCCAATCGAAAGAGTTTCGAAAGTTGGTTCAGCAAAAATAATTGCAATCAAAATAAATGGAATTGGCGTGTAGCTTCTTATCTCAAATAATTTTTGTTTTAAATCCATATTACTCCATCATAATTACTTCGCGGCGTAAAAGTTCCGCTGTTCGTTTTTTTTTCGGTTTCGAATTATTTACAATTTTTTCAAATCTCTTAAGCAAATCGCCAAAATCATCAAAGCGATGAAAAATTATATTTTCTTTTTCGCAATATTTTACCAAACTTCCTTTTGCAAAAACGATATCCGCAAATTTTACTGGACATTTATCCGATTGCCCATTGCCGATATAAACAATTATTTGCTCATCACTTGCCATAGAAATGATATGATTTCTCTTGCAATTTGCGCAGTTTGGGCAACTATCGTTTGAAAAAGGAAAACTCGGTTCGATTTTTCCACCATTTAAAAATTCGAGTTCGTTTGAATAAAATTTGATTGGTAACTCTTCGCGCTTTAAAATCAATTCAATATATTTATCAAATCCACCACTCAAAATATTTAATGGGATATTTTTCTCAATACAAAATTTATAAAAGTGATGAAATTTTTCATCGATTTTTTGATTCAATACAAACTCATTAAATTTTTCCTGCGTCAAGCCGGAAATTAATTCGCAACTATCCTCCCAACATTTTATTTCTGATATTTCACCGGTTGCATATTTATTGAAAAGATCAATCATCTTTTCTTTCTCGCCAAAATTTTGAAATAGTTTATCTCCGACATCATTTAAAGTAATCGTGCCATCAAAATCTGAAAATACTATGTAGGATAAATTATTCATCAACTTAATTGCGCCGCAGTTTGTTCGTTAAAGCGAACTGAAACTAATTTTGAAACGCCCTCTTCTTCCATTGTTACGCCATACATTGCGTTGGTGGATTCCATCGTTCGCTTGTTATGAGTTACAATAATAAATTGTGTGTTCGAACTAAACTTCCTAATAATTCTGCTGAAGCGATCAATGTTTGAATCATCAAGTGGCGCATCAACTTCATCAAGAATACAAAATGGACTTGGCTTAACTAAATAAATTGCAAAAAGTAGTGCGATTGCTGTTAAGGTTTTTTCTCCTCCCGAAAGCAAATCAATTGAAGTTGGTCGCTTACCTCTTGGCTTTGCAATTATTTCAATGTGCGCTTCAAGTGGATCAACATCTTCTTCCAAAATTAAATCGCATTCATCTCCCTCATCAAAAAGTTCTTTAAAAATTGAAACAAAATTTTCTCTTATTAAAGAAAATGTTCCCATAAATCTTTTTTGCGCAGTTAAATTTATTTCCGCAATAGTTTCGAGCAAAGTTGTTTCAGATTCAATCAAATCATTTCTTTGCGCAGTCATAAAATCAAGTCGTTCTTTTTCAGAATTGTATTCATCAAACGCTGTAAAATTTACTGCGCCAAGTGCACGCAACTTTTCTTTTTTCTGATGAATTTCATCTCGTGCAATTTCAAAATTATAAATTGGCTCAACAGAATATTCTTTCACAATAAGATCAATTTCAAATTCTTCCTTCGCACTAATTTTTAAAGACTCAGCGCGAGTTCGGAGTTCGGATAATTTTATCTCCAAACCGTGCGCTTTTGTAAGCGAAGTTTCGTGCAATCTGCGTTCGTCCTTTATTCTCAACTCAATTGAGTGAACTGTTTTTCTTTTTTCCGAAACGCTTTTATCGAAAATATTTTTCTCATCGGATTTTATTTTTTGTTCGTTTGAAAATAAATCTATTTGGGAATTTGTTTTAAATAATTTTTGCTCAAGTAGTTTTATTTCTTCATGCGATTTATCAATTTCACTAATTCTTTGTGCAACTGTTTGCTCGATATTTAAAATTGTACTTTCAACATATTCAACTTCGCGTTGCAAATTATTTTTACTATTTTCTTTTTGAACCAAATCAACATGAGCGGCATTGACAATTTTATTCATTTCGCTAACATTAACTTCAGTTCTGTCTAATTCATTCCTTGCGGCGCCAGAGTTTTGTTCGCAGAGTGATTTATCCTCTTCAAGTTTTGAAATCTTTGGCGTTATTTCGATTAATGTTTTATCTAAAATTGTTAGTTCGTTTTTTAATTTTATTACTTCATTTATATTTCTTTCTACTCCCTCTTCCAATCTTCTTTTTTCATATTCTATTTGCGCAATTCGCATTTCAGCAACAGTCATCTTTTGCTCAACTTGTTTCGATTCTTCTTTTAACGCAACAAGATTTATTTCTCCGATGTTTTGATCAACATTTTTTCTTTTATCAAGCAAACTACTTATTTCATTTTCTAAATCTTTTATTTCGCTTTCTAATTTATCAATTTGATTTTTCTTTCCGATAATACTTGCGCTTGAACCATCATCTTTTCCACCTTTAACAATTCCACCTCGCGAAACTAAATCACCATGAATCGTTACGCATGCAAAATTGGGATTTTCATTTGTAATTGAAATTGCCTCTGCAAGTGAATCAACTAAAATTAAATTTTGAAAAATATAATTTACGAGAGAACTGAATTTTTTATCGAATGAGATTATATCTTTTATAAATTTTGCTTTCGTTGCGCTTTTGGGCAAACTTACATTTTCTATTTGCGGAATTCTATCCAAACAAATAAATGTTGCTTTTCCTTTTTCCGATTTTCTCAACATTTCAATTCCGCGATGTGCAGTAGAAATATTTTCCACAACAAGATATCCCGATATTTCGCCAAGCGACAATTCAACCGCATTTCTAAATTCATCGCTAACCGAAATTATTTCTGCAACCGAATTTAAAATTGTCGACTGCATCTGATTTTCAGTTAATAAATATTTCGCCCCTTCGCTTACTCCATCGTGAGTTTCAACTAAACCTTTTAAAAAATCTCTTCTATTTTTTTTTCTTTCGCATAAAGATTTCAATTCAAATTCTTCTTGTCGCAAAACATCAATCTCTTTTTGCAGGCTTATTTTCGAGCTTTCGGTTTCGTTTAATTTAACTTCAATTACAGCGTAATTCCGCCTTAATTCTTTATCTTGGATTGTAAGTTTGCCAACTTCTTTTTCGCTGTGGCCAATTTCTATTTTAAATCTATTATTTTCTTCTTCCGCGCTTTCAATTCTTCCGTTGATATTTTCTAATCTCGATTTTACTTTTTCATGTTCATTTCTGATTTCTGTAATGTCATTCAGAAATTGAATTAATTTTTCTTGAAGTGATTTTACTTCCAATCTTTTTGATTCGAGTTGAACTATTGCTTCATCTAAAATTTTCTTCTTTTCATCAAAATGCGATTGAGCAATTTGATATTCTTCGAGTGCTAAAATAACTTTTTCAATTAACGATGATATATTTTTTTCAAGTTCAACTTTTTGTTTCTTTAGATTTACAATTTCATTTTCATATTTTTTAATCGCACCAATTAAAAATGTTTTTCGTTCAGTTGCACTGACTCTTTCCTGCTTTGTAATATTAATTTTTTCTAAAAGTTGTGCAAGTTCTTCTTGCGACTCATGTAATTGCTCTTCCAATAATCCTAAATTGGATTTCAAATCCTCCAACTCAGTTTCACCTTTATTTAATTCAGTATTGATTTTTTCTTTTTCATTTTTAGCTTTCAGCATTTCACTTTCGAGCGGACCAATTGTCAAGTGTATATTTGAAAATTCTCTTTCGATAAAATCAATTTCAAACTCTCGCAACTCTTTTGTTAAAATATTAAATTGCTCAGCTTTTTTTGCTTGTCGCTCAAGTGAGTTGACAGCTTTTTCAACTTCGCGATAAATATCATTCACTCTAACCAAATCTTGTTGAACACTATTTAATCTTCTCAACGCTTCTTTTCTTCGATGTTTATATTTTACAACTCCGGCGGCTTCCTCAAACATGTGTCGGCGTTCATCGGCATTATCGCTTAAAATAATTTCTACCATTTTCAGTTCAATCACCGAGTAAGCATCCGAACCCATTCCCGTATCCATAAAAAGATCTCGAATATCTTTTAATCGACAAAGAGTACCATTTAAATAATATTCACTTTCGCCACTTCTGTAAACGCGTCGCATAATTGAAACTTCGTTGAACTCAATCGGCAAAACGCCTTTTGTATTTTCAATCGTCAAAGCAACCTCAGCCATTCCAAGTGGCTTTCTACTTTTCGTTCCGTTAAAAATTACATCTTCCATTTTATCGCTTCGTAGCGTAGTTGGTTTTTGCTCGCCAAGCACCCAACGAATTGCATCAACAACATTTGTTTTTCCACAGCCATTTGGCCCAACAATTGCGGTCATTCCTGTATCAAACTTGATGTGAATTTTGTTCGCAAAAGATTTAAATCCAACAATATCTATTTTTGATAAATACATAAATTTAATTTACAAACTTGGTTCGATGGTTGTGAAGAAAAAATCGATATACGCATTGAGTGCGTATTTTTCGTTAAAATAAATTCCGATGATGAGAAATAAAACTATTGCCGCAATTAATGATAAAGTGCTGACTTGTAAATATGGAATGTCATAAACTACCGAGACGCCATGAATTGTTCGGAAAAAAATCCAAATTAAAACTAATAAAAATAAAATGGCGATGACATAAAAATAAAATTCTGTTTCAATAATTCTGTACAAAATCATTCCGATTGGAATAAATAATATGATTGGAATTGCAGACCAAACAATCATCGAATAAGCATGAAAAAAATATATTTTAACTCGAGATAAAAATGCTATGATTTGGATAACAATAGAATTTATAAAAAGCATCGCCATAACAATAAATGAAATGTATGCAACACTTTGCGATGGATATTTAACGATTGTAATTAAAAATATTTTTATTTCATCTGAAGGGAAAAAATATGAAAGTAAATAATCGAGTGTTAAACTAGTACGCAATCTAAAAAGAGCTGTCGAAATAATTATTCCGATTGTTACTGAAATTATAATTGCAACAATTATTGTTTGCGAGAATGGAAGTGATTTTTGGTCGCGAACATCCGAATAAAAATTAAAGGGTCGCAACAAAGATCGAACCATATTATCTCTAAATCTTCGGTTAGTATTATAATACCAAGCAAAGAATATCAAAGTCAGCAAACCAGTAATTATATAAGCCAGCGGTGTGGAAATAGAATATGTTCCAACTTCAAACGGAGTAATTTTTTCTTTTAAATAAAGTGATTGTATAGTTTCAAATGCCGGTCGCTTTTGACGATTGAATTCAACAATTCCATAAGTACGCAAAAAATAATTTTCACCGAGCGCAGTGAGTGATGGTTTATCTTCTTCGTAATCGCTAAATGCCCAAACGAACCCACCTGTAAATTTCTTTTTTCCAATTGTTGCGTATCGTTGAATAAAATATTTTGCTTGCGACTCGTACGAATTTGGATTACTAAATCCATTTCTGTTTTTTGGTTCAGTTTCTTTTCCGTATTTACCAATTATCAAAGGACGATTTTTTAAATTCGATTTAAATTCGTCAAGCGATAAATTCATTTCATCAATATTTTTTGTCGGCGGATTGATGAAAATAAAATCAGATTTTATATTTTGCAACAACGAATCATTCGAACTTGTTGTGTAATAAGTCGCCAAATCGCTTTGATTTCTGACCAAATCAACCAATTTATTAACAAAATTTTTCGATGCTTCCTCGTCACTTTGCAATCTATCGCCAACGCTAATGGCAACAAAAGATGGATGCGAATGCGATAAATTAAGCGCTTCGCTTAAATAATTTTCAGTTAAATTTTTATAAAATTCGGATTTAATTTGCTTAAGTGGCATTTCAAAAATCGGGACATCGACAAACGCAAGTAGTCCGTATTTGTCGCACAACTCAAGCATAAATGGATGTGGAGGATGAAACGCAAATCTGATTGCATTTGCACCAGTTGATTTTATGACTGCAACATCTTTTTCCATTTCGCTGTAACTCATCGATGCGCGCTGTTTCTGATTTCCTTCAATCCAACTAATTCCATTGACAAAAATATTTTGCCCGTTAATTATAAATTTATCTTTTACAATTTCAACTTTTCTGATTCCAAATTTATAATTTACTTCATCAATTATTTCTTTCTCGCTGTTTTGAATTTTGACTTTTATTAAATATCTATTTGGGGATTCAACACTCCACAATTGTGAGTTTGCAATTGTCATCGGAAATTGATTTTCAATATCTCTGTTGGATTTTGGAATGAAACTTTGCGAATTGTATTTCGAAACAATCGAGCCAGAATTTATATCGGTAACTTCCGCTAAAATTTGTATCGAAGGATAATCTTCGGATAACTCTTGTCCAAATATTTTTGATGTAATTAAAATAGTTGAATTTGTATTAGAAATATTTTGAGTGGAAATTTTTACATCTTCAATAAATACTCTTGCAGTAGTTCCAATAAAAATATCTCTAATGATTCCACCATAATTTTTCCATCCACCAATTTGCTGATGAAGTGGCAGACTTTGGTAAGCATCAAGTCTGTTATCAACAATAATTTTTAAATAATTATTTTCGCCCGCTTGCAATAAATTATCTTTTATCAAAATTGAAAATGGCAAATAACCGCCATCGTGTTTTCCAATAAAAACTTCATTCAAATAAAATTCAGCGCGATGATTTATTCCGTAAGAAAATATCTGAAAAGATTTCACTCCTAAATCTTTTTCATCAACAAAAAATTTATTTTGTAAAGTTATTTTAGATTCGCCATCAAACGCGGAAGGAATTCGGATATTTTGTTTATTATCGCCAGAATATAAATCCCACTCGCCGGCTAAATCAATAATTTTTCTATCACCAAAGTGAAATGAATTTGAAATTGTGCCAGATTCGTAAAATTTATTTTGCGAAAAAACAAATTGTGCAAATAATAAAATTAATAAAAGAGGAATAATCCTTTTAAAATAAAGGGTTTTGGATGGAAATTTCAATTATTTTTCGTCTCTATTTATTTCAGATAGTACAAATATAATACGAGAGTGAAGTGAAAGCAAGATTTTTTTGGCGAAATGGCAAATAGTCTTGCGCTACGAATTTTTGGCAGAGACGATGATTTTTGCAAAATCGCTTGATTTTAAAGAGGCTCCGCCGACAAGCGCGCCATCAATGTGGTTTTGTGACAAAAGTTCAAGCGCATTTTCACCTTTTACGCTCCCGCCGTAGAGAATTGGGATTTGGATTGCGACTTCCCTATTATAGAGTTGCGCAAGTAGCGTTCTAATTAATTCGTGGACTTCGTTTGCCTGCTCGGTCGTGGCAGTTTTGCCAGTGCCGATTGCCCAAACTGGTTCGTATGCAATTACCGAATTTAAAATTTCAGTTTCGCTAAAATTTTTGAGCGATTCTTTAATTTGTTCCGTAATAATTTCTGCAGTTTTATTTTCTTCTCTTTGACTTAAAGTTTCGCCAACACAAATTATTGGTTTTATATTTTTTGATAAAAGTATTTTTGATTTTTTATTTACCAACTCATCTGTTTCGTTAAAATATTGTCGACGCTCCGAGTGACCAACAATGCAATAATTACAATTATATGATTTTAACATTTGCGAGGAAATTTCACCAGTATACGCGCCACTTTCATGTTCCGAAATATTTTGCGCGCCAATCTTTATCGACGAATTTTTAATCAGCTCGCCAACCAATTGAATTGAAATAAATGGTGGACACAAAACTACTTCTACATTGTTTTGAAAATTATTTTTTAAAAGTTCATTTACAAGTAATGAAGATTCATCTCTTGTTAAATTCATTTTCCAGTTTCCGACTATTAATTGTTTCATAATGATAAATTATTTTTTAAAAGTTCATTTACAATTTGAGGGTTTGCTCTCCCTTTTGTGGATTTCATTACTTCGCCTACAAAAAATCCGATTACACTTGTTTTGCCATTTTTATATTTTTCAACTTGTTCGGGATTTTTTGAGATTATTTCTAAAATTATTTTTTCTAATTCGCCTGTGTCGCTTACTTGAGTTAATCCTTTTCGTTTTACAATTTCGTTTGGCGACTCGTTTACTGAAAGCATTTCGTTAAAAACTTCTTTCGCCATCGTCGAGCTTAATGTTTTATTTGAAACAAGTTCGACTAACAAAGAAATATTTTTTGGAGAGATCGGAAAACTATCAATTTTAATTTGCTTCTCTTTTACAACTCGCAATACTTCTGTCATCAACAAATTGCTGATTGATTTATAATCTTTGGAATATTGAAATGCTTCTTCAGCAAAATCTGCCAGAGGTTTTTCGTTTGTTAAAATCTCCGCGTCATACTTTGGTAAATTATATTGATTGATTATTCTCTCAAGTCTAACCCAAGGCATTTCTGGCAACGACTCACGCGCCTCGTTTTTCCATTTTTCGTCAACAATTATCGGCACTAAATCAGGCTCTGGAAAATATCTGTAATCGTGCGCCTCTTCTTTGCTTCGCATCGAAACCGCAACATTTTTATTTGCATCCCAAAGTAAAGATTCCTGTTTTACTTTTCCGCCATCTTCAATTAAATTAATTTGTCGATTGATTTCATATTCCAATGCTCGTTCAACATTGCGAAATGAATTCATATTTTTTAATTCAGTTTTTGTTCCCAATTTTGTTTCACCAATTTTTCTTACCGAAATATTCGCATCACAGCGCAACGAGCCCTCTTCCATATTTCCATCACAAATATTTAAATAAGTTAAAATTTGTTTGATTGTGTTGAGATACAAATATGCTTCTTTTGGCGAACGCATTTCGGGTTCACTAACAATTTCAATCAGCGGAACTCCGCATCTGTTTACATCAACAAGTGTGTCGATGTTTAAATCGTGAATTGATTTCCCCGCATCCTCTTCCATGTGAATTCTTGTGATACCAATTTTTTTTGTTTCTCCATTTTCAAATTCGATATTAATAAATCCATTTTGGCAAATTGGTTCTTCGTACTGAGATATTTGATATCCTTTTGGCAAATCTGGATAAAAATAATTTTTTCTCGCAAAAATTGATTTTTCAGTTATGGAACAATTTGTTGCCAATCCCATTCTGATAGTGAACTCAACTACTTGTTTATTTAAAACTGGCAAAACTCCGGGCAAACCTAAACAAATCGGACAAACATTTGCATTTGGAATTGTTCCAAACTCAGTTGAGCATGAGCAAAATGCTTTCGACTTAGTTAAAAGTTGAGCGTGTACTTCAAGTCCAATTACTGATTCGTAATTATTTTTCATTTTATGAAATCGCTTCGGTAACTTGAAACGCGGCATCCTCTAAATTTTTTGCAACTTTAAAATTTAATTTCGACTGACTTAATATTTTTTGTGCAATGTCGGCATTTGTTCCAGCCAATCTTACAACAATTGGTACTTTAACATTTGTTATTCGCGCCGCTTCAACTACTCCATTTGCAACTCTATCGCAACGGACAATTCCGCCAAAAATATTTATTAAAATCGCTTTTACATTTTTATCGGATAAAATAATTTTAAATCCTTGCGCAACCGTTTCGGCGTTTGCCGTTCCGCCGACATCCAAAAAATTTGCAGGCATTCCGCCAGCAAGTTTAATTATATCCATCGTTCCCATCGCAAGCCCCGCGCCGTTAACCATGCAACCAACATTTCCATCAAGTTTTATATAGTTTAAATTCGATTTCGAAGCCTCAATTTCAAGCGGATCTTCTTCGTCTAAATCTTTCATTTCCAAAATTGCTTTTTGACGAAAAAGCGCGTTGTCATCGAAATTTATTTTTGCATCAAGCGCAATTACATTTCCTTCTTTCGTAATTACAAGTGGATTAATTTCAATCATCGATGCATCTGTTGCTTCGTATGCTTTGTAAAGTGCAATTAAAAATTTTACACAATTTTTGAATGCATCACCTTCCAACCCTAAAGCAAATGCAAGTTTGCGTGCTTGAAATTGTTGAATGCCCGTTGAAGGTTCAATATGCTCTTTAACAATTTTTTCTGGGGTTTCTGCGGCAACTTTTTCAATTTCCATTCCACCTTCAGTCGAAACCATAATAACATTTTTTGAGATTGCTCTATCGAGCAAGATTCCAATATAAAGTTCTCGTGCGATGTTTACACCTTCTTCAATCAAAAGTCGTTTTACAATTTTTCCTTCTGGTCCGGTTTGATGAGTTATTAAATTCATTCCCAAAATTTGCGATGCAAACTGACGAACTTCATCTAAACTTTTTGCGACTTTTACTCCGCCACCTTTTCCTCGACCACCAGCATGGATTTGCGCTTTAACAACCCAAATCGATCCACCAAGTTTTTTTGCGGCATCAACTGCTTCGTCAACCGAAAATGCTACAAAGCCATTTGGGACTGCAACTTTATATTTTCTTAAAATTTCTTTTCCTTGATATTCGTGAATTTTCATTTTTTCCTTTTTAATTTTATAGTGCGCCTGATTTTAAAATTTCATCAGATACATATTCTTTATATTGTTCGAAATTCTTTTTAAATAGTTCAACTAAATTTTTTGCTTTTTCATCATAAGCATTTTTATCAACCCAAGTATTTCGTGGATTCAAAATTTCCGTTGGAACATCTGGACAATTTATTGGAATGTGCAATCCAAAAAATGGCTCAACAAAAGTTTCAACATTTTGCAATTCACCTTCGATTGCATGATCAACCATTGCGCGAGTGTACGCGATTTTCATTCTATGACCAACTCCAAATTCTCCACCGCTCCATCCTGTATTTACCAACCAAGTTGTAACTTTGTGTTTGCGAATTTTTTCTCCAAGTAATTTTGCATAAACTGACGGATGTTGAGGCATAAATGGACCACCAAAACAAGTGCTAAATGTAATTTGAGGCTCATTTCCAATACCTTTTTCGGTGCCTGCAACTTTTGCAGTGTAGCCAGATAAAAAATGATACATCGCTTGCTCGGGAGTTAATTTTGAAATTGGCGGCATCACTCCGAATGCATCGCAAGTTAAAAAAATAATATTTTCAGGATGACCTCCAATACTTGATTCAACAAAATTTGGAATAAAATTGATTGGGTAACCTGCACGACTATTTTCTGTTAACGATGCGTCATCAAGATTTATTTTTTTTGTAATCGGATCCATTACAACATTTTCTAAAACTGTTCCGAACATTTTTGTTGTTGCATAAATTTCTGGTTCTGCAATTGGGCTTAAACGAATTACTTTAGCGTAACATCCTCCTTCAAAATTAAAAACTCCATCATCGCTCCAACCATGTTCATCATCTCCAATTAATTTTCTACTTGGGTCAGCTGAAAGGGTGGTTTTACCTGTTCCCGAAAGTCCAAAAAATAAAGCCGTATCGCCATGCAAACCAATATTTGCCGAACAGTGCATTGGAAATATATTTTTGTTTGGCAAAAGATAATTCAAAATTGTAAAGACAGATTTTTTTATTTCGCCAGCGTAACTTGTTCCGCCAATTATTACAATTCGTTTTGCAAAATTAATTATAATAAATACTTCAGAATTAGTTCCGTCAATTTCAGGTTGTGCAAAAAATTCTGGCGCATCAATTATTGTAAAAAGATTTTCATAATTGTGAATTGTTTTTTCACTTGGACGAATAAACATATTTTGCGCAAAAAGAGAATGCCATGCATACTCGGTAATTATTCTAAC
>CAYIXI010000001.1:0-6090 GCA_964367235.1 uncultured Chitinophagaceae bacterium | reverse complement strand
AGCAAATAATCGCGTCCGCCAGCTTTTGAATCCGTACCAGACATATTAAATCCACCAAACGGATGAACGCCAACGAGCGCCCCAGTAATTTTTCTGTTAATATAAAAATTTCCTACATGAAATTCTTGCTTAGCGCGCTCAATTTTTTTTCTATTATTTGTCCAAACACCACCTGTTAAACCATATTCGGTATTGTTTGCAATTTTAAGTGCTTCGTCAAAATCTTTTGCTTTAATTACTGCGCAAACTGGTCCAAATATTTCTTCCTGGGCAATTGTGTCGTTTGGTTTTACATCTATTATAATAGTTGGCTCAATAAAATACCCTTCGCCTTTAATTTGCTTCCCACCACTTAAAAGTTTTCCTCCTTCGCTAATTCCTTTTTCAATATATTGTAGAATTTTTTCCATCGATTTTTTATTCACCACCGGTCCCATAAAATTATTTTTATCGTCTGGCGAACCAACTTTTAATTTTGCAACTTTTTCTTTTAATAAAAAATTAAATTTATCGTAGACTTTTTCAACAACAATCGCTCGACTTGCCGCAGAACATTTCTGTCCCTGAAAACCAAATGCAGAAGCAATTGTTGCTTGTGCCGCATCATCAAGATTTGTTTCTTCATCAATTAAAATTCCACCCTTGCCACCCATTTCAGCAACAACTCGCTTAAGCCAAATTTGCCCTGGCTGAACTTTCGCCGCAAGTTCATAAATATGTATTCCGACTTCTCTTGAACCAGTGAAGCTCACAAATCGTGTTTTAGGATTTTCAACAAGTGCATCTCCCATCAATCCACCCGGACCAGTAATAAAATTTAAAACGCCATCGGGCAAATTTATTTTTTTCATCAACTCAAAAAATTTCCACGCAATAAGTGGCGAGTCACTCGATGGTTTCATTACAACTGTATTTCCTGTAACAATTGCCGATGAGGTCATTCCAACTAAAATTGCCAGAGGAAAATTCCAAGGAGGAATTACAACACCGACGCCAAGTGGAATATATTTTAATTCTGTTTTTTCGGTTTCAATTTTAGTTACAACTTGCGGCGCATCGTATCGCAACATTTCGCACGCATAAAATTCTAAAAAATCAATCGCCTCGGCAGTATCGCCGTCAGCCTCCGCCCACGATTTCCCGACTTCGTAAACCAAAATCGCGCTGAATTCGTGTTTTTGTTTTCGCATTAAATTGGCCGCTTTAAATAGGTATTCTGCTCGTTTTTTTGCGGGAGTTGTTTTCCAAAGTTCAAAAATTTGCGCCGCAGTTTCGATTGCTTTTTGAGCCAATAAATTATCTGCTTGCTGAAAAATGCCAACTACATCTTTTGGATTTGATGGATTGATTGATTTTAATTTCGAAGTGGTTTTGTGCTCAACTCCTCCAATAACGATTGGATATTCTTTCCCAAATTCGTTGCGAGTTTTTAGTAATGCTTTTTCAAATGCAAGTTGATTTTTCTTTTGAGAAAAATCGGTGAATGGTTCGTTCTTAAATATTTTCATATAATTATTTTAAAATTAGTGGAGTGCTTCAAAAATATAATCGTGGACTTTGGGACGAATTTCAGAAATTCGCGTATTCGCTCTGTTCGGATAAACTCTGTTTGTTAAAAATATTACAATTGTATTTTCTTTTGGGTCAACCAAAACCATTGTTCCAGTAAATCCTGTGTGAGTGAAAGAATCGGTAGAAAAATATTTACCTGCCGAAGATTTTATCGGACTTTTTGTATCCCAGCCAATTGCGCGAGAAGATTTTTCACTCTGTCTTTTTGTGAAGCGAGATATTACTTCACTTGATAAATATTTTTTTCCATTATACACACCACCATTTTGAAGCATGTAAAGTATTTTTGCTAAATCCTCAGTCGTTGAAAATAATCCTGCGTGTCCACTTACACCACCGAGAGTTGCGGCATTTTCATCGTGAACTCTTCCATGAACGGGAAGATTTGTTTTTTGCCAATGCGTGTCAATTTCCGTTGGAGCAATATTATTTAGCAACTCAATTGGTGGATTATACATTGTATTTTTCATTCCGAGTGGTTTAAAAAACAGTGAGTCGACAAAT
This sequence comes from uncultured Chitinophagaceae bacterium, assembly GCA_964367235.1. Classification (GTDB taxonomy): domain Bacteria; phylum Bacteroidota; class Ignavibacteria; order UBA10030; family UBA8401; genus JBBTLW01. The sequence continues at coordinate 4,014 of CAYIXI010000001.1, read as the reverse complement.
TTATTTAAACTTGTGCCAGATATTTTTTCAATTATTTTTCCGACTGTTATCAAACCCAAATCACTATAAATAGTTGAGTCGCCAGTTTTGTAAATTAGTGGCGTCGAGTAAATTGAATCAAGCACGCATTTCGGAGTTTCGCAAAACTCGTAAAATTTTCTCCAGCCGGGTAATCCACTGTTGTGAACTAATAAATTATAAATTGTAATTTCGTTTTTTCCATTTTGCGAAAATTGCGGAATATATTTCGCAACTTTATCTTCCAACTTAATTTTATTTTCATCAACAAGTTTCATCACAGCAGTTGTGGTTGAAATAACTTTTGTAACCGATGCCAAATCGTAAATAGTTTGCGGCGTAACATTTGTTGAATTTTCATCATAAGTCAACTTCCCAAAACCCTTGTTTTTTATGATGATTCCATCTTTCGCAATCAAAACCGATGCGCCCGGAAAAATCGATTCGCCAATCGCTTTATTAATTATTGAATCAATTTTTTGGAATTTAATTTCACTTGCGCCAACTTCGCGCGCTTTTCCTTCCCTCACAACTTGTCGATTAAAATTTACACCATCACCAAAATTATAATAGTTTGGAATTGTAATTGGCAATTTGCCAACAGGCGATTCTTCTCCGAAAATAATTGCAACACTACTTTTCTGCGAAAAATCTGAACCACTGAAAGTGCAAATATAATTTTCGACTGGTGGCAAATTCATCGCGATGTATGGATTGCCAAAACTTACTGCAATTAGTGGTTTGTTTGATTCAATAATATTTTTAAGAAACGAAATATTTTCTGCGCGAAGAAATCCGGTCATTTGTTCGGTTCGAGTATAAAAATGAAGTTGCAAAAATATCAAATCGGCAGAAGAAATTTTGCTAATCGCTTTATCAAAATCGATTTGATTGCTTTCGGGATGAATTTTTACAACTTGCACATTTTGCATTCTCTGTTGCAACTCGGAGTGAAAAACATTTCCAATTGTGGCACTTACTTCGTCGGTTACAATTACTTCAACAATATTTTTAAATCCGTTTGATGAAAGTGGTAAAAGTTTTTTTTGATTTCCTAAAACTACAATTCCTTTTCGAGAAATTTCTTTTGCCAAATCCAAATGTTCTTGGATTGCAACATTTGAACTTATTTCATTCAAATCAACAAAACGATTTTTATCAAGCCCAACTTTTTGTTTGAACGATAAAATTTTTCTGACGGAGTGATTAATTCTCTCTTCAGTCAATCTTCCGTTTTTTACAGCTTCTGCAATTGCATTCGTAACAACAATTTCATCTGGCACCATTAACAAAATATCATTTCCTGCTTCAATCGCGCGAATTGATGCTTCACCTGTTTCTAATTTTTTTGTCAAACCTTTCATCACCATTGCATCAGTTACAATCAAACCTTTAAATCCCATTTCGTTTTGCAAAAGTTTTGTTGTAATTAGTTTTGAAACTGTGCTCGGCAAATCGCTTGTTGAGTCAAGGGAAGGAACTGAAATATGTCCGACCATTATCGATTGAATCCCAGCATCAATAATTTTTTTAAACGGAACGAGTTCAAGCGAATCAAATCTTTCGCGAGAAAATTTTAAAGTCGGCATATCCAAATGCGTATCAATTTCAGTATCACCGTGTCCCGGAAAATGTTTTGCAGTTGCAATCACGCCACCATTTTGCAAACCATTTGCAAAAGCAATCGCCATTTCCGAAACAAGTTTTTTATCTTCGCCAAAAGAACGAGTGTTTATAACGGGATTTAGCGGATTATTATTTACATCGACCACCGGCGCATAATTTTGATGAATGCCGATTGCACGCGCCTCTCGCGCAATTGCTTTTCCCATTTCAAACGCCAGCGAAGTATCGCGCGATGCACCAAGCGCCATTGCTCGTGGAAAATTTGTTGTTCCGCGAATTCGCATTGCAAGTCCCCACTCGTAGTCGCCAGAAATTAAAAGTGGAACTTTGGAAATTTTTTGCAATTTATTTATGTGGATTGCATATTCGTAGACATCGCCGATTGAAAAAATAAATCCACCGATTTTATTTTCTTTTGCAAGTTGTTCGGCTTTAATCCACTCAACTGCGTCTTTTGAAAAATAAGGGCTCAAAGTCCAAACGAAAAGTAATTGCGAAACTTTCTCTTCCAATGTCATTGAGTTGAGAGTCGATTCAATCCAATTTTCTTTTTGAAAATATTTCGGTGCGGGTTTTTTCTCGATTTTAGTATCGCTAATTTTTGATGGCGCAACGCATCCCGAAAATAAAATTACAAAGGATGTAAAAATTATTTTTAATTTATTTATCATTTAAAATTTTTAATCCGTAAAGTATGGCGCCGTAATTTGGAGAGTGTTCGGGTTCAACAATATTTATTTTTGGATAACTTAATTTTATTTTTTTTACAACTAAATTTTTTAAATAATTTGAATTTTTAAAAATACTTCCAACAAGTGCTAATTTTATTTTTTTTTGTGCGATTGGTCTTAAATGTTCTACAAGTTCGTCGGCGGTTTTATTTAAAATATTTTTTGAAACCACATCACCCGATTTTGCAGACTCAAAAACATTTGGCGCAAACGAAGCAATATCAAATCCATTTTTATAAACATCAAAAATTATTTTTTCAGAATTTATCCAGCCAAATTTTTCGCTTGCAATTTTTGACAATTTTGTTTTTGCGCCTCTTCCATCAATCGATTTTAAAATTGCAGAAATTCCTTTTTGACCGATTGAAAATCCACTTCCTTCATCTCCCAAAACTCTTCCCCAACCACCAACACGATTTATATTTTGTTTTGTATTTTTTTCAAATAAAATCGAACCAGTTCCGGCAATCAAAATTGCACCAGATTTTGAACTAAATGCTCCTTCTAAAGCAATTTGCGCATCGCTTAAAATAATACATCTTGGGAATTTTAATTTATTTTTCGAGGCGATTTGTTTCAACTTATTTAAAATTAATTTTTTATCTTTTTGTCTTCCAGCGCCAGCAAGCCCAATAATAATAATCGAAACTTCGTTTAAAGTCGAATCAGCTTTTTTCAAAACATCAAAAATTAAATTAAAAATTCTTTCGCAAGATTTTTCCAATCCAACAATTAAATAATTGCTCGCTCCAACTTCGCTCGATGAAAGTAGTTCGCCATCAAAACCCGAAACAAGCGCGGAAGTTTTTGTGCCACCACCATCAATTCCAATAATTAAATGAGTTTTATTTATTTTTTTCATGAAGAATTACGAAGCAAAATTAAGAATAAATGCTCAAAAATACAACGGAAGAAATTTTAACTTTCTTTGATTCCAAATGATTTATTTTTAAATTCATCAAAATAATTGAGATAGGAATTTTATGAGTTACAATTTATTAAAAGGTAAACGCGGAATTATTACAGGAGCACTTGACAGCGATTCAATCGCATGGAAGATTGCTGAACGAGCCCACGATGAAGGTGCAGAATTTGTTTTATCAAATGCACCTATCGCATTAAGATTAGGAGAGCTGAATAATCTTGCTGAAAAAACTAATTCTAAAATTATTCCAGCCGATGCTGTTAGTGTGCCAGATTTAGAAAATTTATTTAAAGAATCGATGCAGATACTTGGTGGAAAAGTAGATTTTGTACTTCACGCAATTGGTATGTCTCCAAATATTCGAAAACGAATTCCTTACACCGAAGCAAATTACGATTATTTTCAAAAAAGTTTAGATATCTCCGCATTGTCATTTCATAAAATGTTAAGCGTTGCAATGAAGCTTGACGCAATTAACGAGTGGGGTTCAGTTGTTGGATTAAGTTACATCGCCGCACAAAGAACTTATCCATTTTATGGTGATATGGCTGAAGCAAAAGCTGTTTTAGAATCTATTGCGCGAAGTTTTGGTTATCATTACGGGAAAAAGAAAAAAATCAGAGTTAACACAATTTCGCAATCGCCAACGCCTACAACTGCCGGAAGAGGAATAAAAGAATTAGAAAACTTTTTTCATTTTGCAAATAAAATGTC